>JAQUEK010000002.1 GCA_028685185.1 Candidatus Altimarinota bacterium
ACAATTATCTATTTTTCAGATGATAATTATATTATGATATTTTCAAAATCTTAAGCTTTCAAAAATTCACTAAATTTATACATCTGAGTAGAAAGTTGCCTGAGTCATTATATTGGACCCTGTCAATTGCAAAAATTGATTGAGCCATAGTAAAATTAAGTAATAGAAAAAGTATAAATATTAATAATATTGTTGCTGTTCTAATAAATATTAAAGCCTACTATATTAAACTATGAATCAATCTTGAACAAAATATTCAAAATAATACTACCAATACTATGCGTACAGATTGAACTATTATTTGAACTGCTTGAATTTGAGTATGAGGTTCAAATGAGGCACAAAAAGAAACAGATGCTTTTGCAAAACTCACTCAAGATCAAAAGAGATTAACTAATTATAAACAATATTGAGTATATGATTGAATTACAAAAGATGAGGCAATAAAGAATATAATAAAGGAATGAAGTTATAGAAATGCAAAAGATGCAGAAAGCCTACTCAATTCATTAATAAAGAATTACTGATTAAAGTTAAAAAATAATTATTGATCAGGTTCAGAAAATAGTTGAAATAATAACATATCTAATACAACATTAAGTGATTGAACTATTATTTGAACAGCTTGAATATGAACTGGTGGTTCAAATGAAGCAATAAAGGAAACAGAAGCTTTTAATAATTTAACAAAAGAACAGCAAAAGACTGAAATAACAAAAGACAAATGAATATACGATTGAATGACTAGGTTAGAAGCTATAAAACAACTAATGAAAGTAAACGGTAGTAGTGAAAATACTGCAACTTCAAACTTAGACGCATATATAAGGATATATTGATTCAATATCAAATAAGTTAAATATATATTTGCAAAAAAATTTGATTAAATATATATTCATGCTAGTACTTATATATTTGATACCTTTTAAAATAAAACACTCATAAAATATATTTTTTTGTGAGTGTTTTATTTATTTTCCTATAAGATTAATTATTTTTTATTTGCTTATTTAAGGCAATTCATATTTTTGTTTTTTGCTGAAATATATTTAAATTGGAAAGAGTAAATAAACTTCGGACAACTTTCAAAAAACACTGGACACTTTTAAATAAACTTCGGACAACTTTCAAAAAACTTTTTTGTATAAAAATTTGATTAGTTCTTTCAGAAAAATCATACTATATTATATTGGGGTAAATCTTAAGTTATATATAAGTATACAAAAAGAATCTAGGTTTTACCCTAGATTCTTTTAAATTCATATTCGAGATAGACGTATCTATCTGGCTTCTGAGTATCTTGTACAAAAATTTGATTGGTTCTTTCTAATGGTGGACCGAGCGGGATTCGAACCCGCGACCATCGCCTTAAGAGGGCGCCGCTCTACCAGCTGAGCTATCAATCCATATGTTTTTTGCCTGCACACTTTATTTAAAAAAAATGAAAAATCAATTTTTTATTTAAGATTTTCTTTATTTCTTTTCCTCTTCCTCGCAAACTTTCTTTACATAAGCATACAGAACATCTAAACTATCGAATCATAAATTATGTTTCTTTTTAATGTTCTTGTCTGTTATATAGGTGAATACATACATAGTATTTCATTCGACTTTGATGGTCTCGAATCAGAATCAGCCATTCATCTCCTTCAGAAGCGATCAGTAATATATCATATCCGTTACCTCTTTTTTATTTGCAGTGAAATCTATTGTTTCACCTTCTGATAAGATGCTCTCAGCGTTTTCTCTGGTGTCTTTCATTAAGTTTCAGACTGCGATTCATGCCATCAATGTTACGGCGGGCAAAACCAGTTTGTAGTTAAGATTCATATCGTTTGTAATTAGTATTGATATGCCTATTTATAATGAAAAATAATATTTGTCAATACAATTTTGTTTTATGTTTCAGAAAATTCTGTATCCTGTGTGAGTTAACACTAATAAAATCATATGCTAAAGAAAATATTTTTCAGTCTGGCTCTTTTTGTTTTCATCATTTCCGGTTATCTCTATTTCAAGGATATGGTTCATTTTAACGGAATCAAGCCTTATTATCTGGATAATGCGATGATTATAATCTGAGCTATCATAATCACCTATGCAGTGACGGTTATTGTGGACTTCATATTTCTGAAGATCTTCTGAAAAGTGGTGAAATGAGATTCGCTATGAAAGAAGATACTGCCATTGCTCCATAATATATCCACCATTGTTGTTTGGGTAATCTGAATCCTATTCACAATAAACCTTCTATGAATAAACATAAGCGCATTTCTGACCTGAGCTTGAATATGATGAGTGATATTGGCATTGGCAGGGAAGGAAGCATTCACTAACCTTTTCTGAAGCCTTACGCTTGTTTTCAGCAAGAACTTCAAGATAGGGGACAGCATAAGGATCAAGGGCTATGAATGAAATGTCTCCGAGATAACATTGAGCAATACAAAGCTGATAGATAAGAAAGGGAATTTCGTCTATATTCCTAACAAGTTCGTGATATCTGAGATAGTCGAGAATCTGAGCCAGCAGAAATTCAAGAGAATAGAGCTGAAGATGAATATCACATGAACTTCAAAGCTTGATTCCATAAGGAAATCCATGGAAAAGATCGTTAAAAACCTTGAAAAGAACAGATTCATAGAAGAGACTGTTTTGAATCTTGATATAGATAACTGACTGATATTGAATGCTTCATTGAAGATAAGCGCAGAAGGGGATCTGCCTAAGAATAAGACTGAGATAATCTCACTTATGAAGGATGAATTCGAGAAAGAGGGGATTGAGTTCTGAATGAACAGATAATTTCTTTTTTTATAGATTTAGCAACACCTTATCAAGTATCCATTTCGGATTGGCATTTGTGGAGTAGATATTCTTGGCTGATTCCTCTATTATATCCAGAATCTTAGTATCATTTAACGGTATTCTCTTATATTTTTCCTTCAGATATTCAAGAATCGCTATATATTCGTGTTTCTCTATTTTTGAGCTGTACAGGAATTTTATCAGATCGTTTTTATCTCAGGAAAAGAATCTATCTATCTTATCCTTTATCTCAACATCGATTTCGTGTATGTTCGAATTCTTGCTGAAAAACAGAATCCTTGAAGATATCGTTTCAAGGAGGTTTTCCTTGGAATTCGTAGTAAGCAGGAATAATATCCCATCAGGCACATCTTCGAAGAGCTTAAGGAAACTATTGGCTGTCTGGTCGGTGAATTTGTCGATTTCCTCTATCACGAATATATTGAAATCTCATGATGACCTGATGTTTGCCTTTTCTATGATTTCCCTTGCTAACTCTATCTTGAAGCTCTTATCTTCTGTCTTGAACAGAAATATATTTTGCATATATTCATTTTCTATTTCATGAATAGACAATATATTTGTATCATTAAGATAGTTGATGATTTCACATATATCTTTGTTATCAACAAGAAGCGGAGGAATACCTTCGCCTGATTTGAATTTATCGAGAATAAGTTTTAGTTCTATGTTCATTTAATTTGATTTTATCAAAAAAAATATATTATGTTCTAGTTTATAAAGTTACAGTTTTTTGTAAAGCCCTATTTTTAAAAACCAAATATGACAAACAGAGTCCTTGCTATATTTATCATCATTGCAATTTTCAGCTGACTGTTCTGAGCTTATTATTATTTCTTTGTTGCCAATGTCTGAAGCCTAGAGCTGAATGTCTGATCGTTCTCTTGAGTGAGCGTTGAGCTGAACTGAGAATTCAAGAACCAATATAGGCTTACATGTAATAAGGTCTGTGACTTCAATAAGATTCCACCTATAAACTATACTTTGAACATTTCAAAAACCTGATACAAGCCTCAGAGCAAAAGCATCAAGATTATAAGATGAGAGAAATCGGTCCTGAATATAAATCTCCAGAAATTGGTTTTCCTTAAGGAGAATAATATGAACAATACAGACAAGATAAGTTTGCTGAGATTCAATAAATCAGCAGCAGAATCAAACGACAAGCAAGTTGTAATCTGAGTGAAGGACTGAATCGTATATTATTACAAGTTCAATCCCTGATTCTGAATCTATTCTTCCGTTTCCTGAGAGGAGAAAAACATACTTCTTCTGTGAGAGAAAGTCATAAGCAAGGTTTTCTTTAATAAGAATGATTGACTTATTCTTATCAATGCCGAGGGCGAGAGCTTTGTTTTTGATATAAGCTCTAAAATAAACTATTCCATAAGCATAAAGGATGACTTCATCTATGTGAAGAGCAGCATCGAAGATAATAAGCTTCTTCTTAAAACCAAAGATTCGACTTATATATATGACCTTAAGACAAATACATGAATAAAGAACACCGTATTCAATGATTATATAATACTTTGAAATGATAATGTGCTATGACTTATAAGCAAGAAGGATAGATCCAAGCTCAGCATATTGAATTTTAATGATAATTGAAAGGACAAGCTGATATTGAACAATATCTCTACAAGAGATAGAAAAATTGTGTTCGAAACTGAATTTGATGTTAAATACATGGAATTGATAGATGGGAAGATATTGCTGACATTGACGGATTGAAAGCAATTTGAAGTAAAGGAATTGAATTATTAAGAACGATATCAGATAATGGCTACAAAAAAAGTATATTTCAATACGATAGCGCAACTTGCATGAAAGGTTTCAACAGCATTTATAAGCATTTTCCTTATAAAGATATTGACCAATTATCTTTCAGTCGATGATTATGGGCTATATTCCAAGGTATATAATTACCTTTCTATTTTTGCCGTTATCGCAGATATGTGACTTTTTACGATCACCATAAGGGAGATTTCAGCAAATAAGGACAATAAGGCTATAGTCCAGAAAATAATCTGAAATATGATGACTATAAGGATGTCTCTTTGAATAGCGATAATATTTTTGTCGGTCTGAATCGCATATTTCCTTCCATGATATAATTCAAAGCTTGCACTGTATTCTATATTCATAACATCGTTCTTCGTATTCTTCTGACTTATGAATTCTGCTATACTTTCGCTTCTTCAGGCATATCTTAAGACAGAATTCTCATTCATATCGACAACAGTCTGAAAGCTATCTAATTTTGCTTTTGTTCTACTGGTCATATTTGTCCTGTTTCCGAAAGCGATGGTTGCGTCTGACCCTTCGCTGCAGTTCCAATCTTTCCTTTGGCTGATGTTCGCTTGAGTGTTCTGAAATATAGTCATGACATCAATAATCTACATGTATTCAAGGAAAGTCGAAAAGATAAGCTTCTGATTCGATCTTGCTCATATAAAGAATCTCGTTAAGACATCGATACCATACTGAATCGCTATGTTCCTGAATGTAGTATATTTTAAGATAGATGTCATAATCCTTTCTCTTATGGAAGACAAGAACATAGTGAATACAAGCATCTGACTTTATTCTGTTCCTATGAAGATAGTAGAGGTCTGAATGCTCTTTGGATGACTTTTCCTCCAATCGATGCTTCCATTGTTTACAAATGCTATAAAGAAGAAGGAATCAGAAGAGATGTATTCTCTTGTTTCGAGATCATATAAGCTGCTTTTCGCTTTCTGAATAGCTATCGTGGGTTTCTCTCTCGCAAACTGATTCGGTATATTGTCTCTTGTTGCAAATAAGGAATATCTTGATCACACGAAATATATCTACAATTCCCTTGATTCGTTCAATATAGTGGTTTTCGTCTTCCTGTTCTGCTTCATCTCATCCATATTCACATATATCCTTATCGCGAACAATGAGCAATGAAGGCTGCTTAAAGTGAATTTCTATCTTACAATCCTTAATATCATCCTTAATGTTGCGCTGATACCGAAATTTTCATTCATCTGATCTTCGATAGCAACACTTATCTCACAAATAGTTATGCTGGTTTATATCTATATCGTTTCACGCCATATCTTCAGATTCAATTTCATGCCGTCTTATACGATAAAGATCATATTCCTATGAGTCATCGCTTCTTTTTCGAATATGCTTCTTCATAATCTTCTGCACTTCAGCTCAACCATGTCACTTATAGTGTCATTTTGAATTTTCGCTATAATCTTTTTTCCTTGAGCTTATCTTGCATATGTTAAGACAAAATAATCCGTAGCATACTGATTATTTCATGTTGAAAAAAAATTATATTGTATATAATTAGCACGTTTTATTTTGTTAAATTTTTGATATGAGCATCGTAAATGTAATATGACACAAGGTTCCTGATACGGATTCCATTATATCAGCGCTTGTTTTCGCTGAATATCTTGTGAAATCATGAGTCGAGGCAAAGGCTTTCAGATTATGAGAGCTGAATAATGAGACCAGATTCATATTCGATAATGTATGAGCAGATGTTCCTGAATTATCAACAGGTTTTGAGGCTTCTTCAAAGATAGCCCTGGTTGACCATAATGAGAAATCACAAACCGTAGATAATATAGATGAGCTTGACCTTGAATATATCGTAGACCACCATAAGATCTGAGCATTATCAACATCAAAGCCTATTTTTGTAAGATTCGAGAATATCGGTTCGACAAATACTCTGTTATATAAGATGTATTCGGAAGCTTCGTTTGAGATATCCAAGACAAATGCGATTTTGATGATTTCTGCAATCATTTCAGATACCCTTCTATTCAGATCACCTACAACGACATCAGAAGACGTTAAGGCTATAGAGGAGCTGAATAAGATAGCTTTGATAGATGACCTTGAATGATATGCATTGAAGATGTTCAATGCGAAATCTGACCTATGAGATATTTCCGTAGGGGATCTGATAAAATTGGATTATAAGGAATTCGATGTCTGAAATTTCAAGATATGAGCAGGGACTATAGAAACAACTAATCCTGATTATTCGCTTAACAGGAAGACTGAGATAGTTTCAAAGATGCAAGAGATCAAATCTGAAAACCGACTGGATATTATAATCCTTTCCGTCGTCGATATATTGAATGAGAAAAATATTACAATCATTTCTGATGAACATGACGAGAAAATAGTAAAAGATGTTTTCTGAGTGGCTTCATCCGATAATTTAGCCGATTTATGAGCTAGGATATCCAGAAAGAAACAAATTATCCCACAATTGACAGAATATTATAATAAGCTCTAATTTTTTTCTTGATTACTGCTAAAAAATGGTTATATTAAGGCTTGTAAATATATTTTAACAAGCCTTTTCTTATGACAAGAATGCGAAATAGAGACGTAAGAGCAAATTACTCATCTTTCATACTGCCAATGATCATAGCCCTATGAGTCATTATCTTGGTCGTAAAGCTTATATTCTGATGAACGAACGATAATTCCGTGAGATCATGAAAATATATAAATATAAGCCCAAATCAGCAAAGCTCTGAAATCTATATCTACATGTCTTGAGATTCAAAAAAGCTTATAGATTCCCAGACTAAGATGTTCTCAACTGATAATAAGATGCAAGTTTCTGTCTGAGAGGCTAAAATAAATATCGATTGAAATGATTCGAATTTCTATCTTGATAGGCTTTGAGAATTAAGATATGAATGACTGATCTCATGAAAACAAGTTTTATCCCTTCTTAATGCCCAGTTTTGGTGAGAGATCAAAAGTGATGACATTGAGATAAAATTAAAGAATATAAAGATACTTCCGAATAATTCTTCTGTCATCGCGTTTTCACAAAATGCAATAGCAAGCAATGTGTTCGTATTGAAATGAAATGTTAAGGTTATCTTGAATGATGATTCCAAGGATCCGAAATCAACTGAGCTATGAGTATGACAGAAGCTTACGATCATGAATAACGATCTGAATGATTCAAGCCTTAATATGAATGATAAGATAGAGCCGATCGATGACATATTCAAGACAGAAGATTTTTTCGTAAAGCATAATTGATGAAGCTATCTTGAAAAAGAATCATCTTGATCAGTTTCATGATCTTGAAGTAGCTTAAGCTGATCTTTATCACAGAAGAATCAGAAACTGCTGATCTTCAATAATCCGACTGATGAATCTACAATCGATTGATCAAGCCTTGATGTTGACTGAAAGATTATTTCACAGGATATAGAAAAAATCACCCTTAATGACAAGGAGGTTTCATTGAACAAGCCTGAGATGACATTTGCACTTAAATGATTTGCCCTTGATTCTCAGATAAACAATCTTGTTTACAAGGCTTATGATAAGGATAACAATCTTTTGGCAAAATGAGTTTTTGTAGTCTATTCAAGCTCTAAAACAGATAAGAAGGAAGATGAGAAGCCTTGAGTTACGACATATCCTATCTCATCTAAGGATTTCAAGATCATCGAACCTGCTGAAAACCCTTTCAAAACCTCTGATAATATCGTCAAGATTGCATGAAGGATAAGTTCTCCTGCTGTTAAATACATTACGATAAACTGATTCAGGCTTACGAAGTTCTCACAATTCTCTACTACGTGGTATTATTTTGCAAATAAGGATTACGGAACAATGAATGATGGAATCAACCTATATACCATAAAATATTACTGAAAAGATGATGAATTATTGAATACAGGATTGTTCACTATAGTCAAGGAATCCTATGTTCAGGAAGAAATCACAAATACAGGTACAGTATCTTCAACTTGAAGCAATAATTGATAATACACTAAAAATGGGGAATAAATGAAATTCAATAATCGAGGTTGTAGTAGTTATTGTGATTTTGACATTTTGAATCGTATGAACATTTTCGATATTGAACAGCTCACAGATCCTTTCAACAACTACAGAGAATAAGATAAAAGCCATAAATATAGCAAGAGACTGAATCGAATCGGTCATAAATATCAGAGATACGAATTGGATAAAATTCTCAAGCGATTACAGCTACTGTTGGTTTGTAAAAGCTTATGACGTAAATTGCATATGATCAACCTTGGCAACACTGAAGAATTATCCAACGTGAGATTATGCGATTGAACAAATCTGATCCTTATTATATCTTACATGATCGACACAATTCCCTGTATATTATGATGCTAATTGACTTATAACACAATCATGAAGCTTTTCCACAAAATGCACTTCAAGCTTGAGTACAGGATGTGTTTCTATTTTCACAAGAAAGATTCATATAGAAGTGATTGATCCATTGAATGAGATCAAGGTAAGCAGTATAGCGGAATGGAGGGATTCAGCTAAGAAGAACTGACCATATAGGATAAATCTAGAGACAACCCTTACAAACTGGAAAACAAAATTCTAATTCTTGATATAATAAAAATCCTCCATTTCGGAGGATTTTTATTATATCATTTAAATTATAAGCTTCAGTTATCTTCTTTTACATCAATCACTTTATCTCATGTCTTGATTGTTCAATCTGAATATGTCACAGTGAGTTTCAGCCTGTATGTTCAAACTGCTTCATATGTATGTGTTGGATTTGCATCTGATGAACTCTGTCAATCTCAGAAATTCCAAGAATAGCTTTCTATCTGTCATAATGATCATATAGTGTCAAAATCAACTGATTTTCATACATATGTATAACTTACTGAAGAATTGATTATCAGGTCCTTAGAAGCTCATTTCAGGATCACCTTTTTAGTTATAGATTCCTTTTTTCAATTATTTTTGGTTACAGTCAGCTTGATTATATATTCTCAAGGAAAGTTATATTTATAATCAATCTTTGCATCTCATTCTATAGGGGATTTTCATTCTCAGAAATCATAACTGTATTTTACTATACTTCATTCACTAACCTGACTCGCAGAACCGTCTATATGTACGACTGTTGGAGCATATTCTGCTTCTTGTACAACTTTAAGATTCAAATCGAATTCTTTTTTGGTTCATTCGATGATTATGTTTTCAGTTATTTTCTGTATGCTGTTCTTTAATTTAGATTCGAATGTATATTCAACCTTGATCGTATATTTCTTATTTTCAAGAAATTCATATGAAACATTCTTTCAGATTTTCTCATATTTTCCATCTCAATCGAAATCCCATTCTGCATTTGTAAGCTCATATGTATTATCTGTTACCTTTACATAATTCACATTGAAGTTAAGTTTTTTAGGTATATCGGATTTTATGTAGTATGCCCTTAATTCTTTCTTATATGTCTTATCGACAAGTGAAACTCACTTCTCATCCTCTATCCTTAAAAGCGAATTATTTATACCTAATGGGTCTACATTGACATCAGCTTTAACAAGGACAAGAGGTTTCCTAATTGTTATATCCAATTGCAGATCTGAAGTGTTTCAGATATAATCTGTCATAGTAAGCTTTACATTATGTTTTCAATAGTTCAAGAATGGATATTCAGGGCTTTCTTGATCTGTAATGATATTAGTATCATCAATAAGCCATTTATATGAGGATATCTTATCCTTATCCTTCATATCTACGCTGAACTTCAATGTCAGCGGATTTATTATATCTTGTTCATATGTTATGGTTCAATCGTTTTTTCCTCATTCGTCCGATGTCTTTATTACATATATCTTGTCACAGCTATTTGTCTGCTTCATATTGTTATATAGGTTCATGCACACAAGGCTTTCCTTTGTGAATATCTTTGGAGAATATTTATATCATTCATAATCAGGCGTGTTTGTGTTGTTATCTTCTAGAAACCAGCTTATCTTTCAGATTTCCCTTAAATCGCTCGCATCGAAGATTACTTTCTTTCATCATAGTCTCTGTGGCTTTTCTTCTATCTTGACTATACCTATTATGTTTATATCAGGAAAATTCATTGAAATCTCTTTTTCCTTTCATGTAACCAAATCTATTCATTTATAGATTCATTTTGGCTTATAGACTCATTTTTTGTCATAATTATATATTATCGAATCTTCATTTGCAGGATTCACTCAGGTCTTATCTATCTTATTATCTCAATTGAAATCTATCTCATATGACTCGATATCGAGATATTTACCATAATAATCGACATCTGATTTAAAATCGAATCTAAGTGTGAATGGTCAGATCAGGTTATTATAAGCGGATAATATAGAACTATCCTTGAATTTATCAGACAAAAGCTTATCATTGTCATATATGATTATTCATCAGTTCGGATTTATATAATTTGTCGCTCATATCTTTTGAATAAGGAATGCCCACAATGTTATTCATGAAAATAGGGTTATTCATATGATTATCGATAGTATGATCGATATTGTTTTTTTCTTTTTGAATTCTTTCTTTGTTAAGATTGCCTTGAACAGGAACATTATCCACACTATAGATATGGCGAAGGTGATGAATCAGAAAGAGAAATTTACAAGCTTTTCAAGCAATGCTTTGATATCCTGTGGTTTGATTCACAATGAGATGAAAAACTGAGCTTGTCATGGATTGAATACGATATAAGCAAGGAATGCTCAGAAGAATATTCAAGAAACTATAAATATGGCTCAGAATATTCTTGCGAAATCCTGTCATTTAAGGCTGCTCTTCACTTCTTTTTTAGGTGTCTTATTCTTATCGTCATTGTTTCAATCTTCAGAAGTTCATTGTCCAGACTCTTCTGTTTTATCAGATTCCTCGGTTTTAGTCGTTTCCTCAACTGTTTTTTCTTTGTCAGCTAATGTTTCTTCCTCATTTCATTTATCACTGTCTGGCGTAGCTAATATCTGTGATAGCATGCTATTTTCATTGTTGTCGCTCATATTTTTTTATTAAAATGTAATAGACCAAGGATGATATTCATCCTTGGTCATTTGATTATTTTAACCATTCAGGTAACTCATCAGAATTCTCTATGGGTATGTTTTTCTTAGGTTTTTTGACAGATGTAGGCTTTTCTTGAACAATATCTTCATTGTCAGTATTTTTCTTCGGAGCTTTTTTAACTTTTGCAACTGGAAGATCTTCTATTTCAGAAGTCTTTTCAATCTCTTCTTTGTCTTCCTCAGTTTTTTCTGAAAAAGATCATTTAAGCCAGTCAGGAAGATCTGATTCATCCAAGTCAGCAGCTACAGCTTCTTTCTCTTCAGAGAATTCTTCTTGCAGAAGGGGAGATTGGATTGTTTCATCTTCTATTTCAGAAGTCTTTTCAATCTCTTCTTTGTCTTCCTCAGTTTTTTCTGAAAAAGATCATTTAAGCCAGTCAGGAAGATCTGATTCATCCAAGTCAGCAGCTACAGCTTCTTTCTCTTCAGATGTTTCCTCTATTGCTGGAGATTGTTCTGATTCCTCTTCTTTGGTATCTGTTTTTGTAAGCTCTTCATGCACTTCTTTTTGTATTTCTCAAGCGTCCATTCATTTAAGCCAGCTTGGCATTTCATTTTCATCGAAGCTTAATTCCTTCTTCTCTCCAGTTTCTTTCTCTTCAGCTTGTTCATCTGTATTTTGTGTTTCTGTAACAGTTTCAGTGAAAGAGGGGATTGACCCGACTGAAACATCTTCAGTGCTAGAGCTTTTCAGCCAATCAGGTATAGCTTGAGATGTTGTATTCTCTGCTATTACTTCAGGTTCCTTGATTAATTCCTCAGGCTTTTTCTCTTCTTCTATAGCTTTGATTTCAACAACTTTGTTTACAATATCAAGAACATCATCTTTTTTCTTAAAGGTTTCAACTGGAGCATCAGGACTAATTGCCTTTTCTCTCAGGAATTTCTCGATAAGGAAATCTTGGAACAATAGGTTTTCATTTCTGTTCACTATCTTGAAGTAGATGAAGAAACCTGCTATGACTCATAATATCGCCAATATAAGATATCAGAACAACTTCACGAATCAGACGATGAATCATATTAATGCAGAACCTTGTTCAGCATTTGTCTGCTCTGAAATCTCCTTAGGAACATTAGCTTGTCATCAATATATTATTGCTTCCAATTGGGATCTTATTATAAGCTTATCCTTATTATCGATATTTGAATCATTCTTGACATATTCAAGTATGGATGTTCACAGATCTTTGTTTAATTTCGTATTTACAGGATGAGACAATATCTCATCTATATTTTTCATTATACTGTCATAATTCGGATTTGATTTCGGAATCAATGATTTCAATATCTTTACAGCAACGGTTATCTCATCTTTAACCTGATCCTGCTTTACCAGAAGATTCTCCAGAAGATTATAGAACTCATCTTTGATCTTCTGATCAAGAGTTAATCAATCCACATACGATTCAAAATCTATTATAGCTTTGGTTTTTTCTCTATCGTCAAACCAATTATCCTGGATTGCAGATAAGTTCTGCATCATCTTAACTTCATTCTGTTTTCCTGATTTCTTTATAAGATCCTTTATCAGTTCAAGATTTATCTTATCTTGCTCTGAAATCTCAGTACTGATCTTTGGTTCTTCTGATTTTTTCGGTTCAGTGAAGAATCCGAATTCCATTTTTATATCTTTGAATTCAATAAGATTATTTCCTTCGAAGATTGAGAATCTGACAGTCTTGCTTTTTGAATTTACAACCAAATCCTTTATTACAAACGGCTCTCATTTCTCGAATGAAGTTGAAGTCTTATTATCACAGTCGTCGTCAGCGGTTCAATTCAAATCAGAATCCAATGATATATCCGTATCAACGCAATATTTTGTTATATTTCATTTTGATTCTCAAAGATATACGAAAACCTTTTCTTTGGCATCCTTCACTTTTATTGTTCAGTTTTCGATTATAGGGAAAGTGAAATATATTAGGTTATTCGCTGATTTCCTTATCTTAAGGCTGTTTATTATATCCTTTTTAACGAAAGCTGTCATCTCCTTGCTGTCGCTTCAGTCAAAAACCTTCAAAGTTGCTTTTGATGTGAAATCTCATTTTCAGAAATCATAAACGAAATAATCAAGATTATCAGACAATATTGAATTTCAAAGATTCCAAGAAGCGGTATTATATAATCAGCTTGTCGTATTGAAAAGGATAAGCTTGCTTCATATTGCGAAATATTCGAAATTTGGCTTAAGATTATTCTTTACAAATATTTGTTGGTTTTTTGTATTTGAAACACCTTTGTATGTAACTTTAACCTTAAAGTTATAGTTTCAAGGAGTCATATAATTATGCTTTATCTGCGGTGTCGATGTGGTCTCATCATATATTCAGTCTCAATCGAAATCCCATTTATATTCTATCTTGGATGAGATATCCCTTCATAATATATCCTTCACTCAAAGCCTGAAATTGATTTCATCTCATACTGCAATCGATGTCTTATCAGTAGAAAGGTCGATTATCGGTGTGTTTATGTTATTTGATGATAATGTTATGAAATATCTGTCTTCAGATGCTTCATCCGTATTTGTCTTTGCTCAATTTGAATCCTCAGCTATCAGTACGAAATAATATTTTCCTGAAATCTTCGGTAGAACAAAAGTTGAATATGGGTTTTTTGTAATCCTATAATCCTGTGGTTCAGAATCAGAATCGGTATAATAATACCAAAGATATGAAACTATGACCCCATCCTCATCTTTAGGATTATTTGCAGTCACTTTCACTACGACAGGATCACTATCAATATTTGCTGTTGCTATGGAAAGTCATGTAATTTTTGGTGGAAGGTTTTCAACCTTAACATAAGAGATATTCTTATGGATCTTTCATGTTTTCTGGCTCTTTACAACAAGAGAGATAGGGAAACATCATAATTCATCGAATTTGAAATTAGCCTTTTTCTGTGTGGATATCTTACCCAGATAGGTCCATGAATAATCCAATCCGCTATTTGTTCAATCTATATTTATGCTTTCTTCTCATGAAAGCTCTATAGGTTTTGATCTGTCTATTATATATGCATCTTTTCAATCACATACACCTGATGTCTCAAATATCTCAGAACTCTCTTTTTTAAGGGTTATCAGAGCAAAAGGACTATCTCAATAAGTGACATATATTTTTCTTGAAATTGAATTTGTTGTTGATTTATCTCATTTGACTATGACAGTTACAGTGAAATTTCATGATTTGCTGTATGTATGGTACATTCTTCAGTTTTGGCTGATTTCAGTTGTTCAGTCTCAAAATTTCCATTCATATGAATTTGCTTCTTTCGATTCAGCTATGAATGCAACAGATTTTCACATCTGGACGATTTTCGGTGTGAAGTTAAGCTTTATTGAAAGCAATGAAGTAACAGTGACATCTTTTTTCACAGTTACTGTCTTTCATTCATCATTGGATATCTCCAATAATATCTTATGAACTCAAAGCGTATCGAAAGTATAGCTTCATAAGCTTCAGTCACGGCTTGAATTTTCAAGGTCAACCTTCTGTCAATCCATATACCAGCTGAACTTAAGATTTGAGCTGCTGAATGTATCAGGATCAAAACTTTGTGTTGCATCCAAGAAAACAGTATTAGGGGCTTCAGAATTCTTCATTTTAGCTGTAAAAGATCAGATCGGATTCCTTGATTCAATGGTTATCACTCTCGTATCAGTATCTTCCTTTCAAGAAGGAGCTGTAGATTTTAGCCTAACGCTGAATTTTCAGGTCCTGAGGAATTTATATGATATATTTTCCTTTGAAGATGTCAGAAGAGTCTGATCATTAGTTAGATCGATTATCTTCCATTCATAATTCAATTTTCAAGGCATGAAATATGTGTTTGTGCTTATCTTGAAATCCTCTCAGACAAATCATGTAAGTTTGCTTACCTTGATAGCAGCTATAGGATCCCTTACTTCAAGTTCAAGATTCTTTGTTATTTCCTTATTCTCATTCGTCTGAATTTTCAGCTTAAGCTTGTATATTCCTTCATTCATATAGTACTGCTTTTCTATCCTTGGATAAAGGTCATAAAAAGTAGTATTACCATTTCCGAAATCCCATATTGTTCTTGTGAATGTCGATCATCATGCAGCCTGGCTTGCAGTCGCATCTATGATGATTCATGATTTTCATATCTGAGGTGTTATCTTGAATCTATCTAAATCCGAAACATTAATTCAGTTGATATAAAAAAAAATCGTTCAGATTTTCGGCATTACATTTATGTTTATACTTGAGGAAAACGGAAGAGTGTCTATTTTTCATTTCGAGTTCCTGCTGGCCGAGACTATATCAAGATTCACTATATATGTCCTTTCGCTTTTGAATGTATATGATATCGAAGGTCACGTTCACAGGATATTTTTCGATCAATCCGAATTTTTCAGCCACCATATATAATTGCTGCTAGGTACAGTAACTCATGACGGATCAATGACTTCAGCAACCCTAAGGCTTGTTGTCAATGGTGCATTTCAAGATGTAGGATTTGCAACGATTTTAGCGCTGATCCTAGGAATCTTTGTTTTGTTTACGAATTCATTTATTTTCTTTGCAAGCTCTGTGATTTTTGTTTCAGAATCAGGAGCAGCTTTAACGACATCTATTGCGATAAGAAGATTCTTCGCTATGCTATTATTTCAAACGAAGTCATTGTTGTCAGGAAAAGTGCTTATCGCTCAATTGACGAACGTCTCTAACCTATCAAGGTTGGCTGAATCAAGGCTTCAATTTATCTTGTAATCCCTTTCAAGCTGGCTTGTCAGAAGCTCAACTCATTTCTTGTATTCGTCGAAGGTATTTTTATCATTTGTGGTATACGCATAGGTTCTATCCACAAGGCTTGGCATATAAACCGTAGATGAGTCATTCAGCACTTTAATTATGAATGATACAATTGAATACGCCAAAAATATTATCACTATTCATATTGCGACATTTGAAATGTTCTTTTTTGATTTTTTGACATTCTCTTCATTTCATCATGCAGTCAGGATATTGAATCAAGCATATATTATATAGAGAACTCAGATAAGAGCGACGAAAAACATCAGGTATGCAGTGATATCCTGGATATAATTGGAAAACTTCTTCTCCGTTTCAATGTTTTGTACATCTTGTTTTACGATACTGACTCACTTTTCAATACTACAATCATCTCAATCCTTACAATAGATTATCTGGTCATTATTGTTCAGTTCGAATATCGAAGCACCATAGCCGATTCAGAACGAAACGAAAAAACTAAATATAATCAATAGTTTATACAGATTGAATTTTTGCTTTTGAAAAATACTCATCTTATTAAAATTATTAAATATTACTCATTGATTCTAGCATAATATTTACGATTATGCAAAAAATACGTTTATTTACATTCTTGATCGAATCAAGATAAGTCAATAAGATGACTCTTATTACAATCTATGTTTTTTATTCAATTTCCTAACATATCTGAATTATCCCTTGTTTTAGGGGTTTCTGGATCATTTTCCGATCAAGAATCTTCAGAGATATTCTCTCAGAGATTCTTATTGAAATAATTATCGAAATCAGTCTTAAGTCATTTATCAAAGCTTGACAATGATACTCTATCAACAAGAAAGCTTGAATATTTGACCCTGTCGAATGTCTTACTCATCTCTTCTTCCAATCTTCCTCATTCCAATGCTTTCAGTGATGGAAGATAATATGTGAAGGATTTCAGATACTTTTCTTGGGTTTCCTGTCTTGTAAGATAATTAAGGAAACTATAAGCCATCTCTTCATTTTGAGTCAATTTTGATATGGCAAGGTAATTATAGTTGATTATATTGATGAGATTTACCTTATCATCTTTTCATTTAAGCGATATCTGAGGCAATTCAGATGACCTTAAAAATCTCTCGTTCAATTCAGTATTTCATGAAGCTCTTTTTATTGCCAATTCTATTTCTTTCAATAATGAAGGGTATCATATTATCATTCATATCTTTCATCTTACAAACAGATCTACCGTAGTGAATCACAGGCTATCCATCTCTTTCTTAAAAGGCATCAGATTATTGTTCGGGTCATTTGAATATGATTCGTAAGCCTTTAGCGCCAAAAGAGAATTATTAAGCTTCATATTCTTATATGTATTCGTTCATTTCTGAAGAAGGAAAACAGAAAACACATCCGCAGCATTGAAGATATATTTTCAAGATAGTCATAATGCTACAGTGGAATAATCGGTTCATCAGCTAGAGGAGCTTATCTCTTCGTCAAGATCAGCCCAAGTCAGCGGCACATTCTTTACAAGTTTCCAATTATAGAAGATTCAAAGCGTTTCATATCAGAGAGGAACTCATTTGAGGTATGATTTAACCACGTCATCTCATTCTTCATTTTTCTCCTTGTTTCTTATTATAAGGTCATCAAAAGCTTTATTATATCTTTTTTGGAATTCCTCTATATTTATCTTTGTACCTGGGATTGCAGAAATCTTTCATTCCAGAAGTTCTCATCAGTTATTGTTTATGGTAAGTATATCAGGTCAGTTTCAGTCTGCCATTACAGTCAGCAAGGTTTTCTCATAATCTTCATAAGAAGCAAATTTCGTGAATTTTATATTTTTTTTGTTGTATTGGGGGAATCGTTCCTTGAATCATGTTATTATGTCTGAATATCAAGCGGTCTCATCACCGACCACCCAAACGCTGAAGTCTTTAGGTCATGTATCCTTTACAACTGTAGGTTTTGATCCTAATGCGGAAATTCAAATCAACAGCAAAACCACTGACACAAGTCAGATTATTGCAAATATTATCTTGTTTTTTGACACTGTTTCTTAAATTAAGGATTTAAAATAATTTATAGTGGATCATTTCTTTAATTTGCCAGAAAATGCAGATGCAGGTGGAATATGACCTGTCATCATTTTTCTCATACATTGAACTTCAGCTGATATCAGTCTATTGATCTTTCCTTTGCAAGATCTCTTGCAAGAGTGAACATTCATCAGACGATATCGCTATCAGAATCATCCAATGATGAGATCGATTCTATATGTTTTTTTGGAATTATCAGCATATGAATCGGGGCTTTAGGATAAAGGTCGTTTATCACTATATAGTTTTCGTCTTCGTAAACCGGATCTGAAGGTATTTCCTTATTGATTATCTTGCAGAATATATCCATATTTATATTTTTAGCATTTATTTTCTTGAATTATATCAAAAAAAGTAAAAATTCAAATTTACAATTTATGTTTTAATTATAAAGAATTGAATATTACGATTTATTGATTGTAATTTATATTTAAGTAAAGTTGAAAAAAAATAAAAAACCATAAAATGGAACAACTGAGATTTTAACCAAAATGAATATAATGAATTATTTTTTGCAGACTTTCTGATGCCAGATGAATTATGCTGATTCGGAGAAGATAAATATGGTGCTGTTGCAGAGCTGATTCAAGAAGGTTAGTTCTTTGAAGGATGCGGATCTTGTCATTTTCAATACATGCAGTGTCAGAAAAAAATGAGAAGACAAGGTTTTTTGAATGATAAACGATTTAAGGAAAGAAGAAAAGATAACTTGAAAAAAGATGATTATCTGAATTTCAGGTTGTATGGTTAGAAAAACCTGATTGAATCAGAAATTATATGATTTCAAAGGTGATAGGGAAGCGACGAAAAATATAGAATTCCTTGATAGCAATGAATCTGTGTTAAATTCGGATGATAAGATATTCTGAAGGACTGATAAGATTGACTTCGTTTTCAGGATAGAAGAGATAAATTTTCTCACAAAGCTCCTCTCCATCATATTCAAAAAGGATATCTGAAATGATGAGAAGTTCAATGAATATCTTCAGATAAGGCAATATCAGGAAAATGTAGGTTCTGCGAATGTCATAATTCAGACCTGATGTGATAATTTTTGTACGTACTGTATAGTCCCTCATACAAGGTGAAGGGAAAAATCACGCGAAAAAATTGATATATTGGATGAAATCAGAGAAGTTGCTGTAAATTGAACCAAAGAAGTCTATCTTATCTGACAGAATGTGAACAGCTATTGAAAGGAATTCAATGCGAAATTATGGAATATGTGAGAATTAAGATGGAATCCGAAAAGTACTATAACTCCGTTTCGTGAACTTCTAAATGAAGTAAATAAGATAGATTGAATAGATAGAATAAGATTCACGTCTTCAAATCCTCATGATATGACCAAGGATATACTTGATTCCCATTTTGAGCTCGATAAGACATGTAATTATCTTCATTTTGCCTTGCAATCAGGCGACAATGATATCCTTAAATCAATGAACAGGAAACATACATATGAAGATTTTAAGGCTCAAGTCGAATATCTCAGATCAAAAGACCCATTATTCTCGATATCTACAGATATAATAGTATGATTCCCATGAGAAACAGAGGAACAGTTCCAGAATACAGTCAATGCTTTCAAAGAGCTGGAATTCGATTTTGCTTTTATCGCAAGATATAGCGAGAGATCAGGAACTATTGCTGCAACTAATTTCAAAGACAATGTATCAAGTCAGGAAAAAGCAAGAAGATGGCATATATTAAATCTTCTATTGGCAGAAAGCGTTGAAAAGAGATCGAAACCTATGATATGAAGAACTGAAGAGATTCTGATTTCATGAGTTTGAAAGTCCTGAAATTTCTATTGAAGGACAAGGAATTTCAAAGAAGTATCATTTCCATCAGATGATGATTCATTGAAGATAGGGGATATGGTGAATGTTACTATAGAGAAGCTTGATTGATGGATATTCAGATGAACAATATCAAGATAAAAAAAGAAACAGATCAATCTGTTTCTTTTTTTGGTTCACTATATTTTTTAGCTTTTCGGTATTATAGATTCGATAGCTGCGAATGTCGCATCTTTTCATTTTGGCACTCTGATCGAAACTGTGTCTCAGATCTCAGCTTTCAGATATGTTATAGCCGCAAGAAGCACGCTGTAAGTCTTTCATTCTGAGATGACCTGAAACTTATCTTTATTCTTTGTCAGGATTCAGATTTTTGTCTCGTGTTCGATTTCCTCTATTATCTTATATTGGATCTTTCAATCTGGTTTGATGATCGCTTTTAGCTTGCTTCATTGAGCAAGATGAGATTTTGATGCATAATTCTGAGGCACAGGATAAATATTTTGATCAGATCAAAGCATTGATTCTCATGTGAAAACTCATTCGATTATCTTATCTTCTCAGCTGTCATATGAATGAAGATCGTTTGTCTCTAGGAAGTCAGGATCCCTTTTCAGATCTTTACTATCCACCATTGTAGCAAGTATTTTCTTTGCTGAGCTTATTGATTTTTCAGCTGAAATTATAAAATCTTTTATTGCCAATAATTTTTTGTTATCTAACATTTTGTTTGTGTTTATATATTAATTTCTTGAATTATACTTTGTTTTTCTTTTTTTTCCAACATATATGATGTATACTTTTTTGAATATTTATTTATAAGATATTTAAATACCAGAAAATTATCTTATCATAAAATAGCAATGATAGGAATAATCAGGCTCAAAGATAAGGTCAGAAGGGGATTGCCGTATCTTTTGATTTTGTCTTCAATAGTATAAGGATTCAGAAAACGCTTCATATCATATATGCGAGCATCAATCATAACACTGCAATCTTGAATCATCATACAAGTCACATGAATACAGCAATCCTCAGATCTCATCATCACATCCAAGCTCAGTCAGAAACCATTATCTGAGCCAAGAAAAAAAGGAATATGACAAGGCTTCATAATATTCAGTTTATCAGAGGAATACTTAGTAATACATTATCAAAATCCTTATAGAATCAGAAGAGGTTAAAATCTTTAGATACCGATGCCACTATGAGAAGCAGAAATATGAATATGATTCATGGAATCATGATCTCATCAGGGATTTCCATATATAATATGTCATAGAATGTGAATGTCACTATCACAAATGAAATGAACAAGAAAAAACATAGTCGTATAATTTCTATATAATTTCATGACATTATCAATTCAAAATCTGTAAGATAGATTCATGATAGTAGGAATAGGATTCACATCGATACTTCAAGGAGAGGATAAACAGAACTTATCTTATTTTTGCAATATCTGCATTTTCATAAGCTTGTGACATATGATAATAAAGGAATAAGATCCATAAATCATAATCTATGCTTGCAGTTTGGACATTCGCTTCTTCAATTCAGGATTCAAGGCTTCTTATTGAACCATCTGTGAATAAGCACTGAAGCGAAACTTCAGAATATCAGTCAGATTATGAACAGATATATAAGATAGATTGTTTGCATATTATTTTAAATATAGATTATAGCTTTCCTTGTTGAATTCAGATATCTCATCCATCAGGGATTCGGATATTCATTTTATCTGAATCATTTTCGTAACTTTATTGGATTTTGCGAATTCGAACAATTTCTTGAAATTCATGCTTTTTTCAGAATTGATTCAGATTCATGCTTTGGTTATAAGTTTCAATTTGAAGAATTCCGTAGAGTTCTTGTTCATCTCATTATTCTCCATAAGCTCTATGAGTTCAAGATATTCATCGAATGTATTTTCAGATGGAACTCATTCAGGGATAATCTTATAAAGGTATGTTATAAGTTCAAGTATGTTTGATATGGATCCGAATGTCAGGCTAGAATAATTTATTATCTTCTTTATTTTGTACGAATCTATTTGATTTACGTTTCATTTTGTTGTTATGGAAACATTTATGACATTTCATATGTCAATCGGATATTTTAGCTTCGACTCTCTTATCCAAGCACTTATCTTACCGAAATCTCTGGTGTAGATATAAACTATGCTTTTAGACTCCTTTATATGAAGCTTTTTCAGGATAATTCAATCTACAACAAACATAATGCTATAATTAAGCTAGAGTATATATTTAGGATATCATAATTATTATCTAACTATAATCTTTCAGTCTGAAATCTCAAAGTTTATTATATATACTCATTTGCTGTTTCATATGAATATTGTTCAGTCTTTCGGAATATATATAGTATTGATTTTTGATTCGATAGGTTCAAGTTGTCATATATATTTCAATGATTTCACATCCTTGTAATTCTTTGAATCAGCCTCAAATATCCAGATTCTGTTATTCAACAATACATATATATAGTTAAGGTTCTGTGCAGTGAATATCTTAGGACTTATGTTCGATCATTCGATCATATAATTTTTAGGAAGACCGTTTATGACAATAGATTTCTTATTGTAGGCTGGGGAAGTGAAAACCTTATCGATTGTCAGATCTTGCTTCAAGATATAGAATCACCCATCAATTGCAAAATCCAGCATCTGAAGGTTTTTAGTATCGTTTTCATCTAGAATTCAATATCTTGAAGCGAATCAACTTATTCCTGGCTTATGCCTGAATATCTGATTTCCCTCTCATCATAGCAAGTATAGGTTTGAATTATATGTCTTTATCAATTTTGTATTTTCCCAAGTTTTCTGTCATTCAACATTAATATAGCTGAATTCCTGTTTGTAGAATTTAAGTATCCTGTTTGTCTTTGTAAGGATGAATATATATCAATCAGGTGAAAGATCCGCTGAAATAGCTTCTTCTCAATCAGGATAATTATATGTTTTCACCTGCTCTCATTTTATATAAGGTCAGATCACTGAATTCTTTCAGACAAAATAATATTTCTTATTCAGTTCGAATATTCAATTTATAGCGAAATCATTCTTTGTGAATTCCAACTGGGCTTTGTCTTTATTAAGCTCAAAAGATTCTATTCAATTCATCTGTTTCTTAAGGGTTCAGATATGATCAAGAAGCTTTTTCACATCGCTTAAAAATATCTGTTTGTCTCTTACTTGAAATATAAGATCTTCAGCCTTTTTGATATTGCTTGTGAAAATCTCTTTGTTTCATAAATCCTTATTTGTCTTTTCAATGATAAGCTGAGCTTCAATAAGTTTGTTTTTATATTCAGCAGGAATGGCACTCTGAACATTCTTCACGAGAATCTGTGAGATTATTACGTATAGAAATGTTATAGCGACAAAAACTCAAAGGCTGAAAAATCATATCTTCACATACTTATTATTCAGATCTATCTTTGATTTTATCTTTTCTATGATCATTCATACCTGCTTATTTTCTCAGATCTTATCTTTTATTGATATGAATTGTTTTTTTATGTCATCGAATGATTTCTTCTGGTTTACTATGATTTCCTTCTTATTGTTCAATATGATTATATCATACTGTTCATTTATATCCTCTTGTGAAATTATCTTCTCGATAAGTTCCAATTTCTTCTCGGTATCGCTTATCAATGAAATCTCAAGGATATCATCCTTTGTTATGTAGTTAAGTATCTCGATATTTGAAATGTAAATGTTATCGGCGCTTCCTATGTTTCAGCTTGAAATGAAAGAGAATTCCAAATTTTTTCATTGCATTCAATCAGCGATATTTATTATCTTGTTATTCTTTATAAGATAGACTGAATAATTTCATAGTATTGAAAAATGAAGGGTTTCCTTCTCGACAATTCATACGAATATATTCAGCTCTGAAAGATTGTAATCAGTACTAAGTTTTTTTATCTCCTTGTTTATCTTTTCAAGCGACAGTGAAAAATTTGAATATATATCGCTTCATGAATTTGATAGAAGCACATCGATGGCTATATTTTCAATGATATTAAGCAGTCATTTGTCGTTATGGTTGATCTGGACTATAGCCTCCAGTCAGATATCGACTACCAATTTTTTGGTTGATACGAAGCTTGACTCGTTCAAAATAGGTAATTTTCATTTTTTTATCTCAATATTTAACATTTTTTGAAACTTATAATTTATGATTTTGAAAATTCAATAACATCCACTTCTGGTTTTTCTTAAAAAAATAAGGGAGGAAAATAGCATTGAAATTATTTTTCTCCCCACCTCTATATGATGCTAGGATTGTGGGATGGACTATTTATTTTTGTTTTTTTAAATTCAAATTTCTTTCTGACTATAAATCATCAAGCATTTTCAATACATCATCTGCTGAAGAAGAATTATCCTTGTCTTCAGTTTCAGCTTTCTTTATCTTCTCTTTATTTTCCTTCACTTGGAATTCTTGCCACTCGATAAGGTGTTTTTCATTTAATGTTTTGATTTCATCTTGGTATTTAACTTCAAGCTCTTCAAGTTTCTTTCTTTCTGTCTCTAATATGTCAAAAAGTCTATCGACCTGTTCATCAGTCATTGAAGGAAGGATATCGAACCAATATTGTTTCTCGTTATTGTCCATTGATTCAGTATTCAGAACCAATTTAACTAGCTCTCAATATTGACTTTGAATTTCATCCAGTATATTAAAAACAAATCAGTCTTTTGTAATTTGTGCCATTTGTTATTTGTTAAAATATAATTTTTCCCATTATAGCTTTAATTCTTTTTTTTCAAAATTTTTTTCAATGTTTTTCTTTAAGGGTTCAATATTTTAAGCTAATGTCAGTATTTCAAATCAATCAGAAGTAACAAGAATTGTATGTTCGAATTGTGCCGATAGCTTCGAATCTTCTGTTTTCACTGTCCATCAGTCCTTTAAAATCTTGGTTTTATGGCTTCATACGTTGATCATAGGCTCGATTGTGAAAATCATTCACGCTTCCATGATGATTCAGCTGTTTTTCGGAGCTTTATGGTATATGTACGGCTCTTCATGAAGATCCATTCAGACTCAATGTCATGTATATTCACGGACAATACCATATCACTTCGCTTCAACATATTTGGCTATCTCATATCAGATATTTCATGTGAAATTTCAAGGCCTTACCTGACCTATTCATATTTCCAGAGCTTTTTTCGTTATGCTTATAAGATTTTTAGCTTGTTCGGAAATCTCTCATACAGTGTACATCCTTGAAGTATCTCAATAATAACCATCCTTTATAACAGTCACATCGATATTAAGTATATCTCATGGTTTCAAGATCTCGTTTTTGCTTGGGATTCAATGGCATATCGTGTCATTGAGCGAGATACAGGTATATTTTGGATAACCGTGATATCATATGCATGCGGAATGACCTCATAATGACATTATGAAGGTATTGCAGATATGATCGAGCTCTTCTGAGGATATTCCTTCTTTGACATATGGCGTGATCATATCAAGGGCTTGAGCTGCAATTTTCGATGCGGCCCTGATTCACTGTATCTGCTTATCGTTTTTTATGATGATTTTTGTTTTCGCCATTACTTATAAACTTTACTTTTAAAAATTACTTTTATAATAAGGCAAATTCCTAAATTTCAAAATTTTTATGAAACCGTTTTTAAAAATAGCTTTCCTTATCACAGCTTTTTCGGCATTTGTACCTAGTTTGTTTGCTATAAGCTATGATTTACCTGAAATACAAAACAAATGGTTGGAATGGACGAATACCGAGAGATCGAAATATGGATTGCCTGATTATCAGATAAGCGAAGCTCTGAATATAACAGCATCAAGCTGGTCTGAATATTCAAAATCAAGATGATATATAGACCATAAGAGACCATGACAGAAGCTGTATTATGATTTCAACAAGATATGAGGCTGGTTCAATAGTAAATGAGTCTCATTCCAGAAGGTTTCAAAAACGACATTTTCAGAAAGCATCTGATGGAATGTTTATTCATGTAAGAAAGATGATTGCACGGAAAGATTGCTATCTGCCGTAAAAACAACATTCGAAATGTATATGAGGGAAAAATGAAAGAAATACAGACCTCATTATAATGCTTTGATAAACAAGGATTTCACAGTTGTAGGGATTTGATTGAGTGTTGACGAAAAAAAACACAAGTATTATATTACTATACATTACGGAACAAAGGTACTAGTGAAAAAATAACATGTAATATTTAAGATATCCTTATTCCAAATTTCTCATGGATATCACTGATAATGATATCTTCTTCCTTTTTCATCTCTTCAAAATCACTATCTTCTTCATGGTCGAAACCCAGGATATGAAGAATGGAATGGATCAATAATTTATAGAATTCTTCTTCTAGGGTATTTCAATATTCTTTCGATTGTGATCTTACTCTGATTTCAGATAATATTATCTCACCAGCGATTTCCTTGATCTTCAGATTTGAAAAATCATCGAAATAATGGAAACTCAAAACATCTGTCGTTGAATCTATATTCCTATATTGCTTATTCAGTTCTTTTATAACATCGTCATCAAGAAAAACTATATTCAATGTTCAGTTCTGTGGTATTCTGATATTCTCAGAGATCATTGAAAAGATATGGTCGGTTATTTTTTTGTCCGCTTTAATATCTTTCGGCTTGTTTATTATCTTATAATGGAACATCTTAATTTATATTTACTTTATAATTGACCAGTCATGGCTGCTTGTAGAATCTTGTTGCTGTTGAGCAGCTTTTTGGAAAAGTGGTGTATGAAAAGCTGATTTTTGAAGTTTTTGAAATGTCGGTGTTCATATAGAATTTTATGAAATCATATTTAGGATTCGAACTGTCCAGATTTATGGATGCATCATCAGTATTAAGCTTTGTTCATTTCGGAACCAATACTCTTACAAACTGCCTGTTCTCTCATTTTCATTCGATTCATTTCAATCTATTCCTTTCGTTTTTATCCGTAATCCCCAGATCATCGAATACCTTATCCATCTGAATGATATCCTTATCTCAGAAGAAATTGTTTGATACAAAATTGAAATCATTTTCCAAAGAGCAATCAGGATTTTTCTTTACAGTGAGATTGAAAGTCCTTCATATATACCTATCTGACTTGTTTCAGGAGATGGAAGTGAAAACCGGATAGAACCAGTTAGAGGTTTCAGTTTTCCAATTTTCAGAAAAATTGTATTTTTCTAGAAAAGCTGAAACATCTTCATTTCTTGAAGAGAAAAGTATCTCTCATTTTTGGAAATTATCTAGAAGTATATCGAAATATCATGAAAAATCCTTCTTTTCAAGAAGTTTCTTCTCTAAGTGATCAGTGAACTTGAAAAGTATATCTTTCGGTGATGTCACTTTCTGAAACTTATTCTCGACCAATGTGGACATGACAAGTGAGAAATTATCGCTGGTGATATCCATATTTATCTCAGGCAGATGAACACTTCAATATTTCAATAGGAAATCCTTCACAAGCGTCTGATTGATTGCAATGACTCAATCCAGGCTTGATCACCCTCATTTTTCATAGAAGAAGTTTATCTTATCGGCGCTTTCCTTGAAAATAGGTGAATAATTAGCATCTCTAAGTCAGTTGTTCGGCGAGATGACATTCAATCATTCAGGCGGGGTTTCAAGATACGGGGTGATGTGCCAATCATAATAATAAACATCTTTCTTATCGTATTTTATTATGTTTCATTTATATAATTCAAGCGTGATTACACTTCAAGGGAACCCTCAATTTGCCCTTATCTCATCGTTGTTTTGGTTCAGAACAAGATATCTCACTGGTTTAGTATCTCATAATGCCTGCATAAGCATATCTTTGTTTCAGATATAGAATTCAAGCATTGCAGATGTTTTGATGAGACTGCTCAATACCTTATGGAATTTATCGTTTAACGACTTGTCTGGAAGATTATCGATTCTTGAATAATAAGAAATAGCCTTATTTAGGCTTGCATTTACCTTGATTATCTTTTCATTCTCCTTTTTCAGGAAATCGGTTATTTTCATTCATTTCAGCTTTTCCAATCAGATTTTAGAATCACCGATTTTCAGCTCGTTTTCAAGATCTGCATATATGTCTCAGATATTCACCATTATCTCTCAGATCTGTGATCATCATTTGATTATATTATTAGCAAGGATTATATTGTCATTCTTGTAGAAGATATTGTTTCAGAAAAGATTTGCTGGAGTGAATGCTATTGAAAGCAGATTAAGCTTATTCTTTACCGATATCGCTTCTTGCTTCATCTGGGTTCAGTTTCTGATGTTCTTGAAATTATACATCTTCTGATATGAATCTATGACCTCTGCTTGCATATAATTCTTGAATCACAGTCAGAACAATATGAAAGCTCATAATATTAGGAATATCAGGAATGAGAACTGAAGTCATTTCAAAAAAGATGCTCTTATAAGCTTCTTGTATTTTTTTAAGAATACGAAAGGGATTTTCGGTATACTTACCCTTTGCTTATATATGTCAGGATATTCTCTGAAAATTCATGTTTCCTTTAGATCTCTCACGTCTAATGTATTTCTGGGTAATTTTGGAAGCTTAGTTGAAAGGTTCAGATTTTTAATGATTTTTCTGTATTTTTTCGGAATTATAGTTATGCTTATTTTTGGCTTATTGCTTACTATATCCAATAATTTGCAGTTTCTCAGATAATCTATTTTCAGCTTTTTTACTATCGAAAGGTTTATTTTTTTTGGTTCTTCAGATGAGATATCGTTGAAAATCTTTGAATTGTTATGCAGGATCGCTTTTATTTTGCTTTTCGGAAAAAATTCGAACAAATCAATAATAGAACTTTTTCATTCCTCCTTTTCGAATATATCGTTTAAAAAATCCTTTTGTGACATCTTTTATTGGTAATTTTAAGAAAATTATAACTTTTTTTATAAAATTACAATTCTACTTGGCTTTTAAGATTGACAAAACTCTTTGTTAATATATTATTAAGCGCATATATTTTGTAAATCTTGAAAATGAACGAAATGCAATGCGAATCTTGCGAAAGATGAGAGAAAAATTTCTGACTTCTGTTGGAAAGCCTTAAAAATAATAGAATAAATGCCGTCAGTGTCCTTGATATATGCGATGAGAGATGCTGATTCTCCAATGCGAAAATCTATGATTTCCTTACTAAGAGGAACATACAGGAATCGAAAAAGCTATGATAAGATATCTTTCTTTTCAATCTTTCATCCTATAACCGTTATTCATTCCTTTCACAATCTTCTGATCTTTTCCTCTATTCAAAGGTTATATCAACCTATCTTACCATCAGAACATACTACCTTATAACAGGGATATTTTTCCTGTTTCTGATTTTTCGATAGGATTTTTGCTATGGTTCTAGGATGAAGAGATAATCTCTGTGCCAATGCCTTATATGTTATAACCTTTTAATAGGGGATTGAAGATAGATATTCCAATATTTCCCGTGATTTTTCCATAATATTTATATGCTTATTATTACACTTGATTATACTTAAAAATTTTAAATCATAAATATAAAAAACAGATTCATTAAAAATTGCATTTCACAGCTGCTTTAATATAATAACAAAGCTTTAAATTTATAAAATACAAAAAATGACAGTCAAAACTCGCTTAGCGCCGTCCCCTACATGATTTGTTCATATCTGAAGCCTTAGATTGGCTTTATATGATTATCTTTTCGCAAAAAAGAACAATTGAATATATGCGCTTAGGGTAGAGGATACAGATCAGACAAGATTGGTGGATGAGGCATTCTGAAATATGGTTAAGGTTTTCGAAGAAGTCTGAATAGTACCTGATGAATGACCTGCCCCTTATGCTGACTTATGAAACTGACCATATATACAATCTGAGAGACTCGATCTTTACAGACCTTTCATAGATAAGCTCATAGAAGAATGAAATGCATATTATTGCTTTTGTTCCAGTGAAAGGTTAGAAGCACTGAGAAACCAGCAAACAGAACTGAAGCTTCCTACAAAGTATGATTGATTATGCAGGGATATACCTTTGGCTGAGGCTAAAATAAGAATCGAAGCATGAGAGAGGTACACTGTGAGATTGAAAGTTCCGAAATGAGAAAAGATAGTATTCGAGGATCTTGTACGTGGCAGGGTGGAATTCAGCTCAAGCGATATCGATGATCAGGTTCTGCTTAAATCAGATTGATTTCCTACTTATCATTGAGCTGTAGTGGTGGATGATTTCCTCATGAAGGTCACACATGTTTTCAGATGAGTTGAATGGCTTAGTTCTATGCCGAAACAGATTCTTGTCGCAAAATATCTGTGAATTGAATTGCCGAAATATGCCCATCTGCCTCTTATAGTCGATATTAATCGCAAGAAACTGTCAAAGAGAAGCTGAGATGTTGCTGTTGAAGAATACCTGAAAAAATGATATCTGAAGGAAGCTCTCTTGAATTTCATATTGTTCCTATGATGGAATCCTAAGACCACGGAGGAGATATTTTCTGTTCCTGAAATGATTGAAAAATTCGATATAAAGGATGTTCATAAGGCTGATGCGGTTTTTGATATCGAAAAGCTTAATTGGATGAACTCAAAATATATCATCAAGACAGATATAAATGAACTTTTTGAAAAGCTGGATAAATATCTTGCAGAATATGAGAATGATTTCCATAAAGATGTTTTTTCGAAATTCGATAAGCAATACAATATGAAAATCCTTAAGGAGCTTCAGACTAAAATCAAGAAGTTCGATGAATATAAGGATCTTACATGATTTTTATACAATGATGCAAATATAAGGCTTGATTTGCTTTTGAGCGAGAAGATGTGAATCGATTCGCTTGACTTTGCTAAAAAATCGTTAAAATTATCTTTGGATATCTTGAATTCAAGAGATGCTTTTACACAAGATGAGCTCAAGGAAATCTTTATCGAGAAGATAAAGGAGAATTGATTGAAAAACGGCCAAGTTCTTTGGCCAACACGTGTAGCATTATCATGAGAGGAATTTTCTATCGGTGCATTTGAATTAATTGGAGTATTAGGAATCGAAAAGTCAAGGCAAAGAATAGGTAAAATTCTTGAACAAATCTAATATAAGTGTTAATATGAATTTATGAGTGTAACTGCAAGTTTTGAAGAAAGTTTAAATTTTTATTAGAAAATATGAATTACTTAATTTTGAAAAGCATAATAGAAGCTACGATTGCAAATTTCAAGTGCAAGAATTGTGACTCATGAATCAGTGAATGAAACCTGAATATTCTTTGAACTGCAGGAAACAACATCAATATGGAGATTGTTTGTCCTAATTGTAAGGTTCAATGAGTTGTAAAAGCTGAATTTTGAATGTTGAACAACAATAATCTTAAGAACCCGGACTTCATAAATAATCTGAAAACATATTTCAATTGAAATAAAGAGGATTCTTCCTTGGAATCAATCAAGGATGAAGATATATTGAATCTAAGAAAAGGTCTTAACAACAGTTCATCTATAGAAGATTTCTTTAAAAAATAATCTGCACATATATGTCATTTTTTACAAAGTTCTTATCTTCATTATTGATAATAATAGTTATTTATGTGCTTGCTGTTTTTCTTTTCCCAAATGAGGTTGATAGGTTTTCAAAAAAGATTTCTCTATATGAAGCTAATATGTTCATAAGGAATGTAAAATTAGAATCACTGAAATTTTCCGATAAGCTTTTGAATGTAAAATCAAGCCAAGATGTCATCTGAAAAGCTAAGGATATTGCCGACAGTGCAAATCAGGCAATTGACTCAACTAAAGATGTCATCACAAAAAAGATAGAACAAACAAATAAGGTCATAAAGAATTGAGAAAAGGTCATAAACGCAACAACTGAATTTAAGGAAAGCGTTTCTGAATTATCATCGTTATCATGATCAGTTACCTGATCTGGTAATTAATAAATAAAACTTAAAGATATATAAATGGTTTTCGCCGTATCCACAGATACGTGTTATTGATTTGCTTGCAATTTCTATGATGAAAGCTGATACGATGAGATATTTGAGATAAAAAACAGGGATAAAAGCAAATTGATGTCTATAGCTGTAAAGGATTTTTCTGAATTAGAGAGAATATCGAAGCTGAATTCATGACAAATTGATTTTTTGAAGACATATCATTTTCCCTTCACGATTGTCACAGAGATAAAAGATGATTTCATTATTCCACCATTTTTGGATAAAAGCCTATATAAGGATTTTTGAATAAGGGTTGCTGGTCTGTTTCTGACTGATGAGATGAATGAAATCTTAGATTTCCCGATTTTTCTGACCTCAGCGAATAACTCATGAGAAAAAGAGATATATGATTATTCTGAATTTGAGAATATCTTCTCCGGTCATGATATAACGATAATTAAATGAAGAACGTGACAGAATTTAACATCTAATATATTTAAATTCATATGAGATTCGATAGAGCTTGATTACATAAGAAAAAATTATTAAGCATGAAAAGGATAATAATCTGAATCATGATTTTTTCAGCATTTTTCTGAATATACAGATATGATGAAATTTGAGGAACACTTATCCCAAAACAGGACTTTACGATAATGAATTGAGATACGGTTTGATCATTGCCAAGAATTCTGGATTTAGATATAAACAGCTTTCTTTATAGGATATGGATAAAATTCAATTATCCTGATTATAACCTTTTGGCCTGAAGTTATTCTGTAGATGATACAGTCACTCTTTATAAGTTATTTGATGAAGTCTTGAAAAAACCAGATTCAAAGGATATGAAGGTTACGATTTTACCATGATGGAATATATTCGATATAGATGCATATCTTAGCGATAATTGAGTTATAAAAAAATGAGATCTTATCGCATTCTCTAAAAATATAAAAGAATCATACAAGAAAAAATACGGTTTTCTTAAAGGAGCTGATTCTATAGAGTGATTCATATACCCTGATACGTATAGATTACCTACAGAGCCCGATCTTGACGTTTTCCTGGAGGTTGTTTTTGATGAATTTGATGATAAGGTATTTTCAAAATATTGAAATTCCGATAGATTTTATGATAATGTGATTTTTGCTTCGATTCTTGAAAGGGAAGAGAAGAATACTATCAATAAACCAGTAGTCGCTTGAGTACTTAAGAAAAGATTGTCTGAGAATATCGCTTTATGAGCTGATGCTACGGTCTGTTACGCATATGAGCTAACTCAAGAGGAATGTACGCCGACATTCATAAATAATTACATCTATAAGAAATCCGATTATAATACAAGATCAAAAATCTGATTGCCGCCTACTCCCATATCAAATTTCACCGATGAGACTATAGATGCTGTTGTAAATTCGAAGGCATCACCATATTACTATTATCTGCATGATATGAACTGAAACATATTTTATGGAAAGACTTTGGAAGAGCATAATAGAAATAAGCTTGAATATATGAATTAAAAAAAGAGATGCGGTTAACTGCATCTCTTTTTAGCTTATTGTTCTTCTTCTGAGTCTTTGTCTTTAGGAAGATTTTTTGCATTCTTACATTCCGGATAATTGGAACATGCAAGGAAAGGTCATCTTCTGGAATTCTTTACGTGCATTATTCAAGTTCAACACTTATCACATGTCGCTCATCAGAATTTTTCTTCAAGTCATTCAAGCTTTTCATTAGGTATCTTTCAGATCCACTTTACCTCAGGATATAACGAGCTCGCTAGAAAAGGTCAGAACCTTCATGTCTTTATGACTATCGTTCATCATGCTTCACAAGGTTTTCATTCATATTTTTCCTTAAGCGAATTCATATATTCCTGCTTTGACTCATCGACTATGTTCTCCAGAAATTTACATTCTGGATATCTGTTGCAGCCAATGAACTTTCATGCTTTTGAAAATTTATATACAAGTTCTCATTCATTACACAAAGGACAATTCCTTCATACTTTTTCCACAACTTTCAATGCATTTTCATCTGAATTCAACAGATCTTTTTTGAAATCTTCATAGAATGTTTCAAGCATCTTTATCCAATCCTGTTTTCATACTGATATCTCATCAAGTTCCTCTTCTATTTTTGCAGTAAACTTATAATCCATCATTTTTTTGAAATATTCTTCCAAGAAATCATTTACTACAAAAGCTATTTCAGTTGGAGCAAGTTTTTTTTCGATCTTCTCAACATATCATCTGTCGATTATAGTTGTGATTGTTGGAGCATATGTCGATGGTCTTCAGATTCATTCGCTTTCAAGCTTTTTTACAAGCATCGCTTCAGTATATCTTGAAGGTGGTTTTGAGAAAACCTGATTGGCATAGAGATTCTTAGAATTTGCAATCTCTCAAATCTTCAATTCAGGCAAAGTACTTGCTGGTGTTCATTCATCTCAATCTTCGATTTCTTCATCGCTTCATTCCATATAAAGCTTCATGAAACCAGGGAATTTTATAACCTCTCATTTTGTTATCCATTCTTGATTTTCAGCTATTGTAGGGGAAAATACATAAGTTGTAGTTTCTATCAATGCTTCCTTCATCTGTGATGCGACTGTCCTTTCCCATATAAGCTTATAAAGCCTAAGATCACTTCATTCGAGTCATACGTTTTCCGGAGTCTTATCGATATATGCAGGTCTTATGGCCTCATGTGCTTCTTGTGCATTCGCTTGCTTGGTCTTGAATTTCCTTCATGCAGGCAGGGAATAGTCTTTTCAATAATTCTCTTCTATGAATTTCTTGCTTGTCTGTATTGCAAGATCGGATAGGTTTACACTATCGGTTCTCATATAAGTGATATGTCAGTTTTGGTATAGGTTTTGAGCAATCGTCATTGTCTGGCTAACTCAATATCAAAGCTTTCTTGAAGCTTCCTGCTGAAGCGTTGAAGTCGTGAATGGTGCTCAAGGAAGCCTTGTTGAATCCTTCTTATCAGATGCAACCACTTTGAAGTTTGCGATAAGAGGTATTTCATAATATATATTTCATTTCTTATCCTTTTTTTCTTGGAAATTATCAGTATCGATTCATAAGGTAGCTAATACCTTTATTATATCCTCTTGATTTTTAAGTTTTTTTGATTTGTCCTCGATCTTTGCAAGTTCAGAAGTGAATTCCATTCATTTAGCTGATAACATGACTTTTAGCTTCCAGCTTTCCTCAGGCTTGAAATTCTTTATTTCCCTTTCTCTTTCTACAATAAGCTTAACTGCGACTGATTGTACTCTTCATGCACTCAATCATTGCCTTATCTTCTTCCAAAGAACCGGGCTTGTCTTGAATCAGACTATCCTATCGAGCAATCTTCTTGATTGCTGGGCATTTACAAGATCGATGTCAATACGACGAGGATTCTTTATGGCTTCATCTATAGCTGATTTTGTGATTTCGTGGAAAACGATCCTATTTACTGTTGCTGAATCAATTCATAGTGCTTCGCACAGATGCCATCAGATTGCTTCTCATTCGCGGTCCTCATCTGTAGCTATCCAAACGGTTTCAGCTTCTTTTGTCAATTTCTTCAATTCATTTACAACCTTTTTCTTATCTTCGCTTATTATATATGTAGGTTTGAAATTATTCTCTATATCTATTCAAAGGTCTTTTTTTGCCAGATCCCTTATATGTCAGAATGATGCTTTGACCGTAAAATCTTTTCATAAGAATTTTTCAATCGTTTTTCATTTTGCTGGAGACTCGACTATTACTAGGTTTTTCATTAATTGTTTTTTATTTAGATATTTTGTCAAACTTTATAAATTAATTTATTGTTGTCAAAACTTTTTTATTTCAGGAATGTAAAAGCCCGCATTTAAGCGGGCTCTTATCTAAGACAGGTGAGTGTAGATGTTAATCGAATATAAGTTCGTACTGCGCGTTTACATCAGTGATGAATTGCAGGACTTTGTCCTTTATATCATCGCTGATATGATTCACTGTTGCGACAAGCTCCTTTATGCCCGGTAAGGCATTTAAGAGCGAGCAGATCATGGTTTGAGTTACCAGGGCATAACCTCCGATTTGTTTGCAGTTGCTGCAAATTTCTTCGAGCTTAAGCTCTGCAGTGGCAATTTCTTGCGTTAATTCTTTCTTCATGGTGAACCCCCGAGTAGTTTTTTTCATTTGCAATCAATAAGAACATCTCCTTACTGCCTTACTCCTCCTTTTACAAATTTTTTGAATCTGTGGGTTCTTTATATTCAACGAATCGGTTTTGTCAAAACTTTTTAGCAAAACAAAAGCCTGCATCACTGCAGGCTTGCTTTGTTCGGTATATTCAGTTGTCTGTTCTTGGTAGCCTTTTAAGCGAAGGCCATTGAGATGCTGTAGTTACGAAGCCTTTCCACAAGGCTTTCGTAGGCTGATACGAGATGTTCCCCGCATTTTTCAAGGCAGGAGTTCATCATGACGACCAATATGTTGTGGGAAACTCTGTCGAGCTCTTCCACGATTTCACATATTTCGTTGTTCTCATGTCCGAGAACAACAGTGGTTGCATAATTCCTGTACTTGTTTTCAGCGGTTTGTAACCTTCTGAGCAGCTTTCTTAAAGAAACTTTTTTCAGCATGTGTACCTCCGGTTTTTTTTGGTTCAAGATAACAAAACTACAATTTTCTACCGAAAATCCTCCTTTTACAAATTTTTTGAATCTGTGTTTTCTTTATATTCAATGAATCGGTTTTGTCAAAAAAATATTTAATTTTAATTTAAGGTTGAAAAAAGGGCATTATATTACTATAATGGAAATCAATTAGATAATCATACTTAAAAAATGGGAAATCAGATAATAGAAGAGAAGCAGAAAGTGGTCGATTATGCCTCGATTGATGACTCGGTAAATCATATTGTTGAGATGGTCCATGAATATATGATTAAGATATCGAAGGAAAAGATCAAGGAAGAGATTTTCAAGGCGTATAATTTCGCAAAAGAGGCACATGAATGACAGTTCAGGCAATCTTGAGACCCATATGTTCTACATCCTGTCGAAGCAACAAAAGAGCTCCTTGTACTTCATCCTGATCTTGTAACCATACAAGCTTGCTTGCTGCATGATGTTCCAGAAGATACAGATAAGACAGTAGAGGATATCGAAGTTGTTTTCTGATGAGAAGTTGCACATATCACAATGTGAATGGAAAAGCTCTCAAAGTTGAAATACAGATGAGAAGAGAGATCGGTCTGAAGCTTAAGGAAAATGTTTATTGCCATGAGTGAAGACATAAGGGTTATTTTCGTTAAGCTCGCTGATAGGATACATAATATGAAAACACTTGAATTTCATCCTAATCCTGAAAAACGAAGAAGAATCGCTGAAGAAACCCTTAATATATATGCGCCCATTGCAGATAGGCTTTGAATATTTGATTTCAAGGAGATATTGGAAAATCTTTGTTTTAAGCATCTTTATCCAGAAGAATATAAGAAGATTCAGAATGAGCTTCTTGAGCTGAAGGAAGAGCAGAATATTTTCGTTACAAAAGTAAAGGATGTCATAAATGAAACGATTCCAGACAGGATTCCGCTTATTGACGTCTCTTATAGGATAAAATCTCCATACAGCATATACAAGAAAATGCAGAGGAAATGATATGAGCGAGTGAAAGATCTGCATGATCTTTTTGCGCTTAGGATTATTACCGATTCGATTTCCCATTGCTACGAGATCCTTTGAGAGATACACAATAGATGGTCGCCGATTCCGAAAAGGTTTAAGGATTATATTGCGCTTCCTAAGGAGAACTGATACCAAAGCTTGCATACGACCGTAATGTGAATATTGAGGGAATTAAGATCTCAGCCTACTGAGATTCAGATAAGGACTAAAGATATGCATATCCAAGCTGAAATTTGAGTTGCTGCACATTTTGAATATTCAGAAAGCTGAAAATCAAAGATAGCGAAGGATATATATTGGGTTTCTGAAATCAAGAATATCGTTGAATTGAATCAGGAAAAATGAGATGCAGAATTTATGAGTAGTATGAAAATCGGACTTTTCGATGACAGGATTTTTGTTTTCACACCGAAATGAGATGTGATTAATCTGCCGAAATGATCGACACCTGTAGATTTCGCATATTCTATCCATTCGGATCTCTGAAACCATATAGCTATTGCAAAGGTCAATTGAAAGGTCGTTCATCTTGATTATGAGCTTAACAACTGAGATAGGATTGATATAGTCATAGATAAGAACAGGCAACCACTCATCACTTGGCTTTCCTTTGTGAAGACCAGCAGAGCAAAAGAAGTTATCAAAAGCTATATAAATAAGACAAATAGGGAAGAGCTTATAGAAAAAGGGAAATTCATATTGAATTCATTTCTTCAGAAGAATTACTGAATATTTTTAGATAAGGATCTTTCCATATTGAAGAACATAGATTGAAAGATACTTGATACGAAGGAGAAGGAAGATGTCATCGTGCAGATATGAAACCTTTCAAGAAGACCCTCAAGCGTCATAAGATGAATTCTTGAAAATACGAATCATCTAAGCATATCAAAGCTTACAATCAAGAAAAAAACTGAAAAGACACTCAAGAAATGACTGGAGGAATGAGAAGTGACTGATGATATCATAATCTGATGAGAAAAGCATATTCCATACAAATTTGCAGCATGCTGCAGTCCGAAGAAATGAGATAAGATAGTCGGCTATATAAACAGGAATTGAGTCAGTATACATAAGATAAACTGTTCATCCCTTAAAAAAGGTAACTTTGAAAGATTCATCGAAGCACGTTTTGAATGAATGGAACCTTCAAAATGAGTAACGATAAAAATAGAATTGGTTTTCGATAATATTATGTGAGTATTAAGGAAACTCACTGATATACTATATACCATGTGAATAAATATTGAGTCTCTACATACAGAAAAACTTCCTTGAAATCTCGTAAAGAACACTATGGTATTGGAATCAAAAAATGAAGATTATTATATGTTTGAGCGTTTGAATGAAAGATTAAAGCTTTCAATGAAAGAATTCAAGGAGTCAAAATTATTGGAATTGAAATAGCATATTCCTATTTCAAAACAGTAAGAAAGCAATTTCATCACTCATTCTTTATTATGTCTAGACAATATCAATATAAGATATTATTTCAATTTGCCTTTGATATTTCCCTTAATCTGTTTATTGAAGTTATATATTTAAGGCTTACAAGCTTTCACATTATTTCTCTTGATAGGAATTTCTGATATTTGTTTAGGAATTTATCGATAAGATAAGTGTCGATCTTTTTCATATTATTTCTTATAAGCAGGGAATCAAGAAGACTTAACTCTTCATTTGCAACAACGAAAGACAATTTATCAATGATTGTCTTTTTTGTGAATGCTTTGATTTTTGGATATATGCTGTTTTTAGGGTTTTTCTTTCATCATGCAAGGGTCTTGAATATTATCTTATTTTTGCTTGTCAAAGAAATGGTTTTTTCAAAATCCCTGCAATAAATTATAATCTCCTCTGGTATGGAATAATCCTTCAGATTAAGTTCTATCGCCTTTAGATTTCATATGAAATAGTCGTTTCAGGTATTGTCAGCTATTACCTTTTTCAATATCTGCCAATAAAAGGAATCTATTATATCTATATCCCTGAAACTCTTTCTGTTGTTGATGAAATACAGTGAATTCTTTATGGGTATAATCATGTTTAAAGCCTTAAGCCTATATATTATCTTATAGACAGAACTGATGTTTTTTTCATTTCATTTCTTGAAATCAGGATCCAATATGTTTCATATCTCATAAATAGTTAAGACTTTTCATTCTTTTTTACACAATTTGTTAACAATTTTGTCAAAAGATATCATATATGTATTTTGCTTTTAAATAGGTAAATATAAGCTATATAAATAATTATTGATTTACTATAAGAATAGTAATTATTTTACTATAAAAATCAAATGTTTTTTTTATCAGTTAACTGAGTGCTGCAAGCATCAAATAATTGTTTTATATTTTGTTTTATGATATCATGCAATCAGTATATAATAAGCATGATGAAAAAGGATAATCAAAAACACGGACATCTGAATGATTTTTATTATTGTTCAATGGATTCAGAACCCAGGGATTTTTCGAATTTACCGTATCTTCTGAATGAAAAAGAAAAATATTTTGAACAGAATGAGATTGTCATAGAAGATATGGAATATTGCTTATCAGATGAAGAGAGGATAAATCTTTTGGAATTGGCTGTTAAATGAAAGCAATCCATACTGGACATATGGATATATTCAAAGGAAATCAAAAAATTCTGCAGCAATTACAATATAAGCAAGGACGACAAGCATTATTACTTTGAATTTTTCTGACAGAAGATTTACGATTATTTTATAAAAAATATTGAATCAAAGACAAAACTTGATAATTATTTCTTCACTACAAAATTTTTCTCTTATGTTAAGACAAAAAACATCGAGATAGAGGAATTGCTGAAAATAGTCATTTATCTTAAGAATGTAACATTGAATAATCAGAAGGAATCGTTCTGAAAGCATGTTTTTATAATAAACAACATATTTGATGAGATTTTGACTCAGCTTTCGAAAAATTACAATGATATAATTGTGAAGTTGCTTAATGAACATAAGAATGCTATCGATACATCAAATATAATTTCAAAGACAAACATACAATGACTCATAACATATGCTAATGATGAATTCTGCAGGTTGTCATGATATACTCTTGATGAGCTTATATGAAAACCTCATAATATGGTAAGGCATCCAGATATGCCTTCAGAAATATTCAAAGATCTTTGGGATACGATCCAAAATAAGAAAGTGTGGAAATGAATAATCAAGAATAAGAAAAAAGATTGACAGGCATACTGGGTGAAATCTGCAATCGTTCCGATTCTTGACGAAAACGATAATATTTTGGAGTATATCTCTATCAGAACAGACATCACCGAACATATAGAAGCAAATAAGAATATCCAGGAATACAATGATGCACTTAACGAATCCAATCTTGTGCTTAAACTTGATAAGAATTGAATAATTATCGATGCGAATATTCTTTTCTGCAAGACTTTTTGATATTTGAAGGAAGAGCTTCTATGAAAGGTATATATTGATAGCATATGATTAGCTGTTGATTCAAGCCTTGATAAGCTTTATCAGGATATTGTATGAATAGCTATAGTCAATAAAGATACCTTGTATAGTCTTCTGGAAGTATTAACTTGGAAGAATACATGGAAATGAATAATCAAGAATAAATCAAAGCAATGACTCATAATCTGGTGCTCGACAACTATAATCCCGATTCTCGACATCAACAACGAGCTGAAGGAATATATTGTCATTAAGGCTGATATTACCGACATAGAGATAGCAAAGCAACACCTGAAAAAATCATTCCATAAACTGAAGGAGCTTGATAAGAAAAAGGATGAATTTCTTAATATAGCGAGCCATGAACTCAGGACTCCAATGACTTCAATAAAATGATATATATCTATGATCCTTGATTGAGATGCATGAGAGATAAATGAAGAGGTACGGCAATATCTGGAGCAGGTATATATGAGCTCAGGAAGATTGCTTAGTCTTATAAACGATATGTTGGACATTTCAAAGATAGAATGATGAAAACAAGAATTCCAATATGAAAAATCTGAAATACGTAAGCTTCTTAATGAAGTCTGCTTTGAATTGAACCAATTGTTCATAAATAAGAAGCAAGAATTAAAATTAAATATTGATTTCTCAGATTTTTATTATAATACGGATATAAACAAATTTAAGCAGGTGATAGTCAATATTCTATGAAATGCAAACAAATTCACTCCTGAATGATGAACGGTGACAATATGATCAAGCGTAAGTGAAAATGAACTGATAATAACCATAAGCGATAATTGAATCTGAATAGATAAAGAGCATCTGGAATCTATTTTCGAAAAATTCTGACAAGTGAAAAATTCACTTACAAGGGATATTACATGAACATGATTATGATTACCTATCGCAAAGGCCATAATAGAGAAGATGTGATGAAATATCTCAATCAGAAGCGAAGTCTGAGTATGATCTGATTTTACAGTGAGATTACCACTAAAAAACCAATAATATTATTTTCTAATAAAAGATATATGATATACAAAATTTTAATAGTCGAGGATGATAAGGATTTATCTACCATGTACAAGATCAAGTTTGAGAAGGAATGATTTGAAGTTCTTATAGCCGACAACTGACTTGATGCTGTAACGCTTCTTACTGAATTCAAGCCGAATGTCATTCTTCTTGATATCATGATGCCTTCAATGGATTGATTTGAAACACTTAGGGTTATCCGTAATCTTGCGCCATCATTAAGCATGAAGATAATAATGTTCTCTAATCTTGACAGTAAAGAGGATATCAATAAATGCATGAAGCTATGAGCTGATGCTTATCTGCTTAAGGCTAATACAACTCCGAAAGACGCTGTCTTGAAAGCTTTGGAACTTATCGAATCGACAAAAATCCTAATGGATGGATTTAAGATTGAATCAGAGATCCGTGATGCCATCAAGGTTTGTCCTCATTGCTTGAATGAGATTAATATCGATCTTAAGTTATATAAATAAACAATTAATTGAAGAATCAAAAAACCTTTCCGTTACGGAAAGGTTTTTTGATTCTGATTTGACTATTCATTTATGAAAAAATATATCTTTATATCAGTATTAAAACAATAAAACTCTAATGATGGAATTTCTTATGTATTTCCTTCAATTTCGGATTTGTTACATGGGTATATACCTGTGTGGTTGTTATGTTCTTATGTCATAATAACTCTTGAATGGCTCTTATATCAGCTCAGTTCTCCAATAATGTCGTAGCAAATGAATGCCTTAGGGTATGAGCTGAAACATCCTTTAATATCTTAGCTTTAAGCGCGTAATCCTTTATCATGTTTGTTATGAAAAACCTTGATAACCTTACAGTCTTATCATTCAGGTCCTTGATGTTATTCATATCAAAATTATGCCTTATGAAGAGGGGAGAGAATGAATCATTCCTTCTATCGAGATATTTCTGAATTTTTGATTTTGATTCATCAGTAAGATAGACAACTCTAACTTTTCATCATTTTCATCTTACTGCGAACTCCTGCTTATCAAGATTTATATCTCTGATATTAAGCGCAACAAGCTCGGAAATACGCAATCAGGTCGAATATATGCACTCCATTATGGAAATATCACGAACTCATTGAACCGTACCTGGATCCGTTTCGGAAAATAATCTTTCAATCTCATCCTTGTTCAGGAACTCAACTTTTCGCTCCTGTTGCTTTATAAGATCTATCATAACTGGATCGAGTGCATCTTCTCATTGTTTTTTTATATATTTGAAGAATGTCCTAAGGGAAATCATGTATGCATTCACCGTCTTTATATCAAGATCTTTCTGGCTTAGCTGAAATCTGAAGTTATTTACTATGTCGATATCTATATCCTTTAATTTCCAATCAATCAATCCATATAATATTTTCTTCTGGTCATTTCTTTCTTTGATGAGCTTAGGTTCAGTCGGGGAATCGATAAAAACCAGCCTATGATTGATTTTTGACTCTATTTCAGGGTTCAGATAGCTTAGAAATTTATATATATGGAACTCATATTGCTCGATAGTCTTAATACTGGCATTACGGTTTATTTTCAGCCATATTATGAATTTTTCAACTGCTTTTATAAGTTCCATCTGATTCGTATTAAGTATATAAAAATATTTTTGGCTTATTTAAAGGGAATAGTCATTATTATTTTATCAAACACATCACATAATGTAAGTTATGTGAACCAATCTCAGGTATTTTAATGATATTTTAGAATTTGCAAATATTTTTGAGTATAGATTTTTAAATCACTTTTTGTTTTATATTTTCTTATTATAAAAAATAAATAATTTGTTCAAAGATATTTTAAAAAATCTTTTTCCATAGAAATAAAATTATCCATTTTTATTTGTAATACCATAATCTGATATTTTTTATGCTAAACGCAAAATATCTTATGATAAAAATATCGGTTCAAGCTATATTCATACCTAAAATACAAAAAAACCTCAAATTTCGCAAATTTTTAAGTTTTAGCTTGTTCATGGCTTTTATAAAGGTTTTTTTACTTGTATTATAATGAAAGATAAGTATATTTAATTACTATCAAAGTCTAATAATTCTTTGCATTTCTCTCTTAAAAATCATTCAATTAACTCAATTTTTGGTAAACTCTTGGAAAGTAGTTCTTTACATGAAATATCAATTTGTCTCCAAGAATAATTATTTGTCTCTTTTCATTTTGTGTCACTAGAAAATGCTCAAAATATAATTCAATCCATTTTTGCCCAAATTATCGCAGATGTACACATTGGGCAACATTCTTGAGTAGAATATATGATACAACCTTCCAAAGACCTACTATTTAGTTTATTACAAGCATTTCTAATTGCTACTATTTCAGCATGAGCAGTTGGATCTTCATCTCTTTTTCTTCTTACTTCTCAAACTGCAATAATTTTATCATTTTTTACTATAACAGCTCAAATTGGATACTCTCATGCTTTGAATCAACTTTTAGCAATTTCTATTGATTTTAACATATATTTTTCTTCTGTATTCATATTTTTTTGAGTAATATTTTAATTTATGTTATTAAAAGTTTTTCAAAAGTCAAAAAACTAAAAAAGACCGCATAACGGTCTTTTTTAGTTTTTTATGTAATTGGTCGGGAACGCGAGACTCGAACTCGCAACCCCACGCTCCCAAAGCGTGTGCGCTAGCCAATTGCGCTAGTTCCCGGCTTAGAAATAATCTTTGTATATATAATTGGTAACGCTACGGAGAATTGAACTCCGGTTTACGGGATGAAAACCCGTTGTCCTAACCACTAGACGATAGCGTCATATATTCACATTTTATTGGTGGGTGTGGGTGGATTTGAACCACCGACCCCGTCCTTATCAGAGACGTACTCTAACCAACTGAGCTACACACCCTTATAAATAATTGGCAATTGACAAGCGACAGTGGTCAATATTATATATTTTTACTGTCATCTGACAATTGCCAATATAGTTTTTTTTAAAATGGAGCGGGCGATGAGACTCGAACTCACAACAGTCTGCTTGGAAGGCAGAGGCTCTAGCCAATTGAGCTACACCCGCATATAACAATTATTTAAAACGTGAGCGTATTGTATAAAAACTTTTTTTAATGTCAAAATTTTTTTCAAAGTTTTTTATAAAATGATATCTTTTATATTCAGGCTTATCGATTCACGAGAATTCCATACATTTTTCTCTAGCTCTACTATAAGCGAAATCTTCTCTGAATTCCTAAGATTGTCAATGTATTCTCAGAATCAGAATGCCTTGATATCAATACCTTTCAAATCAGTTAAAAACTTCAGATGTTTCTGATCTTTTCAAAGGTATTCTATAGAATTGAATTCAAGATTTTCTATCAGAAATAATGGTTTTGGGTTTGAATATCAGAATGGTCTCATTTTCTCTATATTTTTTATCAATTCAAAATCAATTTTTTGTAAAGACAATGATAAATCAACGTCAAGATATTTTGTAGAATCCAAATCACAGGAGAGATTTTTTATCCTTTCCTCGAACCTATCCTTGAATACATTGAAATTTTCCTTTAATATACTGAATCAGGCAGCCTGATCATGTCACCCGAAAACTATGAACATTTCCTTGAATTCTTCCAATACGCTTATTATATTTATATGCTCAGGGCTTCTGCAGCTTGCAACCAATTTCTCTCACTCGTCTTTCAATACTATAGCAACCTTATTATGGGCTTGGCTTAATCTTCAAGCAATAAGCCCTATGATTCAGTGTTCGATTTCCGTAGAATCAAAAAATATTGCATTCTTTTCGATATCAGCAGAATCTGAAGCGATTTTTATGAATTTTTCAGTTGAAATCTTTCTTTTTGCGTTGAGATTTTCGATTTCCTCTAATGCTTCCGTAAGGTTCTGCTCTCAGACAAGAAGGACTCTGAGTGCTTTATATGGCGAATCCATTCTTCAGGCTGCATTAAGCCTAGGTCAGACTTTGAATCAGATAACGTCTCAGTCCATTTTTTCAGGATCGCTTCATTCTATCAGCTTTTTCAATCAGCAAGAGCATGAATCCTTTATCTGCTTAAGTCAGAGGAATGAAATTACCCTATTCTCCCCTATTAGCGGCATACAATCTGAAATTGTTCAAAGCATGGCAAAATCTATATATTTCTTCAGCATCTTCAGCTTTTCCTTTTCATTGAAAATCCTTTCAGATACAGCATGCAGCAATTTGTATGCGACTCAAGATCATGAAAGATTTGAATTAGGATATCTTGAATTCTTAAGCTTAGGGTTTATAAGTGCGATGAGATTATTAGGAACCGTTTCAGGGACGAAATGATGGTCTGTAACAAGAACATCGATCTTTTTATCTATTGCATATTCTATCACATCGATATCCCTTGTTCAGCAATCAACAGTAATAAGAAGTGAAACATCTTTTTCTGCCATCTCATCAATGAAATGCTTTTTCAGTCAATATCAGTCATTGGCCCTGTGAGGCAATCTGTAAGAGACATTTATTCATATCTCAGCGAAAAATCTGACAAGCATTGCTGTAGAGCTCACTCAATCAACATCATAATCTCAAAAGATCATAACCCTCTCCCCTTTTATTTTTGCTTCAAGTATCCTATTTACAGCCAAATCCATTCATTCTAACAAATAAGGATCAAACAAATCATTAAAATCAGGATTGAAATATTTTTCAAGATCATTTTCTTGAATTCATCTATTTTTAAGTAAAATTTGAATTATATCTAAATCAATATTTTCTTCATTTAATTTTATTTTATATCATTTTATTGTCTGCATATATATATTAATGTAATAAATTCATAATACTTATGGGTACGATCGTTTCTATCTCTCAATTTACTGTTATATTTATTCACGCTTTCGTCTTGTTTTTCTTTCAACTTAAGACAGTACTATATTCATTCATGGATAATGGCAACTGATTCATCTTTGAAAAATCTTTAAAATCTCAATATGGATTCAGTAAATTTCATACTTCATCCCTTACTTGAGCTGATAAGTCAATATAAACCATTCTTTTTTCTCCATCAAAGAATGATTCCCATAATAGATTTGCATCCGTATCATTTCTCAATAATTTTCTAGTCATACATATTGGGTTTGAATTTATTTAAGCCATATTAACAATTATTAGAAAAAATCAAATACAAAAGTCAAAAACTAAATTAGGTTGAATTTAGCTTATAATTAAATATACTCATGAACATCTGCAAAGGATTCTTATATTGCTTGTGAAATAAAAAAGGCCTTGTGGAACGGAGGGTAAGTCTCCACAAGGCCATAACAACTGTTTTATATATGCTTTCATATATCGATTCAGTTAGTGTTTCATAAGAAAGACAAAATCTTCTCATGAAATCCTATTGCACTTTACAATATACATATTAAATTTACCTTAAATTTACCATTAAAACAATATCGTGAAATCAAGAATATCTGAGATACTTGAAAAGATTGACAGATTAAAGCAAGATCTATACAAGGAATATGAAAGATTATCATCTAATTATGATTTTTTCATAAAAAACAAGAAGATAATATTTTCCGAAAAGATAAAAAGCTATCAGAAATCAAGAAAGGAAAATCTTTTCCATTATATCTTTACTGCTGATATCAGGAATATCCTATCTATGCCATTTATATATGGTATGATCTTTCCAGCTGTATTTCTTGATTTATTCCTGACCTTATATAATTTCACAGCTTTGCCACTATATTGAATACCTTGAGTTAAGAGAAAGGATCATTTTATATATGATAGGAGATTTTTGAAATATCTTAACCTTCTTCAGAAATTGAATTGTCTTTATTGTGCTTATATGAACTGACTTTTCTCATTTGCAACAGAAATATGAGCAAGGACTGAACAGTACTGGTGTCCTATAAAACATGCGATAAAAAATGACTCTGAACATAAATATTTCAAATATTATGCAGACTTCTGAGACACTGATTGATTCAATGAGATATTTTCAAAAAACACTTGCTTTAAGAAATAAATCCCAAAAAAGCAATGATCTATTTTTCAAGCTCTTTCAATATAAGATTGATTCATGTATTATTTAATGGTGATTTATTATTTTTTTTATATCAATCGAATTCCATGATCTTTTTCATTCAATATTGGACCATATTTTCTTCTGTCAGGAAGATATTTCATTTCTTCTCATAATCCAAAGCATTGAAATATTGATGATTGTTAGCTGATTCCTTAAGGGGAATTATTATCATTTTGATATTAAAAGCTTCAAGTTCAGCGATATTTGTAGCTCAAGCTCTTGTTATAGCCAAATCTGCATTATTATAGAGATTTTTCATTACAGAATGATCTACGAATTCATAGGCTTTTACATTATCGAATCTGTCAAATTGCTCTTTAAAGCTTGTATTAAGGCTTCATAATACGATTGTCAGATTGAATCTCTCAATTTTTTTCATGTTTTCAAGCAGGAAATTGAAAATCCTTGTTGATCATTGGCTTCATGCTATCACAAGAAGATTTGTCTTTTCTGTTATCTTAACATCTCATAAATCCTTGAATAGCTCTGGATTAAGGATTTGTCATACTACTTGGCATTTATCAGAATTGAAATATTTTTTTGCCGAATCAAAACCCAGAAAAATTTTTGTTGCAAACTTCCCTACTATCCTATTTGAAAGTCATGGCACGGAATCGGACTCATGCATATATACCTTGATTCATGTCATCTTTCATGCGATTGCCATAGGAAGCGATACATATCATCATTTTGAGAATATCATGTCAGGCTTGAGTGATTTCAGGATCTTTATGGATTGAAAGATTCAAATCATTATATTGAAAGGTTCGACAAATGTCTTGAACGAGAAATATCTTCTTAATTTTCAAGATTTTATACTATGGAATTCTATGTTGTTATCTTTTGCGATCTTCTGTTCCATCGAATCATTTTCTCATATCCAGAAAAAGCTATAATCATCGTTTTTAAGATAATTATACAGTGCCAAAAGCGGTATGATATGTCATCATGTTCCACCTCAAACCAAAAAAACTTTTTTCATGGCATTTGATTTAAATCCTATAAGTTCATCAGATATCAAGCTTTATAAGTCACTTGATTTCAAGAATCGATAGCTTCATATTAACAATATCGATATCTAAATCAAGTTTTTGTGCTATAGAAGATGAACTGCTTGATTCCTGATATACCTGATCATAGATATTTTTTTCAATCTGATCTTCAAATTCGATATCATCGGAATTCCTTGAATAGTTTCAAAATCAGATGTTTCAATATTCTTCAAGGATATCATCTATACAAATTGTCAGCTTTCAAAGTCAATCCTTTATGAGATTGTTTGATCAGATTGATGTGGTTCTTGTTATATCTCAAGGCACGACAAAGACATCCTTATTTAGTTCCAATGCCAGAAATGCTGTTATAAGAGTGCCTGAATTCTCTCATGCTTCTGTTATGATCGTTCAAAGGGAGATTCATGCAATTATCTCATTTCTGATAGGGAAATTATAAGGCTCTCATCATGTTCAAAGAGGGAAAATCGATAGTATAGCTCATCAGGAAGAGATTATCTTATCATATAGCTCCCTGTTTGATGCGGGATAGCATTTTTCAATCGATGTTCATATTACAGAAATTGTGTATCAGGAATTTGAAATTGTGATCTTGTGAGATAAGCTATCAACTCAAAAAGCTCAGCCGCTCACAATTCAAAAATTTGATTTTATGAGATCTGGAATCAGCTTTTCAAGTATTATCTCGCTGTACTTGGTTCATTTCCTTGATCAGACAACGGAAATCAGATTGAAATCTGATCTAAGGCATCATCTGAGATATATGAGAAAAGGCTTATTAGGAATATTCTTTAGGCCTGATGGATATTCTGAATCATGATATGTTATTATCTGAACTTTTAGATTTAAGAGGAGATCATCAATTTTTTTCAGTGACAATGAATTCCTTTTTTCAAGTATTTTCTCAATTTTTTCAGGATTGAATCAGAGGTTTTGCAGATCTTTATAAGTGAAATTTTCGAAGTAAATTTTATATTCCCTATTGTTTTCGAAAATCTTAAAAAGGTTCTTATGGGAAAAACCAAGATAATGAAGATAACAAAGATATTTGCTCATACATATAAATTAAATCTAATATCTGATTTATATGTATTTACAGAAAGAAAAATATAGAAAAAACAAAGAAAAAATCTGATTAATTTTTTCCTGTTACCTTTAATTTCACATGTATTGTAGGAGTTGCATCAGATACTGGCATAAGCTGTCACTTTCAGCAAGTTCATCAGTCGAAGAAATCCAAGCAATCTCAGATTCATTCGATATTATTCAGCATCTCCAATCAGTTTCATGATAATGTAGCTCATCTGATTACCTTTCAAAGCTTTCAGTTCTTTATCTCATATCATAATGTTATCTGGAAAACGAAATCTCAAGTAACTTCATTGACTTGACCTGATCACATTGTTGAGACATATATTCAGTTTTTTATTGATTTGATCATATCTTCTTTCTTATCTTTTCAAGATTCAAGATATGTCACTCACATCCTTACGAGATTTGTATATTTATAGCTTTCTCTTCTTCAATGTCATGTTGATTTCACGTCAAATAGCTCTCAAGTTGCATTGTTATGCAGATATGAAATCAATATTCAATCTTTTATAAGATATGTCTTTTCTGTTTTCGTTCACTCATGATCAAAATCATATGCTCATCTTTTTCATTTCAATGTAGGATTATCAACTACATTGACTCAGCTTGATGCGACTTTTTCTCAGATCTTTCACTTATATACGGATGAATTCATTAAGTCAGCTTCAAGTCAATGTCAGACTGCCTCATGGATTATGGTTCATCCTGCTTCATTTCAGATGATGACATCCATCACTCATGATGGTGAAGATAATCAGTTCAATGATAGTTTTAATTTTCTGATGGCCTTATTTATTGAGCTGACAACATTTTTCTTGCTTATTTCTTTAAGTATCTCAGTTCATGTTATCTTCTCGAAAACCTCTTCATAAATATCTCATTTGTTTCATGTAAGGATTATATAGAATGAATTGTAATATTGCGAATCCTGTATGAATGCACCTTTTGTATTTCAAACTATATAATTCTTTTCTGATAATAGGAAATAGATGTTATAGCTTATTATTAGATCTTCATTTTTCAATATTTCCTTGCATGCATCAAGATATGTTGACATTTTCCTTATGTCTTTTTCAAGATTCCTGTTCTTCAACATCAATGATTCCTCTCATCCCAAGTTCACTTTATCGGATTGTTTTGTAAGATCGAAAGTCTTTGCGAATGTTCTGACCTCCTTTTTGATATCCTTAAGCTCTGAGCTTGCCTTAAAGAATTTCTCTTCTCAGGTCCTTGATAACACTGAAAATCCTGATTCCTCAGACGTGGATGGTGATTCAACTACTCAATTGACCAATCTTAAAGTTGATTTTACAGAGCTTTCTATGAATATCTCTCTGTAATTTCAGCTAAATCAGTTCAAAAGGTTTTCTATATCTGTTTTTTTTATCTTTAATTTCATACTATTGTTTATAATAATCTCAATAAACCCTTATAAGATTTTTCCTGCACAAATTCTTATCTTTGCAAGAGAATACCTTACCGGTTATCCTTATATCTATATAAAATACCTCTCATGAGTTAAGTATATCCTTATTGGTATCATTGTAAAATTTTAATAGAGCCATTTGTTTATATAGATCATTGTTCAATTCAAAAATAAGGTTAGTACCAGATTCAAGCGAAATATGTATCTCATTCTCAAGCTTGAAATATACGAATTTCGAAATATTCTTATTGCTGAAAGTATTTTTAAAGAGATCTCGTAATAGGATTATCTTCTTCATGTCAATCTCATTGACTCATTCCTTATAATCGAAAAAACCTGACTCTATAAGATTTTGATCTATTATTTCAAGATTATAGAGTTTCTTATCTATGTTTTTCTCGTAAATGAGAACTCAGTTCGAAGTGACTATATATCACTTATCTATTCATGAAAATCTTGTATAGAACTGTGGCATGTAGGATTCAAGGATAATTTTAAGTCAATTCGGGAATAACCTTGAAATCTCGATATTTTTAAGGTTCTTTTGCATGGCTGTCATGTTTTTTCTTACTATTTCCTTGTCTATAAGGAATATTGAGCTTGAATATACGCTTTCAACTCATTTATATGCGATATTTATATCTGTAATTGTATCAAGTCTCTCTATTATGACTTTTGATGGGGATATCCTGAAATAGGGTGAAATAAAGATTATATATAGGCTCAGCATGATCAAGGTCGATCATGTCAGAATGAAATGAACCCTGAATTTCTTTCATTTATCTCAGACTGTCTTGAATATCTGTGAAAATCATCTTTTCTTATTTTTGTAGAAATCAAAAAAAGATACCTTTGAATTATTTTTTGCAAAAAGATATTTTTTTGATTTTTCATTTTTTACCTCTTCCCTGAACTTCTTATTTTTTAGAAACTTCTGGAAATTGAAGACCGTATTTTTAATCTTCCTTATTAAGTCCATATTTATCGCTTAGTTCATTTATAATATCAAGAACGTCTATAGTATCTGCTTTCGCTTTTGGTAAGCGAAATCTTATGTTTGGTATCTTTCTTATCTTAATGTTTTTTGAAATTATGGATCTTAGCTCTGGTGCATGCTTAGCTAAAAATTTCGTAAGTTCTTTCGTATTTTCTTGGCTTGTAACGAATATATCAACATAGGAATAATCATCTGATACGGTCGCTTCAATCACTGAAATAACTCAAAAAACATCCATTTTTTCCTGTGCGAGCTCTATGATCTTTCATGCAATCAAATCAATGATTACAAATCAAAGCTTATGTGACTTCTGACTCATTTTTTTCTGGTTAATATTTTTCCAAAGTATAATAAAAAACTCATTTAAATAAAGCTGGTTTTGAAAAATGATATATTATTATGAGCAATTTTATAATTTAATGATATCTTCCATATTGTCATCGAAATAATCGACTCAGTATTTCAGCAGATAATCTGCTGACTTGTATTTATAGCCATGAAGTTTTCTTTTGGTATCCTTATAAATTTTTGCAAATTTATCATCATAACGGACTTCAAGCTTTGATTCGAATAGCGATGAGAATATGTCCGCCATCTTCGCAAGCTTTCAATTTTCTCATTCCCATGGCTTCAACATATATCTTTTAAAATCATCTTTGAATTTCAATCAATCCAGATATACCAGAAAATATTCATCGAGCATATCTGTCTCTACTTCTGCAATAAGCTCTTCCAATCATGGGACAGCTCTTTTTGTAGGTCATACTATATCTCATGTTATAGCCTCAGGAATATCATGAAAAATCGCTATTTTAAGAAGTTCAAGCATTTCTTTTTCTGTTTTTTCCTCTATCTTTCCTATCACGTAAAGAAGGAAAAAGGTTATATACAGATGAGACATAACTGATATAGGATAGATTTTCTTGTGCATATTCCATCTATAATTCGATTGCAGTCTTCTGATATTAAGAAGATATTTCTCGAAGTCATTGCTAGTTTCTGAAGATGGATTAACATATTTCAAAAACATCTTAAAATCAGGATTATCAAGTTCTTTTCTTATAGATATGAGAATATTTTCATAGACATCCGAGTGTATTTTGCTGTTTGCCAGAACCTCATAGCAAACTGAAACACGTTTTGAAAATGTAAGCAGATCATGTTCAATCTTATATTTCGGATTATTCTTGTTATCATTTATGAATTTCAATTCATATCTAATCGAGTCAGGGACTTTTATTCAGTACATGAATTGAAATGTCTTGTCATCCAATTCATCTGATATCTTAGGATTTTTAAGCCGAATTCTGCTTTTTACATCAGAATTTATGTCAGATAGTATCAGAGTATTGAATGATCAGAATATCAGCTTTTTGAATATATATAGCTCATCTATTTCAATTCATTCTTTTTCTTTAAGAATTCAAGAAAGAAGAAGTGATATATGCAAGACAAAAGCAAGATTATCTGTAGTTGAGACATTTTCAGTTCTGGGAAAATTATTCCATCTGATTATCGATGTTCATCTGAATATAAGATTTATATAATGTCAGATCATATTTTTAAAGATTAATTATAATAATTCTATCTTGTCATAAATTTTCTTAAGGTCAGCCTTAAATTCTCCAATAAAACTGTAATCGACTCAGAAAAGATTGAATTCAAGCCTGTATGCATGAAGAAATTGCCTTTTAAGATCATATTTATTAAGAATCACTTCATTTGCTTTTAGATTTCAGTATGTCTTGTCTCAGATTATAGGGAATCCAATGCTTGAAAAATGCACCCTTATCTGATGTGTCCTTCAAGTCAGCAGATCGACTTCTACCAAGGTATATCTGTTTTCAAGATATCATATGACCTTGAACTTGGTCTTTGCAAGGCGAGGGTTCAAAGGATCTATTACCGTCATCCTTTTCCTATCGAATTGATCCCTTCATATGAAGGATTCAATATATCATTCATTGTCATTTATTATTCAATTGACCAAAGCAAGATAGGTTTTCTTTATTGTCCTTTTATTCATCTTGACCTGGAGAGATCTCATGGATTTATCATTCTTTGCAATGATCAGAAGTCATGAAGTATCCTTATCAAGCCTGTGTACTATTCAGGGCCTTTCTATTCAATTTATGACAGAAAGTCAGTTCATATGATGAAGAAGTGCATTGACAAGGGTTCCTGATCTTCATCATTCTCAAGGCACAGGATGTACATTTATTCAAGGATTCTTATTTATGATTGCGAAATCTTCATTTTCAAACACTATATCAATATCGATGTTTTCAGCTGCAATTTCCATTTTCTCTGTCTCAAAAATCATTTCAACTTCGTCTCATTTCCTTAATTTTTCATGTTTTGAGATAATTTTTCAATTTACCAGAACATTTCATTTTTCTATGAGTTTCTGTATATAACTTCTTGATTGATCCTTAAAAAGGGATGATAAATACATATCTACCCTTCTTATCTCCTTCTCGAAGATGAATACTGAAAATTTAACCGTATATTTGTTCATTGTTCCTTTTAGTTTTTCCTTATTATATGATTCTAGGGAAAACTATCAATCTAATTATTTATTTGCATTTTTCTCCAGCAATCCAGAAGTTTTTGCTTATCTTCTCATAGGAATACAAGCTGTCATCTGACGGTAAAATATCAGCTATTCTTCTCTATTTGAATGACAAGCAATCTTGAATCGAAATATACATTCTTTCAATCTTCTCACTTAAGCGAAAATTTTATTGATTTGATAACCTTGTTTTCAATCGGTTCAGATACTCAGTTCTTATTATCCATAAACAGATATTGTCTTGTTTCCTCATTATCAGGAATGAAGAATGCAACTCAGCTCGGACTGAAATCCTTTATAAGTCATCATTTGAGATATTTTATTCAATTCAATGATACCCATATCTGAGTTCATGCTGAAACATTAGCCTTAAGGTTTTCCTCGAATTTTGCTTTTTCAAGCATATTAACCCTAAAGGCATTTCTTTTGTTAGGTCATTCGACAGGCAGTAATCTTCTTATGTTCGTACTGTTCGAATCTATTGCCAATATTTTTTCGAAATCAGAAAAATCAAGCTTCAGCTTTTTTGGATCTCATCTGTAAAATGAATGATTGTTCGTAGGATCTATAATAGTATCAAGCCTTGCTTGGGATATCGATAATTCTTCGCTCGCCTTCTTGATTTCCAAAAGCAATAATAATTCTTTGAGAAAATCTTCTTTGAATTTTCTTCACTTCTCATTCAGCCTTGAAATTTCAAAATCCTGAAAATGCGTTAGATACATAAGAAAGAAATCATTATTTCCAATATTGTTTATATCAAGATAAAAATCTTTTTTTTCTGTTTCTTGAACTGACTTGTCTGAGATGGATTCAGCTGTCCTATTGAATTCTTCTGACCGTACAAGCTTCATGGATTTTGTCCTATCATCCATATTCACATCATCGATGAAGCTTGCAATCTTGTTTTGATCATTGAAAAGCACTTCTTGATTTCATATTATATATTTCCTTCAAAGGAAAAATATATTTGTATAGTTATCAGTCATCTTATCGACTCATTCTCATTTTTTCGCGTTTATCTTATCCGTTATGACTTCATCTATCACTACAGATTTCCTGAAGATTATATTATCTCATCCTCATTTTTTTATCGAACATTTGTTACAAATTATAATACATCAGTTCACTTCATTTCAAATGAACTCATCACATACGAAAGTCGCAAATTCAGATTTCTTCTCAACCTCAATGATTCAGTTCTGTGCTTCTATATAGCTTCAGAACATTGAAACATTTCAATGTATAAAGATATTTCAATCATAGGCCTCTATCTTTCATGAAAGGACATCTCAGAAAACATTTACGCTTCATTCGTTTGAATACACTTCTCATTCAACATTTCATCTTTCTATCCTTATTGTGTTTCAGAAAAGCTTAAATCATCTCATTACATTCTTTCATCATCACAGTATAAATTTCTTTATGCAACTGACATCAGTGTTTCATGTTTCTTTTCATATGTTTGTCTTGCTGTAGGTCCAATTTTCAGATACGCTTATTTTCCTTATTTTTTCAATTGTCTCTTTTCAATTTTCTCATATCACATCAATATATCCATCAGTTTCAACATTAAGGAATCAGCTGAATTGTCCTCTAAATTCAACCAATTCTCAATTATATGTAACTTCTATTCAATCTCAAGCTAAAAGCTCTTCGTTATATTCATCTTTTCAGAAGAATCATAATGTCAATGTTCAATCGAATTGGATTCAATTATCTCATCTTGTCGGTTTTATTTTGATAGCAATAAGTCAATCATTCTCCTCTTTGCTGACCTGAGGAATGTAATTGAAGCTTTTTATATCAACTCTGTCATTTTCATCCCTTTCACTCACTATCTGCCTGTTTTTTGATGTTGGAAAAAGTCATATCTTTCAAGTAAGCCTTGATGATTTTCAATATCATGGTCTTACCGATTGTGCTATATCCGATACTTTCATGCTTTTGTTCAATCATTTGCTTATATTTTCCTTTTTCAGTCCTGCTCTGATTCAATTCCTGTATAGGAATATGAATACTTCAGGAAATCAATAATTTATCTGTGAATCTTTTCAGTTTTTTGATGTTTTCATTAGTGTAGAAAAAATCATATCGACATTTCAGAGCCTGTTTATTCAGGTCTTGACTCAATTTGAATCCTCAACATAATTATCCTTATTCTCAAATATCCTGAATTTTCTTCCCATCTGATCTAGCTTATCTCTCATTGTCGGCTCATTTTCCTTTGTAATAGGATTAATGACTTCTTTATCCAAATCAATTATCTCTTTTGCTATCACTATTTCTTCCAATCTGCTCTTCAACTCTTCCATTTCAAAAATACACCTCTGAAATGCAGTATAGTTATACTCAATATTTTCCAAATAAAAATATCTGAAGAATCTATCAAGATATTCCATCATTTCTTCCCTGTTTCAGAATCAATCTAGTTTCAAGGATACGGAATTATTTTTTGGATCTTTCGGATCTTGTGTGATTCTGAAATATCTTTCAAGATTCATCAGTATATCAGATTTCTCTTTTGTGGAATTCGAATTTCCTTCTGTTCATGTTCTTGGTTTTATATTTCCGGTATCATCTTGTTTTTCTTGGTTTGCATTATCTTTGTCCATTTTGATTCAGATGTTATAATCTATAGATTATTTGATTTTAAAATAACACACAATAAAGTCAAATGATATTTTTATCAATCTCAATAAGAGCTGATTATCTTAAATCAGCTCTTATTGTTTTATTGTTGATGATTATCTTCATAATTCTCAATTGATGATTTTTCTGAAGGTTGAGAATATGAGGATTTTAGTTGATTCAAGGTCATTATTCACTAAAAATGCATCATATTCCATAGTTCAATCCTGGGCTCTTCTTATCCAATGACTGCTTTCGAAAAACCTTTTCCTTACATCTGAGATTTTCTTGTTTCATTTGTCATCCCTTGATCCAGCCCATCTTCAGTCACGTCATACTAACCTTTTCTTCAGTTCCTGTGCGTTTGGAGGTAAGAAGAATGTTTTGAATATATTGAAATCTCAGTTCATATTTTCCTGTATCTGTCTCATTCCCTCTTCATCGACATTGCAGATAGGCGTTTTTCAGGTTGATATGGACCTTTCAATTTCACTATTGGTGAATCAATAGAAATTTCCATGGACATCAGTATATTCGAATATCTCTCAATTCTTTTTGAGTTCTTCGAATTTTTCTTTATCTATGAAATAATAATCTTTTCATTCGATGTCTCAAGGTCTCGGTTTTCTTGTCGTGAATGCTACTGGCTTTATGAATTCAGCACTGTATTCACTGAGGATCCAATTTATTATAGCATCTTTTCATACTCAGGAAGGTCAGCTTATCGTGAAGATAACCCTTTTTCTGATTTTATCATTAAATGTTCGTGTGAGCGGATTATCAAAGATCTCTATGCTTGAAAAAAGACTTTCTATATTTTTCATCTTTTAATATAATAGGTATTTCTATTATATTAATAAAAAATATAGAAAGTCAAGTATTTAATATGCTATATTATCTGTTTGTAATTCAGTATGTTTCAGTCATCATTGAAATTGAACTCATATTCGACATCTTCTCATTTAATCACTCTAGGAAGCCAATAGGAATCATCTTCCCACATCTTATCATAAGGGATTTCCTCGGTATTGAACCATGTAGGTTTCATCTCTTCTGTCTCGAAAGCCTCTCATGTATAATCTTTTATCACAAATAATGTGACTTCCTGATTCCAGTCGGTTCTGTTTTCAAATGTGAAATGGAAAAAACCTTTCTTTTCAAATCTTTCAGCGCTCAGATCGATTCATGTCTCTTCGTACAATTCCCTTTTGGCTCATTCGATTATAGTTTCGCCTGATTCCAATTTTCATCATGCTCAGTTATATTTTCATTCTCAGAATCATCTTTTCTTCATATTCAGAAGTATCTCTCATTTCTGATTGAATACCAAAACCAATGTTGTCTGTCTCATATTAGCCTTTTTAAGGATATTCAAATTACTTAACAAACTCTGATTCATTGAACCATAGTGGTATTTCCTGTTCTGCTTCTTCAACTGTAGCTGAAGCATGTACAAGATTCACAACTCATAATGCATTGGCATCAGCATAACCATAGCTCATAGTTGCATAATCTCATCTTATTGTTCCAGGTGCTGCACTTTTAGGTTCTGTAGGTCAAACGACTTTTCTGACAACATCAATCGCTTCAATTCATTCTAAAACCATTGCAAAAACAGGTCATCCTCTCATCATGCTTGAAGTAAGATCAAAAACCTTCTGTCATTTTCTTGTAAGCAATGCTCCGATTCATTCATAATGCTTGAATAATAATTCTTCTGATGCATTCATCATTTTTGCAGCTATGATGGTATATCCTAATCTTTCAAATCTTGATATGATTTCACCTGCAACCTTTCTTTGAATAGTATCTGGTTTTAAAACAACCAATGTTCTTTGTATCATGTTAGTATGATTTAAATATTAAAAAGTAAGCCGATTATAAAAAAAATATCATGAAAAACAAATTTAAATTACTTGAGATTGCTTCATATGGTTATCATGGATTTTCAGAATCTATTGTTAATATCGGCTATCGATTCAGCAATCTTCTTATTTTTATCATAAATTTCATTATTGCTCTGAAATAATGAGAGCTGTTTCGGTGTTGTCTTTTGGAAATTTGAAAAAACCACTCATGTGGATCTGTAGATGATTCATTCGGTGAAGTGATGATCGAATATTTTCTTCAGAGAATCCAAAAGCATTTTCTTGCTGTTTGTATATTCTTCGAATTTTCACTCGTACAGATATTTTCTCATCTGCTTATCTCTGAAATAAAGTCATATTGATCGTATTTCAAAATTGTTCTTCATCAGTTCAGAATACGCCATTTCAAAATTCGATATAAGCTTGAACCAGATCTTATCCTTATCTGTAGTCATTTCACGATTGAATGATCTAGTTCTCGATATTGATTTCATCTCCCCTTCTCATCATATCCGCTTCAATGTATCTACTCAATTCAACTCAAGCCATAGATCTGTCGCATTCTTACCTATAAGCTCTTTAAGTTGCCAAAAAGGCAGTTTCCTATAATCATCAACCGTTTTGGCCAGATATTTCAGTTTTTCCTGCAGTTTCCTTCATATGAATGGTATGTCTGAAATGCTCAGCTTCATGAAAATATCTTCGACTTCAATATCTGTAAGTCATATGAATTCTCAAAAAGGCTTATTTATCTCTGAAAATATCTTCGCTCTTATTCTTGTATTGGATACTCAGATTGAAACGGATATTCAGATCTCATTTTTTATCCTCTCTTTGAAATCATGTGCAAATTCAGAATAGGATTTCTTATAAAGTTTATCGAGTCAAGTTATATCTATGAAAGCTTCATCTATGGAAAAAATCTGTATTTCCATAGAATTTTCCCGCAAGAAATCCATGAACATCTTCGATACCTCACTGTACCATATATGATCCGGGCTAAGGAAAGTTCATCTTTCACCCAAAATCGCCTTAGCCTCCCAAATAGGAGTTCAGGTCTTTATTCCAAGTTTCTTAGCTTCATATGTGGCTGCAATTATTATCTCATTTCATACGCAAACACATTTGCCAGCCAGGCTCGGTTCTCTGAGAACCTCGCAAGAAGCGAAAAAGCTATTGCAATCTATATGGGCGTAAACCTTATTTGAAACAGAAAACTTCATATATGATTTTTAGGCAATAAAAAAACGCCATCCGAATACCTTTATAGAACCAATTATCATCTATTAATTCTTGAACTCAAAATGGCGAATCAGATTAAATCCTATTACTCGAAATTGAACACATCCACTACCTTACCGTTTATCTCAACTACATCATCGCTTGATAGGATTATAGGCTTATGTGCGGAATCGTTTGACTCAGGGATAAGATAAGTCTCATCTCATTCCTTTTTGATTTTCTTCACCGTAGCACAGCCGTTGACTATGCAGACATATGCTCAGTTCTTATCGGAAGCCCAATCATAGCTATTATTAACAAGAACGAAAGATCAATCATCTATATTCTTTCAATTTATCGTGAATTTATTCATCGAAGTACCATCGACCTTCACGCAGAAATATTTCTTTTCATCTCATTTTATAAGCGTTTTTGACACATGAAGAAATCAGTTCTGTGATTCATCGGCATAGCTTAATGGCCTTCATGCATTAACAACTCATAATATAGGAATAGGGATAGCCATCTGTGAAGCCACTAACCTATCTCAAAGTCTGATTCACCTATATCATCAGGTTCTTCTTATATATCATTTCTCATCAAGATATTCCAAAAACTGCACTATGCTTCTCTTATTCTGTATTCAAAGGGTTTTCTGAAGCTCTTCAAGAGTTGGTGATTCTCAGAATTTATGTATATATTCTGTTATAGTATCGAATACTTTTTGCTGTTTAGGTGTAAGCATATCTGTTTCTTAAATGCTAAATATACACTTAGTATATATTTATGTATATAAAATGCAAATTATTTTTCAGGAAAAACTATTTTTTTGACTGTTAAGCTTAAATGAATATAATTAGGCATGTCAGATAACTAGAAAATTATGTTAAGTTTTATGATTATTCCAGCATTCATATTTATATTTATCTTATTCTTTATCTTATTATTTATGAAAGAATTTAACCTTTTGAAGATTTACCTCGTGATAATAGCAATCGTATGATTGATATGAGGTGTCATATGATATTGAAACCTTGCCTATCAGACTATAAAGTATAGGCTCATAACTCCAGAAGAATACCTTATCGGAAGCTATGATAACTATCAGATAACACAATGTGAAGATCCTAACTATTCAGGACCTTATGCCAAGGCAATTCCATCACAGACTTCAACATGAACTATAGCGAAGACTCCAGAGGAAATCCAGAAATGCAAGGATCTTGCGACAAAAAACGTTTTGGCAAAAAGGGATTTCGACTATAAGGACAATGTGATATCATCAGCGATATGGTGAACTATATTCCTTCTTCTGTTCATAACCCACTTCCCCGTATTCCTAAGAAGATATAAGGAAGATAAATAATTTTTTAAAATAAGCTCAGGTTCAACCTGAGCTTATTTTTTATGATTATTTCGTAAGTCTTCTTACTGTAAAGAAATCGCTTCAACTCTTCTTGAACCATTTGAAAAGACTTGGATATCAGTTTGAGCTTATATCCCAAGTTGAATCATAGTAATATTCTCATATCGTATTCCATGCATGAGGTATCCAAACGTTCGCTCATACATTAGCTTCTCATGTTTCGATATCGACATTCTCTATTCATGCGAAATACAGCATATAGAAAAATAAGTGTGAATATCAGTCGCATACGGCATTTTCATTCTTGAATGCTCATATTCATGAAAATACGTCAGTATCGACATTCGCTTCAAAAGTTGCTTTGTCGACCTTTCAATTAACATAATCCAGGCTATAGCTATCATATGCTATGTTTCAGGTTATCCAAGAATAGATATCTTTTATTTTGTCATCAGAGGTCATATCAGACTGTGTCAGGCTCAATGCCTTCGCCTTTATGCCTATCATCATGCTTTCAACATCATCACCGGTGTAATTATATATTTCAGTTCATATGTATTTCAAAAATTTATCTTTTGATGATGTTCAATCTAAGAAAGCAGTTGAAAACAATTTTTTTTGAGGATATTCTGAGATCAACTGATATACTCAATCTTTAAGCAAAAGAATGGAATTTGACAGATCCTTCACTTTCGAATATCTGCTAAGATAGAATCAATCCTGAGGTATCTGGAAATAAGAATATTTGGTTAATATGTCAGCATAATAATAGCCATTCTTGATTTCGATTATCACGGGTTCCGAGCTTGTTGAAAATAATCTGACCTTGTTTTTCAAGTCAGGGATTGTGATTTTCTGCTCGATGATGAATCATCACTTGGAAATATAGAACTTATCTCATTTTTTATACAGGACTTCATTTGAGATCGTAGGAAGGCTCAGATATGATTTTGCAGATATGCTGAAATCGACATCATAATATTGGTTTATGGTAAGGTCAAGAAGATATGTGATTCAGTTTTTTACGAACTCATATTTATCATCTACCTCAACATAGTCCTTAGCCTTGCTTTTGATGCTTGATATTAGATCTGATTGCTCTTGTGATAATAGAGATGTAGAGACAACCGAAGGAGAATCAGTCTTTGTAGGAGTTACGACGGTTTGGGCTAAAACAGGAACCTTATATGTTCAGACGTAAGTTTCGAGCTTATATAGAAGATAATCGACTACCTTTTTGCTTTGCGGTGATAATCTGGAATAATTATACTTCTTCAGCGCTCTTATGTATACATTGGCCAAGTCATCATTCTTTATCTTCTTCAGGAAAAAGATATCGATTTTTCTTTTGCTGGCTGAATCGATGGTTAAAGTAGAGCTTTTATATTGGTAATCATACGCTGATGCATCGAATCATGAAAAGGAAAATCAGAATAAGATAACAAACAAAACCGCTAATCTCTGTAATCTTTTGTATCAAAGCATAAATATTGAGTTAAAAATAGTATTTATAATCCCTAAAATTTTATTTCAAATCCGAATAAATGCAAACAAAAAGAATATTTGAATATGACGAAAAAATCATATAATCAGATTTTAGAAGATTTTAGTATTAAAATATTAAGATAAAGTAAAATATGTCGTTTCTTGGTCAATTTTTCAGATATCCCGAATTTTTATTGCTGGTCTTGATGATCCCGGTATTTATATATCTTGAACTGAAAAAAAGGAAGTTTGCGATAAGATGGAGGGATGAAGACCTTTTGAGAAAAGTTTTTCCGAAACTTGATAGTTTCTATATCATTAATGTTTTATTGAAATCAATTGTCGTATTCATTTCGATACTTTTGATTGCCTGACCGTGATCATATAATGTAAAACAGGAAGAGTCAAGAAATTGAATAGACATAATATTTACATTGGATATATCGAAATCAATGGTTGCAGAAGATATGAAGCCAAACAGGATAGAAGCAGCAAAAAATGTAATAAATGAATTTATCTCAAAATTGAAGGATGACAGGATAGGAATGACTATATTTGCAGGAAAGCCTTTCATATCTATTCCCCTCACCTTCGATTATGATACGGTTTCTGAAATAGTGAAATGAATTAATACTGATAGCATAAATCAGAATATCCCATGATTAAGCGGTACTGCGATCTGAGATGCACTGATTCAGTCATGCGATAGCCTGACAAAAATCTGAAGTGACGAGAAAAGGAGTAAGGTGATAATCCTTATCACAGATTGAGAAGCTAATCTCTGAATCAATCCTGAATTAGCAGCAAAATATGCATCTGAGAAAAAGATAAAGATATATTCTGTCTGAATATGAGATCCTTCATGAACACTTCTTTTTACAACAGATAAATATTGAGTCAAGCAATATTTTCTTGATAATCTATGAAATCCCATAAAATCATGACTTGACGAAAAGACACTTAATTATATATCAGCAAATACATGAGGTAAATATTATGTTGCAAAGGATTTTAATTCGCTTTCGAAAATATTTGAAGATCTGAGTGATCTGAATAAGACAGATATAAAGGTTACCACAATCAGAAATTTTGATTTTGATATGAAAAAATATCTGAATATACTTGTACTCAGCCTTCTTTTGCTTTTCATTTTAAATATTAAATATAGATTCGACTAATGGAATTTCAATTGATTGACATTATAATCTGAGTTGTACTGCTTTTAACATTTTTCTGGCTCTTTTATCGTGGACTCAAAAGCAAACCATTGAATGATAAATCTTACAATTTCATCGTTTCAAGAAAAAAAATGGCAATAAGATGAATATTCTTTTTTTTCTCATTAATATCATTCATTGCTGCATACCTTAATATGGATATCCTTGATTTCAACGATTCTATGATAATGAAATCTTCAAATATCATTTTCTCCATAGATATATCAAAAAGCATGGACATAGAAGATATGAGATATGAAGGGAAAGAATATTCCAGGATTGAATATTCCAAGGAGATAATAAGAGGCTATGTGAACGAAAATCCTCAGAATAATTACTGATTGATGGTTTTTGCAGGAGATACCCTTATCATTTCTCCATTGACCCGAGATATCGATACTTATCTTACATTCTTGGATGGCATAGATTCCAATTATATCTCAAAAGGATGAACGAATTTCAGCAAGATGCTTGATGTCATATGAAACATGGCTGATAAGAAAGAGAAGAATATAATATTGCTTAGCGATTGATGAGATAAGGAAGATTCTGTTATATCAAATTTTGATCCGAAAAAATCCTTGATCAAAATCTTTGCAGTTTGAATCTGAACGCAAGACTGATGAAAGATACCTATGTGAAAGGATCTGTTCTGAAAGAAAGTATATAAGGTATTAAATTGAGAATATATAATATCTGCTTTGAATGAAGATAATCTGAAAAAGATTACAGATAATTGAAAGTGAGTATATATCAATTGAAAAGATAATGCAGATAAGATGAAAGAAATAACTGATAATCTGATCATTTCATGAAACAGTCAAACAAAAAACACTGCAGAAAATGATAGAAGAATTCTTGTGATTATCTCTTTCATTATGGCTATGATCTGATATTTAATCCCTTATAGATTCAAAAGATGAGAGTAAAATTTTTAAATCTTGCAATTATTCTGGTTGCATCATTCATTCTTGCTATAGCGATGGATTATAAGCATTTCATATGAACGGCTTATCTGTTTTTATGAAACATGGAATACAAACTAGGTAAGATCGATGAATCGATGAATAGCTATGTAGAATCTTTAAGATTTTCAACTGATAAGGACATGGTATTTTATGGGATATGAAACTGATATTACAGAAAAAAGGATTACTCGAATTCTATCCTTTGATACTATAATATATCATCGAGCTGATGAATATTAGGTTTCAATAAATTCCATAATCTTTGAAATTCTTACTACAGATTATGAGAAAAGACAAAAAACGAAAATGAGAAAATAAGCTTATGGAAGAATTCCGCACTGAACTATAAGGCAGCCTTGGATGTTGATGTAGATTTAAATAAGGAAGACACACAAAAAAATTATATATTTGTCCTTGAAAAGCTGAAAAAGATTAGTCCAGAAAATGACTCAGATAAGCAACAAAAGAGCGGTTCATGATCTTGACAGCAAGATACCGATAATACATCAAGCTGAAGCCAAAGCGGAAGCTGAAAAGATTCAGAGTGAAGGATATGGACAAATTCACAGCAATGATTCACGAATTTCTGAGATTCTAAAAATGAGTGACTCACTGAAACCGAGAAGAAAGAGTTAAGCAATTATTCAGAATATCTTAAGAATTTCCAAAAGGAAAATAATAATCTTCTGCAGAAAAATCCGAACAATTCAGATTTGTTCGATGACATGGTAAATAGGTTGTTTCGATGAGATCCGAATTTCGATGATGTTCTTCCTGATAATACGAACGCTTGAAGGGATTGGTAATAAGCTAATCTTTCTTATATAGGAAAATCCTTTCCTTTCACTTTTTATTGCAGATAATCTTAAACGGTTCATGATTCTTGAATTTGAAGCTGTTTGATATTATAATTGCATTGTCTTTCATATTTGAAAAAACATGATCCTCAATCTTTTCCATCAGATGTGTCAGAAGATATGTATATATGTAATCATATTCCTTGATAGGAGCATCCAGAAAATTTTTCCTATAAAGATGTATTTTCTTGAATTTTCATAGCCAGAGGAGTAATTTTCAATAATTTATTGCATATGAGTTTATATCATATCAATCAAGAATGGACATTTTAAAATTCTTTTCGAAAAACCTCAGAACTTTTCAGTCTCAGCATCACAGATCCAAAAGCTTTTTATTTTCATTTATTTCAAGATTATCTTTCAATACAAGAATATCATCATCGTATGTCGGAACATAAGGAACTCAGCTTCATAGGAATATGGATATGAAAGAGCTCATGAAGAAATAGGTAACAAGACCGATTATGATAACATATATCAGAAGAGAGGCATAGACCATTATATTGTTTTAAACCAGATAATAAAAGTGAATGTAATAAGAATCAGAAGCATCATAAGCAAAAATATATTCAGTTTCTTTTCGCTGCTTATCTTTTTGCTCAGATCATCTATATTCTGATTCAGTTCCTTTTTTTCGTCTTCAATCTTAGTAGTTGAGCTTTCAAGAAGAAAAGTCGCTTTTTTATATTCTATCAGAGGTATGGAATTCTTCAGTTCAGATTCAACATTTCATAATCTGTATGAAAGGTCTTTTATTATCTCATCTTTCTTTTCAATGATTTTCTTGGAATCATCATAAAGATCCTTGTAATTGGCTCATACACTTGTCCTTACAAAATTTGATTCAATTTCTTTTGAATTTATAATTTCATATTCCTGTTGAATTCATCAGTTTTTAAGTATTTCGACATCATCATTATGCAGAAAAATCTTCTTTCAGACTTTTTTACTCCTGATCTTTCAGTTTCTTATATATCTATCAATCGTGCGAGTGGACATATTAAGAAGTTTTGATCACTCTACCCTATCAATTCAGTACATATTTCATTTAAATTAAATAATCCCGCCGATATTAATGATTTTTTTCTATTATTCAATAAATATATAAAAAAAATCCTTACTAAAGGATTTTTTTTATATATTGTGCACTTCATCATAATATATTCTCAAGGTTGGTCAGTAATTCAACCATTCTTCTATTAAAAAGTTTCTTACTTATTATCACTTCTTCTGTTGGTTCGTAAAAATCCAACTCTCAGACAATCTCATTTCAAACAAGCCTTATCTTCATCTTTTCAAGAGTATTTTTCTTGTTTCATCAATGGCAGCAGAAAATTACGATATTCTTTCCTTGGATCTTATATTTCTCGAAAAAAGTGTTAAGCGGAGGTGTATACGTAAATGCCCAAACCGGAGTACCTATGAAAATAAGGTCATAATCGTCAAAATTTACATTTATATCTTCAATCTCAGGTTTTTCATTCATCAGAACTTTCTTTCATCACCAGAAATATTTCATGAAACCATGAGTGCCAATAAGCTCTTTTTCCGTCTTGATTTCAACAAGATCAGAATCTAATATTTCCGCTATGTTTGAAGCGATATATTTAGTGTTTCATTCAAACGAATAGTAGATTACAAGTGATTTCATTTTTAATAGTGATTTATATGTCTAAATTCGAAACTTGCTTAGCTCTGGATTGTATAAAACGTTTTCTTGGCGGAACATCTTCTCCCATAAGGATCTTGAATATCTCATCGGCCTTTTCTCAGTCATCGATGGCAACTTTGTACATTTTTCTTGCTTGTGGATCCATGGTTGTTTCCCAAAGCTGTTCAGGGTTCATCTCTCAAAGTCACTTATATCTCTGTATTCATTCGGAAGTCACATTGAATTCTTTTAGGATCTGCTCTTTTTCTTCGTCGGAATATACATACCAAGTCTGTTTTCATTTTGAAAGCTTATATAAGGGTGGCTGAGCAATGAATATGTTTCAGCTTATTATAAGGTCTTTCAGATATCTGTAGAAGAAAGTCAGAAGAAGGGTTCTGATATGTGCTCCATCGACATCAGCATCTGTCATTATTATTATCCTATGATACCTCAACCTTGTAAGATCGAATGTATCTCAAATAGAACAACCTATTGCAATTATAAGGTTTTTTATCTCCTGATTTGCGAAGATCTTATCAAGACGAGCTTGCTCAGTATTAAGGATCTTACCTTTCAATGGCAATATTGCCTGAGTTTCCCTATCTCTTCATTGTTTTGCTGATCAACCCGCAGAATCTCACTCAACTATATATAATTCTGATTTTGCTGGATCCTTTGATGAACAATCAGCAAGTTTTCATGGAAGTGTCATTCATTCTAAAGCTCATTTCCTGATGACAGTATCCCTTGCATTTCTTGCAGCAAGCCTGGCTCTGCTTGCAAGTAGACTTTTTTCTATGATAAGCTTTGCTGTCCTAGGATTCTCTTCAAAGAATTCATAAAGCTTTTCTCAAACCAGCTTATCCACTATTCATCTAACCTCACTATTTCATAGTTTTGATTTTGTCTGTCATTCGAATTGCGGTTCTGGAACCTTAACACTTACTACAGTTGTGATTCATTCTATGACATCCTCATTTGTAAGATTTGTGTCTTTTTCCTTCAATATCTCATTTGCTCTTGCATATTTGTTTATTGTCCTTGTCAAAGCAGTCCTGTATCATACAAGATGAGTTCATCATTCTGGAGTATTGATATTGTTTACAAAAGACACGATCTTATCGGAATAATCATCTTTCTTATATTGCATCGCGATCTCAACATTCACATTATCTATATTCTTATCGACATAAAAGATATCTCAAAGCTCGTCATATGATCTATTAAGGAATCGTACATAGGATTTCACTCATCATTCGAAATAGAATCTATATCTATTATCGCTCCTTTCGTCTATCAATGTCATTGTTATACCTTTTGTAAGGTAAGCTTGCTGTCTTAGTCTTATAAGGACAGTCTTAAAATCGAATTCCAATACGGAAAACATCTCATCGTCAGGCCAAAATTTTATTGTTGTTCATGTTCTGTCTGTTTTTCAAATAGGTTTGATTTCATCACTCGGAACTCATCTTACATATTCCTGAAAATATATTTTTCCGTCCCTGTGAACATAAGCCTCTAGTTTTGATGAAAGCGCATTTACTACAGATGCTCAAACTCAATGAAGTCATCCTGATACTTTATATCAGCTCTCCTCTCATCAGAATTTTCAACCAGCATGAAGTACAGTCAAAACTGTTTCAAGCGTTGATTTTCATGTTTTAGGATGGATATCGACAGGAATTCATCTTCATTCATCTATAACTTCCATCGATCAATCCTTTCATATCTTCAATGTAATGGTATTACCATATCATGCCATAGCTTCATCTATGGAATTATCTACGATTTCCCATATCAGATGATGCAATCACCTTTCATCGGTTGATCATATGTACATTCATGGCCTTTTTCTAACCGGTTCTAATCATTCTAATATCTGGATGTTTGAAGCATCATATGAATCATCTTTTTTTGGAGCAGTCATAAAAATCAGTTAAAATACAAAATAATAAAAAACAATAATGAAATTGCTTTGAAATATGCCTGGATATTACTCATTTTTTGGCGAAAGTAAAATGATTTTTTACATAAAAATATGTATAAAAAATAATTTTAAATAAAATATTGATTTGTCAAATAACATAAATAGAATGATCGCAATATCTTTATAGAAAAATATGGAAAAACAAGATTTAATAGCAAATCAAAGGGACAAGGAAAGTTTATCTGAATCATCTTGCATAGTCAGGAAAACATTGATTTTGAGTGAGATGGCGATATCGAATAAGGATCTTCTCATTCCTTTCTTGAAATTGAAGATTCATTGCAATGATTTCCTTCTCAAGAAATGACTTCTTGCATATGATGAGTATTTTTTCAATTGAAAGAATCCGCTTATAGACTGGAGCGAAAATTCAGAATGAAGCATTCGGATGTTTTCTTCAAAGGAATTCATAGAAGGCATAATAAGCAATGGCCTGAAATCAGATTCGGACGAAAATGCGAGAAAAAGCCTTAATGAACTTATTTGAAGGGTGATCAGATGAATATCTGTTAATGAAGAATCATTGCAGAATTTCAATGCAGCATTGATGGAATGCAGAAAAACATGAAAAAAACCTGTTATCATAGCCAATCACCTATCACATATGGATGCCCCGGTCCTAAATTATGTTTTTGAAAATCATGTTCCGCTTATCACATTGAAGGATATACGTTTTATAACTTGATCATTCATGTTCTATAATAAACATGTGAGGCCATACGCAAGATGTTTCAATAGCCTTTTTGTTTATTGACCTAAAGATTTCAGCGCAGTATCAACAAGATTGATGGAAGTATCGAAAGCAGAATGAGATGATTCACTCAAAAGCAAAAGAACTGTTTTTGAACTATTGAAAAAACTTCAAGAAAAGACTTCACAAGAATTTTCATCTAAAGATAATGAGATGATGATATTATTCCCTTATGCATGAAGGGCTGTCTGACATGAAAACTGATGTAAGGAAAAGATGCCTCCATGAATAAAGCAATATCTTGAAAATGAGGAATGTGTCTTTCTTCCGTTATGATTTAGCTGATCTGGAGAGATATTCAGTTCCAATAAAGAATGATGATGAGATATATATAGCAATTTCAAAGATATAAACAGGGTTGATGTGAATCTTGTGTTCTGAGAGCATTTCACATGATGACAGAAAAGCTTACAGGAAGTGAATGAGACGATGCATTCTGTTTCTGATAAAGCTATAGGTATCTAGGATCTCACCTTTTCTTTCATATCAAGATATATGGCAAATAGGTATAGCAGATGCTCAAGATCCTTGTTCTGCGCACCTCAATCAAGGATATCTTCAAAAGCCTCCAAAAATCATTCATTATAGATGTTATTTTCATTTACTATTCAATCAGGCAGATATGTGTCTAGGATTTTTCTCAATCAAGATGAAAGTTCATTTTTTTTGGCAAATAATGCAGATAAATTTTCAATAAACTCATCCATTTGCCGATTCGGCACATTTGATAATATATTTCTAAGGGTTTTATCTTTTCATTTTTTGAATCAATGATTTTCCAATGAATCTATGAATGACATTGCAGCTTGTTCTTCTTTTTCTTTTATTAAAATCGGAAAAACATATGAATCATTGAAAAGCGATTCGAAATAATTGCTTTCAAGCTGAATTTCTCCTGCAGGGATAGGATCAGGATAGGTTTCCATATCATCTTCTCCGATTTCAGCAAATTCATCTCATTCCTCCTCTAAATCCATATCTTCTATCAGATACTCGTTTGCAGCAGGAATCAATCAATCGAATTCGACTCATTCCAGGTTTCAATATACTTCTTTCCCTTCTCAGCTAAAACCAAATTTTTTTGCAATAGGCAGCAACATTTCATTGTTTAGGATAATAATGGTTATAAGAGCATCATCCAATAATCTGATGAATTCAATCGCTAAATCAATATCACCGTCTGGATTAAGATGCTTTGTCCTATGTATGACTGCGTTAGAGCATAATCACACTGATAAAGACATCGCAGTAATGTCTGCATGATAATCGAATGGCGTGATGATCCTGTAAACCGATTTGGATATCTTTTCAAGAAAGATCGACAATTTTTTTATCTTCCTTCATTTTTCCTTGCAAAGCTCTTTGCTTTCATCTGATACTCAATCACATGATATATCCTTTATCTGTTTCAATATTATATACTTTGACATATGTGAAATATAGCATTTAAGATAATATAACTTATATTAAAATTGATAGATTTGTCAATAATAAAAAACCCCTGATCAGGGGTTTTTTAAATGGTAATAACTTTATTAGATATAATCCTTTATCGTTATTATCTCTAAAACCGGTATTTCCTTATTCTCGATCTGAATATCGGTTATCGCTATAAGCTTACTGTTTTCATCTATCTTTCATTGTTCCAGAAGTATGTTTATCGAATTCTTAAGATTTGTGACATATGAATCAGACCAATCCTTAAGAAGCGTAGGCTTAATTCAGAATAATATATTCATGTATTTCAATGAGGCTTTCTTTCCTGTAAATGCATAAACATCTTTATTAGGCCTGAAAGCGCTAGCCAAACGTGCTAAAAGTCATGTTCTTGTAAATATGAGGATAGCATCGACATTAAGCTCGTCAGCCATGAATAAAGCGCTTTTTATAAGAAGCTTTTTTTCGATATTCCTTTGGCTCAATCAATTATTCAGAAAATCATTATGTTTATAGATGATCTGCTTTTCAGCTTCAACTATGACATTTTTCATCATGGTCACAGCTTCAACTGGATATTTTCATATTGCAGTTTCACCTGAAAGCATAAGACAATCAGCCTTTTGCATTACGGAATTGAAGATATCTGATATTTCTGCTCTAGTAGGAAATGGATTTTCTATCATCGATTCGATAAGCTGAGTTGCAACTATAACGAATTTTCCTGATTCAAGGCATTTCTTAACCATTCTTCTCTGATAGATAGGGAGTGATTCTATTGGCACCTCTATTCAAAGATCTCACCTTGCAACCATTATTCAATCTGAAACTTCTATAATATCGTCCAGATTATCGATTCATTCCTGGTTTTCTATCTTTGATATTATCTTTATATGAGATCAATTGTTATCATCCAAAAATTTCCTTAATTCCAAAACATTTTCCTTGCTTCTGACAAAGCTTTGGGCAATGAAATCAAAATCATTTTCAATTCAGAATAATACATCCTGCTTATCTTTATCAGTGATTCATGGAAGTCTCAGGCTTTTTCATGGAAGATTTATATGTCTTCTTGATCAGATAAGACAATCAGATCAAGCTTCAACAGTAACGAAATCTGTGCTCTTGCTTACAACCTTCACTTTCAATAATCACGAATCTATCTCTATGAAATCTCAGACATTCAGATCTTCAACCAGATACATATAATCGCAGAACAATGATTTTTCTGCTTTTTCTGATTTTTCAAGATCAGTATAAATATCAATAAGGTCTCATTTACTGAATAATATCTTCTCTGATAGGTCTCAAGTCCTTATTTCAGGTCATTTCGTATCTAAAAGGCAGCTAAGCTTTGTAAGTCATGCTGAGTTAAGTTTTGAGATCTTATTCTTATTCTCTTTGGCATTGTCATATACCGCATGTGAAAAATTGAATCTTATAATATTCACTCACGCATTGTAAAGTTCTGTCAGTTTTTCTTCGCTTTGAGATGCTGGTCATAAAGTTGCTATGATTTTCGTCTTTTTCATTTCGTCTTTTTATTAAATAGGAAGCCTTGATTCTATAAAAACTTTTTTCAAAATCAAATTTTTTTTGACAAATCCATATATATTATTATATAGAATACATTATAAAATAGATTTCTTAACTGACAAGAAAATGACTCAGCCTATAATCACAGGAAATTGAACATTGATGTTCAAATGAATAAACAGGGAGATTGCAGAACAGGCAATTTTTTGAAAAGAAATACAGTGAGTCGAAGCCCTAGTAAAAGATATGGGCGATAATATAATGAAAAAGATAGACAGAATATCGGTTTATGAAGATTATATAAGCCTTTTCAATGAATTATTGCAATTGCATCTATGATGAGAAGATCTTGAACATGAGATAATCCAATTGCTTGAAAAGGATGATATATATGCAATCATAACACATTCCTCATTTATCGATTCCCTATATATCCTATTTAAATCAAACAAGGATGAGCACTTCGGAAAACAGCTTTATAGCAAGATAGAAAGACTTTGAGAATTATATCACGATGCTGTCATATATAATATGCTTTTCGATGCTATTTTCATCGAATCAAGCGAGAAATGCAGGAAATCAGCAGTTGAACATTTCATTTCACTATTTATCAAAAGACATTGAATAGATAAAGAACATCTGAGAATGATTATCACAAATCTAAATGTTGAATGAAATGTTTTCTGATGTAGAATAGATTCAGATGATATAGAGAGATTATGAAAACTTAAGAAACTAACACTTATATAGAAGTAACTTTTGATTTATTCCTGTTCATCCTTTTTATGAGTTTTACAGGCATGATATTTCAGACTATCTCTCATTGGAAAAGATCTTTTCCAGATTCATCGCTTCAAAAGAATGCGAATGATATATATTTCTCTTGAATATCTGTGACTTTTCAAGTTATGAAAATCCTATCTGATTCTGTTAGATCATTTGATAATACCCTTAATCTGGATTTGTTGAAAGTCAGTATTTTCGATGAATCATTATGAATGTCTCAAAGATATTCTCATACAGTAAGGGATCACACCTGAGCTGCGATTTCCTCGAAAAATCATGGATACATATCGCCTAGGTCAGAAAGATTGAAATCAGGGCTTATCTCATAGCATCATTGGAAAACATCTCATATATTCAAATCTTTCTTGCTTTTCCTGAAGATGAATTTAGCTCAAGTCACGAATCTGAATGTTCAGACCTGAAGCAGATGATTATCGATTCATTCTTCTTCTTTTCTATTTCAATCACAATCTTTCATTTCTGATTTACAAGTGATTTTCAATCTTCTCACAGATATAAGGTTTTAGATTATTTATCATAAGTTAATATAACAAAAATAGTTACTTATTTATAGTAACTATTTTTTGTTTGTCAAAATTATTTTACAGTGAATTGAATTTTATCAGAAGCTTTTCCAATTGCTCTTGAGCTTGCCTTTTTTTCTCATGTTCTGACCTTACGATGTTTTCAGGAGCATTCTTCACGAATTCATTGTTCAGAAGCTTATGATCGATGATCTTGATATATTCCTTCTTATCATCGATCTGAATCTTAAGCCTTTCCTTTTCTTCCTCTGCATCAAGATTCACTCATAGGTCAACGAATATATCGATATCAGAAACGACTCAGAAAGATAATTTCTCATTTTCTATCACTCAATCCTTTCATATGATGCTGATCTCTTTGACTTTTGCCAATCATTTGATTATCGGGTCATTTTCAACCAAAAAATCCTTATAGTCGTTCGGTGATTTGAAGATTATATCTACAAAATCGGAAGGTTTAACTCATTTATCAGCTCTGATATTCCTTATAGCTCTTATTATATCATACAATATACCCATTTTCTCTTCGACTACTGAATCCTTTTTGATGTCTATGAGATTTGGCCAGCTATTGTCGATAAGATAGATTCACGATGTAAGTTTTCAATATAATTCCTCCGTCACAAAAGGGATATATGGATGCCAAAGTTTCAATAATGTTAATGTTGAATAGGCTAAAACTGCATTTCAGTGCTTAGACGTTTCTTTTGTCAGCTTATATTCCTCTATATAAAAATCAGCGAATTCATCTTTCGTGAAGCTTGTAAGATCAGCTCCTGCAACAGAAAAGTTATATTTCTCCATTCATTCTGTAGTACTTTCAACTACATTCTTTAATCTTGAAAGTATCCATTTCTCATGACTCAGAAGAGAGGAATAATTTTTTGTGATCGTTTTTTCGAGATCGTTATAATCCTCATTTATTTCTCAGATATTCGTAAATACAAATCTGAATATGTTCCAGAACTTATTAAGGAAAACCTGATTATTATCTACATTATCTATAGAAAAATTCATGTTGTTTCATGGAGTATTCCCTATCACAAGAGATAATCTGAGAGCATCTGTACTGAATTTTTCTATGATCTCAATAGGATTTATCACATTTCAGAATGACTTGCTCATCTTCTTTCATTTCTCATCAAGCACCAATCAGTTAAGATAGATGGTCTTAAACGGCGTCTCTCATGTGAAATCATAACCTAAAAGCAACATCTTGGTAACCCAGAAGAATAATATATCGCTTCATGTTTCAAGAACCTGCGCAGGATAATATTTCTTATACATTTCAGAAGGATTCTTAGGATCCCAATCAAGTATTGAAAAAGGCCAAAGGGCAGATGAGAACCATGTATCGAGAACATCTTCATCCCTCCTTACATTCTCTTTTCAGAATTTTTTGTAAACTCACTGCTCGTCCTGAGATACAGCTACAAGCTCTCAAGTCTTAACATCATAATATGCAGGAATCTGATGTCACCACCAAAGCTGTCTTGATATGCACCAATCACGCAAGTTATATATCCAATCCTCAAATATCTTATTGAATCTATCAGGTATGATTACGAAATCTCATTTCTTATATCATTCTATGACTTTTTTTGCCAATTCGCTTGATTTTACGAACCACTGTGTTGAAATGATCGTTTCAATCTTGCATCAAGTCCTTTCGCAATATCAGACCTTATGGACATATGGTTCTTTCTTCAGAAGGTTTCATTTTGATTTCAGAAGCTCAACTATATTCTCTCTTGCTGTCTTTACATCCTGTCATGCAAAAGGACCAGCATCCTGAGTCATGTATCCATTGGCATCGATCACCCTGTAATCAAGCTTCAGGTTATGTTTCTTTCATATCTGATAATCAGTTGAATCATGTGCTGGAGTGATCTTAAGCGCTCATGTTCAGAATTCGATTTCTACGCTCTCATCTCAAATTATCGGAATTTCCTTATTTACAATAGGTAAAATCACTTTCCTTCAGATAAATTTCTTATATCTCTTATCTTTCGGATGGACAGCTATGGCCTGATCCGCAAGAAGCGTTTCTGGTCTTGTAGTAGCAATAGTAAGTTCATTATCAGATCAGCTTATGAAATATGTGATATAATACATTTCAGTCTGTTCTTCCTTATATATCACTTCTATATCGCTTACTACAGTCTGTAAGGCAGGTGAATAATTCACCATATACTCTCACTTATAGATGAGTCATCTGTTATACATGTCGCAGAAAACATGCTCAACAGTCTTATTAAGTCATTCGTCAAATGTGAATCTTTCTTTGCTCCAATCACAGCTAGCTCACATAAGCCTCATCTGACCTGTTATGTTCTTCTGATATTCATCTTTCCATTTCCAAACTTCATCAAGGAATTTTTCCCTTCATAACTGGACTCTTCAGATTCATTCTTTGGCAAGTTTCTTCTCGACAACGGTTTGTGTTGAGATTCAAGCATGATCTGTTCATGGAACCCATAATGTATCGTCTCATTTAAGCCTATGATATCTTACCATTATATCTTCAAGCGTAAGCGTAAGCGAATGTCATATATGTAGATTTCCTGTTACATTTGGAGGTGGCATAGGGATATAGAATGTTTCTCAGGTTTTTGATTTTTTCGGTTCGAATTTATTATCATCTTCCCATTTCTTATATATCTCTTTTTCAAAATCAGACGGATTATATTTTTTTGAGAATTCCATATGTTGTCATACAGTTAAATTATAATGCGGTAAATATACATAAAATTAATCAATCTCAAAATAATTTTTTTATATTTATGAAAACAATAAAAACCGGTTTTCATAAAACCGGTTTTTATTGTCAATTATGTATTAATGAATGATATTATCTTCATCTTCATCACATTCTCGGAAATCATTTTCATTCTGGCTTAAGTTCTTTAAGCTTGGTTTTTTCTGCATCTGTAAGTGTCTGACCGGCTTTTCCCTTTTCTAATATTGGTTTAATCTCTTCGATCTTTGCTTTCATTTCAGCTTGTTTCGTTTTTTCAGCAGCTCTTTCTGCCTTAATTTCAGACACTATAATTTTATCAGCATCTGTAAGAATTTCTCAATTAAGAAGCTTATCTATGATATTTTCCCTGGCAGTTCTCTTTGCTTCAGCATCAGTTCTTTTTTGCTCAAAAAATGCTTTCTTCTGATCTGCGGTCATTGTTTTCAGACTAGTCTTCTCTGCATCAGTAAGTTCGATTCACATATTTCATCTTGGGCCTCTGAATTCTCAGTCTCACATCATTCAAGAAAATCTTCATTCTCACTGCTTAAATCAGATATCTGACCTTACAATCGATCATGAATTAGTCGAATCTGCATAAACCAAAGCTCATGTTGCTAATATTCCTGTAAGTACTAATCATGTTATGATTTTTGTTTTCATATTTTTATATGTTAATAGTAAATTTAAAATTAATAAAAATAAAAATTAATGGGTGGTTAAAAAATAAAGGCAAATGCTAAAATTAATTTTGCACTGCCTTTATACTTGTATCATGTTAGAAAAATGTAAAAACTAGAAGATAATTTTGATTTCTGTTCATTTTTCGCTTTCGCTGTCGACTTTTATATCAAATCAGTATATCTCTGAGATCTTTTTAACCAAAGAAAGTCATATTCATAAGGATTCTTGATTCCTTCATTCCTCCTCCATGAAGAATCTGTCGAATACCCTTCAGAGATTCTCTTTCTTTATTCAGATTCAGCTATCCTTCACACTCATGTATCATCTGTCTGCAGTGATTTTTATTGTTCATCCAGGTATATTGTATTTTATTGCGTTTGAAAGGAGATTAGAGAATAATATCCTGAAATGCTCATTGTTCATATGAATTTCTGCTTTATTATTGATTACCGCTTCTATCACTATATCCTTATCTTTGATCTGTGATTCATAATCGCTGATTATTTCAGAGATATTTTTCTCAAGGCTGATTTTCTCTGATTTCACTGTCTTGTTCAATGTTGAAAGATTTATCAGGGATTCTATCAATAGGTTCATTTTTCATATCTCTTTTATTGTATCGATAGTCAGGTCTTTATAATCATTTTTCGCTTTTGCAAGCTCAAGCGAACTTCTCATGACAGCAAGAGGTGTTTTAAGCTCATGTCATGCATTGAATATGAATTGCTCCATATCCTTTATATTCTCTTCAACCGGAGACAGGTTATAGCTGACGAATTTATATCAGAAATAATAAAGGAATACTGAGAATAGCAGGAGGAATGATGTGTATTCCAGAAATTCATTGAACACATCTGACAATGTTATCTTTGATTGCGTGAATATATATGCTCGGGTTATAGGATTGATATCTTGGCTCAGATAAAAGAAATCGATTCAATTGTAATTTACAGTGTCTAGTGAATCTCATTCCAAGACCTTGTCGATTATCTCTTCTGCTATATCCTTATCGTTTAAGCTTGAAAAAATAATTTCAGATGTCCTCTTATCGAGCATTATTAGATTTTCGCTCCTAGCTCTTCTTAACGAGTCAACAATCCTAGGATCTCAGTTGCGAGGCTGCGGAATAAATGTTCAATTAGATGGAAAATTGAAATCCGGCGGCATTCTCGATATTATTGAAATCTGAGAATTAAGCCTCTGAAACTGTTGTTTCTTATAATCCACATATTTGAATATCAGAAAAGATGTCTCGATCGCTATGATAAGGATAAATATTGTCATAGTGAATATCAATGTAAGCTTCTTTTTCTGTTTATTCAGATAATTTATGGTATCTACAGACATATTAGTTAATTAGGTATCAAAATCATTTCTTTGTCTCGATCAAATCATTTCATATTTTTTTTCGCAAGGATGAAATATAAACATCCACGCTTCGTGATAGCATATGCTCTTCAAAATCTCCCCAAACATTCTCGAACAATGTTTTCCTATCAATAGGTTTTCCCCTGTTTTGAAGCAGATATTTCAGCAGATCGAATTCAAGCGTTGAAAGCTCCAAACTCTCAATTCATTTTTTAACAGATCTTTTTGTGAAATCGATCTCAAGATCAGCTATATTTACAATATTCATCTTATTCGTTGCGGTTCTCCTATACAATGCCTCAAGCCTCGAAACAAGCTCTTCAAGATCAAAAGGCTTTCATAGGTAATCATCAGCTCAGATATTGAGTCAGAGAATCTTATCTTCAGTCGTACTCCTTGATGTCAGCATTATTATAGGTGTATTGTTACCATTTTCCCTCACTTCCTTGCATATATCCAATCAGCTCTTTCAAGGTAGGTTTATATCCAGTATAATGACATCGTAATGATTGTTCATTATCGAATCAAGTCATGATACTCAATCCCTGCTGATATCAGATTTGATTCATTTCAGCTTGAGATATTCGCTTATGTTTTTAGATAATGATATATTGTCTTCGACAATAAGGACTTTCATATGATCCAAGTTAAATATATTTTCAAAAGCATATTAAACCATTAATGTAAGAATATTGTAATAATTTTTGTTTTTTATGCTAGTTTTTCAGATTTTTTTTGATAAAAAAGCCAGCAATCTTCTTGCTGGCTATTCATTTTTATCTCCAATCCCCTTTTTAAAGCTTGGAGAATATATTCATTGTCACTGCGACAAAGAATATGACACAACATACTATTATCGCAATCTGAATCGACACAAAAAACCTTTTGCCTTTCATACCAGAAACCTTAGACATACGTTACCTCCTTTCTTTTGTTTTTAGACTGAAGATTTCTTCCATAATCATTATATGGATATATGTTTTTTAGCGAAAATATTTTTAAAAAGAATATCATTGAACTGGTAATTATATCTTTTTTACATATAAAACAATTCAATATCATATATTGATACGAAACAACCTTAGGGAAATCTAAAAAATGCCACATAAATAGCAGAACGAATTGACGTATTCTTCATTTCAAATATACTAAGCCAAAATCTAAATAATAATACGAAAATGGAAATCAAAGAAATCAAATTCCTGCAGAGCGTCTCAGATATACAGACAGAATATTCACCTCTGAAAAACATCAACAACAAATTCAAGATGCTGTTCGTATGAAGATCGAATGTAGGGAAATCTTCCCTGATAAATTCACTTTTATGAAAAAAAGACCTTGCATTCTCTAGTTCTAAAGCTTGAAAAACCAAGAAAATAAACATATTCAGCGTGAATAGCACTTTTGAGTGTTTGGATTTCCCATGATACTGATATGCAAGATGAAGTAAGGAAGATAGATTGATATTAAGGGATATGATCCTTGATTATCTTGCGAAGAACATCAATGAGAAAATCAAGATTGTCATGGTCGTGGATGCCTTGGTCTGACCTACACCATTGGATCAGGAGATTTTCGATTATCTTAACTGAAAATGAGCTAATATCCTCATAATCCTAAATAAGGTCGATAAGACAACCCAAAAAATCCTTGAGATAACAAAAAACAAGATTGAAATAGGTTTCCCTCAAACAAGCTATATATACTATTCCTGCAAAACAAACAAATACAAGGACTTTGCCTTGAACGAGATATTCAAATTTTAGTCAAATAAAATAAATTTGAGTAAATAATATTTTTTGTATAATGAAGCAATATTTGTAATTTTGAAAAGATGAAGGATTTTTCTTTTATTATATGAGATAAAAATTATACTGTAAAAGATGAAGATGAACTTGCGCTGATCTTCGAACTTTTAGCATGAGATAAGGATGTTTCTGATGTTCTTCATTGGAATGTCATAATGGAGCTTGATGAATTCCTTCTAGAAATCATAAACACTCATAAATGACTTATAAAATCATTGAAATCCCTGAATGAGAAAAACTGATTCCTCCTTCTTGTAAAAATCTGAGATAAGCTTGTTGATATAGTATGAAATTCTGAGAACCTATGAGAGATCTTAGGTAGGATACCTGAAGAGGAAAATAAGATAAGGCTTCTTAAGCAATCCAGATCAAGCTGACTTAAGAAACTGATCTCAAACCCGAAAGATGTTTCAAATATACTAGAATGGCTATATGATTCAGCAGAGCTTGAATTTCTAGAGATTCTATGACTTGATTATATAAAATGATTATTCACATATACCAAAGAGATATACGCATCATTACATTACCTGAAAAACGATAACAAAGATATTTTCATAGATAATATATGAATAGACAATATATATAAAATGATAACTACTTGGAAAGACCTTCTTTTCATATTGAAATGAGTCACATTGGAAAAATCTAAAGAGATATTGAACAGATTTTCAAGAAAAGATATAAAGGATTTGTTCAAATATGATAGAGATTTTCATTATTTTCTTTCAAAGCTGTCCGAGAAAAAAGAAAAGGTTTTTTTAAATTACTTATGAATAAACAATGGATAAAATCAAAAGGCTTCTCATAGATAATAAGATCAAACAAGAGCTTGATAAGCTAGAGAAGAAAGAAAAATTCATCATCAAAATCAAGGATTTGGAACAATTAAGATGACCTGAATTCGAAATGATTGATACACATGTTCATGTCATTAATTTCGTTCAGGAAACAGAATGATTAGATAAGCTTATTTATTATATGGATAAGGCAAATATAAAGAAAGCTGTCATTTTTTGAATGCCTCTGAAAAAAACATGGTGAGAACATGAGAAGAAATCCCCTGAATACTACTTGGATGATGATAACGAATGTTATTACTATTCTTTCACAGACTGAATAGTAGCTGAAGAATACAATAAGCTTGATGAAAGCCAAAAAGAAAGGTTCTATCCCCTGATATGCTGATTTAATCCTATGGATATCAATGCGATAAAGCATATAGAGAATATGTTTAAATACTATCCTTGAGTTTTCTGCTGAATCTGAGAGATACTTCTACGTCATGATGATCTTACATTCTTAACTCAGTGAGAACCGCCAAGATTGAACAATAAGGCAATATTCCCTATTCTTGAATTTGCAACCGAATATGATCTGCCCGTCCTTATTCATAACAATATATCAGCACCATGAGTAAGTGATCATCCGAAATATCTGTACGAGCTTGAAATGATACTTAGGGAATTCCCTAAGACAAAGATTATTTTCGCTCATTGCTGAGTTTCCAGAAGAGTTTATGCACCATATTACAAAAACATGATAAAAAGGCTTCTTCTTGAGTATCCATCGCTTTATATAGATTATTCTTGGGCAGTATTCGAAGAAGTCATAGCTAAAAACGAGGTGACATTGGAGAAATGGGTGCAACTTAGCGAAGAATTCTCAGACAGGGTTCTCATATGATCCGATATCCTTTGAAGGGATTTCCACAAGATATGATTCATAAACAACAAGTTCAATAAATTATTGGAGAAGCTTTCACCCGATGCAAGACAGAATATCTGCATAAACAACGCAGAATTCCTGTTCTGATGAAAGAAGGACAAGGTGAAGAATTGAGAAAAGCGGAAATATCCATCATTAGAAGATATAAATATTTAAAAAAATATGCAGAAAATAACAGACATTTTTGAAGCCTTAACAAAAAAAAGGTATAACCGGAATGAGCCACATCTACCAGAAAAAATATATGAATGCATCGCCAACAATGCAACAACTGATAAACCTATAAAATTGATAGGTTTTTGGTGAGTCTGAGATAAAAAAGATTGCAATTGGGCTGATATGGAATCTTGCGAACAGCTGGAAAAGCTTAATCAGGATATCAAAAAAATATTTCCACCATGATTGGAATTCACATTTATATTTTCAACTCCACATTGAATCTATAACTGAATAGATGAGGAAAATATAATTGGCTATACGAAAAATATGGAAAAACTATTTGAACAATTTTGATTCAAATACATTTATCTGGACAATCTATGGGAAAAATACAATATCTCTTTCGATAAGATAGAGACATATTTCAAGGAAAACAGGTTTGATTGGTGAGAAGAAAAGCTCCATTCTACATTGGATCAGCTTGCAAGTCAGATAAATAAGAGGCTTTCCGCCCAAGAGGCATCGAAAAAATATATGATCATGAGAACTCTTGAGAAAAATATGCTTGAAACCGAATTCGAATCATATATCTTTCATACATACAACAGTCCGTTATTCGAGTCTTTCTTGCCAGATATGCCAAGACTGCATATTTATTCCTATAAGAAATGAAGATCGAATTCGCCATGGTTCATTCTAGATGAAAAATAGTTTCATATGTTTGGAGAATAATTTGACATTGCCCATTTTTCATTATATTAAAATTAATTTAAATTAACCAGATAATATTGTAAAGATGTGAATAAACCCTTGAAATAATTCAGAAGACAATTATCCTTGAAATGAAAGTTCCAAAAATAATGTTTATGTAATGATAAAGGAAAATCCAGCTGAAATGAGTGAAATCCAAAAAGATCAGGAGCTTATGGGTATAGCAAGCTCAATATCTTTGCTGTTATCATTCGGCACGAAGAAAGCTATAGAAAATACAAGAAAAAGAATATGAGATGCTGGAGATTATCTGACTTCTGAGAAAGACATTTATTCTCTACTGAATAAAGTTGAAGAAGATATAGAAGACCTTCTGAGTAGAACTGAAGTATATATCTGATGAAAAATTGCGATCGGGCTTGATAATTCAACAAGAAAAATCAAATCTATCAAGGACTATTTCAAAAAAGAGGAAAATCTCGAATATCTGAAAGAAAGGACAAAATACACAGCTTTAGCAATATTGCTTTTCGTATGAGTAGCATTCACCTATAATAAGCTTCAGAAGAATAAATCCGAATTATCTCAGAACTTCATAGATAAGAACTGACAGGCGATATCTGAATCGATAAAGGAAATAAACAGCATTGAACTTATAAAGACCTGACTTAGGGAATCCTTAGAAAAGAAATGATTCACAAATGATGACATCGAGAAGATATTGAGAGACACTGAAAAATCTCTAAAGAAAAACAACTTTGAGAAAAAGCTTGATGCATATCTTCTTCATAAGATGTCTGATCAAGAATTCCAGGTTTATCTTTTCTGAATACTATATTGAGTTCTATATACATTTGCATTATATACGATTGCAAAAGACAAGAACCTTTCATCTTCCATCGCTTATGTATGATTCTTTACGGCAAACTGATGATTATTCTTCTCAAATTGATTTCAGACCGTGTCATTCTGATATTTCATCGCATGGATCATGTGAATGACACTGGTTGCAGTGAATGAAAAGATCGCAAAGGATATCAGAGACTGAAAAGCAGCATCATGATGAATCAAGAAAATGGTGAATTATCTCTCAAAGAACAGTCCATCTGAGCTTTTTTCAGTATTCAAAGAAGTTTTAGATAATAGAAACATATCACCAGAAGAGGTTTCAGAAATGATAGAGCTACATGCAGTGAAAAAAGAAAAACCAACAGTATCGGAATAATAACAGAATAAGATAATCACTAGAATATATTACTGAATATATATTATTATAATATGCATAAAAACAGGGAAATAAATATCAGAGCTGTAACTGATGAAATAATGCAGATACTTGATATCGAAATGATTTCTGAAGAAAGCAAGAAAAGGGTCCTTGAGCTATTGAATATGAAGGATTATATTGGGATGCTTGTTGCTGAAAATTCTTGGATAAATGCAAGCATAATAGAATTATTGAAGACGAACGTATGATATAGCAGATGGGATTTAGCTTGAAAGCCACTAGAATGGAATAGTAAGATGGTTGAGATGCTGTGATTTTCTCTTAAGTATCTTTTGGAATATCATAAGGAGCATTGAGAGGTACAGACTCTTATGTATAAGGATGAGATAAAAAGAGAGGAGGCTAAAAATTTCATAGAGAATTATCTTAAGAAATGACTTTCATATTCGGAAATATTTTTTCCAGATTCGATAGATTCAAAAAACAAAGCACTTCTATATTATTCAGGACCTACGAAAGATTCATCATGAAATTTCAATTGAAGCGTAAGATTTGCTTTTGATGTGACTGAATCAATTGAAAATAAGAATCAGAACGAATTTCTGAATGAAATAATAAAAAACAGCATATCAGCGATAGTCGCATATGATTCAGATTGAAATCTGATCAGATGGAACAGAAAGATGGAAGAGATCACCTGATATTCATTTAATGAAGTGAAAGATCTGAATTGAGATGAAATAATGAGATTGCTATATAAATGAGACGAGTATGAAAGGGTTATGAATTATCTTAACGAGCTCGAGCTGACATGAAGATGATATACAAATGTGCCATTCACTCTTACGAGGAAGGATTGATCCAAAAGGATAGTATTATGGAACACTATTCCTTTCAAATGATGAACTATAAGAAGCTGACAGGATATAACGGAACTTCACTATGCAAAATGAATGCTTCTGAAGGATCCAAGCTTCGACTGTCTTAACAGGATCGGGCTTCTCGATTGACTGACTAATCTGATGACAGAAAAAAGATGAAGCGAAAAACGAGAATGAGATGAAGAAATGAAACATTCCAACAATCACTCCATCATATTTTGAGATATAGATGATTTTAAGGTTTTCAATGATATCTACTGACATCAGGTATGAGATCTTGTCATAGAGGAGCTGATATCATATCTTAGACTGAGATTGCGCGAATCTGATATCATATCCAGATTCTGATGAGATGAATTCATAATCATCATGAAATGAGCAAATGAACAAGATGCTATAAATAAGATAAACAAGATAAGAACTGAATTCAGGAAGATTTCTTTCAAGGCAGAAAACTGAAAAATTACCGAAAAGACAGTTCATGCTTCTGAAAAAGAAGCTTCTGATCATATAAAGCGAAATAACGATTCCCTTAAAGGAAGCTGAATTAGCATATCTAACTGAACTGCATATTTCTGAACGATATGATCAAGCTGGTGAGCTGTAGAAATAGTCTATGATACTCAAGACAGGAAATTCGAGGAATACAAGGATTTACTTAAGGATCAAACGAATACTAGAAACGAATCATTCTGAATCACATATGATGATGAATATAAGGAAGCAAAGAAAAATGAGGCAAAGATAATCCTAGATTATAAGAAAAGAAAGGCTGATAGACTGCTTTTAGCTGTAAAATATGCTAAATCATCGGATATTTCACTTGATTCAAAGAATTGAGTCTGATCTTTCATGCGTGATAAAGATTGAAATATTACATGAGTAAGGATACTTCATGGCGATTGAAATGAAGTCATAATGACGCTTGATGAGCTTATAACGCTTGAAAACAGAAAAAACGAGGAAAAGATAAAAAGATAGTCAGAAAATATCAGGGCGATTTGATTTTTTTTGACAATTTATATAATTAAATCATAAATTTAATTTCGTAAAAGAAATATGGCAATAACCGAGGCACTGCAACAAAATAATACATGATGAAAAAAGCTTGAGATAATTCGAGGGCAACTTGAATTGAGCATAAAGAAAATCAAGAACAGCTATGAAGATATTTTTGTTGAGAGAAAATTCTCTATCCCGCTGCTGAATATCCTTTTAGAGCTTGAATATCTTTCAAATCAGCTAAATGCACTGATATGTGCAAATCAATCATGCATAACAATGTATCAATGATCCAAGCCATTCTTTCTGAACCCATCTTTCCTTGATACAATGGATTGTCATGATGAAAAGCCTTTTATAGAGTGAACGAAGCAGATAACTCTACATAACTATAGATGAGAACACCTTGAAAAAGTCATTCATTATGTAAAAGAGCTAAATGATATAGATGTATGACCTTGAGAAATCGCTTGCTATAAGAATATCCCTTTCACAATGGAGCCGAAGGATTCAGATCCTAAAACACTGCTATGGTCTAACTATAAGATATGATGAACAAATGATATCTTCGTGAGATTTTGATGTTATCCGAGAAATCTTGAAGCTATAAGAGAAAGATTTTATAAAGCGATGGAACCAGGGATTCTTGTTCAAAACGATAAGCAATTCATCAGCAAATCAGATATCAAGACTTTCAAGGAACAAGTAAGTGATATAGAATCAAGGATGATAACGCTTTTTGAAGTAAGAGCATGAAGTCCTACCTCGGCTGCATATTTATCATTGAAGGAAACATTGGTTCAATATAAGCTGCTGGCAATGGCTGCAGATCTTTATATAGCAGAAGGTCCGAATCCCGTGACATTCTATAAGTGAGATACTAAAGATGGTCTTCCATTGAAAAAACCTGTGATGCTGAATCCAGCCTTTCAGGATATCTCATGATATCCTATGAATGATGTACTGACTCATTATAAAGAGCACTGAGAGATAACATCAATGTTTTATGCAAGCGAGGATCTGCAAAACGTCACAACACAGACAACAAATCTAGAATGACAGCTCACGACCGTAATACCATGATATATAAATGAACCCTTCACTCTGACAAGACCAGATGAAGATAAAGTCACCAACCTTTTCAATAATACTGTAGTTCTTCATCTTTATGAGATTCCTTGATACAGGTCCAGTAGGATAATCACGGATAGGATATCACTGAGAACCTGAATAGTCGACAAAATCTATAAAAAAGAGGATCTGGAAAACAGCTAAAAATTAAGGTAATAAAAAAGATAGGACATGCCCTATCTTTTTTATTGTATTATTTATCATATTACTGTGGGGCTCAAACTCAAAAGGTCTTTATTATTGGTAATTTTACATTAACATCATTTTCATCAAGATCATAATCAGGTCATTGAACCAAAAAAGTATCATAATTTATCTCTGAAAAAATTGGGTTTCATTCACTATCAATTCATATTATTGGAGAAAATATATTATTATAATGCTGATTTTTTTGCCTTTCAAGGGATTCTAAGAATTCTCTTACTTCATCCTCTGTTTTTCAGTAAAGCTTTTTCGCAAATACTTCGTCAGTTATCGCTTGCTCGATCTCATCTACAGAATTAAAGCAAGAGTTCTTCAAGAATGGCTTATTCGCGTAATGATTCTTTCAGTCGAATCATCTTATGAGATAATTCGACTCATTGATAAATACATCACCTAAGACAGCACTTCTCAAAAGCTTATCGAATTCCCCATCAACCTGTCATTTCAGTATTATATTGCAAGCATTTTTAAATAGTTCTATGGTCTTCAAAAATCAGAAGCTTCTTGCCTTCATCTCATTCAGATCAAGACCTCTGTTTTTTTCAACCATCTTAGTTATAAGCGGATGATTCCTATTTACTTCTATAGCAGACCTGATATTTCATTTGAAATTCGAATTATTGAGAGTGTGCCAAAGATAGAATCTTCATGTTCAGACCTTTCAATCTTTTCTTGTAAGCTTCATTTCATATATATTGCTGTATCATCATTTCGTATCAAGATCCTTATAATTATCATTAATCCTTCTTATGGTCTCGAAATCATATATAATAAGGTATAATTTTGAGCATTCAAATCAAAGTTCAGGTACGAAAATCTGTTCGTTAGCGAGATATTTAACATTCTCAAGCAGAGTGAAGTTCATTGAATTTCTTTCTTCTCATATTATTTTAACCCATTCCCTTGGATTTTCATTTATGAAATCAGATAATCAGGTTGCAATAAGATATGCGTTATTCGCATAACTTAGCTCAAGAACATTTCCTCATTGTTTATCAAGGACAGGCTTTCAATTATTCATCTTCAGGTCATATACACAGGCTACAGGTCATGATCTCATACCTTCATATCATTCTCTAGGTGGATCTTGAAAAAAAAGCTCTGTTCATGTTGCCTGATATCTTGATTGAACATAAAGTCTCCTTAAGGTGTCATTCAATAGATTTTTTTTCTGTACATTTGTGACAGCATTAACTTTTTCCCAAACCGCATCTATAGTTTTGACTATCATGAGAGAATCTCATACAGAAACATTGTTCAATATAAATAATTCTGATTCCTTATTTAATTCCTTCAATAATTCCTCGTCATTCATCTTGCTCCAATCTTTGCATTCTAATCAGTTTCACATAGTATTTTTTTAATAAAATATTCTTTACATATCGAAAATATGTTTTATCGAATTCTTTTTTACTAAAAAAAAGCACAATGTCAAAATTATATTTATTGACAAAATAGATAAAAAGCTCCTAATTTATATGAGATTATCCGATTAGGGATTTTGCAGTTTCTTTCAGGTCTTTGAAATCAATATTTTTAGCGTTTCAAAATTCCGCCTTTTCACAGGTTTCGAAAAAATCATTCAGCACAGAATTTCAAGATACAGATAATTCATTTTTTGTTTTCTTCGTGGATTTCTCGATGATTCAAGACTTCTCGAAATAATCCCTAATATAGAAATTCAGCTTAAAAAAACGTTCATCATCATCAGATTTGATACCTCAGATTATCTTAACATATTTCCGCTTCAATTTCAGCTTATCGGATTCTCTTCGTTCTATAAGCTCTATGTTTTTCTTGTAATTCCTATATATAAGGATAATCAGCCAAAGAAAGATCAATGAACATAAGATGAAACTGAAAAATATCCAGAATCTCTGATTGAAGAAATTCACAAAAATAACATCTTTTATGTCAAAAATATCTTTCATATTAAATTTGGCGTGATTTAAAAAACTTATATAGGACTGAAAATACTTGCGATTTTTCATTTATTTCAAAATGGTCTCATCAGAATCTGATAATCCTCTTTCTAAACTCTTCCTTCTTATTTTTCCTCAATATCCTGTATTCTTCAATTTTTCTGCTATTTCAAAGATTCACTATGTTATTTCAGGAAAACGAATGTATTCATTCTAAGTTCAGATTGTCTTCAAATTCATCGAAGATATTGATGAAGACTATATCATTCTTTATTGCCAATGCTTTTAGGAATTTACAATTGAAATCTCATGTGAAATCCGATAGGATGAATATGAGGCTATTTTTCTTTTTCTTGATATACAGCTTTTCTAATACATCATCGAGAGATGATGATCAGATTTTGTTTATTTCACTTGTTTCATTCAGATAATTTATCATCATCAGCAGATTTGAGATTCATTTCCTGGATTCGAATTCCTTCAATATCTGATCCTTGAAAAAAACACTTCAGATCTTATCATTATTCTTCAGTGAAGAGAATGCAAGGATGCTGAAAATCTCTATCGCAGTATCTATCTTTGTCTTTTCTCACGACGCAAAATACATGGATTCTCAGACATCAAACAAGAAAAGCGTTTCCAATTCCCTTTCTTCAACATATTTTTTTACGAACGTATTTCAGGTTTTTGCGCTTGTGAGCCAATCTATATTCTTAACATCCTCTCAAAAGCCATATTGCTTCAATTCATTGAATTCTATTCAGGCTCAATGAAAAACAGTCTTATAATTTCAAGCAAAAAGGCTTGAGACTTTCTTGACCGTAGCAAGGTCGATAAGTTTAAATCTTTCTTTCTTCATCAGAAAATATTATGGCACAATAATGTTATCGAGAATGATCCTGATTATATCATCTGTTCTGATATCCTCTCATAATGCTTCAAAGCTCAATCAGATCCTATGTCTCAATACATCGAAAGCAAGCTCCTTTATATCTTCAGGCGTGACATAATCCCTTCATGATAGAAAAGCGTTCACCTTTGCTGTTTTTATAAGTGAAATAGAGGCTCTTGGTGAAGCTCAGAAACTTATATAATCTCAGATCTTGTCTATGGAATAATCATTCGGATTTCTAGTTGCGAAAATTATATCCTTAACATAATTATAGATCTTATCATCTATATATATATCAGAACTGATCCTTTCTTGAAGGTCTATAAGCTCTTTTTTTGTGAATATCTTTTTTATTTCAATATCTTTGAAAGACATTTTCATGATTTCAATCTCTTCTTCTTTTGTCGGATATGAAATTATCGTTTTCAGCATAAACCTATCTAGCTGAGCTTCAGGCAAAGGATATGTTCATTCCTGTTCTATTGGATTCTGCGTTGCAAGAACCAAAAATGGCTCATCAAGCTTGAATGTTTCATCCGCTAAAGTGATTTTCCTTTCCTGCATCGCTTCAAGAAGCGCTGATTGGACTTTTGCAGGAGCTCTGTTTATCTCATCAGCCAACAGGAAATTAGTGAAAATAGGGCCTTTCTTGGTATAGAATTTTGCTTCGGCCTGATTATATATCTGACCTCATAGGAGATCTCACGGAAGAAGATCAGGTGTGAATGAAATCCTTGAGAATCAAAGATCCAAAGTCCTTGATAATGTCTGTATCGATAATGTCTTTGCAAGACCTGGAACTCATTCCAGTATTATGTGTCATCATGAAAGAAGAGCTATAAGAAGGCTTTTTACAAGATTATCCTGTCATATGATCGCTTTCTTTACCTCATTTTTTAATTCTTCTATCTTTCAGTTATAGAATTTCAGATCCTTTTCCATATTGAATTTTCAATTTATTAAATAATCTTAGAAGTTCTTCCTTATTTATTCATTTCGCTCAATATATATTGGCATTGAGCAGATCAAATATCTGATTTAAAATTCATTTCATATCCTCATCTTCCTCTTTCTCCAATAATTCCTCAAAACTCAACTTCGAAGCGTCAATATTATATTTCAAATTAAAATAATTCCTAATCAAATCTGAAATTTGTTTTTCAAAAAAAGGATTTGCCATATCTAAACTGAAAACATTTTTCGGTTCATTTATGTCGTTCCTGTTATCCTGATCCTCATTTTCCTCAAATCTGCCAATATAACGATAACTAAGCACTATTCACATGAAAATGAAAAAACCGGATATATAAAAATAAATATTGTTCATGATTGATTAATAAAAAATGATCATAGCGACATTATATATAATATTTTAAAATGTAAATATGCTGAAAATATACTTTGTGTTTAAATATTATCAATTCATTATATGGCTAATCTATAATAAAAAAGGTATAAAATAATTATTTTGAATTGATTTTTTATTTATAATTAATAATATCAATATGTTTAACAGATAAATCTTAAACATATGATAAAAAGAAAGAAATATTGAAGCCCTGTGAATTTCTATGTAACGGAATGACAGAAAAAAAAGATTGAATATATACTTGAACAGAAATGACAGAATCTCACAGATTTTTTGAGATGACATATGCAGACCACAATAGAGAAATATGAAGATAAGAACTGAGTCATAAACATATATCAGACTTACATCTCATAATTTAAGCTCAATTTAAAAACAAGCAACAAAAAATCCGCTTTCAAACAAACTTGAAAGCGGATTTTCCGGTTTAAATCTCAACTTCTATGACTTCCTCCTCTTCTTTTGAAACATTATCAAGAAGGAAATTTAGGATATACAGACCATTTTCTATTATCTGATCAAGATGTATTGAGTCATCCTTATTATATATTGCAGATATGACATATAATCTTTCTATAATATTCATATTTTTAGCTTCTGTAAGGATCAGATAGCTATTTCTGTCATAAATATCAGCTTCATAGGCAAATTTGATCTTTTCTCTGAGATCTATTCAAGTTTCTTTGCTTCAGCTCACGCAGATTCAACCGACACTCAATCAGAATTTATCGAAATCATAATCATTCTGAAGCGTGTAGCTTTCTAAAAAGATAGGATCTTTAAGGAAACTGTCAAGATTCTCTTTAGTAAAAAGCGTATTCTCAATCTCGTCATTCAATTCCACGAAGACATTCGGCAAAACTATATCTCAGTTCATATGATCGTTTGAAATGGATTCAGAAAGTCAGAAAGAGAAGATAAGCTTAGGATCATATTCAGAATAAAGATATATCAGAGATTTTTCTATGTTTGACTCATCCTCATTTACCACAACAAGTATCTTATTCTTGTTTTTGTATAATTCATATCAATCGTTCTTTTCAACCTTTTCCATTCAGTAGAAACCGATTATCTTGGAAGAAGTCAGTTTTGAGCTTATGATTCAGATCAGCATAATTTATTTTTTTATTGAAGATAAAATATTTTCCTTTATTATAGATAAAATTAATAATTTTCAAAAAAATATATGAAAAGCATATTAAATCTCAGTAACAATGAATATTTCCTGATAATATGAATCGTCCTTATCTTCCTTTTCTGAATTGCAATCGGATATGTGATATGAAAGATACTTAAATATTCTCAAGTGAAGCAATATAAGCTTGATGCGATAAAAAGATCTAAATCATCGATACTCTGAGAAGTATACGAGAAGATAATACCATTCTTGCCGAGCTTCGAATATAGCCCGAAGGACATGGTATTCATCTGAAAATGAGTTGATTATCTTGTATTCAACTGATTAAGCAGCTGAGAGCTGGAAGATATAATCTTCCTTGAAATAAAATCATGAAAATCCAGCCAGAACAAAAACGAAAAAATGATCCAGAGGATCATTGCAGAAAAAAAGGTCAGATATGAACTGATGTCTATTTAACAATATTCAGACCGCTTCATAAAATATGCAGATATTTCTTCAAGCTTATTTCTTGAACTTTTGAAAGTTCATTTTTCCTTATATACTTCTGTCATAGCAATTCCAATGTCCTATCAAAGAATATTCATCATTGATCACCTGCTATGATTTTCCTGATCTCATCAGGTACGAAGCTTACAAGGTCTGAAACCCTTGGTATCGGAGGTTTCTTTGATGTTCCGATAACTATTGTACTATCTGGAGAATATGTTGCTCATATTCTTTCAAAATAGCTATTTCTCTTTTGTTCAAGGATTCTTTTTGTGTCTAGTCACATATCAGTAATGTAAATTAAGGTTTTTTAAAATGTTTATATCTCGTATAAAAGTTAAAATTAGCTTCCGGAAGCATAATTATATTATATCAATTCTCAAGTGAAATAGAATTCTAAGGTATTCTCATCAAGTGCTTCTCAGATTTCTCGTAAAATCATATTTTGTATTCTTCAGTTGGTCATAATTTTTTTAAATTAAGTAATAAGTTATTATTAAAAAAGTTAAAAAATAAAATAAATCCTGTTAGGCTAACCAATTATTGCGCAGATAAATAGTAGTATATAAATCAACTAAATTCAAGCTGATTTTCAAAAAAGTCCAGAGATTATCCTCTGGACCCGAAACCTGATGAAATCAAACCATAGAAGATATTATTTGTTTCTCTTATAGAAATAGCAAAGTTCAGAACCGTTGTAAAGTTTCCTTTTTTTCCAATTTCTCAAGTCGACAAGATCATCGAATTCCATGAAAGAAGTTATGAGTCATCAGTTCAGATTCTCATTATTATCGAAAATCTTCGCTATATCCTTATATACGAATATAAGATCCTTTTGATTCATCCTAAGTCAGTATGGAGGGTTCGATACTACGGTTCAGCTTAGGTTTTTCGCTCAAACATATGCATTCAAAGGCTTAACCTCGAATTTTATCATATCTTCGACTCACGCATTTTTTGCATTTATTTTCGCGTCTTCAATATATTCCTCAGAAATATCCGATGCGAATATATTATATTCCTTTCAGCTGAAAATCTTTTCCTTAGCCTCATTTCTTGCATCTTCAAGATGCTTTTTAGGATACCATGAGAAATTCTCAAAAGCATATTTCCTTCATATGAGCCCTGGAGCTATATTCTTCGCGATCATTGCAGCTTCGATTACGATTGTTCAGCTTCAGCAGAAAAAATCATACAGGTTATTGCTGAAATTCCAATTCGATAGAAGCACAAGGCTTGCAGCAAGGGATTCCTTTATCGGCGCCTCATGGCTCGAAGTCCTATATCCCCTCTTATGGAGCGCTTCTCAGCTCGTATTCAATAATACCCTTAGATTATCATCCTTCAGAAACAGGAATATCTCTATCGGCGGTAATTCATTGTTCTCAACATAGAACTTATCCTTTGATCATGTAAGTTTCGTAAGTATAGCCTTGGTAGAAACCTTCTGGATAGCTGGTGTGCTTGAAAGCTCGGATTTTATCGATGTTGCTTTGATGATAAGCGGATTATTGTTTCAGATCAGATATTTCCAATCGATATCAGACAGACAATTGAAAAGGGAATCAAAATCATATATCTTACCTCAGAAAAGCTCGACATAAACCTTATTAGCAACTCTACTTGTCATATTTACCCTTGCTACTGCGCTTTCATCTCAAACGAACGATAATATCCTGTCCAAAACCTCAATATTCTGGAATCAAAGCTTCTCAAGCTCTTTTTTCAATAGAGATTCCACTCATGCGATGCATGTAACTACGATTTTCATACTGTTAAATTAAATTTTATTTCCTTATGATACCTATTAATTGTTTTTAGCAAAATTTTAACTTGCAAAATATATTAAAAACAGTTAGTATTACCAAGTTAAATCATATCAAATACTTAATGAAAGACAACAAAAACAAGGTTAGTTTCTTGGCTTCCAAAACATACATCTCAAAGCTTTCTGAAGATTACAAAACCAGATGATATGAAAAAATCTTCCTTGAGAAAGATTTTAGCTTCCTTGAAGATCTTAAGAAAAATATAAAGCAGATAAACGAAAGGAATGATAAGATCGATGTCCTTTTCGATAAGATGACCTTGTTTATGCAGAAGCTTAGTACAAATGAAAAGCTCGATCCTGAAGTGAAAAAGAAATTTATGCAGAATTCCATCGACTTTTTCTGAGATTTCATCTGAATCTGCGACTCAATGATGTGAACCGAAGAAATGATAATAAAGAATATCGACAGGTTCAGGAATATCGAAAAAGAGATAGACACTAAGACAAAATCACTCACAAAGCATTGATTCGACAGAGAATTCAAACTTATATTCGAAAACCTGATGGAAAAAAAACATAAGGAGATATCGGTTATCATATTCGATCAGAACAATCTTAAGAATATAAATGAGTGCTTCTGACATGAAATATGACAGGAATCCATTTGGAAATTCTGACAGGTACTCAGAGAAATCCTTAAAGTCCAGAATTCCAAATATATACTTTCGAACTATTTCTGATGAGATGAATGGTTTCTTGTTTTAATAGATATCACCCAAGGTAAGACCATAGAGTTCATCAAGAAGATTTTCCTGGAACTCAAGAACAATACATATAAGATCAAGGATTTCGATATAAAATTATGATCATGCGCAGGAATAAGCCATTTCCACCCTCAGAAGAATATGGACCATTCGTTACTTAATTCAAAAATACTCTTACATATAACCGATACGCTATTATTGCAAGCCAAGATCCAGAAAAACAAGAATAAGTCATGACTGGCATACAAGGCGTTGAATATCTCAAACATAAGCAAGGATGAGATAGACAAGATATACACGAATATACAAGTTCTTCCGAAAAAATTAAAAAAAGAGACACTGGAAGCAAAAAAGCTGGTTGAGCTTTTCGATATAAGGAAAAAACAGAATGAGAAGATAATGAAAGCAAGAACATTATGAGTCAAAAAGATCCTGAGATATAATATAGACATCATAAACGAGATAATCTGACATAAGATTATCGACCAGATAAGCAAAACCCTTCATGAAGCAAAGGAAAAGATCACCAACTTCCTGCCTTTCATAATAGAGAAGATTAGTGAAAGCATAATTATTTTCCTGGAAAAGAATCATAAGGATATCCTGATTCCGAAATCTGAAAAAGAAGAAATCATAAAGAAAATACTTGAATCAACCGAACTCAAAAGATTCATAAGAGGAAACATCGACGATGCTTTCTCAGAGAATCTATTCAACCTAGAAAAGAAGATGCAACTCAAAAGGAAAGCTAATTAAAAAATTTCTTAGGTTTTTCAATATTTTTCTGGATTTTGATTAATAGAATGAAGTGTGATAATATTTCAGCAATTAATTTAAAAAGTATGGGGGGAGAAATACATAAAACAACTCATAAACCAATTGAAACTGTATCAGATAAAAATAATTGAGATGGTCATACAGAAATTTGAACAGTATTGGAAACTGTAAAAAACTTAACAAGTAATACAATCACTTATATTGAAAACAAAAATAAAGCTCAAGAGGAAGAATATGTTGATATAATTGATGAAAATTGAAAAGAAACATGAGAATCAGAAACCAAAAAAAATGTTCATGAAAATTGATGAAAATGGCATAAGGCAGCTTTAGTGTGGATATTAAAAGAATGAAAGTTATTATTTCAAGAAAGATCAAAAGAAACAAATTTTTCATGATTGCTTGATGTTTCAGCAGCATGACATATAAAATCATGAGAAACAGAGATTATCTGAGCCATTAGAGAAATCTGAGAAGAATTATGATTGAGAGTAGATATGAAAAATTTAATTTTATTGAAAGTTGAAAAAATAGTCAAATCATATCCTGAAATAAATTACTATGAAAAAGAATTTGTCTATATATACCTACTTCATGATGATAATTTAAATATGGATGATATAAAATTTAACGATTGAGAAGTTACTTCTGTTCAGCTTATAGATATTAATAAATTCAAAAATGATTTAAATTGAGATGAGAAAAAAAGATATTTTGATAATGATCAGATATATATTTCGAGCTTAGAACAAATCAATAAATATTTATTATTAAAAAAATCAAAATGAACACAAGAATATTAGAAAATAATTTTTCTGAAACGTATAAAGATTTTTTTTCAAAAAATGATCTTATATTAAGCTGATTTTTTTCTATGTCATGGTGACCAGGTTGAATATGACATAGATCAGATTATGTCAGAATAAAATCAAAAGTACCATTAAAATGCTATATTTGAATAAAAAAAATAAAAGAAAGTAGAATTGAGCTCAATAATGTAATTTTCTATAATTTGACAAAAAAGGAATTTGAAATCCAAGAATTTAGTAAGATTAATCCCGAAGCAGATAAAATAATTAAGGAAATTTCAATTATATTAAAGGAAAATAACTATTCTTGAGGTTTTGAAATAAATTTCTTGTCAGAGACACCAAGATGACATTCATTTTGATTTGCATGAACCTCTTGAGCACTAATAGCAATTTGAACATATTTAACAATATGAAAAATAACAATAAATGAAATATTAAATAATTATGATTCTTTTATAAAAACAGAAATGTTTAATGATATATCATTGTTAGCATGGAAGTTTGATATGATTTCAACATATTGAAATACAACCTGACACAGTGCTTCAAATACACTAAATAATTCAATACATCCAACATATTTATATTCTGAAAAGTTTTATTCTGATATTGATATAGATAGTTTAAAGAAAATTAGAAGACACTGTATAAATATACCTGAAAAATTTAAAGATAGTGCTATAACATCTGATTTATCACTTGATTATTGAATAATATTTTCTTGAGTTCCCACTGATACAAAAAAAGTTGAAGAATATAAAAAATGACACGAAAAAAAATATGATATCTATAAAGATTTTATACCTAATTGATTATTTGATAATAATACAAACATAGAAAATATATATTTTTCAAAATTTATTGATAACAAGTCTGTAAATAAAACACTAAATGATATTATCAGTATTCTTTGAGTTAAAACAATTTATCTTATTCAAAAGCTTCTTGAGGTATGATATGATTCGAATATTATCAATGAATTTATTGAACATATAAATCATTATAGGTATAGCCTTTCCTTTTTTGAAAAACAAAGTGATTTTGCAGAAAACTTCATCTTCAATTTTAAAAAAAATAAATTTAATTCTGAAGAAACTATTTGATTATTACCTATATATTCTTGAAAATTAGGTTGATGATATTTTTTCGTTATGCAGCCAGGATTAAGTAGAGAAACCTTAGAAAAAACAATTAAAGATTCAAAAGATAACTATCCAAATATTGAGATAGAATATTGATCATATATTGACGATGGTAAAGTAGGGTGAGTAAAAATTGAGCAGTATATCTCAGAATGAATCTATTCGAATTATATCCAGAAAGACAAAGTGCTTCTAAAAAACAATCAAAATGAATCGATAATAGTTGACTATAAATCGATATTCGAAAGTCCTGTTGAATGACTGCTGATCGATACATTCAGCAACAAGATATATTTAAATTGAGAGAAACTGACTTCAAAAGATATACCTTCGCAGAATACTGCCGTGGAAGTATTGAATATACTTATAGAGAATATATGAAGCGATGTATGAAACAAGAGTTTTTCTTCCTCAAGCTATAGCAAAAACAAGAACGAGATGCTTTGAAAGATAATAATCCCATTGGTAAAGCTATTAGAGGAAAAAATGTGACAGCAACTTCCATTATCATGCAAATGAAGCCTAACTGACTTCAATCTTAAGCTGAATGAAACAGATATAAAATTGACGCTTATCAAGAAGATTTAAGCTATTTTTTGCTTTAAAAAAGCATATATGATAAAATGTATTTACAAAAAATGCATTTTGTTTATATATGAACATCAAAACAAAAATAAATTCAATAAGATCTGCATCCTGTTGTCATCAGGATGAATTATTGAGCAGTGCAAAAATTCAAAGATATAAAGATACTTTAGAGTCCATATTACAGCAAACAGAATTAAATGAAACTTCAGAAATTGAAAATGAATTAATACATACAAGAGTATATTTTGTAAGACATTATGATTACATCGAAGATGAGAATTATCAAAAATATAAGGAGATTCTTTATTGACAACTAAGCTGATTACAGTTAAAAAAAGAACAAAAAAGTGAATTTAAAAAATTATGAAAAAGAATAAAGGTTGTTAAAAATTTTTCTGCAAACAGAGAAAATATACAATGAAACCTAGGGAATATTTTCTCTATAAATAAGGAAATATTACTTTGTTTTGATCCAAATTGAGAAGAAAGAATAAAAACTTCAGTAAATGACTTGATAAAAATATTTAATATTAAAAATATACTTGAAATAGATCTTCCTTGATCAAATAAGGAAATTGATTTGAATGAACAAAGTTTTATTGCATCTGAAGAACTTAAAAAGGTTATTTTAACTATAAAGAATAAAATTAAAAAATGATCAGCACAAAGTACAGTTGTTTTAGTATCCAATAGAACATATTCACCTTGATTCATAAATCATGCATGAGAAGATGAAACAAAATCTCCTATAGATATTATAAAAAATATTGAAAATAATTGATTCTTATATATAGATTTTAATAAAAATGCTAAGATTATAAAAAACAAACTTTGATTACAAGTCACACCGGATAATTACCTTAAAATTAGATCAATATTTTCAGAAATTGAAAGTGTAACTATGGAAGATCTGCAGAATCAGATAAATATAAGATTTCATCAAGACCCATTCTTATTTGTCATGTTTCTGATGGATTCAAACATAAATGATAATGACCTTCACATATTCTGCTTGGCAAATCTTGCAAAAATGTGAGACTCGCAAACTATCGGCAAATTCCTGGAAAGAGACATAGAAAAGACAAAAAATGAATGGATTTCCATATTCAATGCGATAAAGGATGAGGACATAGATGAGAATCTGAAAGTCAGAATATGATATAAGATGAAATTATCATGTAGCATTGGTGACGAAGGAAAATGTCGAATTAACTGAGAGTTATGAGATAAGATTAATGCTCAGTATGAAAAAATCAGAAAGGTATTTGAAGAAAGGGATACTAGGATAGCTATGATTTTTGAAGAATCATTGGATCCGCTTGTCAACAATAAGAAGATATTGGAAAGAAACCTATACTATTTCGTAAGGAAAACCGATGAAGAGATAAAAAGGATTGAAAAGAAATATGATATGAAATTAGGCGAAGAAGGAAAATATGACAAATGTCATATTGATCTTGATAAGCTGCTTACAAATCCTGAGAATAAGAAAATTCATATAATCACTTCTCATATATGAGATTGAAAATCTATTGAACTTGCAAAGATGGCAACAATCATAAGGGATGAGGACAAATATTCTGATTATATACCTATGTTCTATAATAAGCCTGCATGACTTACAAAAAACAAGGACAATTATGAAACGTTTTCATTAAAGATCAAAGAAGACATAAGATTGATAAGGATGTATAATCCTTGAAAGAAGATAGTGCTATTTTTCGATTGAATAGACGAGATAAACCCAACATATAGAGCAAGGTTGAAGCAGTTTCTGATGGATATCACGAACGAATCATACTTTGAGGAATCAGAAAATAATTTCAGTGCTTCCAGCTTGATAATGTGATCAAGGCATTGAGAATTCGACAGATACTGAACAGCAGATTATGGAGTGATATGATTCGAGAAAATAGATGCAAAAGCAAGAGACAGATATATGACGGAAAGGCTTCTTGACTTATGAGTCGATGAAAACGATTTGATCATAAAGAAACAGGAAATTGAGGATTTCATCAGTTCAGGAAAACTTGATGTTGATCTGAATGATACAAAAATCATTCTGTATCTTTTGTGTAAATTATGTAAAGACAATGAACTTAAAAAAATAAGCAATAGAGCACAAATATATGAGAAGATTGTATGAATGGTGCTTGAAGAATATAATTGAACGAAGTGAAGCTATATTGAAGAGCTTTTAGATAAGGACCTTGATGATCTGAGCGAAATCGCATATAAGATCCATATAGGTAAAAAACTTCCTGATCTTACCGATAATAAAATAAATAGGCTTGGTATTCTTTATAAGATTGATTGAAATGGAAATTTCTGATTCATACATCACACATTCTATGAATATTTCATAGCGAGATACCTTTTAAGATCATGAAAATGAAATGAAAGCATCTTAAGGAAGGTTGAAAAGCTGAATAGCGACGAGGAAGAAATTTGAACTGTAGTATCGTGCAATAATGATTTTATCGTTCTCAATAAGATAAAATACAGCATATGGAATGATTTCGAACCCATAGTCAGATTCTATTGTGAAATATTGGAAAACAGCAAAAACAATGATAAATTGGAGGAATTGCTATGAAGTGATTCCTGGCTTAGAAATAGCAGCTATCTGAATATTTTCATAGTCTGACTGGAAATGTCATTGAAAAACATCGGAAAAACTGGTTTTGATAAAAAAATCGTAGAAAAATATCTTGAAAAAATGAAGTGATTCGATGAAAAAGTTGTCAGAGATGCATTATATCTGTTCATAGAATTATCCGAAAAGATGTCTTTCATTGATAATGCTTTCATAGATGTGGTTATAGAAAAATTCTATATTCTACAGCAAGATAAAAGAAATAACTTAACCATTCTCGATCTTATAAAACTATGAACTCCTAAGATTCTGGAATATTGCTACAGAAACTTTTCATATCTGATAGACAGATGAGAAGATAAAGAGTGAAGATATCTTTTGAATGACATATTCAAGATCTGAACCGACACAGCGATCAGACTGACAGAAAAATGAATCGATGAGATGATAAGAAAATGAAATATCAGGGCTTGACTAAAATTCATAGATTATCTTTTGAGGAGATGAAAATTGAATCTGTATGGAATATCAGAAGAAAAATTGATGGATAAAATAACAGATATGAACCTATTAGCATCAGATTCTATAGGTTATATGAAAAAGGGATCTATTATGAAAATAATATCGAGGATGATATCAAGATGAAAAAAAGAAAAAACATTCATGCTTATAGATATAATGTCAAATAGACTTGAAAATGAAGACTTAGAGATAATTGCAATTCATTTTTTAGAGAGATGAGAAATCATTGAGGCAAGTTTGATCATGGAAATCATGCTTGATACATGGGATTCTTGAATTGAAAATATCAGGGATGTCATTTCAGAAAACTGAACTTATGACGAAAACCATGTATTCAATATCAATTCATCGACATTTTGCAGCTATCCTTACCATAAAGTCGTAAAGAGAATATCTGACATGCTTATAGGAAAAATGGAAAGCGAATATTTCACTGCTTTGATATCAAGGATCCAGAAGATAAAGACACGAGAAGCCATGCTGGTTTCTGAGCTGATAAGACGATCTGTCGCGGCCGAAAATGATATATCAGAGTAAGATTCATTTTTATACAAAAATTAATGAACAACAAAATAATCCACCCTAGGGTGGATTATTTTGTTGTTATTATGCGAATTGGATAAGCTTTTCAGCCTCTGCCATATCTTTCTTGGTCGAAATGCTTTCTATCTTATTTTTCAATAGTTCCTCATTAAGTATTCAGTTTCTCATTATTCCTGAGCTTTCAAGTTTAGTCCTGATTGCCTTATCGGTAGGAATAAGATCTATGAAAGGCTTCATCGGTGGAGTAAATCAATCTGCTCATGAATATAATGCTGACGGTGAGATATCCAAAATCTTTGCGAACCATTTGTTTATCTTACCTTGACTTTTGATGAAATTCAGTCATTTTCATAGGTCTACATTTATTTCAGAAGCTGGATCGTATCTTTTAAGTATATTCAAAAATGATATGATATTGTTCTTGTTTCAGAAGACATTCCATCAGTTCGCTTCAACAGCCTCTACAGTACTCTGCATAATATCCTCTTTGTTTTTGAATTTTTCTGCATATTTATCTACATCCTTATTCTCGAATTCAAATATCCTCTTCTTTTCGATTTCAGATTTCATATCATCCTCAAGCGAATCTTTCCTATCTTGCAATATCATTGTCGAATCAAAAAGCATTTCATTGATTTTGATAGAATCGGATTTGTCAGTGCTGATTCATGATAGGATTGAAGCCTTAAGCTTTTTTGATGTCTCAGCTCATAATATCTTCTCGAGCTTTGGGTCTTCGATAAGTCCTCTGAAATCCTCCAGTTTTCTGAAACTGTTCATAATCCTAAACAATGCATCTATCTTAGAGATGCTGGACTTGAGCGAGCTTATCGAATCATCCAACTTCTGCTTTTCCAGAAGCTTCTGTCAGTCTTCTTTTCATGTGTAGTAATCGGATAATTGGAATCATTCCTTTCATATGCAAGTGGTCTTACCACCTGATACCACCATATCTGAATTTTCTCATTTCTTCAGGTAGCTATCCCCTATCTTATCATATCATCAGAGTCATACGGCATCCTTGACGATCAGATCCTTCTGCTGCGGAATATCCTTCAGATACTTGTTGAATTCGACCTCGCTGATGATTCAGATATCCTTGAATGTATGGATAGTGGAGATATAATCGTCATAATTTCATCATGGTTTTTTGGCTTCATTCTTAATTTCAGTCAGAATCTTATCATAATCTTTTTTCAATACTATCATTTTCTCATCAAAAGTCACAGCTTTATCTAATCAAAATTTCTTATATATATCAGGATACTTATCTTTCAATATATCAGTAAATTTATTAAGCGATGTTTGTTTCTCTTGTGTAGATGTTTGTTCTTTTTGTGAAATTGTTTGTTCTTTTTGTGAAATTGTTTGTTCTATATTTTCAGAAATTTTTATTTTAAATTTTTCTTCCAAAAGATTGATTGTTGATTTTTTTCAATCTAAAAATCAGACTCATCATTCTAAACTGCTGGAATCAAAATATTCTACCAATTGATTGATATTACCTGAAGCTTTCAGATTTCTTATCATTTGCGCAAGCTTATTTTTCTGATCCTGATTTATATTCAGATAATCTATGAATTCCTTATATCAATCCAAACTTTTGAATTCAATAACATTATCAATTATAGAATCATTTTCCTTAATTATCTCTAAAGGTATATTGATTTTTTCTTGTATTTTCGGTATTTTCGTAAATTCTTGATTATTTCGAGAATCGATTATTTCTGCCATATATATTTAATTAATTAATTTCAAACAGCCATTAATAACACTTCTAAAAGCCTTATATCTTCGTTGTTTTTTGCAATATTTTCTTCGCTTCTTGCTATATTTTCTTTGCTTCTTGCTATAACTGAATCATATATCCTTAATATGATGCTATCTATTTCAGAATATTTATTCAAATCGATAAATTTGTCAGCTCAGCTAAATGCAGACAAAGCCATTCTTGCATATGGCAACAAAGCATCATTATCCGTATTCCTTAGTATATCTCCATTTTTCCTATAATATTCTATGAATCTCATGCTCTTCCCTATTCAGTCCTGAAGCTTTATGAAGTTGAGCGTTCATTTGATGAGGGCTTTCTTGTCTTGCTGGGATCGGCTTCATTCTGTAAAATAGTCCATCACGAGCTTTTTCTTGGTATCTGGGAAAAGATTATCATACATATCAATGTATTTTGGAATTTTGAATTTCCTGAAGAGCTCGAACATATCATTCGTGTCCTCTGATATTATGGTAGGTCACGCAACCAGTTTCATCTTCTTTCAGAAATCTGTCTTCTTGAGTCAATATAACTCAAGATTCCTCTTCAGCTCCACTGTGGTGAATCATGATTCAGGATCGCTTGATATCGTAGCTGCTTGGATCATGGTCGGATCAGGGGCTCAGATCGCTGATACGAGTCACATTATCATGGCATATCTCCTGAATGTGGATCTTGTCGAATCGGTTATGTGTGATCTGATATTTGAAGTGTTTCCTGTATCTTTTGATTTTTCCTGAATTCAGCTGATATCTTGAGGTTTTATGACCATAGGAGATTATATTAATGCTAATTATTCCAGATGATTAAAGTATAGCAATAAAGATGATTTTTGTCAAAAAAAATGGAATGTTTCCTTGTATATAATTTTTCTTTGTTTTTTCCGTTTTTTTCTTTAACATGAAAAGTATAAATCAATTACATTATATCTAATAAATTGATTTCCATGAGAAAATGACCTTCTGAAAAGATCAGCAGCAGCTCGTATGTATTGAACAGGGCGAAAAACCTGACAACAGTATTTGCGACAACGATAGCCTTATGACTTAGCTGATGCTGAGGAAGCTGAGGGAACAATAGCTGATGAGTCAGCGATATATCCGTCGATTCAGGAAATACATTGCCGCAGAGCTGATTGAAGATGAAGCAGACAAAGGTTTGAGATAACATGGAGATAACATTTGAAACAGATAATCCGAATTCGAAAGTCGCATACGTCGTGAATTGAGATATTTCATCGATAGGCGAAGAATCTGCAAGATATGACTGAGAGAAAATCACTCTTGAGATATGAGACGCCATATGATACAGATTGATGAATCCAGACTGAACCATGTGACAAGCATATTCATATCTGAACTATTGAAATCTGCCTATTGCAGATATCTGAAATGTAGCTACGAACGATTGAAGCCTTGCCGATAGGATAAAGCAGGAAGAAGCGAATATGTGGAAATATCAGGCCGATCTGACTGTCTTATCAGAAAAGAAACAGCTGAAGCAGGCTTCTTTGGATCAGATAAGATCGACCATACAGCAGATAAAGCTCGATATAAGCACTAACAGCGTCCGTGTTGCTAATATAAGCACTTTTCTCAATAATGTAAATAATCTTCTGAATTCCACCAGTTCTCTAGATGACACTTTCGATGCCAAGCTGAAAAGTATAATAGATGCGTATTATGTTACAAAAACATCTAAATCTGTCCTGAAATCAATATCGAAATCAGTCTCTAGCCAGACAGTCACAAGCGTCGATCTCACAAAATTGAATCAAAGGTTGAATATCATAAATTCCGATATAAGCACTCTGAATTCCGATATTTCAAAGCTTGAAAGCAACATCGCTATCGCTCAATGAAACTACGACCGAAAATATGCCGAATATATGAGCTGGAAAACAGACGCTGATAATGATAAGGCAGCTTATGAGTTAGCAAAGGCGGAATATTACAAATACAAGGCGATATATTATGATAATAAGAACAAATATACGGCCATTGAGGATTTCATCTTCAACATGTGATATGATTCAAGCCTAAGGCTCGATGTCGGATCCCTTTTGAGAAACAACTCATCGAATCTTCCATATGTGAAGTATCAGATCACAGCAGCTGCAAACGAGATGGTAAATGTCTATAACAACAACTCATATACCTTAGATACGACCAGCACAAGCAAAGTCTCAACACCAAACCAGTATTATGCTAAGCAGAATTTCATAGGCTGAGATTATCAGGTATTCGTGAATTTCAATGCAACCTGAAATTGAAAGAACTACAAGGCGAACATGAAAATGGAATATCATACCTTCGCATGAGAATGAACCAAAACCAGTAAGACAATTTCAGTGGTAAGCGATAGGAATGTCGTCGATCTGAGAGATCTTTTCTATGCTTCTGCAAGGTCTGCAATCCTATGATACAATGTGGATAATATGGTGATATATAAGACTAATATGGATTCATCGTATTCCAAAGCTGTCGATACTTCTTTCGAGGCAGTCTTCAATCAGCTTATGTATGATGTCGATATGGAGATGTATACAACTTCACTGAGTGAGCTGAATGCTATAACTTCACAGATAAATTCAAGCAAGCAAAGCCTTACTACGAAAAAATCGCAGCTCGAAACAAAAAAAACAGAACTTGTCAGTTGCCAGAATAAGATAAATGAGGCTCAGAACGAGCTTAATTCAAACGGTACATATATCGCAAGCAGAAACAATGAGCTTACAGTATATGATAATCAGATCAACACGATAAATTCTGAGATATATGCGATAGATTCTCAGTACAGCGATATAAATGCTAGATATCTCGCATCAGCGAGCTTCATAGATTCGAACAAGGATACTCTTAATCAGGTAAGGCAAAACGACGCAAAGCTTTCCTGACAAGCCACAATTGTTAACTGAGCTTATGCATATGTCTATTGAAGCAATTATTGAACGAACGAATACAAAGCTAATCCGATGACCATATATGTGAGATATTGAAACAACTATCCGGCAAAGATATGGGCCGAATCAAAGACAAACGACCAGCTGACAGTCTGAGTGGAGATAACTGTGAACAACCTAGATGATCTTAAAAACAGCAAAACAAGGCTTGAACAGATGATAAAAAGGACCCAAGATATCAGGAAATACTGGTGATTGCCTGAAAACGGTAATGTGATAAGGAATATCACCGCAACCGATATCGAAACGTATAAGAATCTTGTTCTAAGCTATATAGAATGCGATAATAGAGTTCTTGTCAAAAGCGTCGCTAAAGAGGCTATGAAGATCATAGGCTGCAGCTCATGATGAACAATGAAAATAATCCCATGAAAGGAATGATTGTATCAAGAGGCATTAAGGCTATACTATACCGCAAATTTCAAATATATCCTAGACAATGATTCCGCATTCAGACAAAAATACTACGAAACGAAAAACAATCTTGTAAACGGGAAGATATCAGAGATCGAGGCATTGGAAAACAGAACCCTTTCATCCACGGAAAAAAGCAAGATAGCTGAAGAGATAGCAAAATGAATGCTTACATGAATCACTGACTGATGATTGGATTATGCCATGAGCTACAAGGATCTCGCAGATGATGTATATAGCACGATTAAATCGCTTGTAAGCATCGAATGACAGGATGTGAGGAATTTCTTCTACAAATCATTAGAAGCTGTGAGTGATCCTATTGCAACTATAGAAAGCGTTTGAAGCAGGATAAAAGAAGATATGAATAGGATCAAAGAATGAATAATCCAGATAAAGAATAAGCTTGAATATATATGACCTTACTGAATATCATATTGAAGCTCTTATGCAGGTGCATTCATATGATGAATGGCCGTAGATCCGATATGAAAATTCATGAAATCATCCAAAGTCACAAGTATAATAGAAAAAGCCTCTGTAAGGGTTGTAAATCTTATAAAATCAATTCTTGAAACGAAAATAATTAAGCTCTGAAGCGCATACATATGAAAATACGAGACAATTCTAGTCAAAATATCATCAGTGTTTCCATCCGACAAACAAGAGAGATTCTTGGAAAGAATGGCAAAGATGGATGAATATATGACAAAGCAATATCTCGATAATCCTATTAAATACATAGATAATTTTGAAGTTGGCGGGAAATATCCGATGTTATTAAAATGAAGTGAGCAATGAACGATTTTATCATTTGATAAATATACTTATAATAATTGAAAAATTTACGATTCAAATAATCAGATATTTGATCCATTAAAAACATGAAGAACTAAACCTTATGATTTTGTAATAATAAATTGAGAAATAAAAATTTGATCAAGCCATAGTTATTTAGCAAATTGAAAAAATATAGATTTTGCTTGAGAATTTCAAATTAAAGATTGAATTATTACAAATTGGAATAATCTTTCAGGTCATTATAAACCAAGCTCTAAAGATGCAAATACTTTTATTAATTCATTAAAATTAAAATTTTGAAATAATTTTCCGATTTGACTTGATACTTTTACTTTAATAAATAAATAAATATGCTTATAAATAACAAAAGACTAGAAGATATAATAGAAATTAGTTTGTATGGATTTATGAAATGAGAAATTCCTGAAGATATTCTTCATAAATATTGATTCAAAAATTGAGCTAATAATGATATAGTATTTAATTCTGTGAAAGACTTAATGGAAGATTTTAAACAAAAAGTTTCAGAATGTTTAGATACAAAAGAAATATCTGAACTTTTAGAAAAATCTATATCAATTATTGAAAAAATAGCATTAAAATACTCTTTTTTCATCAGTATGTCATTTTGTGAGATAGGATCAATATTGAGCCAATATATTAATCCTAAAATTCATGATAATCAAGACATTAAAAAAATATTAGAAATATATTTGAATTTATCAAATGAGTATCTTGAAGATATGCATGATAATAAAAAGATAAAAGAAACTATAGATTGTCTTTTAAATTGAATTTGTAGATAATTAATTAAAAATATGAAAAAGGATTAATGAAGTATATATTAAAGAGGAAATTCAAAAAATACTGAAAACTTAATTCTTTAAAATCATACACTTTGATTCTCTAAAATATAAAAATATAAAGCCCTATAAGTACAATCCCCCCATTTTTTGCATTATATCAACTCTTATGCTAATATTAACTGTAAATGTATTAATATATAAAAATATAAGATGGGTCAACAGCAAAAAACCTGAGAAACAAGGAAAAATCAAGAAGCTGAGAATTATGTAGAAAATGAGGTTCAACTGAACTTAGAACAGAGGAAAGCGAAGGATATATTCATGAAACTTAAGTTCATGTATCAGGATGATCCTGCTAAAATCAAGAAAATCATAAAAGAATATCGTGATGTGCAGAACGCCTATAATAAGGCTCTTGGTATTTTCAGTGAAAAATGAAGGTCCGTTACAAGAAATGAGTTAGAATCGTTGAAGATGGAAATAAATGATTTAGTAATAATTCACAAAGATACAATTAAAGGTAACTTACATCTTAAAGATAAAAGGTCTTTGGATAAATGAATCAAAGATTGAGAAGACGATGTATTTATTCATAAGTTTCATCTTTGAAGGACAAATTGAAAGGATATAGCGAAATATTTCGAATTTCTAGTTGCAAATCCTAAAGAGATGGCAGAATTCAGAAAAAAACTTGATAGCGATCCTGAGCTGATGATGAACTTCATAATATACTGGACATGAGAAAGGGCATTCAAGACATCAATTAAGAAATTCTGGAATATTTGGAGAGATAATCATGCTAAGCTTCAACTAAAAAACACAAACAATATAAAAGTAATGAGTGTTTTTGATACGATTTGTAAGGAAAAACAAGCTGAATATATAAAAGTGAACTGATCTGATCTTAGTTATGATACAAATATCATCACAAAGTGAAAATTAAAAAAACTGAATTTCCATGCAAGCCTTGATGAAAAACTGGCCCTTAGCCAAGAACAGATAAAACAAAAGGGATTTTATGTATGATACGAAGGTGAAAAAGTTGCAAAGCCATATAGGATAAATACAAATGTCCATAGTACTTTCGATGCATTCGCAAACAAGCAGATAAAATTCTCAAACCTTAATAACAATAAGATCTGAAAACTTCTTTCATATATAGCAATATGCAGTAAATCAAAAGATCCTGAATTCAATAAAAAGGTTGAGTGGTTTTGAAAGGAACCTACATTGAATGAAAAGAACTCTGTAATTCAGAAATTCAAGAATGCGATGGCAAGCGATAATGAAGGTATTATAAAAATGGCTGACAACTGGAAAAAAGTCAAAGGTGATGATAAAGAAGCCTGAGAAACCTTATCGATTTCCAGAAGCCTTGCTCTGAGTTGAAACGATGTCTCTTTCGTTGTAAATGCATGATTGGATATAATGAAAACATCAATGAATGATAAGGTGGGGAATTTCCTTTCTGATCCTAAATACCTATGAAATGATAAAGTAAGGATAGAGAAAACTAAGGTTGAAATATTGGCATTCCTTAAAAGATTGGAATGAAAATGAAGTTTCAATACGAAGATTTTCAAATGAATCGCTGGTATAATCGAGGATAATTGAGTAAAGATGAAGCTCAGGTGAGACAAGGATTATGAGAAATTCTGTCTTGATATTATGAATCTGAAAAAATCTGAAAATACATTTACAAATTTGATTGCTGAGACAAATGAGAATAATCATCTCGTAAAAAAATGAATGGAAGAATGTCAAATATTAAAGAATTGTGCAGTAGAAGAAGCAAATGAAAAAAATCAATCGAAGCTTTCAAAATATATAAATAGGATCAAGGAGGACATAGATGCTCTAAAGAATCCTGCAGATAAAAAAAGATTGAAGGATTATTTCAATAATACGATGCAGATTACCTGAGCGATTTCATTGACAGAAACAGTAACTTCAAACGACAATAATACAAGGGGACTTTGATCATTATCAATTCACAAGGAAGCAAGTGATATCGATATTACTAAAAATCTTATGAGTTCCAGAATAAAGATAAGCACTAAAAAGAAACTTGTACACGATGGAGATAAGTATAAAATTGATTTGAACTCTGCATGAGTGAAGAGTATGAAAGAGCTTCTTGATGATAAGAACAAATGAAAGTTGAATAAATTATTTGCTAATCTCAAAAAGCTTTCTAGCAAGAATAAGCTTTCTGAAAGCCAGAAAGAGTTGTATGAAAAATTAAAGGTTTTTGATAGGTCAAACAAAGATCAAAGTGTAAAGATAATCATGGTAAACAATAATATTACAGAAAAGGAAGCTAAAGAATTGGTAAAGAGATTATGAGAAGAAAAAACTGAAAAACTGGTCAGCTGAATCGTGGATACAACTCCTCTTATATGAACACCGAAATGAGACAATGACAGAAAACCTCTTCCAAATAAAGCCAGCTGAGAAACAGCGATGATTCCAGAATACAGCAAACATGATAACACTGTGATCACTGATTGAGCTATCACAACCAAAAAAATGGAAAAATACCTTAGCAACAGCAATAAGATAATCCTGAATTGAGTAGAGGTTAAAAAATGATCAAGTAAATGAGAATTCGTAGTTGCATGAGAAAAATGCAGAAAAGGAAAAGAAGTCAGCAATGTAATAAATAGCGTTAGATTCTTCAAAGAGATGTGATTAGGAATGCTTACCTGAAATATGTCCAAGCTGACTGAAACATTCAGACAATCCAAGTTATGAGCGAATTCAACGATAAAACTGAATTGTAAGGATTGATTATCAGAAAAGGAACAGGAAATCCTTGTATGATGAATATTTGATATCATCTTGCCAGATACTAAAAACAAAAGTCTTCTTCTTAAAGATAAGATAAAAAAAATCGATGAGATGCCGAAATCATGAGACAGATCAATTGATTTCATACTAAGGAAGAAAGGGGTGATGATAATATGAACACAGACAGTCGATTATGAAATAATGAAAAAAATGCTTATATAGAAATTCCAAGCATACAAAAAAAAAGAACAATCTAGATGTTCTTTTTTTTGTATGCTTATTTATCAGATTTGGCTTCATAACGATTTATCAATCTGAGCCATGGTGATTTTTCCTTCTTGAAATTTACTAAAAAGGAATTTATCCCTTAAAAGTATCGTTTCTAGACATTTCCTATATAAATTCTCACTGATCCTAGGAGGAAGCTTATGTTTTCATATTTTTTTTGCCTTCTTATATCAGTCAAGCTCTTTCTTATTTATCAGGGAATCATAGCTCTGCTTGAATCTGAAATCTCAGCATTGATCGACAAGTATATCTTGAAGATGTGGCAAAACCTTATTGAAAACTTCAAGGGAAATCTGTCAGTTCTTCAAAAATTCCTCAACATCATTGATCCTTATGGTATGATCACGTATAGATATCATCAATTCATCATATCCTATTTTAGGAAAAACCTTTTCTACTGATAATTTCAATTTCGACGAAAGCATGAAAATCCTATCACTGAAAAAATTTGTATTTTTCCATGCATTGAAATAATCAAGGCTATATCTATCTACAGGATGTGTTCCATTTAAAGGATTTCAGGTTCTAGAATCGATATACTCTACCTGATACAATTCCTTTTTTCAATTTACCTCTATTTCCCTATATCAGGCTAATGCCATTGCCTTTGGTATTTCATAAAGCATTCTAATCTTTTTTATAAAAAGCACTTCATTTGCATTCTTATCTATATAACAGAAATTATCTCATTTTACTATTGTAACAAAAAGATTTTCACTGATATATCTGACAGAAGTTCATGGATATTGCTTAAGCTTTCACTTCTTTTCCAAAATCCTTAGGACTTCTTTCTCTTTACTTCGAATTATTTCAATATTAATTTTTTCCATATTTTCAGATTAGTAATTTGCAGATTTATTGAATCTAATATTATCCCTATTGACTGCACCATCAAGATTCTTTACAAAAATTCACATGAACATATCCATATTTGAAGCATCTCAATATTTCTCACCAATGGAAACTTTATTCATTTTCTGTCATAGTGACATCATGAATTGATCTTCTATCTTTGGCTTGTATTTAAGGTACATATATTGCACTTCAAAATCTGATAATTTCAGGTTATTCCTTTTTTCAAAGACTTTTATGAATTCACCGATTTCCTTATCAACAATCTTGCTTAATTCTTTCTTCACATCTTTCAGGCTATGAAGTTTTTTGAATCTGTAAAGAAGCACTTCAAAATTCTTGCTAAGCTCAGAATTTCAGACAACAAATCATTCCAATAGATTTTCAAGATTTGAATTTTCCAAAGCCTTTATAATATTTTTCTGTCAATCTCAAATATATTGCTTTGATTCTTCTAATACCCTTTCAGCTCATTTTTTTGTCTTCCTTCATGCCTTGTAATTCTCCAAAAGTGCAAAATCAGATATGTTCTGTATATTGAATCATTCTCTATAATTTTCAAAATAATTCCTAACAACCGTTTCTTTATCATTCTTTAAAAAATGAAAGTTTTTAGTTGCTTTATCATAGTCTATGATATCATAGCTTGTATCGAACAGCGTTCTTCATTCAAGATTAACGACTCAATATTTATCTCATTCTTTTATCATAATAAATCATTCATCAACATATGATAGATTTATCTCTCACTTATTTCATACTCAGATTATGGTTTTATTTGAAATCCTAGAATTTGTAGCAAATTTTATTCAATCCTTTTCCATGACAACAAATCACATATTATAATCTATTATCTTCTCATCATAAACGGCCTCAAGAATTACATTTCATTCCTTATCTAATAATCAATACTTTCATTTATTATTAACAAGAAAAAATTTTCAGTTCTTTGTATCGATATTTGATATGCTATCAACTAATATTTCAGATCTTTCAAGATTACCATTGAAAAAACCTTTCTTTCATTTAATATCCTCAAAGTAATAGATATCCCTGAATCTATTATAAACGATTTTTTTATATTCCTGAGAATTAGCGACAATCTCTCATTTCTTACCAATAATTCACCAATTACCACTTTCATCCATATACATAACTCAATTCTTTTCACCGCAAATCACATAATCTTTATATCAAGCTCATCATTTCTTCAGTATCTGCTCTCATCTGACATCATAAAGCTGTTGGAATCACGTTGATTTTTCAGTCAATATTATATGATTCTTCTTAAGCTGTATTCTTGAATAATCTCATACGTCCACTATAGCCTCTCATCTTCAGTTCACAATTCATGTATATCCTGATTCCAGCTTGTATTCTATAAGATCAAGCTCCTCATGATATTTAAATTCCTTTATCTTCTTATTCAATGGTGCCAAAATATCCCTTCATGCCTTATCTACAATGAATTTTTTTCATTTCTCTCATTGCATTATCATCTTTCAATTACTAAAAGTGGTAAGTGCTTTACTATGACCTTGTTTAACTACAACCTTTCAGTCGAAATTCAATAATCATTCAGAACTTCATCATTTTTTCCATTCTATATGAGCGAATCAGTTACGATCAAATTGGCTTATGCTTTTAATATTCTGTCAGATATAATTCAATTTATGTGCTTCCTTTGATTTTATATCAATCATATAATAATCTCATCATTTTTGAACAATAACTCTGCTTCTCAGTTTATTTGTAACATCTGATTCATTTGGTCCATAAATCTGCTTATCGAACCTGAATCATTTTATAATATCATCTCATTTCTTATCAATCAACCTAAATCAAAGCTTTCATTCGATTTCTTCTCATAACTCATATATAGGTCATCATCATAAATCTCACAGATGTTCAACATAGCTAAGGTCATTTATCCTTTTTCAGTTGCTCATGATACCTACATACTTCGGATTTTTCCCTTTTGTGAATCATTCCCTTACCATCAAAAAATCATGTTCAGATTGAATATTCTCATATGATAATCACTTGAATTCATAAACTATATCGTTCTTATTGTTCATTATGCATATTGTTCATCTTTCAGTTTCAGCCTTGAATTTATTCGTTCCAGGGATAGATTCAGGTTTGTTCTTGAATTTAAGCCTAGATAATTCTTTTCATTCATAATCAAGTTCAAATAATGAATTATCCTTGATATATTTGAATTTTTTCGCTTTCCTGTCAACGGTAAGTATAACATCTCATGATATCTCAATGTTTTTCTCTGAAATAAGTGCTCAGGTTTCTTCATCGATTACTTTGAATATCTTCTTTCAATTTGCTTCCATCTTTCATATGACAACTCACTCATCGATAACAACCCTATCATAAACCGGGTCAAGAATAATCTTACCATTCTTTGCAAATCATTGCTTAGTGGTATAAACTTCTGCATCTTTTATTATCTCAGTCATTATCATCTTGAAACTTCAATCAGCTTCCATAAGGATATCACAGTTTTCAGAAAGCAATTCCACTCATTGATGATTAATGATTCATTTTTGTAGAATTCTCTTTCAGTCTTTTTCAACCTCTTTTTCAAAAGTCGCAAATCATTCTCTACTGAATTCACTTACCTGAGAGTATTTAAAGTCGATTGCAATTTTCTTGTCCAATCACTTGAATCAGTATAATCAGTTCTTTCATTTGCTTTTCGCTAAAGCATATTGATATCTCAGCTGTTCACCTTTTATCTTGTATAATACTTCCCTTGTATATCAGATTGTTTTTACTAATTGATCCTTTCATGGATAATTCGATACCTTCAATACCCTTACTATTTCATCGATCTTATCTCAAGCTTCCTTTACTACAAAATTTATCGGCTTTCAGACAATATTTCATAATATTCATTTAAGTGCGATTATTCATTCATCTATCTTATCTATTCAAGTCAATCCCAATTTCATGATTTTTGCAGTTCATTTTATGAGCTTCTTATTCAGTTCTAAAGGGATTCAAGTTATAGAATCGAATTTTTCAATGACTTCAATTGATTTTTTTGTCGCTTTTATAGCCCCTTTTGCCAAATTGTTCTCTACTGATACCAAAGCATCATTAACAACCTTATTAACTCATTTTTTAGGTACGATAAGTCATCATGTACGAGATAATTCTGTAGCTATTCATTTTATCGGTTCTGGTAAGTCTTTCAATAGTTTTGTGTTTCATTTCTCGATTTCTTTAAGTATCTCCATAAGCTTCTCTCAATCCATTCAAGTTTTTCATCTTACTTTTGAAACTGTTTCAATGGCTTTATTAAGATCTTTCCATGTCTTTACCTTATTTAATTCAAACACTTTTTCAAATCATTCTATAAAAGATCAGAATTTTACATTCAAAGGAAGGATTTTTTTCAATTTTCAGAAACCTTTAACTCATAGGATCGATCATGCGAACTGTCAGAAAATGTTTCAGATCATTTCTGCCTGTTTTCCTGGATCTTTTTCAGCAGCTATTTTCTGCATAGATTCAGTTATTCATTTTTCCACTGCACTGAAAAAGTCAGTAAGCAGTTTTTTGTGTTTCGTTCTTTTGTAATAATCTATCGCAACTCATATCATTTCTCAAGTCTTATCTCTTGACTCCTGATGTACAGCATTCGAATACAAGAATTTCATACCTCAGACTAACATCATTATAGGAGCTATCACGGCTGCATCTGCAGTTCATTTCAGTAATCACCATGTTCAATTAATTCATAATAATGTCAATTCTGGAATTTCATCAAGATGATTAAGGAAAAGATCCTTAACTTTCGGATCCTTAAGTCTTTCTTTTAAAATAGTTTCATATTGTCTCTTTACAGATTCAAGCTGTTTCAATTGGATTGAATTACAAGTTTTAGACCTTTTCAATTCAGAATAATCCCTCAAAAAATCTATATATGACCTGAATAACATATCTTTTGATGTTTCGATCGCATTTACATAGATATCTCTGTTATTTCAGAAATATTTGTTCATTATTATAGAATTATCAAGAAAATCCGAGAATAACGTGCTGTTTTTCTTAAAATCGTTATTAATTCATTCTATATTTTGCTGAACTCAGTTTCAGATATTCTTATACTTAAGGATTTTCCTTTCTGCCTTTATCGTTCATGATTCATTTTCTTTCTTAAGGATCGAATCAAGTCTCGAAACTATATTATTTATATCATCTGCAGAGCTTTTTACTTCCACTCAATTGACTACACTGTTAAAAACCAATACTATATTCGATTTATCGGTTGAAAAATAAACCTTATTCTCGACTCATCAATTCTCTCATCAGATATTATGCTTCTTAAGCACCCAGTTCAAAATCTTGATAAGTTCTTGCTTTCAATCAAGTTCTTTACTTCAAAGCGAATTCAGAGATTGAATCTTTGAATTAAGATTCTCAAATTTCTTGAGATTCCCTTGAAATCTCACAACTTTTTCATTGTTTGGTCCGTTTTTCTCTTCTTTCCTTATAAAGGAATTATCAAGATTATCTTTTTTGTTTTCTGACATATTTTTATATTAGTAATTCGTTATCAATATTTATCAACTCTATTTCCTTATCATTACTCTGTATGTAATCAAGCATCTTTGTGATTATCTTGGAGGAATCCTGATTTATGATATCAAATATTTCCTCTTCTTTGGCCGAATAATAACTGAAAAAATCCGTCAGAAGAGATCTTATCTCATCATTTAAAGGATTATCCAATAATTTTCTCTTGGAATTTTCATCAATTAAAAAAGAATATCGAATCATTTCCTTCAATTCGGTATCCTTATGATCTTCTATTAAATCTTCCTCCATTCAATAAGTTTAAAAATATGACTTCATGTTATCATAAAATCATATTTAAAGCAAAAAAACGGCATCAATGCTGATATTTTTCATTTATTTCTTTTTCCTTCAGAATTTCTCTCGTATCCTTTTGGCTTCTTTCTCTCATATCTTCTCTTCTAATGTAAAGTTCAGATGAGCCTCCTCATCAAACAAAGAAGCATCGAAATCCAGTCATCTTTCAAGCCTGAACTTATAATCATCATAATTTCAATAGCTCAATTTCAATTCTTGATCCTTTATTATCCAAAGATGTGTAGCTATCTTATTTATGAAATATCTATCGTGTGATATGAAAAGGATGGTTCATTTGAATTTAAGGAGCTCTTTTTCGAGCGCTTCGCGGAAATCATAGTCAAGATGATTCGTAGGCTCATCAAGAACAAGAAAATTACAGTCTTTCTGCCCAAGTATCGCGAAAAGTATCTTGCTTATCTGTCAACCAGAAAATTCCCTGACTTTCTTATCCAAATCATCCTTATCGAAAAGGTAATTCGATAGGATTGCTGTAAGTTTTTCAGTAGAATAATCGAGTCATGAACGGATGAAGTTCTCTCTCAATGTCTTATCTTTATCAAGTTCTTCATGAAGCTGCGAATAATAGCTTATCTGCAATCATTTTCATCTTGAGATATGACCTTCCAATGGTTCTATCTCATCCAGTATGGTTTTTATCAGAGTCGATTTTCCTACTCAATTCTCTCATATTATTCAGATTTTCTGTCATAATGTCAGCTCGGTTTCAGATATGAAAAAAAGAGGTTCTTTCCTTCAAATGAATATTTCCTTAAAATAAAGGAGCTGTCTGTTCGGAGCTTCTGAAAAATTGAAGCTGAATTTCGGTTTTTTCGGTATATATGGTTTTTCTATGATATCGATCTTTTCCAATGCCTTTCATCTGCTTTTTGCCATTCAGGCTCTGCTTCAAGCTCTGAATCTGCTTATCAGCTTCTTTTCCTTATCTATGAATTCCTGCTGCCTATCGAAATTCTCAAGAAGAATCTCTTCCTTTTTCGCCTTTTCCTTAACATAATAGGAATAGTTTCAATTATAGGTCTCAATAGGCCTTACAGGAAGAAGCTCATAGGTCTTTGAACATGTCTTATCGAGAAAATCCCTATCGTGTGAGATTATTATATAACCTCACTTCCATATGCTTTTCAGATAATTTTCAAGCCATTCCACAGATGCAAGATCTATGAAATTCGTCGGCTCATCCAAAAGCAGGAAATCAGGTGACTGCAGAAGAATCTTAGCTAAAGCCACTTTTGTCCTTTGTCATCAGCTTATCTCAACAACCTTCTTATCAAGCAGATCAAGTATTCATAATCAGTTTGAAACTCTGGCGATCTTATTCTGATATTCATATCATCAGATATTGTTGAAATATTCTATTAGCTGCGAATATTCTCAGATTATTCACATATCATCGGATTTCTCATTCATCAGCTTCTCGAGAACATCAAGCTTTTTTTCAGTTTCGATAATCGCTTCAAATGCCTCTTTAAGTTCATCTTTAACAAGCTTCTGTTCATCATCGAAAAATATCTGTGCAAGATATCATAGGCTTAATGATCAGATATTCTCAATATTTCATGAAAAATCGCTTATCTCTCAGGTAAGAATCTTCAGAAGCGATGTCTTCCCTACTCAATTTCATCAAACTATCGATATCCTATCCTTCTCATTCACAAGGAAAGAAATATCTTTCAAAATCTCTTTTTTATTGTTCTCATAAAGGTCTACCTTTATCTTCAGATGCCTCATTAATTTAAAATTACTTCTATTGTCTGTTATTCTAGAATCTATTATCTCTCGCATATATATCACATTCAAGTATACAAAAATATGCCGATAATCAAGAAAAATATTATTTTTTTGGACTTTTCAGATGTTTCTGATACTATTAAATCAATTAAAATTATTAAATCAATATGAACACACAACTTGAGATAGTGATGAAGATCATAGATGATATATCAATATATGAGCTTATCTGAGAAATAGACGAAACCAATGCTGATAATACATTCAAGGAAATATTCGACACATTTTTCTGAAAAAAAATAATATATGATCTTTGACAACTTACGCATGGTAATTCAAAATTCATCGGCTATCTCATAAACATGAACGAATTCATAGAGGAAAAAGGGTGAAAGATGTATATCGCAAACTGCATCGATCCTTTGAAAGACATATTGGAGCTTGCATGAATAGATAAGATGATAAATATGTCAGATACTCTGGAAAAGGCTATAATTGAGATAAATTCAGACAATACACCTACATTATTCACAAGGATTCAGCAGGAAAATTAAATAACTTTTCAAAAAAATTTGATTTATCTTATTTTTTTATATAATAAGCTCACTTTTATAAGTATGGCGGGGTAGCTCAGTGGTAGAGCAGAGGCCTGAAAAGCCTTGTGTCGGTAGTTCAATTCTACTCCTCGCCACCATAAATTGCATAAAATAAACTAAATTTTACTATAAAAATTACTCTTAAATCTTCCTAACGACCATAAACCGAAAGGCCTTGTGTCGCTAACATTTATATAATTTGAGGCCTTGCTCTCAAATAAGCCAAAAACATAACTTCTAAAAAGACCTATTAAATTAAGTCTTTTTTTGTTATCTAAAAAAAATACAAAAATAAATTATAAAAATAAAAAAATAATCTTCTAAAAATAAATTAATCTAACTGCGTTAAAATTATCTAGCAAGATATCTTTTCCTTGCGTAAAAAAATATGATCTTTTAAAAAAAATAAAAGGTCTATCAGCAAGCCTGCTATTGATAACTTTTTATATAATAACCTATAAAAAACTTACTTTAAAAATCTATACCGCCGTACATAGATAATGTACGGCGATTGAAACCATTGAACCCGACTTTATCTCTTAACTAACCGAATCCTCGTAACAAAATAGACAAAATAAAACCCCACTTTTACAAAAATAATTGATATTGTCTATTCAAAAAAAGCTATTAATGGCTTTATTATAATATTTCTTAACTTTATGAAAAATGAGTTTTTCAAAAGAACAGATATTACAAGCTTTAAAAGAATCTACTTCTGATCAAAATAAAGTTTTACAATGAGATAAATTAGATTTTATCAAAGAAATTCTTGATTTTATATTCCCAAAACAAAAATAAATATTCCTTAAATCTTATTTATGAATATTTCGCCTGAAACTCCTTTCAAGGCGATTGACTTTATAAAAGGTAAAACCTCATATATCTATTATGAGAATATAGACTTTTTGACTGTTAGATTATCTCCAAACATTCCATTAATAATCAAGTTGAACGGTCTAGTCAATAATAATGACACTCATTTACTGGATATTGAAGATTTAAAATTTGTTTATTTTTGACTTGTTAACGGTAATCTGCAGAAAGTTATTCACTTAAAGGATAAATACGATAACATACTCGCTTTTATTCATATTAAGCAAGACTCCTTTAAAATTGATTGAAAAAAGAAAAATCCGAAAAACTATTCTACTGATATAGAATTCGTTTGATTATTCTTTTATTACTATTCATATCTTTTTGATTATATCTGTGAAATATTTGAAATTGATAAAAATAAGAAAAATATCGTAAAAAGAATTGATTATTGTTTCGATATAGCCTGAATTACTCTTTTTGATATTCTTAAATTTCGTTTCAATACTTCTGATAAATCGCAAGAAAATAATTTTTGAACCTATAAAACATATTATCGCCTAAAAAATGAACGTCATCAATTCGTTCTATATGATAAAAAATATCAGATCTTGGATGAAAAAAAATTTAAGCAAAAAATCTGAACAGTTCATATTTTTAAAAAATATCTTGATCTTAATTTTCCGATAACTCGATACGAATATAGAAAAATGGCAAAGCCACTTTCAGAATTAACTGAAAACTCTATAAATCATTTATTCGATTATATTAGATCATATGCCGTTGATTATTTTAATTCTAAGATTGATTTAGATTTTAATAATCTTTTTTTATATACCGAACATAAACCACGTATCTATCGTGATGATACTTTAGTCAATACTTTAACTGCTAAAAAGATTGAAAAATATTTGACTATGTCTATGGCTTATGCTGATAATTTCATTCTTCTTAAATCTGAGCGTAAATTCTTTGATTATCTTTCTTCAAAATTCTGAAAAAGGATAATGAGATATTTTGTTGATTTATATAAGCGTACTGAAGATATTGAATTCTTGGCTTTGTTCGATAAAAAATAATTTAATTACTAATACAAAAACAAATATGTGAAGTGCCACAAGTGATAACCTATTTAAACAAGCTGAATTTATAGCAAATCAGCAATACACCGAAGAAGATATCAGACTTTTATTATCTTGTCTTTCGGAAGAAGAAAAAAAGCTTTTAGATAAGCATATTTATGCTATTAAATGACAGCATGATTATCGTCAAATCGTACTAGCTTGGTGTTCAGTCGTTGAATTATCTATCTTAAAGCAAGCTAGATTAAAAAATCTTTCCAAAAAAATACCAATTATTCTTATTAATCCAAAAGGAAAGCAAGATTTGACTCATAAAGTTCGTTTTATTTCTTAAATCAAAAATAAATATGTTTAATAAACTTTTTTTATTAAAAATTTTTCTTCCGTTGTCTTTATCTTCTTTAACTTCATTATTATTATTTTGAAAATTTACAATTTTTGAAATGAATTTTAATGAGTTAGTTATTCATATTTTATTGTGAATTTTTGCTTTGTTAGTTTCAATAATTTTACTTTTTAAACAAAAATAAATATGTCAATTTTTATAATAATTGTTTTGATTTTATCTGTTTCATTGATCTGAATATTAGTTCTTTGATATTATGAAGAACAAAAACAAATTAAACGCACAAAAGAGCTTTTTAAACGTTCAAAATCTATTTGAATAAAAGGCTTTCCGATAAATCCTAAATATAGGAAATAAATTTTAAATTTTAAAACAAAAATAAATATATGACACCAAAACAAATATCTGATCGCATTATTCAAGTAAAAAATCTTGAATTAATCAATCAAGTCAATCAATGACTTTTAAAATATAAAAATCAAAATAGAAATGTCTGAAAAACAAAATCTTGATCGTATAAAAGATAAGGATTTCATTAAAAATATGTATCTATATACATATAAAAAAACATGACTTTCTTTAAAACAGATTAAACATTTTTTGAATGATTTTACATTTTCCGAAATATTATCTTGAAACTGGGTCAAATGAAAATTTAAACCAAAACAGTTTGAAGTATACAAAATTGAGTTATCTATAACTTTAAAGCTTATTTTTTAAATAAATAATTATGTTTGAACAATTATCACCATTATTGCCTTTATTTTATTTTCTGTGATTACTTTTTTTATTATGATTAATATGAGTTTGAATTCAAGAAATAGGGTATAGGTATTGAGCTTTTGAAAGACCTATACAATATAATGATTGAGATATATTAGAGGAAGAAAAAATTGTTTCTATTGAAAGAAATAGTGATATAAAAGGTAGTTCTAGTTGAAGTTTTGTCCTTTGATTTTGAAGTTTTAGTTGAAGTATTTGACAAGAAATGCGTTATTATTATTACACTGTTTTTGATGATTGAGATTATAAACTTGATTCAATAAGTGCTGATAATACATATATAAGAGAGTCAAAAGAATATCCAGCATTATTAAGAATATATAATTCTAATTGAAATAATTATTTTGTTTTAAGAGTTCCTTTTTGAACTATTAAAAAAGAATATAAAATTTAATTTAATACTAAACAAAAATAAATATGTCCGATAATAATCAAAATCAGAACTATAATTCTAATTATAAAAATAAAAAAATAGATTATAAGCTTTTTCTGATAATAAGTGTTTCTATAAATTTCGTTTTATTATACTTGTTATATTTTTTATATACTACTCCACTTGATTTAAAAGTTAATGACCTTGCTAAGCAAAATAAAGCTACTTATGATACATTAATCAAGATAAAATCAGTTGTAAATAATTAGTTATAGGGTAATTCTATTTTTTTGGCTTTGTTATCTATTGACTATTTAAAAATATATGTTTTTTTTGGTCTTTTTAACTTTTTTTATATTGTTACTGCATACACAAATTTAATTTAATTTTTAATACAAAAATAAATTTATGTCTAAAAATACAATATTATTTGATTGATGAAAATTGACTGTTACTAATATTAGTTCAGTTAATGAAAAGGATGAAACTTTTGAATACATTGAGATTCAAAATATAAAAACAAAGAATTGACAAGCTATTATACAAAAAATTACTTTGTCTGTTGATAGATTTGTTGATATGGTTAAGAAATTAAATATTGTCATTAATCCAAAATCTGTTTAATCCTTTTTTTGAAAAATTGTTCCTTAATTTAAAAAAATCGCTCCCAGTTGGATTATAATATCAGGTTTTTAGCGATACCTCATATTAGCCCCCTCCTTGGGGGCTTTTTTTGTGCCTTGTTTTCTCTTGCTTGGCAAGTTCAAGAAATAGACGTCTAACGATACTGATCTTGATTTAATGGTCTACCTCCTGAAAGGTTATAAATCCATACTTGCCAAACAAGAGGCTACAAGCTTCTATTTATTTTTTTAACTTAATTCATTATGAATAAGTTTAACAAATACTTGTCTCTAGGTCTATGAGCTGTTTGAGCTTTAGCTACTACTGCAAGTACATTCGCCTCTACTTATACCCTTAGCGGTTCAGAGGTTACAAGTCTTGGATGAGCTTCGACTGATATAGCGAACTCATTGTTCTGATCTCTTGCTACACTTCTTCCAGTATTCATTCCATTAATCGTTATCGGTTTTGTGATATGAATGGTTAGAAGCTACATCGGTAAAAGATAATATTGAACCTGTAAGGCGTAATGATAAAGATTACGCTTTATGGTTTAACCTTATCTAAAAATATATGTATTTTGATTTAAGTTATATTCAGGCTATATACTATGTTTTCCTTGATATTCTTCCTGTTACTATATTAACTGGTTTTGTCTTTGTATTTTTCTTATTTTGTTTTGAAATGTTTTTTATTGTATTTTTTAGCAATCGTTAAATATGAAAACTTTTAATTTTAATCAAGATTGTTCTAATACCTTAACAGCTTCTTGAAGTGTTCAAACTACTTCTTGTTATTATTCTTTTGATTATACTGAAACACGTGATTTCTTTTTTAATAATTTTCTCCTTGTTGTTATTTGAGTCTATATTTTCTTCAAAATTCTTAGGACTATTTTAGATTTATTTTTTAATCGTTAATAAACATGTATAAAAAAATAATCTTTTCTTTAATCTTCTTTATATCTTGATTTTCTCTTGTTTCAGCTTCTGATTATATGCTTTATACTAATCATTCTCAAGGTGATAAATGTTATCGAAAATTAGCTTCAGATTTGACTACAAATAATGGTACTGCTATGACTACTGTTTGATGTATTACTCCTTCCTATTCAAAAGATTGACAGTATATTTATTACTCTAATGTTTCGGATGGTTATAAATGTTATAAAAAAAATGCTAATGATAATTCTAATGGTACTGCGATTACCTCTAATGTTTGTTATTTTCCTGTTGAGTCTTTTGATTGAACCAAAATTTATTATCGTAATGCTACTGATTGAGATAAAATTTATGTAAAAAATTCTAATGATTCTTCAAATTGATCTGTTTTTATCAATTATGCCTTATCTAATCCTGAAATTTCTCCTGATTGAACTAAAATGCTTGTTGATTCTCTTACTCAGTATTCAAGTTTTTGACAAATTCGTTCAATTTCTAATCCTTGAACTGTTTTATATCAATCTACTTATAATTGTATGGACGCTTCATATTCTCCTGATTGAACTAAAATAATTTGTTCTAATTTACAATCTCCTACTTCAAGTAAACTTTATTTAATGGATTCTAATTTATCTTCTAATCCTAATTTTTTTTTAATAAATAATTCTTATTCTCGTTTTCCTGTTTTTACTCCTGATTCTAATTATGTTGTTTATACTTATTGAAATGTGTATTGAGTTTGTTACTATAAGGATATTTTTTATGGTAATACTTCTAATGGTTATGCTATAACAACTGATTCCTGCATGTATCCGACATATTCTCCTGTTCCAAATGCAACTTGTCAAGATCAAATCCAAAATCAAGATGAAACTTGAATAGATACATGAGGTATTTGTGGTAATCAGACTTGTGCAATGCAAGAAACAAATATGAAATATATCTCATATGGTTATACCTGATCTTATAGTACTTATACAAATCAGATTTATTGATCTTCTACATGAGCTGAAAGTTATTTATTGATTCAAACCCCTCCCTCTAGTTATTCATATTATAAATTTGAGGTTTGATCGTATAAAGCTGTTTGAATGGTTTTTACTTCACCTTTAAAAACTTTTGAGGATTTATTCAATTGAAATTTATCTTTTTATGTTCCTTGAAGTGTTCAAAGTCCTCTTGATTCTTTAAATTTCAGTAAACCATATTTAGAGCTTTCTTCTTATTCATATCCTATTGATTGGTTTTGGATTAATTGATCTGATTGAACTATTGATTGAGAGAATTCTTCTGATTCTATAAAAGATTGATATAATTGTGTGTTTTTGCAAGATTGAAATTGAAATGAAATAAAAGATCAGACTTGAAGAACTTGTTTTCCTGTTTGAACTACTGGTTTTTCTTTGACTAATCTTATAAAGCCTAATTCTAATTGAGAGTATATTCTAAGGATTATGTTTAATCATAATATGCTTGATAAGAATTATAAAATTACTTGAATCGGTTATTGACATTATACTGATCAGTTTATGGAGAATTATGTTTGTAAAAATAATGATACTTCTGAATATACTTTAAATTGAAATCCTATCACCGATGATAGATATGCCGAAATTACTTGAATTAATGATGAAATTAGAGAGTCTATTTCTGATAATCGAGTTAAAATTGATGATATTGATTTAAATACATATTCAATCAATAATGATATATCCATTAAATCTTTATTTACTTCTTGTCCTGCTTGATTGAAAAATATTGATATAAGTTATTTTTCTTTTATGACTTATAACCTTTCTGTTCCTTTGACTGATATAAATTTAAATCCATTTTCTTGAATGGCTTGTGGTTTAAAGTCTATTATGAATACTTATAATTATTTCAGAAGCAATGCTTTTAATTAATAACCTTTAGGATTATGCAAATTTTTTGAATAACTACCACTGCTTGAAACCATGTATTTAATTTTGCAAGTCAAATGTGAGATATTTCTGAATATACTTATTGATTGTATTTTTGAGATATTATACTTTTGATTATGTGTTTTACTTTATTGTTAGCTTTGCTTTGAATGTGATTTAAAGCAAGTGATTTTTCTTCTTCTCCTGCTTCTACTGAAGAAAAACGTTTATCTAATCAGGCTTCTTATAAAGCAAGAATTGAGGCAAAATATAAATAATATTTATTTTTTAATTTTTAAATTATGTCTGATGTTGTTCGTATGATTGTTTGAACGTTTATCGTTTGAATCTTAATTACTTTTTTTTGATGAGCTTTATATTATCTTATTTCTTTTTGAAAAATCTTTCTTGATACATTTTTATTTATAATGAAATTTCTTTGATATCATAATTCTATAATGTGATTGTTTCTCGTTTTATTGTTTTGAACGTTGATTTTTTGAGCTATAAAATTTGTTAAATCTTTTATTTCATAAATAAATATAAAAAATGGCTTCATATTGATTAGAGATAATAGTTTGAGCTTATGGAACTTGAAAATCTTTTTTTACTCATCGTTCTATAACAAATTGGTTTTGAAGAAATACTATTCGTATTTGAAATTATTGTAGTCCTGATTTTCATTTGCAATTTAGAAGCGTTAAGGATTTGATTGAAATTTTACAAGCAATAAATAATTTTAAAAAAGATCCTAAGAATCTTAAGCAAAAAATAGAGATTATTATTGATGAGTGAGCTTTATATTTTTGAAATAGAGAATTTAAAACATTTCCGAAAGGTCTTTTATCCTTTTTGGTTCAGTTAAGGAAATTAAACGTAAATACAAAAATTATTCTTCAGGATTTAAAAATGGCTGATATCACTTTCAGAAGACTTTGTTATAATGTTCGAAAATATTATGTTTGAATGTGATTTATTCGATTTTATAAGGATTTTGAGCTTTTAAGTGAAGACGCCAACCTTAATGATCCTATTAATTCTCTTGTTTCTCGTCCTTATTTTAAGCTTTGACCTTGGCTCACTGTTAAAATATTCTGATTGGTTACTCGTTTTTTCTGATCTAGTCTTTATGATACTAATGAGGTTATTTTGCCATATAATAATATATTAGATAATGAAAAATTATTGCGTATTTTTCCATACACTAAAAGAATTGAATCTGATGAGGATTATAAACAACTTATAAAAGATAAGGAAAAGGCATTTTTTGAAGCTATAAAGCTCACTAAAAATAAAAAGCTTTATAAACATTACTTTGATATTTATAACTATAATTTACTTACTTAATTTTAAGTTATGCAATATGTTTCATATGCTATTAAAGTCTTAATCCGGTCTTTAATTTTTCAATTAATCCGTAATCCGGTTTATATTTTAATATTGATTTTGATTTTATTATATTTCACTTGACATTTAATCCTAAGATAAAATAAGGACTCCATGCGGAGTCCTTATTTGTTTTTTCCCCTGATTCCCCTGATTCCTTTGATTCCCCTAATTCCCCTTTTTTCCTTTCTTTTTTCTTATCCTCCTAATTTTTCCCCCGAAAATTCTCTAAGAATCGCTTTATTATTTATTGTTTTCAGAGAAAACTACCAAAAAAGCGATATTTTTTATATCACCTTTTGGTAATTTATTTATATTTTTTCGTTTAATTTATCTTTTATATCTTCTAATTGATTATTAATTAATTTTTGTAATTCAATTAATTCTTTTTGCAATTCTATTCTTTCATTTATTTTCCAATACCAACATGTAATATCTCTAATTATATAAATAATAAATATAATTCATAATATAGTTATTCAAAATATTATTGGACTATTTAATGCAGTAAACATATTTTTATTTTAATATTAATATCAATATATAATCATATTTTAAAATTATTTGCAAATAATCGTATATAAATATACTTATTTTAATATATATACTTTTATTATAAAATATCATGAATTCAGCCTTAAAACCTCAATCAGTTAGACTAGAAGCAGAAACAATAGAAAAACTTAAAAATCTTGAAATATCTCTTTGATGAATAAAATTAAAAACTTATGAAGATAAAATATCACACTTAATATGGTTTTTTCAGCACTATGAAAACAATAATTGACAAAAACATTAAAATTAAATTAAAAAAACATTAAATTTATTTGACATTATCATTTTTATATATTATTATGTCTTTGTACTTAAATATTAAGTGCAAAAGTTCTTTAACATAATCCGATATTTTTAGAAGATTACAAAAAAAATATCTTTATATCCTTATTTTTGTAATTATGAAATATGATAATTTTTTTATTGATAGTTTCCTTATTGAAAAACAAGTAAATGAGTGATTATCTTTAAATACTATGAAAGCATATAAAACTGTTTTTAATACTTTCATTTTAAATGATTTTGTAAAAATTAATGATTCTGAAACTTATACAGATTATAATTTTAAAAGGTTTCTTTGAGAGTCTTTGACTCGATATAATTGGACTTCTTGGACTTATAACCGATATAAGAAGTGTTTAAAATGTTATTGTGATTTCCTTATTCGTGAATGATATTTAAAAGAAAATCCATTATTAAAGATTAAGACTCGAAAGATTGCTCAAACCTTACCAAAGTTTTATAATCAAAAACAAGTCGATTTAATAATGTATACTATTAATAGGCTCTATTCTTGAAATGATTTTATTTCTGTTAGAAATAGGACTATTATTTATTTTTATTTTTATACCTGATTAAGACTTCATGAACTTATAGACTTAAAACTTACTGATCTTAATTTTGAAGAATCCTGTTTAAAAGTAGTTAAATGAAAATGATCTAAAGACCGATTTATACCTATTATTAAAAAACTTGAAAATATCCTTTTTTTCTATCTTGATTATCGTTCTAAGCTTGATTTAAAAACTTTAAATCTCTTTACTACTAAATATGATTGAGTTATGCAACATCGTGATATTTACACTATAATTAATAAGCTTAAATCAAATCTTGATTTTCCTTTGACTACTCATATGTTTCGACACACTTTTGCAACTGAACTCGCAAGAAACAATATCAATATTTTCAACATAGCTCAAATTCTTGGACACTCCAAAATTGAGACAACTAAAATATACCTGAATTTTAATCTTACAAGTGTTGCAAATTCTATAAATGCCATTGATATGTATAATTCCTAATTTTTGTTATTATGTGAATTCGATTTAAACCTCTTGATATAAGTCCTTTTAATTTAGATTTATGATCATGATTTGTATTTGATTTTGAAGATGAAGAAGAAGTTGAAGAAAACTGAAAAAAGGTAAATAAAGAAAAACCTTTTATTGATTTCTCTTTATTTTAAATCTTGACAATTTGTTTAATTTTATGTATATATCTGAAAAGCCTTGTGTCGGTAGTTCAATTCTACTCCTCGCCACCAATAAAACAAACAGTAAAAAAGAGATCAGATATAATTCTGACCTCTTTTTTTGATTTGAATTGAAGATTAACCTCAAAAATTTTCCAATATCCTTTCTTTGATTGAATCTGAATGTATGAGCATATCAGGTATCTGGTCGATATCGTGCCATTCTAGGATATATCTGTTATTTTCGCAGTTTTTTTCCGCTTCAGGTCAGCCAAGTGCCATATCACCTGAGAATTCCGTCACAAGGAAAACATGATGAAGCCTTGAATCGAATTCATCCTTATGTTCGAAAAGCTTTTTAGAGATGATTATGTCGAAATTTGTTTCTTCCTTAGCTTCCCTTATAGCTGCCATTTCTGCAGTTTCATGACTTTCAACGCTTCCTCAAGGAAATACGAAATATTCCATATTATCCTTGAACCTATGTATCAGAAGTATCTTATTATCCTTTATTATCGCCAATGTAGCTCTCATATAACAAATCTAGATATCAATTAAAATAACCCTGTAATTGTAATGTTAAATTAAAGAATTGCAATGAAAAAACATTGATATGAGTTAAAACTTAGCAATTTAATGATATCAAACAGTAAAAAACCTTCCTGTTCCAGGAAGGTTTTTAAAAAAACAGATCAATATTAGTCAGTAATGAATTCAGATTTCACGAATCAGATTCAGTCTTGCCACATGATTTCAGTGAATCAGTCGACAACATCCAATATGATGATTTTCTCTCAGTTGAATAAAGTTGTTTTGATCTTACTATCCGGATATGGTTCAGTCCTTACGAATACGCTTCTGGCAACTTTTATCTTCTTCCAATCAATGTTTGTCAAAGAATTCGCTTCATAGAATATCTGAGAAGGTAGAGTCCTATTCCTGTCGCTTTGATTCTCATCCCTAAGATATTTTGATCTTATGAATCAGTTGTATCAGTCGAATAGGATTTTACTCCATCAGTTAGATTGTTCATCCAGCAGTTCAACCTTATAGTTTCTAGGCAGATAACTTATAATCTTTGAGCTGAATGAATCGAATTCCCTTATTGCGTACGAATTTGCAACATTCAGAAACTTATATACTACAAGCTTAGGGTTCTTGATTATTTCGACTTGAGGATTCTTCAGTGATGAATCGATCGAAGGATTTGACACAGGAGTTCAAGAATTTTGGTTTGAACCATTGTTTCATTCTGAAGGCTTGATATTAAGATTCTTAAGGTCTGTCAATCATTTTATAACAGCCTTGCTTCTTGTTATGACAAGAGAATTATATTCTTCCTTTTCTTTTGTAATTGAAGTATCTTTCAAAGCGGTTTCAGCAGTTGCTATGACATTTTCCCAAAATTTTATCTTGGAATCTATCGTAGGTAATTGAGGATAATTAGATTTCTTAGCTTCGTATATGAATCTCTTTATGGATTCGCTATTGGTCAATACTGAAGTGTTTGAGATAACAGATGGTTTTGTTCAGCATGATGAGTCATAATAACTGTTTGAATAGTCACCATTCGGACAGCTATCTACAGATATAGAAGAACTTCCTCCACCACCTCATCAGTTATTGCTTATAACTATCATATTTCAAGTCAATTTCACTACTGTGAAGTAAGAAAGGCTGTCTGTTCTGAAGTTGCATGTTTTAGCGCTATCAAGGATACATGTCCTATCAGGTACATTTTGCTGCCATGTGTTTCAATCTGTTGATCTGAATATGTTTACCGTATCACCAGCAGCTCAATTCTGAACTTCAAAGTTTGCGATGAAATATCATCCGTTTATTCATACGGGCACATTTCATGAAACTGAAACCGTATTCAATATTGTTCAGCTATAGACTACCGTAGGAGTATTGAAAGAAGCGATAAGTCAAGTCAATTCAGCAACAGTAGCTGATTGCGGAGCGTTCGGATCCACTAACACAGGAGATGTTATGACTCAATTCCATCAATTAGGGTAAGTCAAAGTAGTGTTTCATGGGATTGTGATATTCGAATTCAAAAGATTGCTTCAAGTGCTTGAATTGATTATCAAAGTGTTTCAGCTCATACTCAATGTATTGTTCACAGAATCTGTAAGGCTCAATGCGACAGAACCTGTCTGAACTATGGTTCATGAATTCGAATTCAGGCTTACATCAGTTGCAGTTGTGAAAGCTCAATTCGATGAAGAGATATTACCGAAATCATCTTGCATCACAAGATTATAAAGATAATTCGTTCAGCTTAATAATGTATTGAAAACAGCGGTTCATGTATTGTTTACGATATTTCAGAAAGTAAGCTGAGGGATCGTATTTATGATATTGGTTCAATCAGTGATGCTCAAAGTTCAATTAGCGAAAGTGTTTTGATTGAAATGCGAATCATTGAATAGGAAATTGAAGATTGCTCAGGCAACTGTTATATTAGTTATGCTGACACCGAATATCTGAGGCCCTGTAGTGTCGATGCTGTTCAATGCCGATACTACGGTGTTTGTTATATTTCAAAGGTTATCAGAAGAATCTATGAAATAATAATATGTCTGATTCGGAAGAAGTCATGGTATCACAGAAGAATGTCATGTTCATGATGTCGTACCGCTTGCAACAAGAGTAGAAAGAACGTTGGATCATGTTCATACATATAACGTGCTTGTAGAGAATTCATTCGTATTGAATGAATAATCCATATTCATCACGATTCATGAAACATTAGGAATGACAACAAGATTGCTTAATGCAGGTCAAAGATTGTCATGTGTGATATCCAGAGTTACTCATGTTGAAGAATTTCATGCAAGATCAACACTTGATCAATTCAATGTATTTATAGAATTCAGTATCAATGGGAAAGTAAGTGTATAATTTCAAGATGAATCTGCAATCGAGCTTATATTGGAAACTCCATTTGAAAAATTAACCGTTGCTCAGGATTCAGTAGTTCATGTAAGTGTTACATTGTTTGTATTTATTGAAGCAGGAAGTGTATTTACGGTCAATATCGGTGCGATATCATCCTGATTTATCATAAAGCCTTGGCTTGCGCTTAATGTGGTCGCATCGGTTGCAGTGACTGAGATATTATTAGCTGAATTCAGATTTAACGGAACTATAACTGTAAAATCTCAAGTTACACTATCTCAAACCGTATTTATAGCAGCTCAGCTTCATCATGTTACTACAACATCTGCATTCTTCTTGGTATTTCATGTGAATGTAAATGTAGGATTTCTGGTAAAGCTATTTGCCACGCTCATATTAAGGAATATAACGACGCTATCATGAGTGATTGAAACATTTCAGTTTCATGAATTTCAAGCCGCATCAGTTGCAACAACTGAGATATTGTTAACAGAATCAGAATTAAGTGTTACAGGGATTGAGAAATTTCATGCTATATCAGATACTCAGAAGAAGGTTCATGATCATCAGCTTATAACGATTGTCGAATTGCTTTCGGTGATTCAATCGATATTTACTATCTGATTGTTTGTTGTTTGTGATTGTGTAGAGATATTCACAGTAGGATACATATTATCCTGAGTGATGACCAGATTTCAGCTTACAATATTTCAGACCAAATCAGTTGAAGTGATTATAAGATTATTAGAGGCATTCAGAGTCAGGCTTACATTTATAGAAAAATCTCATGCAGAATCCGGAGTTCAATTCGCAACGCTAGCTCATCATATTATCTGGATTGAAGAATTTGGTTTTGTGGATCATGTAAGAATTATGGAATTCTGGCTTGTAGATAATGAAGGTGTTCAGATTATCAAAGCATTCGGCACACTATCTTCAGTGATAGAGACATTTGCAGCAGCTGATATGTTCAATGCTGGATCTGTTGCTATGACACTGAATGAATTCATTGCATCTTGAGATAAAGGAGTTGATATGGAGAATATTCAAGATGAATCTGAAGCACCGTTTGAAACTGTTGTTCAGCTGCTTGTTATATTTATATCACTGTTCGGTTCAGTTGTTCAGCTAATGTTTATAGAATTCGCATTTACTATCGAAGGAAGAGGATCAAGAATCACATTTGGTGAAATGCTATCTTGTATAATCGTTACATTTCAAGAATTCGTATTAGAACCTGAATCTGTAACAATTATATGGAATGAATTTACAGAATTTATATCAAGCGGAACTGTAAATATCATGGATCATGTAGAATCAGTTGTTCAGCTTGAAACCAATATGGCTCAGCTAAATACCTCTGCAAGGATTCAAGATTCAGTCTGAACTGATATGTCAGCAGTTGTGCTGTTTGTAAAAGCAGGAGCGTTTATGACCAATGGATTCGGAGTAAGCGTATCGCTGATTATAACAACACTTGAAGTTCAGATATTTCAAGCGACATCAGTAGCGCTGACAGAAATATTATTTACAGCATCTAAATCCAATGTTATATCAGAATTGAAATCTCAAGCTCAATCTGAAACAATATTTGTCACAGATCCTGAATTATCTATAGAAACGCTTATATTAGGCTCTGTAGTTCAAGCTATATTGATAGTCGCAGTATTGATTGTCTGTGATTGAGTCGTGATATTCACAATCGGTGCAGTGTTATCAACCGTAAGCCATCCAGGAACAGATTGTGAAACATTGTCATTCGGATCGGATCAAATGATATTATATAATCAATCAGAAATTCAATTCGGTACGGTTATAGTATTTATTGATCCAGCTAAAACTGATCTTATCACAAATCCTGAACCATTGGCTACGGCTGCATTAAGTTCAGCAACAGTGGAGACTGTCGTTCAAGTCAATACCAGATATATATCTCCGTCTTCATCTATAGAAACATTGGAAGTTGAACTAGCTCATGATTTCAATGTTTGAGCAGCATTTATAGGAGCAGAAGCTATCGGTGGAGTTATATCAAGGGCAAGTGATTGGTATATGAACGGAATTCAAGGAGTTGAAGCCGTGAGAGTAAGGATATTTGATCATGTCGATACTGTGACTCAAGTATTTGAATTATTCATTATAGCGTCAGCAAGTCAACTTACTATTTCAGCAGCAGAATCTCCGTTTAAGGTAAGATAATCGTTATCGACTCAATCTATCACAGCCCTGAAAGTTATTCAAGCTCTAAAGATTCAGCTTGGTGTCATATCAACAACCTGTGCCACGGGCAATCAGTTTGCAGTGACTGTTATCGGTGTCGTAGAATTGATTATACTGACATTGCTAGTGACGAAAGGAATTCATGCGATGTTGCTTGTAAGGTTAATCGTTCAAGAATTGAAGCTTGAAGTGACAGATCAGATTGCATTTATATTTAAAAGAATCTGGTTAATTGTTGTGTTTTCATCAGTATCGAAATTTTGAAGGATTGAATTTCAATCAATGCTGAAACCGATGAAATCTCATTCCACTAAAGTAGGCATGACCATTTCGGTCTCTTGTTTCACGGCGACGACATTGTCTACCGTAGTTGCAGGAGATATCGAATTATCTATCGTAAAGCTTCCTATTGAAAACGGAACTCATGCAGTTGTTGCAGTGAAGACAAGATCGCTTCAAGATATATTCAGACTTACTCAAGTCGCTATGGAATCTACTTTGGATTTGAATGAATCAAGTGTTTCTGATTCGCTTCAGCTGAAAACCTCAGTTATAAGATTTCAATCGATATTTATGCTAAGCATATCTCAAGCTATTATCGCTCTAGGCAATGTGATCGAGTCGACTTGAGCTTGAGCTGGAACGTTTGCAACCATGTTCACACTGTTTGTTGCGCTTGTTATGTTAAGTATTCAAGAAACGAAAGCTATTCAAGGAGTGTTTGAAGTTATCGTGAACGTTGAGTTTGCTGAATCAAATGAAGAATTGATTTCAGACAATGTATTTATCTTGTCAGATAAAGCCTGTAAGGTTTCATCCTTGCTTCATGAAAAAGATTGTACAAGAGTACTTCATGCAATATCAAGTGAAAGACTATCACCTGATGTCAATGTCCTTGAAACTGTTAATGTATCGACTTGTGAACCAGAATCAACATTAGGCTGTGAGTTAATTGAATTTATCGTTACTCAAGTTCATTGCAAAGAAGCTGAAAATCAAGTTCAAGGATTCTTAGATGTCAGAGTGAATTCACCAGAAGCTGTATTGACGACAGAAGATATTTCAGGAAGATTTGTGATCTGAGAGTTCATTAACGACAATGTTGTATCAGTATCTGTCGTAAATGGTTGATTTATTATATTTCAATTTATATTTATAGAAATATTATCAGTGCTTTCGATAGGATATGGAATTGTCAGCGTATCAACTTGTGCTACTCATGTGACATTCGGATTAACTGAAGTCGGAGCTGTAGTATTCTTTATCTCAGTCTTGTCGATAGTGAAAGCGTCTCAGGCGTTTTTTCCTTCTATCACAATTCAAAGAGATCCTGATGCAGTTGCGTTAACTGTAGTTACATTTGCATTAATCTGAGAAATGATGTTATTCAATGTTGTAAGGCTATCTGAAGAAAAGCTTCATGTTGAAGTGATTCAATTCACAACTATCGTAATCTCATCTCATGGAACGAAATTGGAAGGTAAATCGATTTCGCTTTTCTGTGTTGCTCATACGAAATTTGAGATAGTAAGGATTGGAGCCTGAACATTTGAAAATGAAGCGGTTCATAGGTTGAATGAATATCCGGCATCCTTTGCAGTCAATGTGAAAGTTCTTGACGGAATATCGACAGAACTATCAATTCAAGGCAATGAATTCAAAGTATTATTAAGGTTTATTAGAGAAGTTATGCTATCGCTTGTGAAATTCTGAATAACAGGGATTCAATCGACTGTAACTGAGAATGTATCTCAAGAAACGAAATCTCTAGGAATGACAAGTGAATCAACCTGAGCCACTGCAAGCTGAGGGCCTGTCAGATTTCAGCTTATAGAACCGGAAGTTCAGTCGAAAAAATTTATATTATTAAGATTATCCTGGATTCAAGATGTCTTGTAAGTTGCTATGACTCAAGTTCAGCTAGTGTTCAATATTCAATTGTTCGGATCGCTTATTCAACTTATTCATCTCAATAATGCAGCGATTGTAGAAGTTGAACTGATTCAGCTTATATCTAAAATCGCCGAATCATCGCTACAATCCGTATCAACAGTAACTGATCATGTGCTGAAATCAATCGTACAGCTTCAGATGATAATATTTGTACTGTCAGCTGGAACTGAATCTATACTGATATCGAGAGATGCTTTAACTTCTGGAATGCTTCAAGTCATTGTAATTCATGTGAAAGTCGATCATGAGATTGAAACATTTGATATTGAAAAAGGAGTTCAAGCAGTTGTTGCATCCAGAGTAAAAGTTTTGGTTCATATATTTAAAGTGCTATTTACCGTAGCAACATCGTTCATCTTAGTATTAAGCTCATCTAAGGTAGTGTTTGCATCAATGCTGAAATTTTGCAAGATATCTGTTCAATCAACATTAAGTGAGATATTATCTCCTGAAAAAAGATCTGATGGTATGCTGAAGATATTTCTTTGATTAACTGATTTTGAGCTTGCCTGCAATATCGTAGGATAAAGGGAATTCAAAATTGAAACGTTTGAGACATTGAAATCAACTCATGCAATGCTTGATTCCAATGTTATTGAATTCATAGCTGTATCAGGAGTTGCAATGATATTAAGAGTTCATGAATTTATCTTTGCAGCGAGAGAATTCAAAGTATCATCTGCAGTAATTGCAAAATTCTCAGAAATCGTATTTCAGTTTATCACCAAAGATGCGACATCTCAAGACTGAAAAGGCCTTTGTAGAGCGATTATGGATTTCTTCTTCTGAGCAATGACATTTGATATAACTCAACTGCTGGTTAGGTCTGAAGAAATGAACAATCAAGATGCAGTGAATGGAGTTCCTGGTTTTGTGGAAGAAATAGTAAGTGTCCTATTGGTAAGATTTACAGAAGAGGTGACATCAGCAACATCTGCGATTATATTATCACTTAGGTCATTCAATGTATTATCGTTTGTACCGTTAAATCATTGTGATACATCAATTCAATTCACTGAGAAATGAATGATATCTCAGAAGTATACATCTCTTGGAACTGTGATATGATCAATCTGTGAAACAGCTTCAATATTAGGGATTGAATTAATAGAATTTACAGTTCAACCTGTTATATCGACCTGAGAAACAGTAAAAGGAGTTCCAGGAATCTCTGAGGTTATTGTTATCTCATTTCCAGAAACAGAACTGCTCACTTCTGGCAATGCATCGATCTGGTCGCTTAGGCTTGAAATCGTATCATCGCTATCTCATTGGAAAGATTGTATTGTAGGCGTATTTGAATTTATTGTCAGGGTTATAGTTTCATCAGAATATATCTCTCTTGGGAAAGTTATCTTTTCAACCTGAGAGACAGGAATAATATTTGGAATAGGATGAGCTACATTTATTCAGTTAGATGCGATATTCAAGTTTGACATTCAAAATCAGATTCATGGAGTCTTCGCTATAAGATTGATAGTATTTGACGAACTGTCGTATGATCAGCTAGCATCTGTAAGAAGTGTTATCTTATCAGCAAATGCCTGCAAAGTCTCATCTTTGCTTCAGCTGAAATTCTCCAACACTCAAGTTCAGGAAATATTCATAACAAGAGTATCTCAATCAAAAAGATTCTGAGGGATTGCAACGTTTGATTCCTGAGCAACTGCAACTATATTCGGAACAGTTATATTAGGAATTATCGGTGACCTCGTAATCAGCAAATCTCAAATCAGATATGGGATTCAAGGGACATTTGCTGTAATGATCAAGGTTCTGTCAGTAGAGTCATAGTTTGATGATACCGAGCTTACCAAAGAGTTTATGTTATCACTAAACAGGTCAAGAGTATTATCGCTTGTAGTATCGAATAATTGGGAAACATATGTTCAGTCGATGGTTATCTCAACCAAATCACCTGAAACCAAATCCCTTGGAACAGGTATTTTACTTACCTGTGCAACAGGAGCTACATTCGGTGTTGTAAGTGTTGAATCAAAGGAAGGTAAAGCAGCAAAAGTCAAGGTAGGTGCCACAATATTTAAGATAAGCGTAACAATTAGGGTTGAGCTTATCTTTCTTCTTGTGATCATATTTCATACATATGCTAGATTGATCATATTTATTGAATTAATTGGAAATAAAAAAAACAGACACTTTTTTGGCTTCAAAGTTATCTGTATATTTATTTTTGTTTTATTTGTTTCTTAAAAATAATTATTTTAACTGAATAGTCAAATTTATTATGTATAAAATATTTATTTTGACAATAGTAACCACTTTCAAAAAAGTGATTTGGTTATAATAACGTTTACTCAAATATCGCGAAATTATTATTTTTAAAATTGAACTAAAAATTTATACGTGATTTTTAAAGTATTTTTATTAAGCTGTTAAACCATTATATATGAATAAAAAGTGATATTAAATATTTGATTTTCAATTGAGAATAAAAAAAAGCCGTAATCAAAGATTGCGGCTTTTCTTTCTACAATGTGCCTGTTTTTTTTAGGTTGTCAGGAATTTTCCGAGCTTCTTGTCTGTTCCCTGAATATGCTTTGCCAGCCAGTTCTTAAGGAAATCAAGAACTGTTATGGAAATTGTCATTGTACCAGATTGAACTTTTTCGTTCAGTTCCCTTGCCTGTTTGAGTAGTTCCTCATGTTCCCTCTTATGTGAGGGGAAGTCAGGATATGACTTCTGTGTCATGAGTTTTTCCTCAGTTGCGAAGTGGGCGACGGTATATGTCACCAGCTCCTTTAAAACCTTCTTGCAGACTTCCGAACCTTTTCCTGCCTTCATCGCATCATGAAGCTCGTTCAACGAATTGACAAGTTTCTGATGTTCCTGATCGATCTGCGGATGGCCGACGACTAGTGTTGAATTCCAGGTGATAAAAGCCATTATAGTCTCCCCTTTTTTCTTTCGTTTAAAAAGCTTGACTATATTAATAATATATAAAGAAAATCAAATAAAAATAAAAAACTCCCCTTTTCCAGGAGAGCTTAAAAGAAAAAACTATTAATTAGCAGGAGTAGGTGCTGGATTCAAAACAGGAGTTCACGCAGCATTAGGTCATTTTATGCCGTTATTCTTCTGCATTGCAATAGAATCCTTACACATCTTTTTCTGACTATCTGTAGATATCTTATCGCAATATTTGTCATCCTGTGAAGCCATTGCAAGATTGAATGATGCTTGATTTATACAATTTTCCTTTGTTGACATCATGGGAGGCAAAGCTGATCATGAATTTGTTTTAGGTGTTTTGATCACATCACAGATAGATAGGTCTTTTTTCTTAATAGCTAAACTCATTGCTGATTGTGAAATACAATTATCCTTATTCTGTTTCAAACTATCACATAGCGCAATATTTCAAGTCTTATCAACCTTCGAAATTATTATTCCTTGCTTACAGAATTCTACAGCCATAGAATCGCTAAGGTCATCACAGACAGATTCATCATTCTTTGTTCTGGCTCTTTCATTCACAGCTTGACTAAGGCACATGTTTACACTATTGGCAAGACAGTTTTCCATTATGGTGCTTTCTTTATATTCGGCTTTGATTTTAGAATACACTTCATCAAATGAAACTCAAGAATTTGCCAAAGCTGGATTTGCAGAATTGTTTTCACTTTGTATTTCAGACTTATTGCATGAAACAACCAGAAGAGTTGTAGCAAGCAATAATAATATTTTCTTTCACATAGAATAAAAGTTATTAAATAATGACGGAAATAATAATATATCATTTTTTTAAAAAACAAAATTATTATTGAGATAATATTAAAGACGCCCTCTTACGAAGGCGTCTTCTGTTTTTTTGTGTTCATTTATACATTTCAATCTTTTTTGCAGTAGAGGTTATTCAATCAATGCAGCTGCAACATCTGGTGGAAAAACTTTTTTCAGATCAAGAAGGATGATTAGTTGATCATCACGATTTATAACCCCTGCAATGCTATCCTGATCAAGACCACCGGATGTCATTATCGGTGGTGGCTGAATCTCTTCGCCAGATATCCTGATGACTTCGGAAACACCGTCCACTGTGAAACCTGTCAGTTCACCATTGACATCCATGACAATGATACGGGTTTGACTATCATCGTCAATATCAATGAGATTGAATTTTCTCCTCAATGAAATTATCGGGATGACTTTGCCACGTAGATTAATTATACCATCCACGTAAACTGGTGTATTAGGCATTTTCGTCAATGTCGGCTTACGTATGATTTCACGCACCGTAAGGACATCAACACCATACATCTCATCTGCAAGAATGAAGCTCACCAACTGGATCAGTTCGTGGCTGCCGGTTTTGCCATCATCTTTTACTGCGGGCATATTTCCTTTCATATTTTCCTCCGATCTGATTTGTTTTCCTTAAAGCAAATATAGACACATCAACCAAAATTAACCTACCACACTCCCCTTTCCTGAGATTTTAATAATCAGCCATGGCCAATTAGAAATGTATATTAATGAGCACGATTTTTCCCCTTTTTTTATTTTCCAGTCTGAACTGAAAAATTATCTCTTTATAAAAATATAGATCTTAAAGTCAAAAGATTTTTATAATAACATGAAAATCAAGGAATTATTTATATAATATGGTTGCTATTTTATAGAAATATGTAGAATCTAACGAATTGATATCTTTAACTTTTTTTAGGATGAAAATATACTATCTTTGAGAATTATGAGCATATTCGCATATTGCTTGAACAATAGCCAAAAAGAACCTATGAGATAATGTTGAATTGATAAATCTGCCATCATTTTGAGATATATGGAACAGTATATCGGTCTGAAGCATATGAGTGGTTCCCATTGAAAATTCATATGCAGGATCGATCCATGAAAATCTGTATAATTTCCTAAGATACGATTTCAAGATCATATGAGAGATAAAGCTTGAGATAAACAACTGCCTTATTTCAAAAGAAACGGATATATCTAAAATAAAGACTGTATATTCGCATCATCAGGCATTATCGCAATGCTATGAATTCATGAAGGAATATTCGATAGAATGAATAAAATCATCAAGCACAGCAAGTGCAGCAAAGATGGTAAGCGAATCTGATGAAAGATGAATCTGAGCCATTTCATCAGAGCTTTCTGCTGAAATATATTGATTGAACATCTTGGCAAAATGAATCCAGGACCAGAAATGAAACACAACAAGATTCTTCATAATCGCCCATAAGGATGAGAAGATAGAATATAGCGATAAGAAAAACAAAGTCACCATAGTATTCGAGGCAAGGAATATTCCAGCTTCGCTATATAAATGTTTATGAAGCTTCGCTACAAATTCTATAAACCTTGCAAAAATAGAATCGCTTCCGAGTCTGAAAGACCCGTTTTCATACATGTTTTGGCTTGATTTCGAAGGAAACCTCTGAGAGGAAAATGTAAAAGAAGCATTGAAGGAATTACAATATTTCACTAAATCATTGAAGATATTAGGCGAATACTAGGATTTCCTTGTTAATAAGATAACCCATCCGCCCTTTGGGCAAGTTCCCTTTATGGGGTAAGGAAAGTAGAAAGATATTTTTTATCTCAAAGTAATCTCAACTATTTCTGATCTACTGTTTGTTCTCATGGCAGGTCACCAGGTACTGACTCATATAGAAGTGAATATCTGGAAATCTCATATCTTTGTAAGTCATAAATCATGTCAGGCGTATATTATCGATGTTATTAAATTAAATGGAAATAATTGTCATCTATGTGTATGTCCTGATAATTGAAGGTCGATTCATGCATTTTTCGCTTCATCCAAATGCATAGGATTATGATAAAGAAGTATTTTTGGCTTATCGGAAGAAAGTTTAAGGTTTGAAAATGTTTTCTTGAAATCCTTGAATTCTCATCTTAAAGGATAACTCAATCATATGATTTCGATTCAATCAATATCAAGTTTTTCATCATCAAGTATTTTCACTCAGGTATTCTCAAGAGATTTGAGAGCATTATCGACTCAAAGATATGTTTCATGGTTTCAAGTGACAAAAAATGTTCATTTCTTTGTTTTAAGATTATCCAATGGTTTTACATATTTATCCAGATGTCAATCCATTCAATCAAAAAGATCTCATACGATAAAAACCGCTTCAGGATTTATTATATTTATCTTATCTACAACTTTTTTCATAAAATCATCATTATAGATATTACCCAGATGCACATCTGATATCATGACGATTTTCTTATTCTTCCAGCTGTCAGGGAGATTCTTAAGTTTTACAGAAACTTCATTTACCTGCGGAGACAATGCATTGAATATTCAATACGATGAATAGACAATACATAGAAATATCATGATTCATCAGGCATAAACCTTATAATCGATGAATCAGTATTTTTTCAATATGAGATCGATTATAACAAGCACTCATATGAACATATTTATGTTAACCAGGAATCAAAGCCATAATCATGAAATGAAATAAGCTCATCTTGAAAACGGATTATCAAAATAATGCGTTAATATTGAAGCTAAGATAAAGCTTATTCAGAGTATGAAAAGAATTCATCAGATATAAATCTTAACATTATGGTTCGAGATATTGAAAAACTTTATAAGAAATACATATATGGAAAAATTTCATAGAAACAGCACTGAAACAAGAACAATGAGAAACATCGAAGCGAATATTATTGAGTTCATATTAATGTTTTAATCAATTAATGATGATATTGTAATGATTTTTGATTTTAAATCTACTAAACTGATTTTTTATTGAAAATAATATATTTGACAAATGGTTAATAATTTCTATTATACAAATTAATTGTAGTTAATCCTATATGTATGTTCAAAAGGAGGACAGCATGAAAGAAGGAAAGAAAAGGAAGACACGGGTCAAAGTCAGAAAAGTCAAACGTAACTTTGATACTGCATGTTGCAGAAGAAAACGTTATAGCAACGGCTGTAGAAGCGAGAAAGCAAAGGGTAATAACCCTATCTGCAAGAATTGCCCCAAGTAACATCTTTTGAATACTTTTTCAGCATAAAAAAAACGGCTCTCGCGAGCCGTTTTTTAAGTTTTAAATTTAATCCTTTTTAAGTATATTTACGAATGTCTCACTTGGTATACTTACCTTTCAGAACATCTTAAGTTTCTTCTTTCATTCTTTCTGCTTTTCCAAAACTTTTCTCTTTCTTGAGACATCTCAACCATATAGTTTTGCGGTCACATCCTTTCTAAGCGCTCAGATATCCTCACGTGCGATGACCTGAGCTCAAAGCGCAGCCTGTATGGCTATTGAGAATTGTGCTTTCGGGATATTATCCTTAAGCTTCTTGCATATTTTTCATCAGACCAGTCTTGCTTTCTTTTCGTGCACCATCATGGAAAGCGCATCCACCCTTTCTCATGCTATAAGGAAATCTATCTTCACAATATCATCGATGCTATATTTCAGGAATTCATAATTAAGGCTGGCATATCAGCTTGAAAGGCTTTTCAGATCATCATAGAAATCTCCTACGAGCTCGCCCATAGGTATCTCATAGACAAGAACCACACGTGCAGCATCGAGAAAAAACTGATTCAGGAAGATTCATCTTCTGTCTTGAGCCAATTGCATCATATTTCAGATATAATCGGTATGTGTTATAATCTCTACTTTTGCAATAGGTTCTTCTATATGTATATATGTTCAAGGTTTAGGCAGATCTTCAGGATTTGAAAAATAAATGAATGTGCAGGTCTTTCATTGATGTTCTATAAGTTCAGTATGAAACCTATTATAAAGCTCGACCTTATTTCATACGACAAGAACCTTGTATGTTACTTGAGGGCTTGTCATTATGACATCCATTCAGAATTCCCTCCAGAGCCTTTCTTTCACTATATCAAGATGGAGAAGTCATAAAAATCAGCATCTGAATCAATAACCAAGAGCTGGCGATACTTCATTTTCAGTTGTAAGAGATGAATCATTAAGACATAGCTTTTCTACTGAGTCCTTAAGTTTGATGTATTCATCATTATCGACAGGATATATTCATGCATATACGAAAGGGGTGATTTGCTTGAATCATTTTATTCCGAACTTAAGATCGCTCTTTCAGGCGAAAACAGTATCTCAAACCCTTGCTTCTGTAATTGATTTCAATCAGGTTACAACATATCAGATCTCTCATTCCTTCAGAACTCAATTCGGAATATAGCTCGGAGCGAAATATCAGACCTCTGTAGCCTCTATTCTTGCTCAGGTATTGACAAGCTCAAGCTTATCTCATTTTCTAATCTCTCAGCTGAAAAGCTTAAGATAGACCACAACTCATTTATACGTATCATATTGGGAATCGAATATAAGTCACTTCACCACTCAAGGTTCATCGGAAGTCGATTCGAAAGGTATAAGATTCGATTCCTTATCAAGCTTCTTCGGAAGTGGCACTCTTTCAATTATCGCATCAAGGAGGGATTCTACATTTTCTCAGGTCTTAGCGGAGACCATTATTATATCCTCTCTTTTACAACCGAGAAGCGAAATCACTTCATTACTGACTCTCTCGACATCTGCAGAAGGAAGATCGATCTTGTTCAATACAGGTATGATCTCAAGATCGTTTTCTATAGCAAGATAAACATTGCTTAAAGTCTGAGCTTCGATTCATTGCGTCGCATCGACAACAAGAACAGCGCCTTCAACACTTGCAAGACTCCTTGAAACCTCGTATTGGAAATCCACATGTCATGGAGTATCTATAAGGTTAAGTTGGATTCATTTCCAATTCATCCTAACAGGAGTAAGTTTGATTGTAATTCACCTCTCCTGTTCTATTTCCATGGTATCAAGAGCTTGTGCATGCTTCATATCACGTTTCGCGATCGTTCATGTGATTTCAAGCATCCTGTCAGCCAATGTCGATTTTCCGTGATCGATATGTGCGATTATACAAAAATTCCTTATAGACATCAATATTCGATTATAGTTAAATTAATGGCAAAATTATAAGGAAAAATGGAAAAAAGCAATAGGAAAAACATATTTGAAATAGTCGATTATTTTTATAGAATCTAAAGAATAATTAATATTTTATAAATGACCTCAACAGAAAGACAATCACCAGAAACTATCGAAAGTGCTGAAATAACACATGCTGCAAGATATCATTTTGCTAAAAAATTTTTGAAATCCGATCAGATAACGCTTGATGCACCATGCTGAACATGATATTGAACATCTATAATAACCCAGATTTGAGCCAAATGCAGATGAATAGATATTTCAAAAGATGCTATAAACCATGCAAATACCTTTTTCAGCAACGATCTAAATGATTTTCTGGTATGAAATATAGAAAAGATCAACAATTATTTTAATGACAGATTTGATGCTGTGATAAGCTTCGAATGAATTGAACATATAAGCAATCAAGAAGATTTTCTTGATTGAGTCAAAAAAATCTTGAAAAAAAATTGAGTATTAATTATCTCCACACCAAGAAAACCACATTGAAACCCATTCCATATAAAAGAGCTTGAACTCGAAGAATTCGTGAATCTACTTAATTATCGTTTTAAAGTCATAAGTATCTATACTCAAGCTTTTACTGATTTTCAACCATACGATGAAAGAAAGGATTATAGTATATACAAAAAGCTGAATTATATTGCGATTTGCAGGAAAAAATAGATGATATCCTTAAAAGCTGAATATATTATTGACAATATATCAAAATTAAATATAAACAAATTATTATACTTAAATGAAAACAGATGGCTCAATCTATAGATACCCTATATAAACGAGGTGATGTGGAAATGGAAGAGATCGAAGAGACACTTGAACATAGCCTGAATTCAAAAGCAGCATTCAATCAGAAAAAGGTCATAGATATAATCATAAAGATGAGTCTTTGAAATGATGATCTGCATTCCATAAAGAAATTCATCGAGGATAGGATACATCCTTTGAATAATCCGAAATATTCAAATATAAAGAAGCTTTATGTTGGGCTTATCTGAAAGATTTCAAATATGATAAAGTTTTGAGTCACGATAGATGAAACCCGTGAAGATGTGAAAAGGATTTCTGAAACTGGATGATGAAGGAGAAAAAGATGAAAGACCAGGGCTGCTGACAGAAAAGAGATGTGAATAAACCAGACCAGAGACCATAGAAGATTGGAACAACAAAGAAGAAAACCTGAAATGCCTGAAGCAATAGATACCATAACTAAAAAAGTGAAAGAAAGGGTTTACAGTGCAATCAGAGAATGACTGACATGAAAATTCCTGAAGCCTGCACTAAAATTTTTCAGGGAACTTAATGATAAGAACGAAAGGAGTGAAACATGATATATTCTTTCAAAGAAAGAGATGATAACATTAAAGAGGCATATCGCTAATGTTAGATCCGATCTGGATTGACAGCTTGGAACAGAAAAGTTTGCAATTCTTGTGAATATAAATACACATATCTCAAACAGGGCAAATAATAAATCTAGCTTGAATTTCAAAGAGATACAGGATGATTTTGATAATTTCGATAAGCTTCTAACAGAATAAAAACTTATGCATGAAAGTGAGATTGAGGCAATAAGAATATGATTGCCACCTATAAACCAAGAACAAAAGGAATTAAGGAAAAGAATAGAACACAACATAAGTGTTGTATTATCTGAAGAATACGATAGTTTCATATTAGAGAGAAGAAGGGATGATTTCGCAAAAATATGCAGAGATTTCCTGAGGTGATTCCTTGATTCTTCAAAAAACTACAGGGCATTGGAAGTCTGAGCATGAACATGAGTGATAACAAAAAGGCTCAATGAGATCGAGAATCTTGATGTTTTCGCTTTAGATATGAAAGCGGATTTTCTGGAATTCGCAAGAAGCAATAATAGGTTCAAGGAAAATCAGAATGTTGTGACAGGTGATTTCAATGATTTGCCTTTTGAAGACAATTTTTTCGATCTGTATACCTGAATTGCCATATTGAACCAAAGGAATGACATTGAAAAATTCTATTCCGAAGCTCTTAGGGTATTAAAAAAGGATTGATTCATATTCCTGCCATGGACAAGGGTGAATATAGATAGGAAGGAAAAAGAGAAAGAATATATCAAAGACCTATGAATAAATATAATACAGGAATCTGATTGGTATCTGATATTAAGCAAATAAAAAAAACCGGATATCATATCCGGTTTTTTTTATCATATCAGTTTTTCAGCTTCTTCGTAGAATTCAACCATAGTCTGATTATTATATATAACTTTCTGCGATATATCTCTCATAGCCTTGATCCTCAATTCAGTCTCAAATGTTCATTCTTTCTTGAATAGTTCGAAATCCATGCTTTTTTCATTGCTATTCTCTCATCTGTTTCTTAGTCTTTCGAATCTGTTCTCTTCCGTGGAATCTATGTATATGAGCTTGAATCAAGGCAGATCCTCAACATATTCTATATCCTCCACCCTTCTTATTCAATCCAATATTATTATCCTTGATTTTGCCTTATCTATATTCGCAAGCATGACTTTTGATAATATATCCTCTCAGAACTCATTTCTAAGTGTCAATGATATCTTGGCAAGATTCTCCCTTATTATCGGCAGATTCAATGTTGTAAGGATTTCACGGAATGTATCTGAATATCTGAATATAACAGCATCATGTTTTTCCACCAGATAGCTTGCAAGGGTTCATTTTCAGCATCATCTCTCTCAGACCAATCAAAGAATTATCTTTTCCATGTATTCCTATAAAAAAATATTAATTCAATATTAAGAAAATTATCAGAATTGCAAGTGTAAAAAACTTTAAAAAATTAATTTTGTTTTTCAAAAAAATAAACTATATTGACTTAAATAATATTTTTTATCTAAGATTCATGTCATCTTTCGTACATCTGCATGTACATACCAATTATTCGATACTTAACGGTCTTTGAAAACCGAAAGAATTCGTAAAAAAAGCGAAAGAGCTGTGATTCGAATGACTTGCCATCACAGATAGCTGAAACCTTTACTGATATTTCGAATTCTATAAGGCCTGTAAGGATAACTGAATAAATCCTATACTATGAATTGAAGCATCAATCTCAAAGAAATGAATCTGAAACAAAGATAAGGACAATGAATACTATGAAGTGATACTTCTTGCAAAAAACATAGATTGATTCAAGAATCTAATCGAGCTAACCACAATATCTTATCTTGATTGATTCTATTATAAGCCAAGGATAGATTTTGAGCTTCTTGAGAAATATTCCAAAGATATAATATGCCTTTCCTGATCTTTCTTATGAGAAATCGCCCAGCATATAATCACATGAAAGAACGAAGATTTCATAGTAGATAGGATAGATTACTATAAATGAGTTTTCGGAAAAGATGATTTCTACCTTGAAATCCAAGAACATCCTGATAGGCAAAGCCAATGAAAGGTAAATGACTATATAGTCAATCTAGCGAAAAAACATTGATTCAAAGTGGTAGCTACAAATGATGTACATTATCTTACAGAATCAGATGCAGAAGCACAAGACCTGCTTTTTTCAATCTGAGATTGAAGACCTTTTGATGATCCGGACAGGCCTACATTGATAGAATGAAATTACAGCCTCAGAAGCACACAGGAAATGGAAGAGCTGTTTTCATATTTCCCACAGGCAATAAGTACAACATCAGAGATAAATGAAAAGGTTAATATAATAATCCCTTATGGATGAACGCTTATCCCGGTTTCAGAATTGAATCAGGAACAAAAAGAGATATTTGAGAAATATAAGATTTTCGTAAAGGACGATAAATCAATAAAAGATCTTTGAGAGGAAGAATGGTGATTGAGATATCTTTGTATGAGGTGATTGAATCATCGTTATGAATATTGATTCGATGAAGATACCATATTCGAACTCATAAAGAAGAAAGATATCGAAAAACCTGACAAGAAACTTAGTGATATGTCTGCTATTGAACTCCACGAGCTTTCAAGGCAATATTTCACTGACAGGAAAAATGACTTTGTAAAAGCTTTGCGCGAAGATCAGCAATCTATAATCGATAGGCTTGAATATGAGCTTGTGGTTGTAGATCTTATGTGATTCAACTGATATTTCATCATCGTTGCGGATTTCATAAATTGGGCGAAAAGCCAAGATATTCCGGTTTGACCTTGAAGATGATCTGCTGCATGAGCACTATTGGCATATCTATCAGGAATAACAGATATCGATCCATTGAAATATTCCCTGCTCTTTGAAAGGTTCCTGAATCCTGCAAGGGTATCCATGCCTGATATCGATGTGGATTTTTCAGATGAATGAAGATGAAAGGTTCTGGAATACGTAAGGAACAAATATTGAAAAGATCATGTCGCACAGATATGCACATTTTGAACCATGGCCGCAAGAGCAGCGGTAAAGGATATATGAAGAGCTCTTTGACTCCCTTTTTCTGAGATGAATGACATTGCGAAGCTGATTCCTGCGAAACCTTGAATAAAGATAAAAGATGCACTTGAAGAAAGCGTTGAATTCAAAAACCTTTATAATTCATGAGACAAATATAAGAAGATAATCGATAATGCAATGAGGCTTGAAGGTTCTGTAAGACAGCTATGAGTCCATGCCTGTGCTGTTATAATCGCACCCGAAAAGATGACGAACTTCTGTTCCTTGCAGCATCCTCCGAAAGATGACCAAGTGACCGTAACCCAGCTTTCACAATATCCGCTTGAAGATCTAGGACTTCTGAAAATGGATTTCCTTTGACTGAGAAATCTTACGATCATCCATAGATGTCTTACGATCATCAAGAAAAACCATGACAGAGAGATAGATCTGCTGAAAATCGATTATGAGGACAAAAAGGTTTTTAAGATATTCGCCGACTGAGACACTACTTGAGTATTCCAATTTGAGTCCGCATGAATGAGAAAATATCTTAAAGAGCTGAAACCGAATGCATTTGAAGATATCATCGTTATGGTATCGTTATATCGTCCAGGTCCGCTTCTGTATATCCCTACTTATATCGCCAGAAAACACTGAAAAGAAAAGGTGAAATACCCTCATCCTTCACTAGAAAACATATTGAAGCATACTCAATGAATAGCAGTATATCAGGAACAGATAATGCAGCTTGTTCAGGCATTTGCAGGTTTTTCACTTGGTGAGGCTGATATATTGAGACGTGCGATCGGTAAGAAAAAAGTTGACCTTCTTATGGAACAGAAACAGAAATTCATAGATGCTGCGATAGTCCAATGACATCCGAAAGAGCTTGCCATATATATATTCGAGGATATCATCGAGCCTTTTGCAGGTTATTGATTCAATAAGTCCCATGCTGCCTGCTATTCGATGATAGCATATCAGACTGCATATCTGAAGGCATACTACCCTACCGAATTCATGACTGCGCTAATGGTATCGGACGAAGAAGATATGGAGAGGATAACCCTTGAGATAAATGAATGCAAGTCCAAGAAGATAAATGTACTTGCACCTGATATAAATGAATCGATGAAGCATTTCACATACATAGACAAGGATAATATCCGTTTCTGATTGAAGGCGATAAAATGACTGTGATGATGACCTATAGATACAATAAGGAAATCCAGGGATTCAGAATGAAAATTCGAATCAGTTCTGGATCTTATAAACAAGACATGATGAGATGTTATAAACAAGAAAAGCTTGGAGGCACTGATTCTCAGCTGAGCGCTTGATAATTTCGGCGAAAGAGCAAGTCTTATGGCTTCCATACAGAAAATCACAGCATATCTGAAGGAAAACCAGAAAAAGCAAGAAACTAACCAGATATGACTGTTCGATCTATGAATAAGCGATGAAAAACTGAAATTTCATCTTGAGAAAGCTATACCTATGAATTTTGAAGAAAAGATAAGATGAGAAAGGGATATGATATGATATTCGGTAACATGACATTGACTCGATTGACTTAAGAAATATCTGACCCAGAAATCCATAGGTCTTGAGAATGTCTACGAATTCAAGAAAAAAATGCAAGAAAAGACTGTCGAACTGAAAGAATTCATAAGCGATAAGATCATAGAAACATGAGAAACTGATGGTTCTGAGCAAATCATAGAACCTCAAAAAACAGAAGATGATGTAAAGCAAGTTGAAGAGGAAGAGATAATCAAAGTCGAAGAGAAGAAAGTAAGAAAAAAGGATGTGAAAGTCAGATTTTTCGGACTTGTGACATTCATAAGAAAAGTTCAGACCAAAAGCTGAAAGATGATGCTTATAGCAAACTGTGACTCAACGACATTCAAATTCAATGTCTTGGTCTTTCCAAGGGATTACGAAAAATTTGTGAATACCATACAGGAATATAAGGTGCTTTTGGTGGATTGAAATCTATCGCTTAATGAAGATAGAGAGGAAATCGCTGTGATGCCGGCAAGTATAAGGTCCACTACGATATGATTCCTAAGGGAGCAAGCAATAGATATCTGAGTGTTCGATGAGAATGATAAGATAAATTATCTTATGGAAGACGAAGATTCGTTATTAAGCCAAGAAAAGACCAAAAACGAAAAAACTGAAAAAAACATTGCTTTTGTTAAGGAAATCAAAAAAGATGATAGATATATGATAGATATACCTAACCATGCCGTAAGGGAAGATCTGGTCAAATTAAAAGAATATATGGTCACTTTGAAATGATGAGATATAAGGATATTCCTGAATATAAAATGACAGGAAATAGATAGCAAATTGAGCCTTGATGAAACTTCAGAGCTTGAAGAATGGATAAAAACTAATTTTTAAAATGATGGAACTTGATATAGAAGTCCTAAAAAGGCTTAGCAAAAAAAGCAATAATTCTAAAGTGCAATTTCGTTGAGATTATCAGAAGCTGATAGACGAGGTGATTTTACTATTGGAAGAAAAAACGATAGAGCTAGTATGAAAGAAATTCAAGATAAATTATACCTCTGTCTGAAAGAATAATCTCAAGATCAAGATAGAAGATGATGAACTTAAAATCGAAAAGCTCATAGATTGCGTATTGCGCCACACTTTAGCGGAAGAGAAGTATTGATATGTTATAATAGATATGATTGCAAACGAGTATTCGAAAAAACCTAAATCAGTGATACTCTGAAAATATGACCTTATGAAAAAAGATATTCTTGTTGATGCTGTCATAGGAAAGATGTTTCAGATCATAGATGAAATCCAATAGATTTTTAAAACTTTAAAAAAATAATATGACAATACTTGTAACCGGATCAATAGCTTTTGACTATATAATGGATTTTCAGGACAGATTCAAAAATCATATCCTTCCTGAAAAGATCCATATACTTAACGTATCGTTTTTCATAAGTGACCTGAAGAAGGAAAAATGAGGGACCGCAGCAAATATAGCATATTCATTGGCTCTGCTTTGAGAAAGGCCATTATTGGCAGGATGCGTATGAAAGGATTTTTCCATAGAGGATGATATCGGGGATAATATCGACAAACGATATGTTATGAAAAAAGAAGATGTCTTCACTGCGAATGCACACATAATGACTGATCTCGATGATAATCAGATAACCACATTCTATCCTGGTGCTATGATGAATGCATGAGATATCTCAATCAGCGATATAGATGAAGAAATCAATTATGCGATAATCTCGCCGAATGAATCAAATGCGATGATAAAATATGTAAAAGAATGCAATGACAGATGAATAAAGACATTTTTCGATCCAGGACAGCAGATCACGACACATTCCAAAGAAACCCTTATCTGAGTCATGGAAACTGCAAATTATCTTATATTGAACGATTATGAGCTGAACCTTTATTCTAAGATAACAGAATTGAGTGAAGATGAGATAATAAGATCATTTGAGAAGGTGATTGTCACGCTTTGAGAGAAATGAAGCATAATCTATGTCTGAGATGAAAAGACAGAAATCGATTCCGTGAAGGTCGAGAATATAGTAGATCCGACCGGATGCTGAGATTCTTTCAGATCAGGTCTTCTAAGATGACTTAATATCTGACTTGATTGGGAGACATCAGCAAAGATATGAAGCCTCACAGCATCATACTGCATACAGAAATACTGAACACAAAACCATAGTTTCACGAAAGATGAGTTTGAAAAGAAATTCAAGGAAAGCTTTGGAATAAATTTAGATTTAAATTAGATTTTTAACAAATTTCTCATATAATTTCGCGGTAAATTTTATTAAATAATTGAAAAAATATGGATTTTAAGGAATGACAATACAAGGTCAGAGATATGAAATTATCTGAGCTTTGAAGGAAGGAAATAGAGATCTCAGAACATGAGATGCCAGGACTTATGGCAATTAGGAAAAAATATTGAGTTACAAAACCTCTTAAGTGAGCGAAAATATTAGGTTCACTTCATATGACTATCCAGACAGCGGTTCTTATCGAGACATTGAGGGAACTATGAGCCGAGATAAGATGGTCATCTTGCAATATCTTCTCTACACAGGATCAGGCAGCAGCAGCAATAGCTGAGGATTGAATACCTGTTTTTGCTTGGAAATGAGAAAGCCTTGAAGAATATTGGTGGTGTCTGAGACAGACTTTCGATTTCGTTTGAGGTCCTAATATGATCCTTGATGACGGATGAGATGCTACGATGTTTTTACATAAATGAGTTGAAATCGAAAAAGATCCAAGCTTATTGGATATAAAATATGACAATCATGAGCTTCAACTGATGATCAACATCTTAAAAGAAGATTATAAGATAAATCCTACAAAATGGACTGAGATGGCTAAGAATATAAGATGAGTTTCTGAAGAGACAACAACTTGAGTTCATAGATTGTATGAGATGATGAAAGAATGAAAGCTTATCTTCCCTGCCATAAATGTAAACGATTCAGTAACAAAATCAAAATTCGATAATCTTTACGGTTGCCGTGAATCTCTTCTTGATGGAATAAAAAGAGCGACAGATGTTATGATTGCATGAAAAGTTGCTGTTGTATGCGGATATTGAGATGTAGGTAAATGATGTGCTCAAAGTTTCAGATGACAATGAGCTCGTGTAATAGTCACTGAAATAGATCCTATATGTGCACTTCAAGCGCTCATGGAATGATATGAAGTGAGAACAGTCGAGGAAATGCTTGATGAATGAGATATCTATGTCACTACGACTTGAAATACAGATATCATAAGGCTTGAACATATGAAAAAAATGAAAAATCAAGCTATTGTCTGCAATATAGGTCATTTCGATAATGAGATCCAGATGAATTATCTAGATTCTTTCGCTTGAGCAAAAAAAGTGAATATCAAACCACAGGTTGATAAATATGTTTTTGAAGATTGACATGAAATCTTTATCTTAGCTGAATGAAGATTAGTGAATCTATGATGTGCTACAGGTCATCCTAGCTTTGTCATGAGCTGTTCGTTTGCAAACCAGACTTTGGCTCAGATTGAGCTGTTTACGAAGCAATACGGGGTTTGAGTATACACTCTCCCTAAACATCTTGATGAAGAGGTTGCAAGATTGCATGTTGAAAAGCTTAATGCTACGCTTACCGTACTTACCCAGCATCAATCAGAATATATCGGAATTCCTGTTGACTGACCATATAAATCAGATAGTTACAGATATTAATTTGCATTTTTAAAAAATTGAGCATTATTACAGAAGTGATGGTGCTCAATTTTTATTTGAAATGCTCATTGACTGAAATTTTAAATTTAAGATATTAACCATGAATATAAATGAACAATCCATGTGATTCGGTTTAAAAAGAAGGAAAATTAAAGATAAGGAGGTTTTCGCATGAAATCTTGACGAAGAAATGAAATGATTGCCTGAAAAGATCAGGTGAATGTTTTTAGCCAAATCATTAGTATCAGGCATTCTGGATTTGGATTCGATGGAGAATACCGCCGATTGATTCAAGATAAGCAGAACAGAAACGGGAGAGACACTGAGATTCACATTCGATAAGGATTTTTCCGAAAGGAAATATTGAAAGATATTGGTTGAATCTGTAAGTGAAAGTTCAGAAAAACGATGATTTATATGAAAATTCCATGTGTCAGATATAGAGAAGATTGCAGATAGGATAATAAAAAACTTGAACTAATATGGTTATAAAACCATAGAACAAAAAAATAAAAGCCTCAGAGGCTTTTATTTTGATAATATATACATTGGAATGTCCTGATTTTTCAATTTCAGATAGAAATCAGTCGGCGTTCCATGGCAGGATATCTCAATATCCTTTGAAAATTCGCTTTTGATCAAACGCTTGAAAGGTATGATTATCTTTGATATCATCTCATTCTTGCTTGATGTATATGCTGATTTTGAGAATTCGCTATTGCTTAAGTCTACATTCAGATTATCAAGAAGCTTCATGAAAATCTCTATTGTCGCATTCTGAGAAAGAAGTTCAGTTGAATTGATTTTCCTTCACTTTATCAGAATCTTCTTGTTTACTATGTCGAAAATAATACCATCCGATCATTTCTCCAAAAGATTCTCATATGAATCGAAAGAGGTGAATGAATTATAAGAGACCATTATAAAATTATTCGAATTGTAATTGCTATTCTTAAATCATGAGAACAGGTTCTGCTCGATTACGATTCATTCATTAGAATTAGTATCATGCTTGCTTGAGAATATCATGGAAGATGTTTCTCAGAAGTTCTTTGTAAGCTCTTCATTGAACTTTTCTGCATTGAATTTCGGAAGATGAGACGAAATGAGTATCACATACTTCATATCCACAGAAGGTCATGAAACATAGATGAAGAAATCTTTTTCCTCTATTCAAGGGTAGAATATCTTAAGGATATTCGATAGTATTATCATATTTTTGTTATATATCTCATAAGAGACTATATTCATCTTTCATAGAAGCGAGTTTATTATCTCAGAATGCCTTTTCAGGAAATATGCAAGATAATCGAATTTTTCCTTTCATTCGAATGTATCAAGAAATGCTTTTGCAACATTCATTCAGTAAGATGAGATGACATCGATGGATTTATCCAGATTTTCATTTATATCATAGCTATCGAGATAGAATTTTCATGATATATCCTTCAGTTCTGATTTTGCCAGAAATGTCTCTTTCAGATCATTTGAGGAATTATTCCAATTCGATATCGAATTGAACCAATTGGAATTCTTGAAGTCTCAGATACTGAGAACCAATGTATCATATGGCAAAGTCTGTATAGAAGATACATCTATAAGTTCATCTAACCTGTATGATATATATGAGACTTTCTTATGTTTGATATTTTCCTGTTTATCGCTTTTAGAATCCTTATTCTTGATTCTGGTATTCACGAATTTTTCCTGCATATGTAATATAGGATATTTCGTGTCGATTATTCAGCAAAGCGTTGTAGAAAGGCTTGATGATCAGATTGTCATATCATTATATTGGCAACGCAAGAAAAGAATGGTATCAAGGAAATCAGAAAATCCCTTATCAGATAATAAGGATGGCAGATATCTGCTTTTCCAATCTAAGATAGCTTTTTCATTGAATGTCTCATTAAAAAGCTTCAGTCAGAATAATATTCACCCAATTATAAGCTCTGAATTCTTTCAATCGAATTCAGAAAGAACCATTATATCTATTCATACATCTCAATATTCACTTACAAGCGCATCGAAGAATATCTTTCCGGGATTATAGAATTCATCACCTATCACTTCCGTGAAATCATTTATATAGAAATCATATTTAAGGAAAGATCTGAACCTGTATTTTCATGTATTGTTTCTTTTTATTCACACATAAACCCTATGTGGAATAACCTGGCTTAATATTATTCATCAGAAAACACAGGAAGTTCATCAGCTTATTGCTATAGAAACAGGTAAACTGACGACTATATCGCAAGATGAGTAGAATTTCTCATAAACTCACTTATGTTTGTCGATAAAACTGTTTGAATTCATAGCTATGTTGTTATTTATTCTGATTTTCATATATTTATATATAAAATATGCAAAATATCAATTAAAAATTCCATTTGACATATTCATATATTTCATTATAAATATCTGGTATTTTGTATGTCTGCAAGAAAGCAGGTCGTATGGAAATATTGTTCCTTAAAATGCTTTATCAGACTCAAGCTCCCGGAAGGAGCTCAAAAAATATAGGAAAATAACTAAGGAGAATTGCTCATGCATACAACACTTCATATCATCATCCAGTATCAGTTCATAATATTTTCGGTATGTAATTTAATTTTGTTCTGTGTAATCGGCTATCGTAAATCGAAGAATTATTCGGCAATGATGTTCTTTATCATAAACACATGGCCTGTGAATTTCATTTTTGTTACATGCATGGTATATAAATATCTAAATCATGATATAATATACCAAAAAAATTAATGGTTACATAGCTACTATGACTCTGTTATCTATTGTTGCAGGGCTCATCGGATACTGGATAGGAAAATTTATCCGAAGGATCAGGATTGTTCCAGAAGAATAAAACTCCCGGAAGGAGTCCAAAAAATAATTGGGAGTATACCCAAAATTGGAGAATTATATGGTTACTCAAAGCATTCTAGCAAAATTCCTGATAATCCAAGACCTTTTGTTTTATACTGTATTTTTAGCAAATGGTTATTTACCGAAAAAAACAAATGGCAAGTTTTTGTTTAATGCGTTTACGACATATTTTTGTTATTGCATGTTTTTACTTAATGCTGCTGTGCTTTGCATAAATATAGATGTTTTTAAGATACAGATGCAGAATATGACAGATAGATTGGTTATCATGTTTACTGCAGTGATATTTTATGCGGTGATTGTGCCGATCATAGTATCGATTATCGCTTACTTAATGGGTAGATTAATCCGATATGTTGTAAATTTCTTCCGATCCGAGACAAGAGTCTGAAATAAAGCTTTATTAAGGTTAAAGGCTCAGCTTGCGCTGAGCCTTTTTCTGTGGTTGGGAGATGATTTTTCCCAAAAACATTTGCATTTTTCTGAAAAATATATAACCTATACCTGAGGTTATGGTTTATTATAAATTATAATAATTAATTATGAAAAAAACAAGAATCAGCTTACCGTCAATTCATTGCCAATCATGCATAAAGATGATTGACATGACATTGAATAATTTAGCATGAATAAATGAAAAAAACTTCAATCTGGATAAGAAAGAGGTTATTCTGAGGTATGATGAGAAAATCATAAGTTCAGCTGAAATAGCAAGTGCGATCGTGACAGATGCTTGATATGAAGCCGAGGTGATAAGCGAAGAGGATGATTGAGATGAATCAGATGATGATGAATCCCACCCCAGCATCGAAGATGAAGCTAAAACTGAGGAAATCATAACATCACAGATAGCATGATGATCGCAAGTTGCAACATTGAACATAGAATGAATGCATTGTACAAGCTGTGCTGGCCTTATCGAGAAATCCTTAAAGAAGGTTTCCTGAGTCGATGAGGTGAATGTGAATTTCGCATCAGAGAAAGCAAGGATAAAATTCGATTCTACAAAAGTGAATGTGAATGATATTGAAATGGCAATTGAAAAAGCATGATATTGAGCTACATTGCAGGTAAAATGAGAAAATGAGATAGACAAAAGAAAAAAAGAGACCAAGTATTGGCTGAGCAAGATAATCTGGTGAATCATATTAACTCTTCCTATGGCATTTTTCATGGTATATGATTTTGTGCCAAATCTTCCTTTTGAAAGTAAAATCATGCCGATATCCGCATTGATATCGCTTATATTGACCACACCTGTATTATTTGTGATCTGAAGAGATTATTTCGGATGAGCAATTTCAGCACTTAAGATGAAGACATTCAACATGTTTTCCCTTATTTCCATATGAACAATAGTAGCATACGTCTTCAGTATCTACAGTTATGTGACATACATAAATGAAACATGATCTATAATAGGTTTGAATTGAATGAAAATTCCGAACATATATTTCGAAGTCGCATCGTTCCTTATAGTTTTCGTCTCCATCTGAAAATATCTTGAAGCGAAAGCTAAAGGTAAGACATCCGAAGCTATTGAAAAGCTTATGTGACTGGCACCAAAGACAGCAAAAGTCAAAAGATGACAGGAAATCATAGATATATCCATTGATGAAGTCATGAACTGAGACATAATAATCGTAAGGCCTTGAGAAAAGGTTCCTGTTGATTGAGAGATAGTGGTCTGATATTCAAGCATCGATGAATCCATGCTTACATGAGAAAGTATGCCAGTCGAGAAAAAAATATGATCAAAGGTGTTAGCATGAACCATAAATAAGGTATGAAGCTTTGAATTCATTACTACAAAAGTATGAGAAGAAACAGCCTTGTCACAGATAATAAAGCTTATCGAAGAGGCTCAATGATCAAAAGCGCCTATCCAATGATTCGCAGATAAGATTTCTGCAGTATTTGTTCCTGTTGTCATAATAATCGCCATCATAACATTCCTTGTTTGGTATTTCTTGCTATGAGCAAGCTTTGCAGCATCTCTCCTATATTTTTCTGCAGTGATAGTCATTGCCTGTCCTTGTGCGCTTTGACTTGCAACTCCGACAGCCATAATGGTATGAACAGGTAAGTGAGCCCAGAATTGAATATTAATAAAATGATGAGAACCTCTTGAGACTGCCTGTACGATAAATGCGGTAGTTTTCGATAAGACCTGAACCATAACAGAATGAAAACCAAAGGTTACAGATATCATTGAGACCGGTCTCCTATTAGAGACCGGTCTAAAGATGCTCGATATTGCAGCATCTTTAGAGCTGAAATCAGAGCATCCTTTGGCAGAAGTGATAGTGAGGCACGGACAGGAAAGCGGTTCAATAGAGCATATTGTTGAAGGATTTGAAGCAATTCCCGGATGATGAGTAAAATGATCCATAGGATGAAATATTTACTATCTATGAACCAGAAAACTACTCCAAGATAATGGTATAAAAATCAATGCGATATCAAAGATAGAGAGTCTTGAACTTGAATGAAAGACAGTGATGCTTCTTGCAAATGCAAGGGAAATAATATGACTTATCGCGGTTGCAGATACAATTAAACCGACTTCAACCGAAGCGATTGAAAGGCTTAAGAAAATGTGAATTAAGGTATTCATGATAACATGAGATAATGCCAGAACCGCAAATGCAATCGCTTCCCAAGTTAACATAGATAATGTGTTAAGCGAAGTATTGCCTGAAAACAAAGCACAAGAGGTGAAAAAACTGCAGATGCTATGATACAAGGTAGCGATGGTCTGAGATTGAATAAATGATTCTCCTGCTCTGGTTCAGGCGGATCTTTGAATTGCGATGTGAAGCTGAGCTGATGTAGCTATGGAATCAGGATGAATAATAATCATGAGAAATGATTTGAACGATGTGATAACTTCAATCAGATTAAGCAAGGAGACCGTATGAAAAATCAAGCAGAACCTTTTCTTCTCACTTTTCTATAATGTATTATGAATCCCTGTTGCTGCATGAGTTTTTGCTTCTGTATGATTCATGCTTAAGCCAGAGCTTGCATGACTAGCGATGGCATTATCTTCAGTTTCCGTTGTAAGCAATTCCCTACTTCTGAAGAATTTCCATCCTAAGAAGATCAATATAATCTCAAAGATTGCTCCAGTTATAATGACTGCTTTCTTTCTATTCATATTTTGGGAATTCTCTCAGTTATAAATAAACACGATCAGACATATGCAACGAATAATCCGGTAGTGATACATCTTTTATCTTAAAGCAAGGTCAAAATATGATTCCGATGAACAGAATCTGCCGAAAATGTTCTATGCAGTAAATGAGATTCCCTCAGATATAATAATTAAAGATTGAGATTCCAAATCGGATGATAATACCACTGCATTATGATATAATGAAGCATCTATGATGATAAAGGAAAAGCTTGTAAAATGAGTATGATCTGAGATTATATGATTATTCTGAATAGATAAGATAAAGATCATATGAATACTGAGTCCTACAAATAAATGGATTGATGATTCATATTTCATCAATCCTGATACTTTCGAAAAATTGAAATTGAAAGAAGATATGAAAAGATAATTTCCTAAAAATAAGCGTTTCTAAGAAACGCCTATTTTTTTTAGACAAAAAAAAGAAAATGGATAAACTTTCGAAAAATAATCATATAGAAATGAAAAACATAATTGCTGAGTTCATAAGCAAAAAGACATCATTGCCGAAAATCATAGTGATATATTGACCTACTGCAAGCGGTAAGACTGCATTGAGCCTAGAAATTGCAAAGATGCTTGATTCGGAAATCATCTGAGCGGATTCGCGTCAGATATATAAGAAGCTTGATATCTGAACATGAAAGATCACAAAAGATGAGATGTCAGGAATAAGACATCATATGATTGATATCCTCGATATAGGTCAGAATTATTCGGTATGAGAATATAAGAAAGAAACGGAGAAGATAATAAATAAGCTTCATGAGGATTGAAAGATGCCTATAATCTGCTGAGGAACCGGACTATATATAGATTCAATAGTATATGAGTTCGATATCCCTAAGATTGAGCCGGACTGGGAATACAGGGAAGATCTTGAAAAGCTCAGAATCGAAAACTGAAATGATTTCCTATGGCAATTATTGAACAGGCTTGATCCGGAATATGCGCAGATGCTAGAACCTAACAACTACAGGTACGTAATAAGATGACTGGAGATTTTTGAGAAAAGCTGAAAATCTATGCTAGAACTAAAATGAACAAATGAATTGAAATATGATGTATTGTTTTTGACACCATATGATGGTGATAGAGTGAAATTATATGAAAGAATAAACTTGAGAGTGGAAGAGATGTTCGAAGCAGGATTGGTAGATGAGGTTAAAAAAATACTGGAATCACATACGAAAGATAGCTTCTGACTTAATACCATATGATATAAAGAGATAGCTGAATATCTTGAATGAAACCTTGATCTGGAAACATGCAGAAATCTCGTAAAGCAGCATAATAGGAACTATGCGAAAAGACAGCTTACTTGGTTCAGGAAATATTAGCAGCAATAATAAAATTCAAAAAGAAAGTATAGATTTATTAAAAAACTGTTTTAAGATCCCTAACCGATAATAAAAAATCTAGCAAATGTATAGGCGAAACTATTTTTCATATTCTAAAAGATGTTCATGGAGTTTTATATCAATGTGTACACCAATTTACATCAATATAAGTTTCATCTTTTCTTCTTATGGTAAAAACCGCATTATAAAATCATCAAGGAATTAGAGATGAAACCTTAAATAATACATTATTTAATTCATTTCAATATCAATATAATGCATTAACAACTTTTCACGATTTAAATAATTCTTGAAATTCTTCAACGTTATAATTTGAAGTCTGTACATATCGCTTATTATAAAAGTGTTTTGCTCAATCGAAAGAATATATTAAAAATGGTCATTCATCTACAATCTGATCTCATATCAATGTCATGAAATCAATATATTTAACAATTACATTGAAATTTTCATTTCAACCGATGAAATGATTTAAAATTTGCCCTGTTTTTGATGAAGATGACATAATTTGCTGAATCAAAACTTTATATTGAGTCCAATATTTATTGAAATCAAACCTTAAATCAGGTATTTCTTCCATTGTGTTTTTCAATAAATAATTAGCAAAAAATCATAGTTCAGTAACATCTTCTGCTATTCTTACGGATCAATCTATTCAGCTATTATATTTTGTATTGAATTTAAGTTTTCTTCATGATTTTGTTTGAAAAATTTCATCTATATATCATCATGTTTCCTTGATTTCAGAAGTTTTATCAAGCGCATTCTTAAGTGTTTCACCAGAGTATATCTCTTTATAAAGAATTCATTTTTTTGCAAGATCCAAAACTTTTTGAAAGTCATTGATTCAGATTGAATGAAGATATGCTTTATTAAGATACATTGGAATCTGGGTATTATCAAAAATTGATATGATCGGCAAATCATGAATACAACCTTGATCATAATTTTTCGGTATATTTAATATCTTATCAACTCCAAATGCTTTAATTTTTATCACATCAAAAAGAGCTTGGTTTTTTTCAGCAAGAATAGGTCAATTTGCTGGATTTTCACAATATCTTAGAAGATTATCTATGATAAATTTTATACGTATCAAAATATCTTCACAATGAGAAATATTTTTCGAAGATATCATTGAAGCGATTTCATTTCAGAAATTATGATTGTTGGCAGTATGTGAATTATCTTTTTCCATGATTTGTATCGGTATTATTAAGTGTCATTTTAACTATATTTAAAACACTAGAAAGCAAAGAGAATATTTCTTTATTTGTGTTGGTTTTATGTTTTCAAACTAAATTCATAGTGTCAGTGAGCATAGATTCAACATTAGCATTGGAAATATTATCAGGATTTTGATCTGCAACCATTTTTTCTAATTCACCTAAAGAAAATTCATCAGAAGTTAAGATTTTCTCTTTGATTTTTCATGCATGAATAAAATTAATTGAATCATCTTCTCATCATGAGTAAATAGCTCTTATGATTTCATCCTTAGATAAATCTCATTCTAAAATCCTTCTGATTTCTTCAAGCTTCCTTTTTCTCTTTGGAGCTTGTAGACTTCTAGAAACTCTTAATACCTCTTCTAGAGTTGTCGTATAATCAATAGCTTTCAAAAAACCATCTTCAACCATGGAAGTCATTCAGAATTCACGGGCAAGATCTTCTATTTCTTTTGCTGTTGCATGATTTATAACAGATTTTTTCAGTGTCTCATTTACACACAATAGCTCATATATTCAAACTCTTCATTTGTATCATGTATAATTACAATGATCGCATCATATTCATTTTTTAAATTTAATTTTTTTATCGATAAGCAGTTCATCCAAATCTTCAATCATGACCCTAAAAAATTCAAGGACATCATCTTTTGGCTTATATTCTTCTTGACACTGAGGACAAATCTTTCTTACAAGCCTCTGGGCAAGTATAGAAACCAAAGTAGACGATAACATAAATGGTTTGATTCATAAATCTCAAAGCCTTGTTATAGAAGATGTTGTATCATTTGCATGAAGAGTTGTAAAAAGCAAATGTCAAGTAAGTCAAGCTGCCATAGCAATGGAAGCAGACTCAGAGTCTCTCATTTCTCAAAACATAATGATATCTGGATCCTGTCTTAAAACAGATTTTAAAGCTTGATTATAAGTAATTCATTGATTTTTCCCTTCTGATATCTTGACCTGATTAACTCAATCAATTATATATTCGGGAGGATCTTCGGCTGTAATGATATTTATTCATTCCTTATTTAAATGTCCTATCGTAGAAAATAGTGTTGTTGTTTTTCAACTACCTGTGGGTCAAGATACGATAATGATTCAAGATGACATTGATATGACTTTTTCATATTTCATCATTATATTCTTACTCATTCATAACTGTTGAAATGTTTGTACTTGATCATTTTGAATCAAAAGCCTTATTACCATTTTTTCTCAAAATTGGGTAGGTATTATTGATATCCTTAAATCAACATATTGATTCTTATTTTCATAAAATACCCTTACTCTTTCATCATGTGTAGCGAATGGTTTCCATGCATCAGCAAATTTGAAATAAGTTTTAACAGCATTTAACATAGTATTTTTTGCTACTGCAGGCAATTCATTCATCAATTTAAGAACTCAATCAATTCTATATCTTATTTTGATTTTTTTATCAAAAGGTTCTATATGTATATCTGATGCCCTTTGGTCGATTCAAAGCTTTATGATGTTTACAAATGCATTAATATTATCATTGCCTGAATAATATTTATTACCAATATGAAGTATTGGAATTCATTCTACAGTTTCATGTTTGATTTCAGATATCCTATGAATAGAATCTTCAAGCTCTGTTTTTGAATTAAATGAATTGATTATAAAATTAGTGATTTCTTGTTCAATTGATAATCAAAAAATGATTTTGATTTTATTATTCGGATAAGGTATTCTCTCTTCAGGTTTTTTTCATTCGTTTAAACTTTTATGTTTTTTTCTTTCAATTTCTTCAAACCTTGCAACCAACATTATTATTAACTCTTTCAAATCATGTCTTTTTGGATCAGATATTAGTATAGTGTAAGTGATTTCCTTATTTATTTCATTATCAATTTTTCAATAAGGAATAAATTTCAATCTCAATAATTCATCTTTGGTAAAATCGAAAAAAAGCAGAATATCCATATATCATGTGTCTGGTTTTATTCTAGACAAAGAATGTTGTTTTGCCAAAGCCCTTGTCAATATCTCAATATTGGTAACTTTTAAATCATTTATTAATATATCTCATATTTTTCTATATGATTTTCTTTGTGTCTGTAAAGTTATATCTAAATTTTCTTGAGAAATCAATCAATTCTCTACTAAGATTTCTCATATTTTTTTATTTACTTTTCTTTGATAATCGATTGCATTTTTCAATACTTCTTTTGATACATATCATTTACTCAATAAGATATCACCTAAAGCCTTATCTTCCTTATAATGGAGACTTAAAACCTCCTTTAGCATATCTTTTGAAATTATGCCTTTTTCTACTAAAATATCTCATAATTTTTTATAAGAATTTTTTTGTATCTGCAGTGATTTATCAAGATCGTCTTGAGATAAGAATCATTTATGGCAAAGCAGATTTCAAATCGATTTATTATTTGTATTTTGAATTTCTTTTGCTCTTAAAAGATCTTCTTGTGAAATATGTCATTCCATCACTAGTATCTCTCAAATAGGAATATCAATTCAAAGTTCTTGTGTGATTTTGATAAACTTATTTGAATCAATAAATTGATGTTCAACCAAAATCTGAAGAATAGTTTTTTTAACTCATCTTAAAAAAAGCTCTGATTGGTGGGATAAAGCTTTTCACATACTATCTTCTGAAATTACTCATTTATCAATCAGTAATTCTCAAATTCTCATTTTTCTATTAATGCCTTTATGCATTTAAATTTAACGTAATTTACAAAAATATATTTATTATTTTAATATAGATATATTAAGAATATTATAATTATGTCAACCTATATAATATTATTCAATTGACAGAATAATATTATATATTCAAATATACTTTTATTGAAATTGAGCCTAAAAAAACATATAAAAACTTGCTCTTTCATTCAGTATTTATAATATATGAAAAATACCAGAGATAAATAACCAACCTAAGCCAATGTCAAAAACGTTAAAAATCAGGATATATATAATCACCCTGATAATAATATTCATAACAAGCATAATCTCAGCATTGCTGCTATTTTTCTATATGAACATAGAATCCAATATAAAGGTTTCATATGCTACCATGTGAACCGCTACCTTCCTTAGCATAAGCTCATTTCTGACGCTTATCATATTTTTCTTCAAGAACATATATTACAGATGAGATATCTACATAAGGAATCTAAGCTCATCATTGAGGCAATGAGTACTTATGACCTCTTTCATACTTTGAAACATAGTATTTATGGCTACTTGAGTATTCAGCTATAAGACTTCCCTTCTCCTGTTTTTTGTGATATTTTTCATAGAGCTCATATTTCAGAGCATGTGAGATTAGTTGTTTTCACTGAATTTCTTGTTTAAAGAAGCGCACATCTGCTTTTTTGAATAGTCCGTACCTATTCATCTCCTTGCAAAATCTTCAGCGCTTAGTCAATTGCTGGTCTTATTGTTTGTAACATCCTTAAGACAAAGTATATAGCTTACAAGCGCTGAACTTCAGTTATAGCAAGCATGCATCAATGCAGTTCTTCAGTATTTATCTTGTATATTTATCACTCAGGTCTTCATTATCTTATCTATTATATCCTCTGTTCATTTTTCCCTTCTTAGAAAAGATACGATTATCTCCTTATTCTTATCACTCAGCTGTGAAGTTCAATTCTTGGATTCAACGTTTCTGGAAGGATTCTGAAATACATAATCAAGTCTCTTCCCAACATCTCAAACCACTCAAAGATTCCTTCAGCCTTCTTCTGAAGCGGTCCTACCTAAGATCTTCTCAATCCGACTAAGCAATCAATCATTTTGCTTTAGTTCTAAAGCCATATTTTTCAGATTAAAAAATATTACACATAAATTATGAAATATAATTTTAATAATGTCAAATAGAATTGAAAAATACTTAAGCGAATCTTAAATTTGCCTAAGTATTTAAAAAAAATATTATTTAAATTGTAAGATGTCTCTTACCAGCTTCTGTGATCTGCCTTCATCTTGATGTCCTTTCTATGAATCATATCTTCAGAAGATAAGGCTCTATGACATCTTCAATTGTGTCTTCCTCCTCTCAGATGACAGATGCCAGAGTATGAAGGCCTACAGGTTTTCATGAGAAGTTCATATGAAGCGTTTCAAGTATTTTCCTATCAAGATAATCAAGTCATAACGAATCGACTCATAATCACTCGAATATCTCCTCTATTCATTTTTCGGTCTCAACATCATATCAGACAACCTTGTAATCTCTTATGATCTTTACGAATCTGTTTGCAATTCTCGGTGTTCATCGGCTTTTTTTGGCTATAGCTTCGAATATGCCGTTATTGTTTATTTCAGTGTCAAGTATCCTGAATGATCTTGAAACTATCTTTGATAGATCATTTGTCTCATAAAAATCTAGCTTCAGGATATTTCAGAACCTATCCCTAAGCGGGCTTGAAAGCATAGAAAGTTTTGTAGTAGCTCAGATAAGAGTAAATTTCGGGATCTCCATTTTTATCGAAGTTGCTCATGTTCCTGATCAGACCATTATATCTATGGAAAAATCTTCCATCGCTCAGTAAAGTATTTCCTCTATCTGAGGCTTAAGCCTATGTATCTCATCTATAAAAAGGATATCTCATTCCTGCACTGAAGTCAGTATTGAAACTATATCTGAGCTCTTATCAATGGCAGGACCTGAAGTATGCTTAAGATTTACTCACATCTCATTCGAGATTATAAGCGAAAGTGTGGTTTTTCCGAGTCATGGAGGTCAGTAAAGCAGAATATGCTCCAATGGCTCATTTCTTATCTTTGCAGAATCTATAGCGATTTTCAGATGCTTTTTTATTGAATCCTGTCATACATAGTCCTCTATATATTTAGGACGGAGTTTTACATCATTCTGAAAATCTTCAACCTTTTCGTTCGATGATATGATTCTCTCTCATTGATCCTTTTCTTTTGTCGATTTTATAGCCATATATGAATTGTTTTATTTAAATCAGTCTCATTATATTTAATTTATCATATAGCAAAATTTTTTATTAAAGATGACGAATTAATAGCTTTATACAGCAGTTATATCTATCATTTTACAATTTTGAAAACTTCTGTTGATTTTCTGAAAAAATCCATATAATGTCCGTGCTTCTAAAAACCAAATCCTTCAGTCTTTCTCCAGAATGAAGGTATCAAACATAAATTTATATTATTAGTAATTCTTAACAAGCACTATGGCACCAAAAAAGAAACCAAGTAAAGTTGTAAAATTACAACTTAAAGCAGGTCAAGCGACTCCAGCTCCTCCGGTCGGTACCGCTCTAGGACCCACTTGAATCCAGATCGCAGAATTCTGTAAACAATTCAATGACGCTACAAAAGAAAAATTAGGTACTGTTCTTCCAGTAGTTATCAATATCTATGAAGATAGGACTTTCGATTTCTACACAAAGCAACCACCTATGACTTACCTTATAAAGGCTGAGTTAAAATTGGAAAGCGGTTCAAAAGTTCCTCACAAGGAAAAAGTATGACATCTTACAATGGATCAATTAAAAACCATAGCGGAAGCTAAGATGGTTGATCTTAACGCAAATGACATAAATCAAGCAATGACTATCGTTGCCGGTTCAGCTCGCTCTATGTGAATTACTTCTGACTTGAAGAAATAAAACACTAGGCCCCGTTCACTCGGGGTTTTTGCTTCCATCGTCTAGCCCGGTCCAGGACGTTGCCCTCTCACGGCGAAAACAGGGGTTCGAATCCCCTTGGAAGTACCAATGAAATCTAAGAAAAACTTCCGCAAGGAAGTTTTTTAATTGTTTAAATTTTAGGATTCGAAACCATAGCAACCTCAACGAGGAACAAGTTGAGATAATGTGCCTTGAATGGCACATTATCTTGCAAGGCGTTTTTCTAAGATTGTATTAATAAATTGATTAATAATAAAAATATTATTAAGAAAAAAGAATCCCCTTGGAAGTACCAAAAGATAAACAAGATCTTAAAGAGTTCATTTTCCTTATAAATGAGCCTTTTTTGTCCAAAATTAGTTCACTCTGAAGAATTTTAATAGACTACAACAGGCTTTTTAAAGGATATACTTAAAATAAAAGTATGTTGACATTTTCTATGCTTTCAATATATTACAATATATAATCATAATTAATATGTGAACGAAAGATCTAGAAAAAACAGAGAGAAAATCTGAGATTTTGGTTGAAATAAGACCAGAAAGTCGTATTAGCGTAATGATTCAAAATTCACTTGAAAGTATACTTTGAAAATTCAGTAAAAAACTTATCAGAAGAATTATATCCGAGGTTCAGAGAATCCTGAATACCGAACAAATCAAAAATGCTATCCATTCAAAATATATTCTTGATTCATTTAGCGATTATGCCATTAATTTCCAAGATGAAAACCATATAATAATAGATTGCAATAATGCCTATGTAGAATTGGTCTGATTTCCAAAAGATGAGATTATATGAAAAAGATGTACTGAAATTTTCTGTACATGAGGTAATTGTAAAGAAAACTGTCCGATAGAACATACTAAAATTTGAGAAAAATTGAGCTTCATCTGTGATTTAGATGATAAAATTTTTGAAAAAAAAGCTGAAATGGTTTTTGATGATTATGGTAATTTTTTAGGTTATGTTGAGACATATCATGATAGAACCGAAATCATTCAAAAAGACAGAGAATTAGTGAAATCAAATATACAGATAACTAAAACGAAAGAATTCTTAGAATCGGCACTTGAAAATTCCAAACAATGAATATGGGAATGGAATATGCAAACCTGAGAAGTTGAGGCAGATAATAACTTCTATAAAATACTTGGTTATGACCCAGAAAAAGAAAGAATGTCATATGAATTTTGGGAAGAGATATTACATCCGGAAGATAAATCAATAATCCAAGAAGAAATTGAAAAACATATTAAATGAATGACTGAACATTTTCAATTCACATATAGATTAAAACACAAAAATTGAGAATATATTTGGCTTACTGCAACTTGAAAAGTTACAGAAACTGATATCAATGGTAATCCGATAAAGGCAATCTGAACCCACATGGACTTTACAGAAATTACTAACATGAAGAATTTCTTGATTGCAAATGAACAGAAGTTACAAGCGATCATTGGTTCTATCCCGGATTTATTGCTTGTACTCGATAAAGAATGAAAATACAAAGAAATATATTCAGGAAATCCTAATTATTTTATGGGAAACAGAAAAGTAGGAACAAGTATTTTAAGTATTTTTGATAATAAAAATTCTGCAATAATTCAAGATAAGATTACAAAAGCCATCAAAACCCAAAGTGTTGAATCAATAAATTATAGTATTATGGATTCAGCTTGAAATATTCATTATTTCAGCTGAAAAATCAGGGCACTAAATGATGATGAGGTTGTTATAATTACGAGAGATATAACCAAGGAGAAAGAAAGGGAAAAACAAATCGAATTTCTAGCAATGCATGATATTCTTACTGGACTTCCTAATAGAGCCTACTTTAATGAAGAAATTCCAAGATTCATTAATCTTTCATCAAGACAAAAAAACAAATTAGCCGTATTATATTTTGATCTTGATTGATTCAAAAATGTAAATGATACACATGGTCATGATGTTTGAGATAAATTACTGATAGAAGTATGAAATAGAATCAATGCTATTGCCAGAGAATCAGATATTTTTGCTAGAATAGGTGGTGATGAATTTTGAATGATTATTAATAATTATGGAAAAAAAGAAAATATATCAACTGTTTGTGAAAGAATACTAAGTGAAATCAAAAGGCCTTTTGATATTGACTGACATGAATTAAAAGTTGGTGCAAGTATTGGAATAAGCTTATTCCCCGAAGATTGAACCGACCAGATTGAACTTCAAAAAAAAGCAGACATTGCAATGTATAAAGTAAAAAATAGCTGAAAAAATTGATTCAGATTTTTTGAATGATCTCTTGATATCAATAAAACAAAGGGGCTATAATAGTTGATTGATAAAACTAATCACTATAATAGGCATCATAGATAGAAAATCAGGACAAATAAAAAATATGTGTTTTCCATATTAGAAAATAATGAATTAATAGAATATTTTCTATTAATATTGATTTTCAGAGATTTTTCCATAGATTAGCCATATGCCCGGGTGGTGAAATTGGTAGACACGCAGGTATCAGAAGCCTGTGAGAGCAATCTTGTGTGAGTTCGAGTCTCATCCCGGGCACCAAAATTCAAAGTGCATATAAGCGAAGAAATTTGTTTTATAAAAAAGATTAATTTGAATATTGCACAAATCGAAGTTTATAATACAATACCCTAAATTTACAATTAAAAATAAGCATATGAAAAAATCCGATGCAAATGAAAAAGATAAGATAGAAGATATTATTGAAGAAATCGAGGTCATAGAAGAGAAACCAAAACCTGTGCTTCCGAAAGTTCCTGTTCAAAAGGCTTGACCTATATTCCCTAATGCGAACCGATTCTGAAGATGAATGCAGTGAAGTAGTACAAATAACAGGCAAAGGCCAGGTAGAGCTGCCTGAAGATGAAGATAAATCTTGAATTCAGAAAAATCGAATGATCTGGAAAATCCCATATCATTCGATTTTTGTTTTAATATCATTAATGATATATGATAAAATTAATTTTTTCTTATCAAAAAACTTGAAAAAATTCATTAAATCACAGCTTTAAAGGATAATCAGGCTACATTAAATATAATTGATTCATATAAAAACATCTGAAAATGATTATTTTTAAAAATAAATTTGATTTTTTCTTGCTTTTCGATATATTTTCCTCACTTAAAACCTCCCTATTAAAAAATATTTAGTATTTTGGTAGCGGAAGACATTTTTTTGTTTAGAATTTAGAATTATAAAAACATATTATGGATGCAACATTAATAAAAGAGATTCAGAAAGATTTCATAACAAAAGAAATGCCTGAAATCAAAACTTGAATGGAGATCGAAGTAACTTTGATTATCAAGGAATGAAACAAAGAAAGGAATCAAAAATTCAGAGGTCTTGTAATAAAAACAAGCGGTAAATCGCTTCTTGAAAAAACTATCACAGTTAGAAAGACTACAGATTGATTTTCTATAGAGAAGATATTTGTCATCTACTCACCTACTATAGCTAAGATTGAAGTGATAAGACAATTCAAGGTCAGAAGAGCTAACATCAAGTTCATAAAGAAATTAAGTGGTAAGGCTGCAAGACTTAAAGAAGTTAAAAAAGCTATGTAATAGATCATCTAAAATCGAATCCCTATTAAGAATTTATTAGGGATTTATTTTTTGACAAAAAATTAACAAAAATCATCATTCAAAAATTTGTGTTTTTCGATTATTATTAGTAAAATCAATTAGCTGAATAATTAATTTATTCATGAAAATTGATTTATGCCTTAGAATAAAAACAAACAAGTCTTTTGTATAAAAAAGTTCTTCAAAAAGCCATTGTCAAATGTTTTTTTTCTTTTGACAATGCCAAAAAAATGAATAGAAATGATTAAATTTTTCTAGATTTTAACAAATTTGAAAATGGATAAAACCTCTGAGGTCTCAGTACTGAAAAATATAATAAAAGAAGTTGCTGGAAAAATCAGAAAACAAGATTTCCTGACTTATTTTAAAAAGGTATCCATTGTGGATATATCTGAGGACAGTATATCTTTAGGTTTTGTATCAAGTTTTGCAAAGGATAATATCAGCCATAAGTTCAAATGAGAGATAGAGGATTCCATAAAGGCGGTATTGCCGAATATCCTACACCTAAAATTCATCGTCGATTCAAACATAGATAATCCATCAAACTACAAGGTAATAGACTGTATCAAGGAATACAAGGAGATATTCTCAAAGAAGAAGAAAGAAGAGATAGATGAGAACAACAGTTCAGATTGAATAGAGGTGAAGATAATAAATGATAAGTACAGATTCGACAATTTCGTCGTATGACCTTCAAACCAGCTTGCCTCTGCAGCATCAGAAGCTGTAGCCAGAAAACCTTGAAGCGCATATAATCCGCTTTATATATACTGAAATGTATGACTAGGTAAGACTCACTTGCTCCAAGCTACATGAAACGCCATAAAGACAAGATTCAAGGATAAGAAGATAGTCTATACTACTGCAGACAAATTCACAACCGACTATGTTACAAGCATCAAAAAGAAAACAACCGATAAGCTTAGGGAAAAATACAGGAATATCGATGTATTAGTCATCGATGATGTTCAATTTTTAGCATGAAAGAAACAAACACAGGAAGAATTGTACAATATCTTCAATATAATGTACGAATCAAATAAACAGATAATACTTAGCTGAGATAGGCCTGCAAGAGAATTATCAGAATTGGAACCAAGGCTTAGATCAAGATTCGAATGGTGAATAATCGTAGATATCTCTGAGCCTGATTACGAAACAAGGCTTGCTATCATCCAAGAGAAGTCAAAAGCTAAGGAATTCATGCTTCCGCAAGAGGTTTCAGAATTCATAGCATACAATACAGGATCAAATGTAAGGGAGCTTGAATGAATCCTTAATCAGATAATTGCCGAATATGAACTCCACAATACTCCGCCAACCATCGACAATGTAGCTTCAAGGATGAATAAGCTATCAATCACAGACAATCTTCTTGGTAACAGGAAAATAAAGAACAGGATTAAGACTTATGAGGAATTGGTAGATGCTGTAAGTACACATTTCTGAATACTCAAGAAAGACCTGTTATGAGACGATAGAAGAAAAGAGAATATGATCCCCCGCCAAGTCGCAATGTACTTGCTTAAGAACAATATGAACTATACTTTCGAGAGAATATGAAACATCTTTTCCGGAAGAAATCATTCTGCTGTGCTTTATTCTTGCAAAAAGCTTGAATCCATACTAAAAAGAAACCAAAACCTTTTCTACGAAATCAATGTTTTAAGAGATAAGTTAGGAATATAATATGATCATCAATATCTGAACAGCAAACAAATCTAAAATTCAGACCATACAGGAATTGGACTGATATTATGATTGGTTTAAAATAAATGAATTGAATCCCATCAAAGTATCATCAGGAGTAAATGAACAACCTCTTACCATAGAAGAGACTCTCACTTGAGCCAGAAACAGGGCTTTTGCGGCATATAGTCATTCAAAATGTGACCTTTGAATCTGAATGGAAAGCTGACTTATGAAGCTCGAATGAAGCTTAACCTGATATGTTGCATGCGAATGTTCTGCAGTATATGACTGAGAAAGATATTATATCTGAACATGATGATGATTCGAATATCCGAAAATTGCGATAGACAGGGTTATGGAATATTGAGAGGATCTGAGTGAAGCATATAGGAACTGATGACTTACAGATGAAGAGAAAATAGGAGAAAATGATTGAGCCATATGACAATTGACGGTATGAAGGATTAACAGGAAAGACTATCAGAAAAGGGTGGTTGAATACGCCTTGACTTCCCTGCACAATAAAAACCTTTATATTTAATTTGAAATAATGCTCTATATAGTTTCCACACCCATCTGAAATCTTGAAGATATAACCTTCAGGGCAGTTAGAATATTGAAAGAGGTGGATTATATAGCCTGCGAAGATACGAGGACATCCTGAGTCCTTTTAAAGCATTATGAGATAAAGAATAATCTTATAAGCTTTCATTCGTATTCTGATGACAAGAAACTCGACCAGATCATAAATCTGTTGAGGGAATGAAAGGATATAGCATTGATATCAGATGCCTGAACGCCATGAATCTCAGATCCTGCATATAACCTCGTTAAAAGGGTGATAGAGGAAAATATCACTGTCTGCCCTATTCCCTGAGCATCTGCATTGCTTTCTGGACTTGTTGCATCATGAATGCATACGCATGATTTCAGATATCTAGGGTTCCTTCCTATCAAAAAATGAAGGCAAACTCTTTTTCTGTCTTTACAGAATAAAGATTATACGGTTATAATATATGAATCAGTCCATAGGTTATTAAAAACATTGGATGATCTCGAAAAATATTTCTGACCTGAATATAAGATCGTCGTAGCACGTGAACTGACCAAGAAATTCGAGGAATTCAAAAGATGAACGGTAACAGAATGCAAAGAACATTTCAAAAAACAAGGACTCAAATGAGAATTTGTCATCATTTTCTAAGAAAAATCCGGATAAAGCCGGATTTTTCTTCATTTTTTTGCTTATACAGATAACATATGCTAATATTTAATCATATTTTATCAATAAGTAGAAATAAATATGGAAAAAATTAAAGGCGATAATACTCTTGAATGATTAGAACAAAGCTTCGATAAGGATTTTGATTCTAAAAGCTTTTCAAAGACAGAAACAGATAATATCAAAAGCTTAAGCTTAAAACCATTGACAAACAAAGAACAGAAACATTCTAAAGAAGATGTGGATGTTGCTATAGAAAAAAGGTTGAACTCAGAAATATCAACATTATGACATTGAGCCAATTCAGATGAATTAAATAAAAAGAAGACAGAATTATTCGAAAAGATTAAGAAAATAGAAAATATTGAAGATAAGCTAAAAGCGTATAGTAAAGCTTTAGAAGGAATGAAGCCGGAAGTCTCAACATGAGTCGCAGAACAGAAAAAACAAGAACAATATCTTGAACAGAGCCAAAAGACCGCAGATAGTAAAAACACTGAAAACAAAAATGACTTCTTCAAGAAATTATGAGAAAGCATAAAAAAAGAGTTAGACAGATTGACTGCTGAAAATAAGAAAATAACAGATGCTAAAGAAATTGAGGCTAAAGCAGAATGAAACAAAGAATTAGCTAAATCTTGAGTAGATGCACGAGGTTTAGTTGCATCATCAGAATCTCCAGAAAAATTCTGGCCTGCATAAAGATATATAAATAAAAATCCCTTCCGATCGGAAGGGATTTTTATTTATATATCTTTATTGGTTATCTTTAGTTATTACTTACTATTTCAGAAAGGTTCATGATAGGCTGCATTATACCTATCGCTATGAATCAGATCACAACAGCCATGGTTACGATGATTATAGGCTCAAGAAGCTTTTGTATATTGTTGATGGTGGTTTCCACCTCATCATCGTAGAAGTCAGCTATCTTGATGATTATGGTATCAAGCTTTGCGGTCTCCTCTCATACCTTTATCATCTGTACTAGCATATCAGGAAATAATGCATCGTCTTCAAGGCTCTCTCAAATCTTTATTCACTTCTTGATATCCTCCCTAAGAAGCATTATCCTCTGCCTATAGACTTCATTTCATGCGATATCAGAAACTATTCTCAATGATTCTACTATAGAGATTCAGTTTCATAGAAGATTTGACAAGACCCTTGCAAATTTAGAAAGCACAACTTTCCTGTTCATACTTCAGAAAATCGGAATATAAAGCATGAATTGATCGAATTTATACTTTCAGTAAGGGGTTTTCTTCCAGAATCATATGAATATGATGAATCAGATTACAAACATTATTATAAGCCAAAGGTAATTCACGAAAAAATCGCTCGTTCATATAAGGATTTGTGTCAAAGGTGGTAATTTTGATTTATCTCAGAATATCTCAACTATTTTCGGCACTACCAAAGTCATCAGAACAGAAACTGCTCAAAACATTACAAATATTATCGCAACCGGGTAAATCAGGGCACCTTTGATCTTCTTTGTCATATTCTCAATCTTTTCAACCTGATCAGCCAATTGTATAAGTGCTGAGTTAAGCTTTCATGTCTTTTCACCTGATTCTATGATAGAACATTCTGAATCTGTAAAGTTATCATCATAATCCCTTAGGCAAGTGCTAAGATTCTTTCATGATCTGATTCAATGTATGATTTCAGAATAAAGCTTTTTCAGAATCGGGTTCTGTTCTTGCTTATCAAGGATTGAAATTGCTTTCAATATTGATATTCAAGCATTTACCATAGTTGACAGAAGCCTGAAAAACATAACCTTTCAATTCAGACTAATCCTTTGTCTTGCGATTATCCAATCATTAATGGATTCAAGGCTAAATGAAAAAGCCTTACCTTCCTTTTGATTTTCTATTCAAGAATCTAATATGATCAAATTTTCAGACATATACCATTTATTAAATATTAATTTTCCTTAACTGCACTATAAACCTCTTCGATTGAAGTAAGTCAATTCAATGCTTTGATTATTCAGTCCTGTTCCAAAGAAATCATTCATTCATCTACTGCTGTTTCTCCTATCACAACTGAACTTTCTCATTTTATTATCATTTGTTTCAGTATTGGTGTGATTTCCATTATCTCATATATTCAAAGCCTTCAAGAATATCATGACTTGTTGCATTTATCGCATCATACTGGAATATAGAATATTGATTTTTTAAGCTTTTCAAGTCAAACCCTATTGATAAGTTCTTCTTTTTTTGTTTTTGATAATGCTTTTTTTATCATTTCCTTGTAATTTTCAGGAAGTTCTTCAGCATTTACCTCTTTCTTACATGTACATAATTTTCTTATAAGCCTTTGTGCAATTATAGCATTTACAGAAGCAGGAAGTAGAAATGCTTGTATTCACATGTTTAATATCCTTGTTATCGTTTCAGCCGCAGAATTCGTATGAATTGTGGACATTACAAGATGTCACGTAAGAGATGCTTCAATTGCAATGTTTATGGTTTCCTTATCTCTTATCTCTCATACCATTATGATATCAGGATCCTGACGCAAAGCGGTCCTAAGTCCAGATGCGAAAGTATATCAGATATCAGGAAAAACTTGGCTTTGACTGATTCAATCGATAGTGTTTTCGACTGGGTCCTCAAGTGTCATTATATTTACATTTGGCTTATTCAGGCTTGATAAGCAAGCATATAAAGTAGTTGATTTTCAGCTTCATGTAGGTCCGGATGTAAGTATGATACCATTTGGCTGACCTATTGCTTTTTCAAGGACTTCCCTATTATGCCCTTCGATTCAAAGCATTTCCATGGTAGGTATCTTCTTGCTCTTATCAACGATACGCATTACAATCTTCTCTCAATTCACCGTGGGCAGAGTTGAAACTCTGAGGTCAAGTCATTTCTGATCTATTATGGTTGATATTCTTCAATCTTGAGGCATTCTTGATTCATCGATCTTCAGGTTTGAAAGTATCTTATATCTTGCAACTATCTGAGGATGAAGAAAAACCTGATATTCAAGAACCTCATGCAATTGTCAGTCGATCCTATATCTGATCCTCACAACATTTGATAATGGCTCGATATGTATATCTGAACTTCATACTTCAACAGCAGAGGATATTATAAGATCACAGATATTCTGAGCATTGTCTCATTTGTATATTTCATCTTTAAGTTCGTCTATTTTTTTCATTTTGTAATTTTATTAAAAACCTGCTTGTTTTTATCATAGATTGTCTGTATGCTTTGCATTGTAACATATATCTGATATAAATTCTCAACTTCTTTGCTCGGATCCTCAATTTTCGTCTTTGATTGAGCATCTAATTTTAATTTTATCGCGTCCATCTGAGTAACTAAGGATCTTATATCTGAAACCGCTTTATTTCATTCATTGTCAGCACAGATATCATTAACTCACTTGTCACATGTTTTTGAGTCTGTAAGTATTTTTGCAAAAAGTGCAATGAAATCTTTGCTTATCTTGTTTCTTATAAGGATATAATCCTCCATTCATATTCATTTTACATAGAATTGGAGAACTATGGATCAATTATTCTCATCATTGCTGTTTATTATATTACTATCGAGTTTAAGATCATTTATCGAAATCAGGAGGTTATTCAGATTCGAGCTTGTATCATTTATACCAGTCACTCTTCATGCTATCTTTCAGTTGTTGATCGTGATTTTTCCAGAATTCTGGATATAATCGATGAATCTCTTTATGTTATTATTCTTTCAAGTGAATTCAAGATTAAGTTTAAAGCTTCAGATATTCGCTAGATTTGTCTTTGAAGTATCGAAAATTATATTATCGATTCAGACAGAAGAGAAACTTTCAAGATTATATTTTTTCAATATGTTATCTTCAATAAAACCTATGAATGTCTCAAGTGTAAGCTTATTATTAACTCAAGATGAAGTCAATATCGAGTAGTCAGGAAAAGTAGGAATGATATTTCATAATATATTCTTGTTCTTTTCAATCTCTGAATTATAGAAATCTATTTTTGATATCTCATCATCGACCCATTCATTATATGTCTTATTATAATTTTCAGGAATCTTTATAGCAATATCGATCTTATTCTTATCAAGGAAAAGATTTTTCGTATCGGTATATCAGGCAGCTAAAAATTTTGCCTGTACTTCATCTACGGTAAATCATTGTGTCTTGATCCTATTCAGGTCAATATTCAGATTATTTCACTCCAAAGAAGTGCTTGATATCACCTCATACTTTCATAAGGCATAATTATATACAAATAACACGAATAATATTATGAAGATTGAATTGAATATTATTCATTTTATATATTTTTGTTTTTCCTTTTTTTCCATATTACATTTTGTTATTATAGATAAATTTAAGTTTTAACAGTAATGTTGTCTTAGTTGTAAAGGCTCATTTTATTCATCCGTCTCAGCTTATGAATTTGCTTATTCAGATTGTCTTAGGAAAATCCAAAACCATGAATCAGTTATTCTTATCCCTAAGGTTCTCCAAGAATTTGATTGCAGTTATCCTTGAACTCAACGAAGTCGATTGTGAGAAAATCGATCCTCCATAGACATCACAGGAAATATCCATCTCTCATTTTTCATTCAAAGTCAAACTGCTACACTCTATATCCTCTCATTTATATGGACTCATCATCCTTATCTCATCGAACTTTTCAAGCATATTCTTTATATAAATCCTTGAATCTCATGTTTTTTCCTGAATAAATTGAACTTCAGGAGAATTACTTATATTATCTGTCTCTAGTTTTCTTGGTAAAAGCGCATGAAGATTAGAAACTATATTTTTTTCAAGATCGCTCTTTTCTTTTTGCAGAGATGTTACAATCATAGGTAATGTCTTACAGTCAGTATTATCATATCAATCTATTGACCATGATAAATAAGGACATACTGGCAATGCTGAAACTATATAGTTATCGTTTGTTGTTTTAAGATATATATCAACAGTAAGCAGAATTATAAGGAAAATAGATAACAATGCAAAATTCGTTGATATCTTATATGCCACAAAAATAGGATGCTCCTTGATTTTTCTTTTTTCAATATCCTCTTCGGTATCGCTATTTTCGAAATTCAAGTTTTGAAGTTCTTGGAATATATCCTCTGTTCATGAATCATTTGATATGATTGTTTTAGTGGTGCTATTTACTATAGTATCGTTTTTTTCTTGTTCTATTGGTTGTATTGGTTCTTCAACAGTTTCAATGTTCGTCTTGCTATCTTTTTTGAAGATTTTTCAAAGCAGGGATTTCATAGATTTCTTGCTTTTCTTATCTTCCTGCTCCGACTCAACACCTAAATCTAAGATTTCAGATTTATCCTCTTTGGTTTTGGTTTGTTCTGCCTTAATTTCTTGAACCTTAGGGGTTTCAGGTTTTATATCATCTTCTGGATGATCGTTATGAAAATCAGATTCGAAGAAACTGTTTCAAGTTGCAGGAATATCTTCTGTTTGTTCTTCCTTGGATTCCAATACTACCATGATATCTTCATCGATGACTGAGTTTGTTTCAGCTGGAATATCAGTAACTTCATCCTCCATAGAATCAGAGGTATCGGATACATTGTCCAAAGATTCTGTATCAGTAACTTCTACAAGCTTATCTTCTGAATTAACTACAGCTTCGCTTTTAGATTCATCGGAAATCTCATCTTTTATATCAAGCGAATCATAAAAATCATCAAATTCATCTTTTCAATTTGATTTGTCTTTTTTCTTTTTAAAAATGTCTAAAAAAGATAATGACCCTTTCTTTTGTATAACCTCATTGATTCAGGTTCAGTCTGATTCAGGAGTCATATTTTTGTCATCTATAAAACCTTCAGAATTTTGACCTAAATCATCAATATTTTCAGGCCCCCCCTTATTTATATTTCCCATAGAATACCAATTAAAATTAAATTCAAAGCCATATTAACACATTTGAAAAAATATTGCAAAGATTATAGGTATTTACTTTTCAGTAAATTTAGGAATAATGAGGTTTTTCATGACTTGATTTTAATTCATTCCGGAAAGCTTTCTTTCACGATATTTCACCAAGATGTGTCAATTCTCTTATCTAGTATTATTATAATTCATTTATCAGTTTTTGTCCTTATTAGTCTTCCTAATCATTGTTTAAACTTCAAGATCATATTCGGGAGGCTGTATTCATAGAAAGAATCGTTATATAATGTCGATCTTGCCTGAAAAATAGGATCTGATGGCACCATGAAAGGAAATTTGTATATTATAAGCACTTCAAGGTCTGATCCTGGAATATCGACTCATTCCCAAAAACTGTCTGTTCAGAACAATACTGAATTCGAAGAGCTTGATTTGAAGTTTTCAAGAAGCTTATATTTTCATCATCATAATCATTGCACCAATAGATTGATTCAAAGCTTTTTCAATTCCGGAAAGATCTGCAGGAAAGCTTCTTTTATGGTTGAGAAAGATGTAAAAAGTCACAATGTCCTTCATCAAACTATGCAGATGACATCCTTTATGAATTCATTTATTCTTTTCCTTTCATTGTTCTTCCTTATGTCTCAGATATCAGAAGGGATATATATGAGGGCTTGCTTGGAATAATCGAAATCTGATTCAAGAACAAAGGTATTGAAATCCTTAAGTCACAATGTGTTTATTATGAAATCGAAAGATGTCGAGATTTTCAAAGTCGCACTTGTGAGGACTGCAGAATCAAGCTTTGACCAAAGATTTTCACTCAGATAAGATCAAACATTCAATAATGTATGATATATTCAAATTCAATTCTTATTATCCTTATATACGACCTTTATGAATTTCGAATCGGATTCGCTTTTCAATATGTTTTTCAGAACACTAAGAAGTTCTTCTAATTCCTTAAGATATCACTCAATCTTTTCAAATGTTTCATCTCAGACTGTATAAAGATAATCTAGCAGGAAATGTATCTTTCATTCAAGTGAATTCAAGATGTTTAAGATGTTTCAGAATGATTCATTCTTATAAAGGTCACTTCAGATCAGGAAATCCCTTGAATCGAAATCTCTAGATTGATCTTTTTTTCCTTCAACATAAGATTCCAGAAAATCAAAGATTATTCAGACGTGCATTATTATTCATTCCTTCATCTCATAGAATTTTTCGATCTTTATGGATTCAGCACTTTTACTTTTCTGCTTCAGTATAGCCTCTAGGATAAATAGGTTGGTTTCGAATTGAGCTATCGAACAATGCTTTTTCAGGCTATCTGTCACGCTTGCTTCTAGATTATGCGCCTCATCGATTATAAGGTTCTTGATTTTCGGCAAAATCATGCTGGATACATTTTCAAGATCCTGAAACAGCAGAGAATGGTTTACTACCACAATATTTGAATTTTTACCGTTATTTCTGGCTTTAAATAAGAATTCATTATTCTTGAACGGATTCGTTGATGATAATACCCTCTTATCTCAAGAATTCACTTCTTTCAGCAAAACAAATTCCTTTCAGAAGAAATTCATTTCATCGAGCTCTCAGGTTTCTGTCTTCATAAGCCAAAAAAGAATCTTTCATATAAATATTATCTCTTCGTTTCATTTTTCATGATTATGGATGAATTCGAAGAATTTCAGGATGCTCAGATAATTATTCCTTCATTTTACCTTTGAATATGTAAAATCAACGGTTTCAGGATGCTCAGATAATATTAGCTTCAGTTTCGGTATATCCTTATAGATTATTTGATCCTGAAGTCATTTTGTGTTTGTTGATATTACTACTTGCGTTCATGTCTTTACAGAATGTATGATGGCTGGAATAAGGTATGCGAATGTCTTTCAGATTCAAGTCGGTGCTTCTATGAGAGAGAGTTTTTTATCCTTGAATGATCAATCGATTATCTCTATCATTTTTTTCTGTTCAATCCTTTCCTCGATATTTTCCTGGTTCTTGATATTATCAGAAAGAGTATCTAATGCATTCAATCTGATATCAGCATCAACAATCAATTCTTGCTTCTTGTATTTTCATATCCTGTTTATAATCATATCTTCAATGATTTCAGTTTCTATGAAATTCAAATTTTCTCAAAGGTATTCTTCAAGAATTATCGAAAACGATCATTTTTCCTTATACAGCGAATATATGAAGTATAGTATCTTCTTCCTTGATTCATCCAGATTACAAAGAATTCATACAAGCATTTCAAGAAGCTTTGCAGTTGCGACAACATCGTTTCTTGCCCTATGAGCATCCTCAAATCCTGCTCATAGGCTTTTGCATAAGCTTGTAAGACTAAGGCTCTTTTCTTCATAAAGAAGTATCTGTGATAATTCAAAGGTATCAATCGAATAATTATATGTGAGATCTACTCAATATGTCTTAAGAAAACCTATATCAAAGCTGACATTATGTCATACTACAATACTATCCCCAATAAATTCCCTTATCTTTTCCCTCAATGAAATGAAAGTTGGTGAATTTTCAACATCATCATCTGTAATTCAAGTGATATAGCTGACCTCCTCAGGAATAGAAAACCCAGGGTTAACAAGGCTGCAGAACTCATCAGTGAGCTTGAAATCATCATATTTCAATAAGGCCACCTCAATTATGGCATCATTATCTTTATTCAATCATGTGGTTTCCAGATCTATAGCTACAAATTTCATATGTTTTTTTATTTAGTATTAATGCAGTTTATTTATTTTCAGTATTTATCAAATACAAAAAAAAAGAGATGCGATTAATCGCATCTCTTTTTTTTTGTATTCAATTTTATTATTTCATCTTGTTTCTCAAGAAAGCTGGAACATCCAAATCGCTTGAATCATCAATGCTTGATTGAGGAGCTGGCTTATTGAAAGAGCTTTGCTGTCAACCGCTAAGAGTTCTCTTACCGAATTGTGATCAGATAGTTGTCTTAGGTGTTTCCTGATATTTCTTGTTTGTCTCTTCGTTGAATCATGTTGCAACAACTGTAATCTTGATTTCTCCTGTATAATTCTCATTGATAGTAGCACCGAAAATGATATTTGCTTCACCGTCACATGCTTCAGTAATAATCTTAGCAGCTTCATCTACTTCAAACATTGAAAGATCCGATCCTCAAGTTATATTGAAAAGAAGTCATCTTGCTCAAGCGATTGAAAGCTCAAGAAGAGGAGAATCGATTGCAGATCTTGCAGCCTCGATAGCCCTGTTTTCTCAAGAACCGTATCAGATACCCATTAAAGCGCTTCATGCATTTTGCATAACAGATTTAACATCGGCAAAATCAACATTTATAAGTCCAGGATGAGTTATAAGATCCGAAACTCATTGTACTCATTGATTCAAAACCTCATCAACGATCTGAAAAGCATCTAAAAGTGGTGTTTTTTTGTCTATGATTGTAAGTATCTTGTCATTTGGTATAGTAATAAGAGTATCTACTTTTTCCTTTAACCTATCGAATCCGTCCAAAGCTTGTACCGATCTTCTCTGTCATTCGAAAGCAAAAGGTTTTGTAATGACTCAAACAACTAAAGCTCAAAGTCATTTTGCAATCTCAGCTATGACTGGAGCTGCTCCTGTACCTGTTCAACCTCACATTCCGCAAGTGATGAAAACCATATCAGCTCAAGCAAGTGCTTGTTTTATCTCTTCACTTGATTCTTCTGCAGCTTTCTTACCTACTTCAGGATTTGCTCCTGCTCAAAGTCATCTGGTTGTAGCTCTTCAGATATTTATCCTTATCTGAGCTTTTGAAGTGAATAAAGCTTGTGCATCAGTATTGATAGCAATGAATTCAACTCATTCAAGTCATGCAGCGATCATTCTGTTCACAGCATTCTGTCAACCTCAACCAACTCAAATAACCTTTATGTTCGCAACAGGAGAAATGTAATCAGATACATTGATCTCTTCAATAGGGTTTTTGGTGAAATCCCCTCTCAAGTAAGATTTAAGCTTGTCGTCAGTTTTTCTTATAGACATAGTTAATGGAAATTAGAAATTAATATTTTATTTAAATTATGCTTTTGGCACTATCTTATACCAAAGATTTTTCAATGAATTCCAGAAGCCTCAAATTGACATATTGAACTTTATCCCTCATTTATGTGTGGAATATCTCTGAGAAAGTATAAGTGTTCAGATTACAGAAGAGAATTGAGGATCGGATATTGAAGTTCAGCTTATGAAATCAGAATCTTCAGGAACTCAGATTGAAGCTGGAAGACGTAGGATTTCCTTTGACAGTTCAAGCAATCATTTCATCTTTGCTCAACCTCAGGTTATAACAGCTCATTCAGGAAGCATTCAATCCTTTCAGATTTTCTTAAGCTCAACATTGACATAGTAAAGTATTTCAGAATATCTTGCTCTTGCTATCTCTGATAGGTATTTCATTGCAAGGTTTCAAGTCTCATTCTTTGATAATTTTTCAAGCTCTATCTCTTCATCTTTCATTTTTTCTTGTTTGCATAGTGTCAAATCAGCATATTCAAGCTTAAGCTTTTCAGCTAAATCTATAGAGACACGAGCTCATAATGCGATATCAGAAGTTACATTCTCTCATCCGATAGGGATAATGGAAGAGAATATAAGCATTCATTCCTCATAAACCGTAACTCAAGTGGTGCTAGCTCAGATATCTATACATACAACTCATAGCTCTTTTTGCCTTTTTGTAAGTACCGCTTCTCAGACAGTTATAAGGTTCGGATATATATCAACTATATCAACTCAAACATCAAATATTCATTTCTTTATATTATTCAATACGTTTGATCAAACAGAAAAGATATGAGCTATTACTTCAAGTTTCTTTGCAGTCATTCAGATAGGATTTTTGATTCCTGATTCGAAATCACAACAAAATTGTTCAGGTATAACCTTAAGCACTACCCTATTTTGAAGATCAACTCAATTCTGAGCCATATCAAGACTTCTGTTTATATCATCTTCAGAAATCTCATGATCCATTATCGCAACTATTCATTTATTCGTTGCTACATCTATTCATGTTCAAGACAGACTAAGATATATATGAGAGACTTGCTCTCATGTCATTCTTTCAGCTTCAGACAAAGCTGTATCGATGTTAGCCTTGAATTCATCCATATCTAGGATGTTTCATTTTCTAACTCATCATGACGCAGATACTCAAACTCATAAAACCCTTAATTTTTTCTCTTCATTAAAAACTCAAATTATCGTTTTGATTTTATTGCTTCCAATATCTATTGCTGTAAAAGTTTCACCTGATACCATATATTGTGTTATATTGTTTAAAAATAAATTACGTGTTCAAAAAATTTATTCAGCATTTTCACTTATCTAATGCTTGTTTTTTTACTATTAGGAATTTAGCATAGTTAAATGCTGGGCTTATTATATGAGACTTAGTGTTTTTTTCAAATTCATTATGAAAATTATTTCAAGCCAATAATGGTTATATAATAAAATTGATTTTTAAATAAAAACGATAAAATCATCGCGATGAATATTTTAAAAAACTGATGAATAAAAAACTAATAGTATTGCTGTTCTCCATATTTCTTGATATTCTTTGATTCAGCTTCATTCTGCCTATAATTCCTTTCATAATAGAAGGGTTCTGAGGAAATTCATTTACGATATGACTTATAATATCGGCCACAGCCATATGAATGTTTCTTGGTGGGATAATATTCTGAAAGCTTTCAGATAAATTCTGAAGGAAGAATATACTTATATTCACAATATTGCTCAATATAATCTGATATCTCATATTCTGATTCTCATCGAACATATATATATTTTTCATCGCAAGATTCCTTTGCGGATTATGATGATGATGAGTAAGTGTCGTTCAAGCATATATAAGCGATATCTCAAATGATGATGAAAGGATCGTGAACATGTGATATATCTGAGCTTCAATTTGATTATGATTCACGCTATGACCGATATTCTGAACACTTCTGTCCTGAAAAGATCTGAAGCAGATGTGATTCATATCGGCTTTCATATTATCATTAAGCCTTATATCAGTTGTTATATTCCTGACGAATTCAAAACCTGACCATGCTAAAGAAGAAAAATTAAGTATCAAATGATCATCCATAAACCTCTTATCATTATTTGTGACATTTTTCTGAGTGACTGCAACATTCGCAGGTATCCAGACTATTTTCGCACTTTTCCTGAATAATATATTCGCTTTGAATACAAAGCAGATCGGACTGACATTCTGATATATATGAATAATTGCAATAATTTACCAGATATTATTCATAAAGCACGTCTACAGGAAAATATGAGAGATCAAGATGATAATAGCCTGACTTGTTCTTATATCCATATGACTTTTCGCGATATGACTTAATTCGAATATATATCTTCTATATTTCATACTTATAATATTCACGGTCTGATTAAGTAATACGAATTCAGCTATATATTCGCTTATCACACATTATTCGCATAAGAAAGACTTCTGAAAGAACCTATGACTCAACACTGCATTCTGAAGCATGGCAGACATAGCTGGACCTTTAGTTGCCTGAACTCTCTATCTTATATGAAAGAATCTTCCCTTCTATTTTTTCTGAGTGTTATTGATTCTGAATATATTTTTTCTGTTAAGGCTTAAGAAATAGTTCTATTCGGGGATGAAAATCAATTTGATAAAAATTCAAATGTCGTTAAACTCTGAAAAAACCATAAATCATATCATATGCAAAAGAGATTTCTTATACTTACAGCTTCGTATGGAACATGACATAATGCAGCCGCAAACACACTTAAAAGCTATATAGAGGATAGATGAGATATCTTCGAGAAGATCGATCTTACGGACCTATTGAAGAAGTGATGAGACAATTCCAGAAAATTCTACGCATTCACCGAAAAGGTTCCATTCATATGGGATGCTACATTCAATCTTCTTGATCAGGAATTCACCAACGAATTGCTGGATATAATATTCAAAAGCATCTATCAGAAAAAATTCAACGAGATCGTAGATAGCTTCAATCCTGATTATATAATATGCACCTTCCCGAACTGGCCAGCATTCATAAGGAATTATTGCAAGACAAATGAGAAAACATTCAGAACAGCAGTAATAGTAACCGATTCGATAGAGATATGAATGCCTTGGTATTATTGAAAGGAGATAATCGACGATTTCTTCGTGATAGACAAATGGAGCAAAGAGGTCTTCATAAGCAAATTCATAAACAATGATTATAAGGACAATGTGCATGTCTCATTTTTTCCGCTTGAAGAGAAATATTTCACCGATAAGGAAATAATCTGAAACAAGAAAATCCTAATCCTACTTACATGACTTAAGAAAACTTTCTGCTTAAAGCTTTTCGAGCAGCTGAAAAATGAGGAATTCTATGATGAGATACTTGTGATAAAATGAAGAAATGATAGCTTATATAAGATAATTAAGGAAAAATTCGAAAGTTCAAACATCAGATTCACTGAGTTCGTAAAGATAAAGGAGATATTGAAGGATTATGATATCTTCATAGCAAAACCAGGATGAACGATAATGTGCGAATGCATAGCATCAGATGTTCCTCTTATATCGCCTAGTTTCATTCCAGGTCAGGAAGAGTGAAATATCGAGCTAATAACAAAGGAAAACGTCTGAATATATGAATCAAATGCTGAAAAGATAATCTATTACCTGAAATTTCTAGATTTTTCAAGATTCCTGCCTAACTTCAAAAAAATAAAAAAAGTTGATTCGGTGAAATTTATCATAGATACCATAGAATCAAAATAAAGAATAATTTGAATTTTTCATAATTTCCATATAATTTGGGGGTTATTTTTATAAACTAAAGATTTTTTATGCAAAGTACAGTAAAAAGAATTAATCCATACACCATAGAACTTAATATCAAAGAAAGCTCAAAGGAATTCGAAAGATGCAAGGAAAAGGTAATGGAAGAGATAAGTGAACATGCAAACATAAAATGATTCAGAAAATGAGCTAAGATCCCAACAGAAATCATAGCCAAGAACTATTGAGAGGATTTCATAGAAAACCAAGCTATAGACAAACTAGTGAATGAGGTATATGGAAAAGCCCTGAAAAAGGAATGAATAGTCCCTACATGACCTGCAAACATAAAGGAATTGAAATCAACAAGCCCATTCGAGATCAATCTTGAAGTTGAAGTATTGCCAGAAATAGAGATAGATGAAAAGAAGATGAAAAAGATCAAAGTCAAGAAAACTAAGATAGAAGCAGATGCTAAAGATGTTGACGATACCATATCTGAAATCGAAAAGAGATTTACAAAATTCGAGATAATCGAATGAGCCATAATAGAGGCTTGAGATAAGATAACACTTGATACTCAGTGATTCGACAAGAAATGAGGTGTAGAAATCCCAGAGACAAAAGTTAAGGCATTCCCTCTTGTGATCTGAAGCTGAGCATTCATTCCTGGATTTGAAGAAAAGCTTGTATGATCAAAGGTTTGAGATGTTGTAGAATTTGACATAACTTTCCCTAAAGATTATCATTCTCCTGATTTTGCATGAAGAAAGGTCTTTTTCATGACAACGATATTCAATGTTGAAAAAGCTGTAAAACCAGAATGGACGAATGAATTCATAGAATGACTAAGATGAGTGAATACTGATTTCGAATGATTCAAGAAAATCCTTGAAGGTGAGATAAGACAAGAAAAAGAACATAGAACAAGGCTTGCTGATGAACAGGTTCTGCTTGAAGAATTGGAAAAGATCTCTAAGATCGAGCTTTGAGAACATCTTCTGGCTCATGAGATAGACAGAATATATAAGGAACAGGAAAATGACATACAATGAAGAGGAATGAGCATGGACCATTATCTTGAACACCTGAAAAAAGATGCACAATGATACAAACAGGAAGTGATAATGCCAGAAGCGCTTAGAAGACTAAAAGCTGAACTCATACTTGAAAAGCTGAAATCGATGATAGAGGTCGAAGTGAAAGATGAAGAGATCAATGTTGAAATCGAAAAGATATTGTCACAATACCAGAATAAGGAAGTTCTTGAGAGATTAAGGACAAAACTTATACCATGAGACACTTATTACGAAGATATTAAAAGCAGATTGAAATACAAGAAGATAGTTGATACCTTTTTTGAAGACTAAAAGAATAATATGAAAAAAATAGTATCTTTCCTATTAATCCTTCTTAATCTTTGATTAGATACTGTCATAGCGTCAGAAAAAATCACCGATGATGACTATAATAAAGCATCAGTAAATTCATACGCGATAAATATAAGGACATCTCCGAATTTCAATTCCAAGGTAATCAAGACTTTGAGGAAGAATAGTGTAATAAAGTATTATTGAAAGCTCAACGACTGATTCATAGAGATCAGATACACATGAAAGGATTGAAAGGAATATTCATGATATACATTATGAAAGCTTCTTAAACCGGTTTTCACCAAGGTAGAAGAAAAGAAGGAAATCAATCCCTTAAGGAAAAATTGGAAGCTTGAATGAAAAAAGCTTTCAAGCGATGCTTTCAGAAATCCTGATTTTCCATATTCGCTGAATGTATTAAGCTATAAGAAATTTGAGATAAAGCCTACAAAAAATCTGGAACAGGTTAATAATTCATATATTAAGCTTTCCAGATATTATGACGTTCTTGTGAAATTATATATGCAAGACAAACAGAAAGCTGTAGAAAAGGATATTCGCGCAAATGATGGCTTCATAATAGAATTGAATAAGATATTCTTGAACATGAACAACTATATCCTATATCTTACAGGCGATGAAAGGGATATGAACATAGCTTGAAACTGAAATTATGAATGACTTATAAAATCACCTAAAACCTGCATAATCTGATACACGAACCTGAATCTATGATGACTTAATGCGACAGCATGAATGATGCCAGTAGAATTGGATAAGGCTATATATAAGGATTATACTTGATTGTTTTTCGCTCTAGCCGACAATCAGGTTCTGGATAAGAGCCAGATGGATGAATGCAGAAGCCAGATAAATGAAATAATGAAAGATAAGGATTTCATAGTAAAAACTTTGATAAATAATAAAATAAACTAATGATAGAAAATTTAATAAAGAAAATATTCGGGGATCCGAATGAAAAACAGGTCAAGAAATATTTTGACCAGGTTGAAAAAATAAAGGAAATCGAGGAAAAATTCATAAAGGAAATCGACACGATTGAGAAAGTACAGGAAAAAACCAAACACTTCATGTCTCTTTTCGAATGACTTGATCATACGAAACCAGATGAATATAAGAAAATCAAGGAAATCCTTGAGAGCATAAAATTCGAAGCTTTTGCATTACATAGAACAGCTTGCAGGCTTATAAATTGAAAGGAATTCGATCTATGAGACAAAAAATTCCTATGGAACATGGTTCCGTTTGATGTTCAGCTTGTATGAGCATTAAGCTTGAATGATTGAAACATATCTGAAATGAAGACATGAGAATGAAAAACCCTTGTTGCGACAATATCAGCTTATCTGAACGCTTTAGCTTGATTCCCTGTCCATATAGTAACTGTGAATGATTACCTTGCATGACGTGATTCCAAGGAAATGTGAATCATATATAATACGCTATGATTGAGTGTTTGAGTTATCGTGCATTCCCAGAACAATTCCGAAAAGCAACAGAATTATTCCAGAAACATCGTATATATAACGAACAATGAGTTAGGATTCGATTATCTTAGGGATAATATGGCGATCTGAAAAGAAAGAAGAGTTATCTGACCATTGTTTTATGCAATAGTCGATGAGGTAGATTCAATCCTTGTAGACGAAGCCAGAACTCCCCTGATAATATCATCTCCTGATATGGAGCCGACAAGCAAATACATCAAATTCGCCCAGATATCTAAAGTCCTTAAGGAAACGACTCATTATAAGATCGATGAGAAACAGAAGACAGCTACATTGACTGAAGAATGAATTCAAGAGATAGAGAAGATGCTATGAGTCGAAAACATTTATGTGTCTACTCATTATAATGATATACACCACATAGAAAATGCGCTTAAATCGCAAACTGTATATAAAAAGGATATCGATTATCTGATAAGGAACAATGAGATCCTTATAATCGATGAACATACTTGAAGAGTCTTATCAGGAAGAAGATATTCCGATTGACTTCATCAGGCAATCGAAGCAAAAGAATGAGTAACTATACAACAGGAGTCAAAAACCCTTGCTTCGATAACTTTCCAGAACCTTTTCAGGCTTTATAGGAAACTTTCTTGAATGACATGAACTGCAAAAACAGAAGAAGAGGAATTCATAAAGATATACAATCTTGAGGTTATGGTAATACCTACGAACAGACCTATGATAAGAGATGATAAATCAGATCTCCTATTTAAGAATGAAACTTGAAAATTCAACTATCTTGTGAAGGTTATCGATGAGTTCCATAAGAAATGACAGCCTGTACTTGTTTGAACGGTATCAGTCGCTAAATCCGAGTATCTTAGCGATCTACTGCAGAAGAAATGAATACCTCATGAAGTACTTAATGCCAAACAGGATTCCAGAGAAGCTGAGATCATCTGAAATGCATGAGCTTTCTGAGCGATCACAATTGCAACCAATATGGCATGAAGATGAACCGATATTAAAATCGATGAAAGAGTTAAAGAACTGAAATGAGAGATTTCAGTCTGACTCCAGAATTATTCGCTTTGATGACTTGTAGTCATATGAACTGAAAAACATGAAACAAGAAGAATTGATAATCAGCTAAGATGAAGGTCATGAAGACAATGAGATCCTGGATTAAGCCAATTTTTAGTTTCTCCTCAAGATGATATAATGAGGATTTTCGGTTGAGATAAGCTGTTTTCGATATTCAATTCTCCAATGTTCTCTTCCATTCAGGATGATGAACCGCTTATGGAAAGCACTATGCTGACAAAAAGGATAGATAGCGTTCAGAAGCAGGTTGAATGAAGGAATTTCGATATACGTAAGCATGTATTGGAATATGATGATGTTCTGAATAGCCATAGGATGGTGATCTATTCTAGAAGGAATAAGATCCTTGACCAGGAAAATGTCCATGAGGAAATAATTGAAATATTGGATCTTCAGGTTGAAAGTTTCTTGGATTCAATCATTCTTGAAGAAAATATAGATAAGCTTGAAACAGAAGACAAGGAAAATATGGTAGGAGAGATTAATAATTTTGCAAATTCCGAAATTATCGATATAAATACACTAGAAAGCAATTATTCCAAACAAGAGCTAAAAGACATTATACAGCCTTTGCTTCTTGAAAAGATTAAAAGTCTGAAAGCAAGGGTCGAAGAGACTGACTTTTTCAATTTTGAAAAAAGCATCTATCTTCAATCTATTGACGAGTTATGGATGAGACATATAGATGATATGTCACACCTTAGGGAAGAAGTGGCTTTCGAATGATATGCTCAAAAGAATCCATTGGTCGTATATAAGGAAAAGGCTTACGATAAATTCATGGATCTTCTGAATGAAATCTGATTCAAGATAATCAAATGAATCCTTACAGCAAACCCATGACAGAAAATCGAGCAGATCGAGATAAATGAACAGAATCTTAAAGTATTGTTCGACGAAGCATCATTATCCTGAATAAATAGTCTCGATGATATCTGATGACTGCAGAATCTGCTTTCTGATGCTTATGAGAAAAATTTCAAGATGAATCAGAGCGATAATGAATGAGTAAGGGTATATAAAGCAGATAACTCACAAGTAAATCAAACCCAATACAAATGAGTTTGAAGAAATGATCCTTGTCCTTGTGGAAGCGGCAAGAAATTCAAGCAATGTCATTGAAAATAACATGATATATAACTTAAATCAAATAACTTACAATTAACTAAGACTCATGGAAGAAAATGCAAATGTTGAAAATGAGATAGAATCAAATATCCCTGATACTGAAAATTCTCATAATAATGAAGTTAATACTGAAATAACCGAGTTGAAGCCGGAAAAATCCAGGATGCAGGAATTTATAGAATTTTTGAGAGATCTGATTATCATTTTCATAATAGTGATGATAATAAGGACATATATAGCTGCTCCATTCCAAATTAGCTGAGGATCGATGGATACAAGTTACCATAACAATGAATTCATAATCGTAGATAAGCTTTCATATGTGAAGATATGAGCATTGGAAATCTGAAACCCTACAAGATGAGATGTTGTGATATTCAGACCTCATGCAAACAATTGAAAAGAGTTCTATATAAAAAGAGTCCTATGACTTCCTTGAGATACCATAAAGTTTGAGAACTGAGAAGTTTTCATCAAAAGGCCGAATGACAAGGATTTCATAAAGCTGAATGAAAGCTATCTTTCTGAAACTAACATCAAAAGCACGTTCCTATGACCTGATATAAAAGAGAATAGTTTTACAGTTCCTGAATGAGATTATTTTCTAATGTGAGACAACAGGGTGAATTCATCCGATTCAAGGTCATGTTTCCTTTCCTGTTCAATCAAATGATCAAGTCATTTCATAAAAAGGGGTGATATATTATGAAAGGTATTCCTTGATTTCTGATATTTCAACATATTCAAAGAATGAACCTTTGAACTTTGAGAACTGAAATGGAATTATCCGCCAAGGTTTCTGAATACTCCAAGAAAATGGATATATAAGGAGCTAAATTAATTTCATTTAAAATAACAGAATAACGATGGTTTTAGTTACCAAGATAAGGAATAACAGGAGTAAGAAGCTTCAGGAGTTACACAAGGATATTCTTGATATAATTTGAGGAGTTATAAATGATGAGGATTTCAAAAAATTGAAATCCCATAGGCATCATGTTTTTTTCAATAGGTATGAACATCTCATAAATGCATCTATAATTGCCCACAAGATCTCAAAATTCCTGAAAGCCGATGTTCATTCATGTACACTGGCATGAATCCTGCATGATTATCATTTCACTAAATTCAAATGATATAAGCATTGATTGGAAGCAGCGAAGAATGCTGAAAAATTCAATGTTAATGAAAAAGTGTTGGAAATAATAAAATGTCATATGTATCCATTCTGAAGAAGTAAGATACCAAGGCATAAATGAATAGATTTTTGGGTTGTGAAATCAGCAGATTTCCTTTCCATGTGCTATGAGATATGATATTCCATTCTGTTTCTTTCATTCAAATGAAAAAATAAGATAAAACTGAAGAAAAACAGATTATTACTTGATCTACTTGAAAAATAACATGTTCTATCTTTTGAATAAGCCATCTTGAATTTCAAGCTTTCAGGCAATAGCAAAACTGAGGAAAATACTGAATATCAGGAAAGTCTGACATACCTGAACGCTAGATCCCCTTGCAACATGATTATTGCTTGTCGCAACATGAAATTCTACAAAACTGATCCCCTATCTTGAAAAAGCACATAAGACCTATGTGTTTTCTTTCAATTTAGACTGATTCACTGAAACCTGAGACCTATGATCCGATATACGATATCTGCCCGAAAATCTGGTTGAGAAAATCGGAGCAAAAATGACTGAATCTGATATCATAAGGCTCATAGAAGAGAAATTCAGCTGAAAGATATCGCAGATCCCACCAAAATACAGTGCCATAAGCATTGACTGACAAAGGGCATATAAATTGGCTAGAGATTGAAAAGATGTTGTAATACCAGAAAGGATCATAGAAATATTTGGCTATAAGCTTTTAGAATTCAATTTTCCTAAAATTACCCTTGAAATGACAGTTTCAGCATGAACATATATCAGGACGATTGCAGAAGACATATGAAAAAGCCTTTGACTGAACGCTTATACTACAATGCTTCATAGATCAAAGCTTTGAGAATTGGATGAGTCATGAAGCTATAGTCTAGTATTATCTTCCTGAGAGTGATGAAATGAAGTCCAAAAATCAGAATTGATTGAGATATGATATGAGAAGCTTTTTCCTGATTTCTGAAAAATAACATTCGATCCTGAAAATGTCGATAAGATATCAAGGTGATTTATCATCAAAAACACATTCTGACTTACAGAATGAAGAAAATATTTCATTCTTGATAAAAATTGAAAATATATTTCACTTATTGAAATCGAAAACAATATATTGAAAATTCTATCGAATAAGATAGATTAACTATTTAAGGAGACTTAAAACATAAGCTTTAGTGCTTGACGACTTATAATCTCAGCCTAATGCTCAGATCAATCACGGATAAGAGATGGGCAATTGGAATCATCTGCTTCTTACATTATTCTTTTTAAGGTTGAAATTTTTTGCATAATCAGGCCATCTTCTGTAAGTAAGGTATGATTCATGGATTTCGAATCCATTGAACAATGAGACTATCTGCTGCTTTGTTGCGAGCGGATATTGGTTTAATGGTTTATTTGCATCATCTGATGCTTTCAATCTCTTATAGATCTCTTCGGGACTTTGATTATCCATGATTTCAGCAGCATCGGATCGCACAGCTGCAAGGCTCAATAATATCGGATCGATATCATTGAAACTACATTCTGATGATCTGTTGTTATCTTCGATTCACATTATATTTCAGTGATATTTATTGATTAAACGAACTTTCTTCTTAAAATAGCATATTCACCTGGATCTTCAGGAAGATTTATACGTACATTGAAGCTTCATCAGTGAGCGGATTCTTTTTCATTCAGATTCATGTCAGTAATCTTATCAAGCACGAATTCGAACTGACTTTCAGGAGTAATAAGCCTTAAAGTCTGTCATATATCAAATCTGTTCTTCACTTCGATTTCTGCCATCTTAGTCAATTCATCATATCATCTTACTATTCATACGAAATCTTCCTCCTTAAGTTCAGCATTCTTTTCATAATAAATGCTTTTTTCTCATACATCTCAAGTTATGAATCCTGGTATATATCATCTGTTTGATATGGCAAAAAGCTCTTTTATAAGCTCTCAAGTATCATATTGCTCTCATTTTTCAACAGCATCTATGGCTTGCCTATAAGCTCTTCAGACTCAAGCAAGATAATTTATCGTCTTACTTCTTCATTCGACTTTAAAGCTAATTATTCATGCATCCTTAAGTTCCTCCATATAATCGAGAAGGCACATATCACGTGAATTCATTATATAAGTTCCGAATTCATCCTCATCAACAGGAAGTAATTCTCATTTTCTTTCCCTTTCTTCAAGGAAATATTCTCAATCCAAAGATTTATAGTCTTCTGGTCTTCATGTATTTTCATAAAGATCGTTTCATGTGACTTCATTCTTATAAACCCTGTATTCCCATCGGCAGCTATGGGCACATGTTCATTGGTTAGGATCCCTATGAGCCATATAATTCGATAGCAGACATCTTCATGAATATGCCATGCAAATAGCTCAATGAACAAAAAATTCTAATTCCATATCTGGACAGTTTTCATGTATCTCCTTAATTTCCCTAAGCGATATCTCGCGGCTTAGTATAATTCTCTTTATTCAGACTTCCTGCCAAAATTTGACCTGAGCCCAATTTGTATTATTAGCTTGCACAGAAAGATGAATTTCAGCATCTGGGTAATCTTTTCTTACCATTCAGATAAGTCATGGATCACTCATTATGAAGGCGTCCGGTTTCATGGCATACATTTTCTTGAAAGCTTCCATGAAAGGTTTTATTTTCATATTATGAGCATATATGTTCGCGGTGAAATATATTTTCTTGGATCTGTCATGCGCATATTTTACAGCTTCTTCAAGATCTTCCCAGCTGAATTGGTTTTCGCGTGCACGAAGGGAAAACATCGGAACTCACGCATAGACAGCATCTGCTCAATAAGCGAAAGCATATTTCATCTTCTCGAAATTTCCAGCAGGCATCAATAACTCTAATTTTTTCATATTTTTAAGTTAACATTGAATATTTTTTTAACATACGATATTATACAAAAAAAAATATTTAAACAAGTAAAACTGAATAATTATGAATACCGAATTGGAAGAATTTTCAAGATATGTAAATGATTGCGTTTCAAACTGAGATATACATCTGCTTGAAGCTGAGCTTTGAGTCTTATGAGCGCTCTGAAACCATCAAGAACTGATAGCTGAAGTTCGTCAAGCGATAAACCAAATCAATAATAACAAGAACCCTTAAATTCAAAATTCATCTGAATGATTATGATTATCACTATAAAATCAGTCCAAATTTCTGAAATTATCTAATTGAAAATCATAATCTGAATTTAATGTTTATTTAAGATGATATACTTGACGAATCAGAACATTTATCCTATCATTTAAATATCTACATTATAAGCATAGGACCAATGAATAAGTTAAGGATTACGCCATTAACGCCATACATTAGGAAATGCATCGAAAACAAGGATCTGAAATGAATAATAGAGGAAGAAAAACACATGGAAGAAATACTTCAAGCTCTTCACAATAGAAGAATACAAACAGATAATGATAAAAATATAATTTGAGAAATAATCGAAATGGAAAACCATCTTCAAGTCGTAAAGGAAGTTAAAATGAATTATGACAGGATAATCTGACAATAAAAAAACATCGAATGCAATGCATTCGATGTTTTTTTATTGAATTATTTCTTCAGATGAATCGTAAATTTTAGGTCATCTATTTCCAGTTCCTTATCTACATCACATAAAGACATATTTTCCTCGATTTTCGATAATGTCTCAGATTCTATATAATTCTTGAAAAGCTCAAGAATATCAAGTGATTTGTCTCATCTTATATCAAGCCTTATCCTGTCAGACACATTATATCAAGCATCTTTTCTGGCGTCCTGAATCGATCTGACAAGGTCTCTTGCATATCATTCCAGAAGAAGCTCATTTGTTATCAGAGTATCCATAGATATCACCATTCAGAATCAAGCAAGCAAATCTCAAGTTTCTCAGTTTGTTTCAAAAGCTATTTCATATTCTCATTCATTAAGTTCATATTCTCACACTTTGATTCATCAATTCGATAATTCCATGAAATCTCAATTTTTTGCAAGATTTATGATTTCTTGAACATTTTTTCAGAATCTTGGTCATATAAGCCTTGCGTTGGGTTTGCAGATTTTTTTTGCTATCTGGCTCATATCTTCCAAAACCAAGACATTCTTTACATTAAGCTCTTCCTTTATGATCTCAAGATAATAATCTTCAAGCTTTTCTCAGATTGTTATCGATTCAAGAGGTTGTCTTACTCTTATTTTCTTTTCTGCTCTCAGTTTCAGTCATAGATTGATTATTTTTTGTGTCTTATCCATGTCCTCATTAAGATTCTCGAAGATAAGCTTTTCATTGTATTCAGGGAAAAATTCAAGATGCACAGATTCTTTTCAGGTAAGATTCTTGAATACTTCTTCGCTTATGAAAGGCATGACAGGAGCTATGATCTTAGATAATACGACCAAAACCTCATACAATGTGTTATATGCGAATATCTTGTCATTATCGTTTTCGGATTTCCAGAATCTCCTTCTTGATCTCCTAATATACCAATTTGTCAGATTATCCATGAAATCGAATATAGGACGTGTCACTCAATTTATATCATATGTCTCAAATCAGTTCGTAACCTCCTTTATAAGCTCTTGAAGCTTTGAAAGTATCCATGAATCAAGCTTGTTGAAATTAGGGTCATCTAGGAATTTATAGACTTCTTCTTGCTTTCCTTCGAAATTATCTATATTCGCATAAGTCGTGAAGAATGAATAAGTGTTCCAAAATGGAAGAATGACTTTTTTTATGGTTTCTTCGACTCAAGCTTCTGCGAATTTCATATCATCAGCCCTAACTGCAGGTGAATTCATCATATAAAATCTTATAGCATCAGCTCAGTGCAGGTCTATAAGGTTTTCAGGATCCGGATAATTCTTCAATGATTTGCTCATCTTCCTTCAATCTTCAGCAAGGATAGTTCAGTTTACGATTACATTGAGGAAAGGGGTCCTTTCAAAAAGAAGGGTTCAAAGTATCAGTAAAGTATAGAACCATCATCTTGTCTGATCTATTCATTCAGCTATGAAATCAGCTGGGAATTTGAAAGTATCCTTATTTTCGAAAGGATAATGCTTCTCAGCATATGGCATGGAACCAGATTCGAACCAACAATCAAGAACCTCAGGAATCCTTGTCATCACGCTTCATGTTTCAGGATGTTTGATCTTTATGGAATCGACAAAATGCTTATGCAGATCTATCTCTTTTCATGAATCCGCATAGAAGAACTTGTCTCATTTTTTCTCAATCTGAGCAAAATCCTTATTTAGATCATATAATTCCTGGATAGATCCTATGCACCATTGTTCTGTCTTATCCTCAGATTTCCAGATAGGCATTGCTGATCCCCAGTATCTGTTTCTTGAAATGTTCCAATCCCTCGCATTCTCGATCCATTTTCAGAATCTTCAATGTTTTATGTTTTCAGGAAGCCAAGTTATCTCTTCATTGTTTTTCACTAATTTAGAGGATATTTCTTCAACCTTGACATACCAAGCTGAGATTCATCTGTATATCAGAGGAGTATGACATCTGTAGCAATGAGGATATGAATGGTTTATCGTGGATATGTTTATTATCTCTCACCTATCCTTCAATAATTTTATAACCGTTTCATTGAAATCGAAAACATAGATTCACATATATTCTGAAAGATTCTCAACATTTCCAGTATCGTCTATATGAGACACGAATCATAATTTTTCTTTCTTCCCTATTATCGAATCATCCTCTCAATAAGCCGGAGCTATATGGACTATTCAAGTTCAGCTTTCAGTTGTGACATGATGACCTGCTATAACGCTATAGACATTTTTTCCTAATTCCAATCATTTAGGTAAACTTGATGCTTCATCAAGCAAAGTGAAATCATTGAAAAGAGGTTCATATCTTATTCATACAAGGCATTCTCATTTGTAGACCCTAACTAGGGTATAATCCTCTTCGCTTTTATAATAATGTCATAACCTGTCATTCGCAAGCACATAAGTCTCTTTTGAAGCTTTATCCAATACCTCAGCATATTCTATATCATTTCAGACTGCAAGTCATAGGTTTGCAGGAAGTGTCCATGGAGTTGTTGTCCATGCAAGTACATATTTGCTTTCGGATCACTTGACCTTGAATTTAACCGTTACTGATTTATCCTGCTTATCCTCATATCATTGGTTCACTTCGAAATTAGAAAGCGGAGTTGAACATCTAGGACAATAAGGCACTACCCTTTGGGATTCATATATGTATCATTTGTCATAAAGCGATTTGAAAACCCACCAGACAGACTCCATGAATGAAGCGTCTAGCGTCTTATAATCATTTTCCATATCAACCCATCTTCACATTTTTCCGACTATCCTTTTCCAGTCTTCAACATAAGAGAACACATTCGCCCTGCATTCCTCATTGAAAGCATAGACTCAGATCTTATCTTCGATATCCTTCTTTCAGGAAATCTTCAATTTCTTCTCAACTATATTTTCAATAGGAAGCCCATGACAATCCCATCAGAAATTCCTTTCAACTTTCTTTCATTTCATAGTCTGGTAACGAGGTATGACATCTTTTATGGTTCAAGCCAGAAGATGCCCATAATGTGGAGTTCATGTAGCAAAAGGAGGACCGTCATAAAAATTGAATTCTAAGGAATCCTTTCTTATCTCTATGGATTTTTTGAATGTATTGTTCTTTTTCCAGAACTCCAATATCTTTGCTTCCATTTCAGGAAATGATTGGCGTGAATTTACTTGTGGGTATGTCATATTATCTTTATGTTATGGGCTATTCGATTTATGTTAGATTTTCAGATTCTCTTCATATTCATTTATCAGAACCAGAGCTGTTTCCTTGTATTCTATCTCCTTAAGCTCTGCATACAAGGTGACTTCCTGAAGAATATTGTCAATTTCAAACAATATGTTTTCAGGGATTCATGACGTGAACATATATTCCAAAATGTAATCAATTGCTTCAAAATCATCTTTTTCTAAAATTTCTCTTATCTTAATCAGATAATTATTAAAGATTTCTTGTTTTTTCATAGATTTTAAAAATAAAAAAAATAAACGCATCGTAAAAACAATGCGCTTTCGGTCCCATTATGGGAAGGTACCACCTAAAGCAAGATACTTGATTTTCATTTGTTTACGGAGTTTTGTCACCGGAAGGTTCTACTCGATTTCTCTTTCTTCCCTCAGCTAATCCTGTGATATCAGGACTCGAACGCTTTTGAATACGCATATATTGTACATATAAAATCAGAAAATCAAATAAATTTTAATAAACGAACAGGATAAGTATCATCAAGGCAAATCATATTGTCACCATCTGTGCAGGATTAAGCTTTTCCTTGAAGAAAACATATAAGAACAGAGGGGAAAATATCACAGTTGAGAGGCTGATAAAATTCACATAGTTTCAAGGTGAGAACTTATACCCTAAAAACAAAAACAATCATCACAAGAAAAGGCAAAATGAGACAATCATATAGCTTATGGCCTGTCTTATGCTTATATGGAATTCCTTATGATTGAATCTCCTTCACAATGAGAATATGAAAAATATCGATGCGAAGATGAATATTGAAAATTCAGCATAAAATATCATCTGCAAAGGTGAGAAAGAGTTGCTTTTGATAAGATAATTATTCAAACTGAAATATATGCTCCATCAGATAGATGTCAGAAGCGCAAATGAAAGCCTTTTATTAATTCTGATCTTCTTGTCATCTCATTTTTCAAAAATGAAAACAGATATCGTAAAGAAATAGATCATTCATAGCATGATCTTAATCAGAGAAAGTTTCTCGATATCTCACAAAAGGTAGATATTTGTGAAATATGAAAGGAAAACATAAGTATTTGCGACAACTAGGACGATTCAGGTGTTTACATGCTTGATAGCCTTAAATAAAGACCAAATTGCCAGATATCAGGATAATCATATCAAAGAGAAAATAAGTATATTGGAAAGGCTGAAATCAAACTTGAAATATCAGAAAAAAAATACAAGCAATCATCATAAGAATGAGATGAACAGGTATTGGAAGAATAGGCTTTTGGATAAGTTGAAGTTGATTGTGATATATCTGCTTACCGCATTTCCTAAAGATAGCATTATAGCTCATATCAGTGCATATATCATGATATTATCTTAGGTTATCCAATAATTCAAACAGTCATTTCGTATTCAGCTGCTCTTCCCAGACAGGATCATCAAACGGGATATCCATCTCATGCCTTCAATCTTCAAAAACCCTGAGGGCGCTTATCGGCCATCATTCCTTAAATGGAAATCTAGGTTCTCTTGAAAGCAGAAATCTTATCTTATCGGATTGGAAAAAATACCTTCAGTCAGGCATATATATGCATCTTGAAAATGGGAAGCTGGCATGCAGGAATTCTCATCCTATATTTCTTGTCTTATTGAGATAAAAATCAATCCAATCGTCATCCTTAATGGTATCTGGAAATAATCATCACCATCTTCTAGCCATGATTCAAGGCTCTCATCAGAGTTCATCTATTTCGAATCCAGCATCATCTGCAAGTGCAGGGATATTATAATGTTCCGAGTAGTATTTTGCCTTCAGTAATGCATTTTCTTCAGGAGTGGCTCAATCTTCTGATGGAGACATCGGAATATCTTTAAAATCAGAAAGGAATAAGAATTCTATATCGGAAATATCCTTGACCATATCCTTGAACATGCTGATCTTTCAAGGATTTCATGTAGCTATCAATAATTTAACCATTATGGCAAAATAGGAGTAAAGTTGATAAACTCTAAGAAAAAATAAAATTAAATCAAGTATTTTATATTGAATAAAATCCAAATAGGCATATAATTTCCGAATAAATTCAAAATCATGGAAAAAAGATCAATCAGAAATAAAATCATCTCTTCATTATCCCGAGAAAACAAAAAAGGTTTTACTTTAATAGAGCTTATTGTTGTGGTGGTCATATTGAGCGTTTTAGCAACGATATCATTCATATGATATCTATCGAACATGTCATCCGCAAGAGATACCACAAGAAAATCTGACGCATGAAAAATCAAGCAGGCATTAAATGAATTCAAAAGCGCAACAAATAACTATCCGTTTCCTAAGGATTATCTGGCCATATCGAATTCCTGAACATCAAACCAGACCTGATCAACCAATATATACGCGCTTCAATGAATACTTTCAGACAAATTCGATATCAACTGATCATTCATGGTTCCGAAAGACCCTAAGATAAATAAGAGCTATCTGTATTCCATAACCTGAAACCGAAAGGATTTCCAGATCTGATCAACGCTTGAAAACTGATGAAGGAATATAGCTTATATTGAATGAAGCTTCAAGACGGTTTCAAAGGATTATTTCCCTAGTCTGCTTATCGCAGCATCTGGATCAGGAATTGTTATAGAGATACACAGCTGAACGCTTGATTGAGCAGAAAACAGGAAAAAATTCATAGTCAGCTGAGGAAGTTATAATCTTCCTTACGATTTTGCAACCTGAGGAATAGTCAATAATCCGGCATCGTATGATTCTATAGTGAATGAGACCTGAGTGATGATACCGAAAGCAACTAATTATACCAGCTGCTCAAATATATACGAGAATTGAAAATATCTATGACCATGACAATATCAGGTCCATGTCTCAACCTGAACCATAACTATAGATTGTACTAATTGGAGCTGCGGAATAAGACCATCATATGCTGCAACCTATTATGATGGATCCATATCAAATACAAACTTTCCTAGGACATTCGATGGCATATGGCAGAACATAGATGAGAATTCCCCATGTTACTACAAATGTACGAATCTTAGCCTTAATGCTGAATGTAACTAATAACCGACTTATTCATGAATAAAAGAAATTGACATCATAATGAATCCTGATTCACATTGATCGAGCTTATCGTTGTGATAGCAGTTGTTTCGATACTTACGACAGTCTCTTTCTTTTCATTCCAATGAAGTGTTGTGAATTCCCGTGATTCAGCAAGGAAAACCGACATGACGAATATAAAGGTGGCGTTGAAATCTTACAAGGAAAAGAACTGATATGTCCCCGATCCATCAGAAATGTTCAGCATCACGAATTCATGAGTTTCGAATATTCAGGCATATCAATGAAAGATAGATGAGAATGTATCTCTAAACACCATAAAGGAAATACCGAAAGACCCAAGATGATGAGTCAGTTATCCATATTCCGTAACCCAGAACAAGCTTGAATTCCAGATATGAATGACTCTTGAGAATGATTGAAAGAATATAGCATACGTTGATTGAGAATATAAGACTGTCACAAAAAATATGTTCCCTAGCCTGCTTCTTGCGATTTCCTGATCATGACAGCAGATAGAGATACATGACCTCGTATGAAGCTGAACAGAAAACAGGAAAAAATTCATCCTTGATTGATGAAGCTATAATCTGCCCTACGACTTCGACAAATGACTTCCTGTCGCAAATTGAACACAAGTATGATTTTCCTGAATAACAAGCGAGATATGAGTCGATATACCGAAAAACAACACATACCTTAGCTGTGCTGAAATATATAATTGAGGGAAATACATGTGATCATGAACATACGAAATCCTTACCGATTATAAGAAAACCGTAAACAATGACTGCGATTGTTCTTCCTGAACCAACACCTGATCCTGCAAGAATACCGACAATACGCTTTTGTGATATTGGGACATGGAAACCCTTTCATGATGAACATTACAGGATTTGAGCTGAAATTGAAATGATTGAACTTTTAGTTGAACAACATCAACATGATGAAAAATATGAGATGCAAGAAATTTTAATGGGGTCAATAATAATATTTTAATAACTAATATTAATAATAAAATAACTGTAAAATCTAACTTTACAGTTTGAGCTTGGATATTTCCAATTTCATACAAACATCTTCCTTATCCTGATGATTTATGAATGATTATACACAACTGATTTTTTCTATACATGGATAATGTATGATGAATAACATTCAATTCTCCTGAAGACAGTTGGGCTTGAGCATGATCGGCAGGTTTGTATGCTCCATTATACTCATGGACATATATTACTTGAACATATGAAGAATCTTGAACTAGTTCTACTTTTCGTTTATATTTTAATGGTATATTAAAGCAAACAAGAATTAAATCTATATTAACAAATAAAACATTTAATTTATATATTGGAACTGAAGGAGCTATTCGTTATTTTCCTGGTTCAATAGATGATGTTCGTATTTATGACAGAACTTGGACCGATAAAGAAGTTACAGACTATTACAATGCAATCAAATAATATATAATAATCACTAGAGATGAGAAAAAACATATCATGATTCACATTGATTGAGGTTATCGTAGTTATAGCTATTATTTCTATTCTCTCAACCGTTTCATTCATCTCATTCCAAGGCAATCTGGTCAATTCTAGAGATACCACAAGGAAAGCCGATATGGCAAACATAAAAGTGGCTCTTACTTCATCAAAGCAGAAAACATGAAGCTTTCCATATCCCTCGGAAAATTTCAGCATCATGAATTCATGATCCTTAAATATTGAGGCATACCAGGGTATTCTAGATGAGAATGTATCATTAAATACGATAAAAGAGATTCCGAAGGATCCTAGGATAAACATATATTATCCTTATTCCATAGTGAAAAATAAGCAGGATTTCCAGATATGAATGACATTGGAAAACAATTGAAAGAATATCGCATATGTTGATTGAACATATAAAACCGTTGCAAAAAACGTATTCCCTAGCTTGCTTCTTGCGGTTTCCTGATCATGACAGCAATTCGAGATACATGAACTAGTATGATCATGATCGGATAATAGGCAGAAATTCATACTGGATGGATGAAGCTATAATATTCCATATGAATTCGAGAATAAGCTGCCTGTCGCTAATTGAACTTCTATTTGATTCTCATGAATGATAAATGAGGCATGAATCAATATCCCAACAAACACGACATATTCAAGCTGTGCGGAAATCTATGACTGAGACAAATATCTTTGAGAATGAGAATATCAGATACTTGCAGATTATTGAAAGATTATAAACAATACATGCGATTGTTCATATTGAACCAATACATGATCATGCAGGAATGTCGATAATAATCTAGTGTGATACTGGGATATGGATACTATGTCCTGAACATTACTCAAAGATATGAGCTGAAACGGGAATAATTGAACTTTAAGTTGAACAATATCAAGTTTATGAAAAATTTGAGAAGCAAAAAGTTTTGACGGTATCGACGACCAAGTAATCTTACCGAAAATATCATATGAAGATTTAACCGTGATGGGTTGGTTTTATTTGAAAAGTGATGGTAGTCGTTGATGAATATTTCAAAGAAGAGAATTGTCATTACCATATAATGGATTTTCCTTATGAAAAGGTGCTAATAATGATTGGGGTTGGAATGTAAATGATGTATCCTGAAATTCATTAGTGATTACAACTCCTCAAACTTTAAATGAATGGATATTTTTAGCTTGAACATATTCATCATCAGAGAAAAAAATTCGTTTATTCAAAAATTGACTAGAAGTATGAAATTTTACAAATCCTAGCTTTACAAATGATTTCAATTTTGCCAGTCAAGGTGAATTAAGATTTTGATGTAGGGATAATTTAAATTATTTTAACTGATATATCGATGATATCCATATATATAATAGAACATTATCAGATACTGAAATTTCAGATTACTATAACTATAGCAGCAATGCGACATGATATAGTCTATTTAAAAAACTGACAAAGCCGAATTCAGTTGACACATGCATAATCTGGAACAATGATGTCTTCAGTTCATGCTATTGATTAGTCGATATATCATGATGACCGACAAGCTGGGAAAATGTGACGTTGCGTGCATGAAAATATATGATTTCCCATTATGCAAAAAATATGGGACCTACTGCTTGTACTTTAACAGGTTTACCATGAAAACAACATATAGTCAGCTCTGACTGAAAATGATATGATTTCACATTCCCATATTCAGTATGAACTACGCTTACTAAAATCACTAACATTTTCACTGTTCCTATGACATGAACATTCAATATCTGGATATATCAGAGCCCAGGAGTTTATACTCCTTTAGTATGCGATGATAATACATATTTCGAGAAAATGGAATTATGGAAAAGAAATTAATCCTAAAATAACAAAAAAAGACCCAAATGGGTCTTTTTTGTTATTTAACTATTCACATTATCTTTAAGATATCTTGGATTGTTCGCATATTTCATTCATTCTTCCATGGAAATCTCTCATTCATTGATGAATTGAAGGATATCTTGTTCAAGAACCTGCATTCATTCCTTTCATCACATCTGCATCACAGAAGGTATCTGATGAAGCTCATTTTCCCTTATAAGGTTCGATACTGCGGTGTTCTTTATTAGGATTTCCTTTACCATCTTAACTCAGCTTCAATCGGTTTTCCTCAAAAGCCTTTGGGAAAATACTCAAGCAAGGGTATCTGCTAATTGTAATCTCACCTGATTCTGCTGTCATGATGGAAATGAATCTATTATACGTGAGATTGTCTGATAAGCGCTTCTTGTATGCAGTGTCGAGAAAACAAGATGTCATGTTTCAGCTAGCGTCAATGCCATCTCTATTTCTGCTGTATTTCTCATCTCTCAGAATAATATCACTTGTGGATTCTGTCTCATGGCTCAAATCAATGCCGTATTGTAATCGGGAACATCCCTTCATATCTCTTTCTGTTCGACAATCGATTTCCTATGGTCATGCACATACTCGATCGGGTCTTCGATTGTTATTATATGTTTTGCATAATTAATGTTTATCTCATTTATCATAGCAGCCAATGTCGTGGACTTTCAGCTTCATGTAGGTCATGTAACAAGAACCAATCATTGACCGATCTTTGTTATTTCACTGTAGATGCTAGGCAGGTTAAGGTCTTTGATCGAAGGGATCTTTTCTGATAGAAGCCTTAATACGACCATTATATTGTTCATCTGGAAAGATATGTTTCATCTGAATCTTGAACCTTGGAACAAAAACGAGAAATCAAGATTTTTTGTTTTTACAAGCTTATCATACTGATCCTGTGTTATTATGGATTTTGCGAATTTTTCGGTATCATCTGGAGTGACGATTTCAATCTCCTCATTTATATAGACTATCTCTCATGATATCTTTATCGCTGGAAAAGTTCAGACAGTATAATAGAAATCTGATCATTTGTTATCTATTATCACTCATAATAGTGCGTCTCTTATAGGATGATTCCTTAATAATACATTTTCTAACATAAATTATGGCTAGGTTATAATAAATACAATATAACATTAAATGCTTTTTTAATCAAATATGCACATATGAATGCGATATCAGAAAGCTACATTTTCTTCGCGACTTTCGCCAGATTGAAGAATGGCAGCATGATAGCGATTACTATAGTTCAAACTATTGAACCTATGAATACTATTATAAACGGTTCAAGCATCGTCATCAGGTTCGCTATATATCTCTTCAATTCGGCAGAATAATTCTGTCATATCTTATCTATCGTCTTTCATACTGTTCAGGTCTCCTCTCAGACATTTATCATATGCACGAAATCTTCATTGAAATACGGATTTGCAAATGTTATCTCCTTATTGTTAACGTTCAATCACATCGCATTCGATAGTTTTATTCATGTTTCGACCTCATTCTTTATCCTTATGATATCTTTCTTGTAGAAGATGTTAGGAACTACATTCGATGTGATTTCCAGCGCCTCAAGAAGCAATACTCCTGAATCCAGAAGAAGACTGAAAGAATTTATGAATAATATAACATTGTTCTGCTTAACTATGAATCAGAATACAGGAAGCCTAAGATTTATATATCATATGCAAAGCTGACCCAGATAGGTCTTTTTGAATATCATGAAAAAAACCGAAAATCATATCACTCAGATTATTATGGCAATGTAGTTTCAAGTTATGAAATGCGAAATATTTATCAGAAATTGTGTCAATGCAGGAATCTCCACTCATGATTTGACGAATGAATCAGTTACCTTCGGTATGATGAACGTCATCATGAATGTAACCATCGTAATGGTTATAAGAAGAAGGATGGCAGGATATATCAATGCTCCCTTTATCTTAGCTCTGAGCTCAATGCTCTCAAGTAATTTCTTCTCAAGCTCAGCCAATACCTTAGGAAGACTTCATGTCTTCTCTCAAACATCCAAAAGAGCGATTATAAGCGTATCGAAATATTTCGAATATTGCCTTAAAGTGTCAGTTATAGATAATCAGTGGTCAAGATTAAGCCTTATCTCATTTACGATTTTCTTAAGTCTTGGATTCTGCACCTGCTTATAAAGTATTCAAAATGCAGTCTTGATATCGATTCAGCTGTTCAGAAAATTCGATAATTTATTGATGAACTGCCAGATTTCTTTCGGAGAGATTCATCAGATGATTATTCATTCTGTTGTTTTCTTGATGATTCATGCAGGTTTTTTTCATGTCCTTAAAGCATAACGAGCATTATCAAGCAATTGCAAAAATTTCTCACCATTGAAATTTCAGTTCCTGTCTATGTATTTTACCTTATTAAAAAAGCTCATATTTATATATTTCAATTTTTAAAAATAACATCTATCGCTTCCTTTATTACTATCTCATATTCTCACTTCTTATATAATTCATTCAACAGAGAATATTTCTTCTGCAATTTCTCATCCTGTTTCTTAAGCTGCATCTTCTGTTCATTCATTATTGATTTCTCAAGATAGAATTTCATCTTATCATGAGCATATCATTCCTTGAAATAGATCAATGTTTCTTGCTTAAGTTTTCAGAATTCTCATATCTTATAAAGCCTTTCAAGCCTTTCAAGCCTTATCTTCAATTCCCTGCTGTATTTTTCTTTCTTTGCAAGATTGATGATTTCCTCTTTTGTCGCATTCTTCAAGGGTATCTTGAAATTCTTCACATTTATCTCCTGTAATATCTTGTCCAGTTCTTCTTTTCCAGAAACCATATCTTTATTGAAATCCCTTCAGAACAAAATTATTGTAACATCATCCTCGAATGAGTTGGCTCATTTGAAATCATTGAACTCCTTCATCAGGTATTCGAATATCTTTTCCTGATTCGTATAGAGCTTACATGCCTTCAGAAAACATGCTTCCAATTTATTTATATGATACATCTCTCAGATATCATTCTTGATTTCGATTATTCAATCTGTATATGCGAAAATTATATCTCAATCCTCCAGATCCAATTCCTTTATCTTGATCGATGATGAATTGTTTATCATCCTGACTCATAAGGCAAGACCTCATGCGATGACCCTTTCAATCCTACTTTCTTTTTTCCTGTAGATAAGAAGTGGTATATGTCATGCTCAGATTATATTCAATTTGCTTTTGATATTATTCCATTCGAAAAATATAGATGTTATGAAAACCTTTCATTTTATCTTTTCCTTCAGATCATTATTGACTTTAAGGAAAAGCTCTTGAAAATCCCTGATTTTCTTTGTACATTCGAAAAATATCTTTGTCAAAAGTGCTACAGTGAATCAAGCTTGGATTCAATGTCATGTTGCATCTCAGAAATAGAACAATGTCTTATCATTTTCAATGTGCTTATATCAGAAAGTATCTCATACTATCCTATCCTTTCATATTATCCTTCAGAATACATTGAATCATTTAAGAGTGAATCATTCCAGATCCTTAACAAGTCACTTGCTTATATGATCAAAAAAATCATCATCTATTACCTTCAGATCTATATCATTTATGGTTCAATGCTTACTCAATAATCTCTCTATCTTATTCAATGATTTCTGTCTCTTATTATCATCGTTTCTTGACCTCATCATCAAGACAAAATTAAGGAAAAATCTCAAAAATTTCTTATGTATAGGAATAGGTAGATTCTTATTCTTATTAAGATCGACTCAGATTTCATTCAATATATCATTTATCTTTTCATTTTTCTTTATCTCTTTTTCTTTATCTATCTGTTTATTGTTATAGATTTTCTGAATTTTTGTAAGGATACTTAAAGATTCCTTATTGTTAGAGAAATCAGATGCAAGCTTTTTCGCTAAAGCTAAAGCCTTTGTATATTCCTTTTGCTTTATCAGGATCTTTATTTCCTTATCTTTTTCCTTGAATTTAAGCAGATCCTGTTTCCTCAGGTTCTTATCTTCCTGCTCTTGAAGATTCATCTTATTTTTCTGAAGCTTGGATTCAAGAAGCGATAATCTTTTTGAAAGCTCGTTTGATATCTCAATTATCTTCTTGATCTTTTCCTTTGCATTATCTGAAACCTCTTTGATATTTGAAGATCTCAGAACATAAAGCTTCTTTATCTGCTCATCATTATTATTAAGGATAAACTTATGCTTCAATATCAATTCATTTATTGCATTTATAGCGCTTTTGAAATCATTCTCCTTCTCATAGGCATCGACCAGCAATATAGCTTCTTTGAATCATTTTATGAATTCAGACCTATCTTTCTTTTCGGAAATGAAAATACCGGCAATTCTCTTGAAAAAAGTATTATTCTTCTTTATATTATCTATATTTTTCTGAATCTTAGACAAAAAATCCAGAAGCATCTTATTGTCAGGAAAATCTTTTATAAGTTTTTCTGTCAGATTTCATATATCATCATATTTCTCCTGTTTCATGAGATCCTTGAAATCCCTTTCGATTTCCTTGAAGAATTTCAGATCCTGATCATCTTTCTCTTTTTGGGTCTGCTGTTCTTTCTTCAATAGATTTTTTGCAAGCTTATCCTCAAGTAATGCTAATCTTTTGTTTAATTCAGATGAAAAGCCATTTATCTTTTTTATCTTATCTTTCGCATTTATCGATACCTCTTCGATATTGGAAATCTCCAAAACATAGTATTTCCTTATGAGTTCCTCGTTATAACCTATTGCTGACCTATGTTTCAATATAAGTTCCCTTAAAGCGAATTCCGCGCTCTTAAGATCATTTTCCTTTTCATAATTCTTTATTATATTAAGCGCTTTATCTAATTCATTCAATGAATCTGATTTTTCCTTCTTGAAAAACCTATTAAAGAAAAAATTCTTTTTCTCTTTCTTGTCTTCTGCGGAATTGATTTCCTTATCCTTATTCTCAGGGGTATTCTCTTCTTTTATCTTATCGATTTCTTTTTTAGGCTCTTCTGATTCTACTTTTTCAGTAGCTGGGACACTCTCAGAAGTCTCATTATCTTTATCAGTAGTTACTATTTCTGGTTTATCTCATCTGAAAAATCATGCTATATAGCTGAAAAATCATTGTTTAGAAACATTTTCGATTACTGTTTCAGTAAAAATTTCCCCTTGTGATTCGATTACCTTTCATTTTTTCTTACGTTTTTTATTTTTCTTCTTTTCATTGTTATCTTGTGATTCTGACATTGTAGGTTCTTGATTTTCCTGTTCTTGAACAATTATCTGCTCTTGTATTTTCTCTTGAGTCGCAATAATCTCAGGTTCTTTAATTATAACCTGTTCTTTAGGTTCTTCAATGATTTCTTGTGCTTGAAAAATTGGTTCTTCTGATTCTTTTTCTTCTATAATTTCATCTGATTCTTGTTTCCCCTCTTCATCTGCATTGTCTTTTCTTGAGAATAACCTGCTGAAGAAACCTGTTTTTTCAATTTGTTCTATTTCTGGCTCTTGAACTATATTTTCCTCCTGTTCATTTTCTTGAACTGTTTCTGATTCCTTAATTTTCTCTTCGGACGCAATTATCTCCAATTCTTCAATCATATCTGATTCTGGTACATTCTGCTCTTCCTGTTCTTGAATTTTAGATTCGATACCTTGTTTTTTTCAATTTAACTTTTCTATCCTAGATATAAGATCATCGGAAAAATCTCGGATCTTACTTATCTTTTCTGAAATCTCTTCATTATCTCATTTTTCAGAAATAATATTGTTCAACTTATTGATTAGCTTATCATTATTGATTAAGGCATTTTCATATTTTGATATATGTACATTTATCTGATCGATAGCATCGTCATATTTGTTCTCTTCATCCAAAGAATCCAACAAATCCAAAACCCTATCGAATCAATTTGATTCAGGTTTTGCATTTATGTTTAAGATTTTTTTTATTTTTTGTAAAATCAAGAGCATATATGTGTTATTAATTTAAATTAGCTTCATAACTTCATCTATTGTAGTCTTTCAAGTTGCAGACTTTAGAAGTCAATCCTGCATTATAGTAATCATTCAAAGCTCTTTTGCTTTTTCTTCTATTTCAAATGCTGGCGCCTTATTCAATATAAGAGAATCAAGATCTTCGGTTACAACCAATACTTCATGAACTCAGATCCTTCATCTATATCATGTATTGCTGCATTCCTCACATCATGTTCATTTATAGAAATTTATGTCTTCCACCTTTTCTTCTATTATGTTTCATAGATAATTAGAAACCTTATTTATGATGGCACTTTCATTAAGATGATATGCTCCGAGGCATTTTTCACAATTCTTCTTCACTAATCTCTGAGAAACTATAAGCTTTACTGCAGATGATATCAAAAATGGTTCTATTCACATATTTATAAGCCTTTGAATCGTTGCAGATGCGGAATTCGTATGGATTGTCGATAAGACAAGATGTCATGTCAATGCAGCTTCTATAGCAAGCATCGCAGTCTCCTTATCCCTTATCTCTCAAACCATTATTATATCAGGATCCTGTCTTACCAAAGATCTCAGTCACTGGGCAAAATCGAATCAGATATCCTTTCTTACTTGTGTTTGGTTTACATTAGGCATGTTATATTCAACCGGATCTTCAAGCGTTGTGATATTGAAATCCAGCGGATTGAAATGTTTTAGCATACTGAAAAGTGTAGTTGATTTTCAGCTTCATGTAGGTCATGCGACAAGAATAAGTCAGAACTTGCTTTTCAGACTCTCTTTGATTTTTGATTTATTCACGTCAAGAAAGCTAAGTTTATCGAGATCCAACAATGAGAAATCCTGAACAAGAACCCTCATTACCACTTTTTCTCAATCGATAACTGGAATGATGCTGACCCTTATGTCCACATTCTCATCAATCTTGTCATATTTGAAAGGAATCTTTCAATCCTGAGGCCTTTGCTTTTCATCTATCCTAAGGTTAGACATTATCTTTATCCTTGAAATAAGCTTGGCATATTCATCATGTGAAATCTTATCGACATAGATAAAATCTCAGCTTTCCCTGAACCTTATGTTCACATATTCCCCTGTCGGCTCTATGTGGATATCAGAAGCTTTTGTTTTTATAGCTTCTATGAAAAGATTTGAAGTATATTCGACTATATCTCAAACATCACTCTTTACAGGAAATTTAAGAAAATCTTTTTGGTTTTTTGTCTTGTTTTCAAACATTTTATTTTTGTTAAAATTTTTAAAATTCCTTTGCATTATATTACATAATCAAGATGTATGCAAATTTTAATAATTGCCAATTAGCCTGTGATATCTTTAATAGATTTTCAGTTAAAAATCAAAATCAATTTGATTTATTTATAAATTAAGTAAAATAAATCCCGAATTTAAGTTAAAACTTCTAATTCAAATTAAAACATATATTTTTGACAAATAAAAATTTGTATGTTTTAATAAGGATGTTGATATTTAAATCAACTTTTTATATTCTAATTATTACCCTATGGTTTTAGAAAAAATAAAATCTACTAGCAATACTAAAGGTTTCACCTTAGTTGAGCTTATAGTTGTTATTACGATACTTGCGGTTCTTGCTGCAATCGCATTTATATCTATTTGAAATGTTACTTGAAGTGCTAGAAACTCAAAAAGACAGAACGATCTTAGTTCTATCAGTACAGCAATAAGGAATAAGGTTGAAATAAACGGTATGTCTATCGAACAAGTAGTTAACACAGCAAATACAAATGTTACATTATCATGAAAGACTGCTGATTATACTTGAGATACTATCTATCCTGATGCATATGCAACATATTATATTGCTTGAAGGAATCTATCAACTGATACTGAATTGAAATATAAAGCAGGAGATGTGAATTATGATGCGCTTTGAATAAAGTCAACAGAATTCCAAGATCCTAATGCTATTCCTTATGTAGTATGAGCTACTAAATTAGCTTGACAGGTATTCGAGCTTTGAGCTTCTCTAGAATTGGATTGAAATAAGAAAGCGACTTACATAGTAGGTACTTATACTCCAAGAACATATCTATGAAGCTGAGTTACATTGACTTGAATGATTGACGGTCTTCATAAGAAAATCACTATCCAAGATGAGCTTCAGATCTGAAAATTGAAAATATTGGATAATGTTGTAATCGGTACTACCAATGCTCAGATAACAAACATCTCTTGAGACGGTAGGACAATAAGTTATTCTTGAAGTTATGCTACTGATTGAGAAAAAGCTATAACACTATGAAATTATAGCGGTTCACTTATTGATGATTCAAAATTAGAGCCAGCATGACTTATTAGATGAAACGATCTCTCTAAAAATTATTGTAATAAACCTGCTACAAGTGATAGTCAAGAATGTATTCCTTATTAATATATAATCTTGCTTTCCATAAACCTCTCATTTCTGAGAGGTTTATTTTTTTTAAATTCTTGAAATTTTTGAAAAAAGCTATAGAATCAATCAAATACCATATTTTATAATAAATTCTAATATGAGAACTCAGAAAAAGCCTATCAAAAACACTTTGATTCCTACAGTCATAGATAAGACTCCAGGCGGATGAGAAAGGGTTTATGACATATATTCACGCCTTTTGGAAGATAGGGTCATATTCCTATGAGATGCAATAGATAGTATGGTTGCGAATACTGTAATCGCTCAGCTTCTGTTTCTGGAAAAGCAGGATCCTAAATCCCCTATCACAATGTATGTGAATTCTCCAGGATGACATGTGACTGCAGGTCTTGCTATATATGACACTATGCAATATATCTCTTGCGATGTGGTGACTGTCTGTGTATGAATGGCAGCGAGCATGTGATCTATAATCCTTGCTTGATGAACAAAATGAAAAAGATACTCTTTGCCGAATTCTGAAATAATGATACATCAGCCTCTAGGTTGAGCTGAATGACAAGCTACAGATATCAGGATTGCAGCAGAGCATATAATAAGGACTTGAAACAGATTATATTGAATATTGGCAAAACATACATGAAAAGATATCGCTCAGGTTGAAAAGGATTGTGACAGGGATAATTATATGACTGCAGAAGATGCTCTTGCATACTGACTTATAGATAAGATCATCAACAATAAATAATGACAGTTATAAATCTGAACAATTGAATCTCCGAGATATCAGAGGTTTTCTGACTAATTAAGGAAGTTGATACAGCTGAGAAAACAACTTGCATATACCGTGATAGGATATACAAGGTAATTGTAATTTATAGCGATGTCGATTCCGCTAAAAAATACATTCAGCAGATGAAAAATGAATGATTCAGATCAATCAGTTTATGATTATTACAAAAAACAATCTTTGATACAAAAGATCCGACATACAGGATACTTGAAATGCTTGATGAAGCTGAAAAAATGAAACGTTTCGCTTAAAATATAAAATACATCTTACAAAAAAACATATGAACAAACAAGAACAGATAAAAAACCTGCTTGAAAAATGAGTTTCAAGGATAATCGATAAGGAAAGCCTTGAGAAAAAACTTAATTCATGAAAAACCCTCAGGATAAAATTCTGAATAGATCCCACATGAACAACCATCCATATCTGACATGCTGTGCCTATCCTTAAACTTAGGGCTTTTCAAGAGCTTTGACACCAGATAGTACTTATCATATGAGATTCTACAGCTCAAGTATGAGATACTTCTGATAAAGATGCAGAAAGGCCGATGCTTCAGAGACAGGAGACATTGAAAAATGCTGAAGATTATCTGAATCAGATCTGAAAGATACTTGATATTTCGAAGGTTGAAGTTCATTACAATAGCGAATGGATGGATTCCACAAGCTTCAATATGGTCTGAGAGATTGCGAAGAATTTCTCCGTAGCCGAATTATTGGATAGGGATAATTTCTCAAAAAGATATAAGGCTTGAATAAGGATTTCCCTTCAGGAATTCCTATATCCTCTTATGCAAGGTTGGGATTCTGTGAAGGTTAAAGCTGATGTTGAAATCTGATGAAACGACCAATATTTCAATCTTCTTGCATGAAGGCCAATCCAAGAGGCATTCTGACAGGAAAAGCAAGATATAATGACATTCAATCTGATAGAATGAACAGATTGAAGAAAGATGAGCAAAACATATAAGAATTTCATAGCTTTGAATGAGAAGCCTAATGATATGTTCGTTAAGATCATGGAAGTGAATGATGATCTCGTGTTGAAATATTTCGAGCAATGCACCACTCTTACGCTTGAAGAAATCAAGGCATTTGAAAAAAGATTCGAATCAGGGGAAAATCCAAGGAATATAAAGCTTGATCTCGCTTATGAGATGGTCAGATTATATAATTGAGACAAAGCTGCAAAAGAAGCTAAGATATACTTTGAAAAGGTATTGAGCGAATGAATGGTTCCAGACGAAAAAGATATAGAAGTATTGGTTTTAGATCAGAATAGCTACTGAATAGTCCAGATCTTGAAAGAAGCTAAGATATTCGCAACAACATGAGAAGCGAGAAATGCAGTTGAATGAGGTTGAGTGAAGATAAATGGCGAGATTATAAATGATTTGAAATACGAAATCATTCTTGATTCCCAAAAAAAGACTTTGATTCAGGTATGAAAGAAGAAATTTAAGAATATCCTATCTAAATAGCATGTATTTTTATATAACTTTATTATTATCGATAATTATAGATTGGACTTCTAAGAGATTTATGGAGTCCTTTTTATTGAATTGAAATATAAGCTTGATCTGAGATTTTCTTAGCCTGAAATTGGTCAGAAACACTTGAATAGCATTTTCTTTGCCGATAGAATGAGTTCCATTGAAGATAATGACAATCATACTGATTATTTCAATCTATTTCTATTATATGAAATATGAGAGCAAGAAAGATAATATGAAAGATATCTTATACGGATTGGTCTTATGATGAGCCATAGGAAACTGATTCGAAAGAGTGTTTCATTGAAGTGTTGTTGATTTCATAAGTTTAAAATATTTTGCAATTTTCAATTTTGCTGATATATTTATAAACGTTTGAATCATACTATTAATTTTCTCATACCTCAAAAATGAATCTAGAAGAAACTAGGGCAACAAATGAAGAGCTTCTTGGCCCACCGAAAGCTGACATGCTCATGGTCTGATTAAATGCAGTATGAAGCCTTATAGCTTGATTTGCATGATGACTTATAATTCTTGTTTCCGTTTATTTCTTCTTATGAAAAACACAGGCATTCAGCTGAGTTTATCCTTATATATTTTCGCTTACCTGATTTTTCGCAGTGCTTTTCACATCAGGATTGAATCTGATAATGAATAGGCTTTTGAATCCTGATAAATACAAGAGAGGAATGATAACATTTGTTCAGGTTTTCATATTCTCTACATTCCTATATATTTTCCTGGCTCCATGATATCTGTATACTTCATATAATAATCAGGCGATGCTTATATATATCTTTACGATACATATCCTTGTCGGTATACTTTGAACATCTATTTTTTCTGAAGTATTATCCAATTATAGATATATACTTCTTGGATTGTATTGAAGCTTCATATGATTCTTCGTTTCAATACTGATATCCATATTGATATTTCTGAATCTTACGAAATCCAACCAATCCCTATATATACTGATTTGAACGATAATCATAATAAATCTGACTATAAATACATGCAGAAGCTTATTCGAATATGTCTATTATATCATTTATAAGAACACGGATTTCGACCAGCTTTGAGATATATTCTACCAGATAGAGCAGGAAGAGAAGGAGATAGCTGAAAATGCAAGAAAAAAACTGGAAAGATTCGAATAATCGTTCCAATTATCTGATAACTTAAAATCCAAATGAATAATATAGCAAGAAAAGTTCTTGAAACATATCTGAATGAAAAGAAGATCCTCAATACCGATGAACTATGATTAAGAGATCATGAAATGGCAAAGACAAAGGACTTATGCTTCGTAACCTTATATAAGGATGGAAAAATAATCGCATCAAGCTGAAGAGTTAGCATAAAAAAACCTAATACTGCACAGGAGCTTATAGAAAACACTCTATTCTGCATAAAGGATCCGAGATTCGCAGAATCCATAAAAAATCCGCTTGAAATCAAAAAAATCAATTTCAGGGTTGATATAATGTCAAACGAACAAAGAAAAGTCGTGACAAGCCTAGATGAGATCGACCCAAAGATTAATGGAATCATACTCATCAGCCAGAGCTTATGAAAAATATGAGTGATCCTTCCGAAAATAGCCAATCTTATATCTACCTCAAAAGATCTGTTTTCACTTGTATGCAAAAAAGCTTGATTGGATGCAAAAGATCTGAAAGAAGAGGATTATGTGCTATATAAGATAGAATCCACAGTTTATTCAGATTTCTAAAACCATGTCAATTTTCTCTATAAATATCTTCTGAATCCATATCGCACCGACATATTATTGACTTGCATATGCACTAGGATTCATACTTGGATACTATTTCCTAAGAAAGCTAAGATTCATAAAAGAAACGGAACTCGAAGATCTTATGATGTATGCTTTCTTTTGAGTCATATTAGGCTGAAGGTTCTGATATATACTTTTCTACAATCTGAGCTTCTATTTGACAACCCCTTCTGAAATCCTAAAATTCTGGAACTGATGAATGAGTTTTCATGGTTGAGTCATATGAGTAATCATTGCTATGATCATATTCTCAAAAAGATATAAAAAGGATTTCTTTGATATCTGAGATAATCTGGTCTGTGCATTGCCGATATGATTATTCTTATGAAGGATCTGAAATTATATCAATAAGGAACTGCTATGAATGCCTTATGAATGATTTTTAGCAGTATATAAGGGTTGAATATGATATTTCCCTTCCCCTCTGCTTGAAGCCTTTTTGGAATGAATAATTCTTTTTTTCCTTATCAATCATCTATATAAGAAAAGGAAACATAAATGAGAGATCTGATGATTTTTCCTTTTGTTCTATTGAATATTCAGGTTTTCTGTAGAATTCATAAGGCAGCCGGATCCTCAGCTTTGATATATATCATGATTCCTTACTATGTGACAGATATTGAGCATTCCTATGATAATAGCATGAGTTTATCTTGTATATTTCTTTAAATGATATCCAAATGAAAAATAAGACATTTTCAAACATATTGATAATCATAAGTGCGGCTGTGACTTTTGTTTCATTCATCTATCCTCAGATACTTGAATACTGAATGAATGATATGTATATTCAAAATAAGGATTATGTATGAATCGCTGTGCAGTTTCTGATGTATCAGTTCCTTCATTGATGAATACTTCATCTTCTTTCGAATTGACTTTTCCTTTATATTTTCTGAAATCAGGTCGAATCCATGATATGAACCAGAAGATATGTGATATTCTTCATATTAAGCACATTATTCATATGAATCTGCATCCTGCTTTTCACTTCATGAAATACTATCTGAATAAGCTGATTCGCTATGGCAATCTTAGGATATTATGCAATGGTATTGAAAAAGATAAATCATCCTGAATACAGATGAGCGATTTTTCTTCTCGCTATAAATATCTGAATAGGTTTCACATGAAACATAAGTTTGGTGTGACATCTGTTTTGAGCTATTTTCGGACTGTTGTTCTTTTATGGAAGCAGATTATACTTCAAAAAAATCTAGATTATTTCAAAATATCTTTCCAAAACCCGATGTCATTTATCTTCTGCCAAGCTTCAATGATCTCCTGTTTAACCCTTTCTATATCAAGAGAATTGAAATCCAATATAATAAATGGATATTTTTGGTCCCTTCATTCTACGAATTCTATAGCAAGCGAACCTACTTCGTATTTTTTTGATAGATCTTTATCAAGATCAAACATTATCTTATAGAATATCAGCTGACGGAAATATTTTCAATCGCCATTTTGGGTCAATCATTTTATTTCATTCGATGTTTTTGGCTTTCACGTCTTATAATCAGTCAGCATAACCTCCCTATCATTCATAAGATCTATCTTATCTATCTTTCAGGTAAGAGGTATATTCTCAAAAACTATATTTCTTGACCTGAAATTATATTCAAGTTCAAGAGGAAGATCCAACGCTCATTTATTATCATACCATCAATTGAGTCAATCTATTCATTTCTGTTTAAGCCTATCATGTTCCTCGGGAGACAATATCTCTTTGGACAGAAGCCATACGAAAGTCCTTTCAAGATAATCCTTTTCAGGACTTACAAGATTTTTCTTATATTCCAGATAGAAATATTCCAAGGTCTTATGATAGACTTTTCAGAAAATGGTGAATTCATTATCTTTAAAAGGATATTTGAAGACAGTATCCCTAAGGAATAATCTAGGATCTTCGATTATCTTATTCAAATCACTGGGAGAAAGCTTATAATTTCTAAGAAAATCCTTTATGAAAAACTCTTCCTTTGAATTCAGCAATTGAGTATTATTTTTTGATTTGAACTGATTTCTTAAAATATCATCGGTATCTATCTCTCAAACCTGTTTGATAGGCAATTCCAATTCTTGAAGGAATTCAGACTGAAGCTTCGGTTTATTATCTATTCAAGCTGGCATTGAAAGGAAAAGCTTTCTTTTAGCCCTTGTGATCGCAACGAAGAAAAGCCTTCTTTCCTCCTGTAATCAATCCTCATCCGCGAGAGTTTCAGAAATCGATGATCATACGACTCAAAAAGGCAATTTTATAAGATCATTCACTCTTCTTCATCACCAATTTCCATGATATAATCAAGGTATGAAGACTATTCAATATTCAAGTCACTTTGACTGATGGGCAGTCAATACTTGAATTCATGAATTATTCTCATTGATTATGTTTCTTGGGATTATCAGATTATATTTATAGTAATATCAGATTTTCTTGAAAAATGATTTGGAATCAATGTTCCTGTCTTTCTCCACCCAGTTCTTTATAATATTAAGCAAGGTGAAAAGATCTTCAACATCTCAAAAATCTCAGACCTTTTCCATGATTTCAACAACCTTGAAATTCTCTATTATACACTTGAAGAAATTATAGAAATTTGAATTAAGCTCATTCTGACAATAAAGTATGTTTCAGACAAATAATCTCAGGTTATCGATATCAGACAGCTTATTGAAATCAGAATCATCATCTGTTGTAAATAAAGGTTTCTGAATGGATTCCTCTTTTATAATGGATTCCAGATATTCCGGATTTGATATAAGATCAAAGAGTTTGATTTTATCTTTTTTAGTGTAATTGAAATTGTTCAGCTTTTTAAGAAGGACAAGAACGTCTATATTTTCGACTTCAGAGAATTGGCTTCTTAATACATTTATAAGTTTCTCATCATCAAACGGATCAAAGCAGATATAGACAAGATCCAAAATCAGATTAATATGTCTTGATTTCAAGATATTTGATTTCACCTTGCTTTCGACATTTATTCAACTTAGATGGAAAAAATCCGTCCATTCCTCAACTTCTTTATTGGTCCTGGTTATTATGGCTATCTCATCATCAGGTATTCATTCTTTCCTGAATCCTTTTACAGTTTCCAGAATTATAGCCTTTTCCTCTATATCATTCTTGATTCAAAGGTATATCGGCTCGATGTCTTCAGAAAGATTTGATTTCAGATTCTTCACTATTCATGGTATATAATTCGAAATTCTTGAAGAATTGTTTGAAATGCTCTTTGAAGCCAAATCAAGGATATTTTGCGTTGATCTGTAATTTTCAGTGAGAACTACAAATTTCGTATTTTCATATTTTTTCGAAAAATTGAGCATATTTTCAAGATTCGCTCATTGGAAACGATATATGCTCTGATCATCATCTCAAACGGTCATTATATTCTTATCTTCTCATGCGCTCAATATCAAATCGACTATTTCATTTTGAGCATTATTGGTATCTTGATATTCATCGACCATTATGAACTGATATTCAAGAGCATAATAATATCTGAGATTTTCATCTTCTTTAAATGCTTTCAAGACAAAATCAATCATATCCACAAAATCATACAGTCATTTCTCATTCAATATGCTTAGATATTGACCGTAGGCATCATTTAGTTCCAGAAGTTTTGAAATGTGTTTCTCTTGTGATAATCTTGTGTTTTCATATTTCTTCAGCTTTGGGTCTATGGAACATAATTCCTCCTCATAATCTTTCCTCTGTTTCTCTATTATTATCTTAAATTCACCTGGTGATATTCATTCCTGCTTCAGTTTATTGATCTTGTCGATTATTGCCCGTATATAGAAATACCTGTCATAATCCGATTTTATCATCTTATAATCTGAGTTATCCAGAATCTGTTCAAAAATCTCTATCTTCTCCACATCATCTATAGGCTTTATAGCTCTGTATTGAAGGAATTTTTCAGGAAAAGCCAGAATCACATCATTACAGAAAGAATGTATAGTTGAAACCTTTATCTTATAGCTGTCAGATCATATGATATCAAAAAGCCTGTTTTTTATGGAAATGATTCAGGCTTCCGTGAATGTGGTTATAAGTATATTCCTCGGATCGATTCATGTCTTCAATATAATATTTGCTGCCCTGAGACTTAAGATCTGTGTCTTTCATGTTCCAGGACCTGCAACCACCATCAAGGGTCAATATATATTATCTACTGCATTTTTCTGCGCTTCATTAAGCCTTATATATTCCTTTTCAAATTTTTCTGTGTTTATCATCTATGTGTTTTTAATTATTTGCCTTTCATTATATTGAAATATTAAATATCTCAAATTTTGCGTAAATAAAAAAAATGTGATAATATTCAAATAAGTTAAAACATAACAAAATCACTATGGCAGAAAAATTCAAAAAAAACCCTGATAAAGTAAATATAAAAACATCAGTTCAAGAATGATTATCTGATAATAAGAAAAGATTGGAAAAGGTTCTTATCTGAAATATAAAATGAGGTTGTGAAATAAAGGAAGATTATCTGTATTGCCTATGAATAAAACTTGATTTAAGGCTTGAATGAAAAAGCCTTGTTGATATGGCAGAACTGACTGGCAAAAAGATAAAAGAATGAGAAGCTGATGTTACAGAATTCGGAATCGAATTTGAAAATTTCTATAAGAAGGTTTCAGAAAGAATGAAACAAGTACACCAGAAAGCTTGAGTGGTTTTCCCTGAAAATGCAGATAAAAGCATGGATAATTGAAAAAGGCTTGCAGAAACAGAAAGGAGGCTGAATCAAGAAATTCAGCGGATTTCATGAGATATGCTAATGCATTGCGGTGTATTCTTCTATGAAAACAAGGATTTATATATCCTATGATACAATTGAATAAAGCTTGATTATGATATGCATGATGAACTCAAAGTTAAAGAAATTGCAAAAGAGCTAAGCGAGCTGATAAAGAAGAATCCTAGATTAAACCAAGATGATTTAGATAAATTTGCGAAAAAACTCAAAAATAAAGGAGAAAAGAAAATAAATAGGAAAAGTAAAACCGAATCAAAAATCATTAGGTGAGAATTTGCTGGTCAGGATATACATGATTTCAGCCCTATCATAACAAAAGATAAGATAAAGAAATATCCTGTTAAACCCGCTCTTCATTCAAAAAGGGATCAGAAGAATCTTGATGTATTGGTGAGATGACTTACATTAGATAATATATGACCGAATCTTGATGAACTGACAAAAAATTAAACGATATCTCAAAGCAAGTCTTCAAATTCCTGACTTGCTTTTTTTTGTTCTTCAGCTTCAAATTCTCTTGCTCTTGCCGATATCTCATCAGCCTTGGCAAAATTTTCTCTAAGCTTCTTCAAATCTTTCTTCGATATGGGTTTCCTATAAGAACCTCATGCTGGAGTGAAATCTCAAAATCACATATTTGTTAAATTAAGTTTTAGAGAATTATATGCTATCTTTTTATAATTGCAAAGATCGTTTTCAATAATATCTTGAAATCCAAAACAAGGCTCCAATTCTCGATATAGAAAATATCAAGATTAACCTCATCATCAAAATCATTATTATCCCTTCAATTCACCTGAGCCATTCAAGTGATTCATGGTTTTATGGTCAATACTCTTTTTTGGTGTTCTTTATAAAGATCCACTTCCCTTGGCTGATGCGGTCTCGGTCAGACCAAAGACATGTTTCATACAAAAACATTGAAAAGCTGTGGCAGCTCATCTATGGAAAACCTTTCTATCAGGCTTCAGATCTTTGTTTTTCTGGGATCGTTCTTAATCTTGTACAAGGCTCAATTCCTTGTGCTGCTTTTTTCAATAAGCTCTTTTTCTAGCTTTATCGCAGAATCCTTTTCCGGATTTATTCAGTATGATTCTTTTGTGCAGAATTCCCATTTCATATATCTGAATTTGAAGCAATCGAACAATCTTCAATTGATTCAAACCCTTTTATTCCTGTAAATCACAGGTCAATCAGGATCTTCGATCTTAATCAATAATCAGACAAAAATAAAAAGCGGAGATAGAATAAGAATTCACATGAAACTGGAAAAAATATCGAAAGTTCGCTTTATAACCCTTCCCCATGGTGTCAATCAAATGCTTTTTATTTCAATTATCGGGATTTTTCATAGGAACAATGTTTCTGTATTATTTTTTATCAGATCGAAAGTGTTGGCAAGATATTTGTATCTTATTCAATATATCCTTGAATATTCAAATATCTCCTCAATCTGTTTAGTTGAAAAGTCGCTGTTGATATAATAGATTTCATCCAAACCTCATCTCTTTATGAGATTCTTCAGATCCTTGAAATCTCAAAGATATGGGACTTCCATATCTTTTATGCAATCTTTATTTATATATCAAACCAAGTCATAATAGAAATTTCTCTTGATCTCATTTATTATCTCAAGCTCATTTGTCTTGGTTATAAGGATAACCTTGTATCTTTCAACGGTTCATCTTTTCAAAAGATTCTCTATCACCTTATTTATCAGAAATCTTTCTATGATGATGAATACAAAAGATATCAGAAGCGAGAAGAATATTATAAGCCTCGGTATCTCAGTGCTGTAAACATATCCGTTTGCCAGATAAAGGATCGCTATATAGAATATGAACCAGATTGATAGGCACTTTATTATATCAAAGAATTCCTTGACCTTTGAATTTGATATCTTTATCTTATATAATCATGAGAAAATGAATACAAGAATGAAAACGAAGCTTCAGAACAATGCGAATTCTATAAGATTCTCTGTTGCGATGGTTTTGATGGGAAGATGGACCCTAGGTATAAGATCGGTTACAAGCCTTATTGATCTTGCTATAAAAAAAGAGAAGAAAACTATAAGGAATTCCACCGGCAATCTCAATGTTCAGAATATTATCTCGTATCTTTTCATTTATGATTCATTAAACGCTTTTAATCATAATAAAAGTATATAAAATATAAAATAATATCAAGTTTATGTCACCAATAATGAAAATTAGTTTGATTTTATCCGTTTTTATATATTATTTATGCATCAATAAAAAAACACTATGGAATTAAAGATTATCATTTTCATTTCTATATCAATAATACTGATAGGATTTTTCATATTCAACCTTATAAGAATATATTCGATTTCTGATGCGATAAGAGAAAAGGAGCTTGAAGTGATTGAGCTTTTTTTCTGAAAGATAAACAAGATACCTTCAATGGTTGAGATAATGAAAAAGTATGTGAAGCATCAGGATGTCTTTGAGGAGATAATATACCTACATAAGCTTTGAATAATATATAATATAAAAAGTGTCTACGACCTTCTCGATCTGAATAACAGAATCCATAAGGAGTTCATATTCCTTATGAAGCTTTCTACTAAAATACATGATATACAGAAGGATTGAAATTTTCTATATATAAGAAATTATGTGATTTTCTATGAGAAGAACATTGAAAAGGAAATCGAAAAGATGGATGTACTTATAAAGAAATACAACAGCTACAGGAGAATCAAAAACTTATCTGTAATATGATTGTTTTATCCGATTGAGGAAAAGATAGAATTTTAAGAAATCCATATCATTTAAACTAAAAAATCAAGAATATCATGAAGAAAATTTTCGTCGCCATAATTATGGTCTTTTATATATTCCAGACCAATTTAGCAAATGCCCTTGAGAATTCGTATGTATTCTGACTCAGATTGCAGGATAATAATTATGATGTGATTCCGAAGATAGAAAATAAATTCAAGACTACAGTTCCCATCATTTCAGTCATATATGATGATTTCAATGATGAGGAGGTTATAAAGCTCGCAAGGACATTCAAGGCTTTATGAAAGGATAAGGTTTATCATGTAGATGTGAATCCTTTCTGATATTCACTTAAAGAGCTTATTGAAGATCCAACTCATAAGTGATGGGAAAGGAAATACAGAAACCTTTTCAAACTTATCAAAAAATATGATGTAAAGGTGATTTTCAGGTTCCTGCATGAAATGAACTGATGATGGTACAGTTGGGCATCTGATCCTGAGAGCTTCAAGATTTTCTGGAAAAAGGTATGGTCATGGTCAAGAGAGGAATGACTGGACAGATCAAACATATTATTCGGTTTTTCTGTCAATAGCCAGGATTTGCCAGCAACACAGACATGAACGACCATAAATCAGGAAACACCGGTGATAAATTGCAACCAGGATAAGAAGGAAATGATAGGCTGTCTTACTTTTGAGGATTTCTATCCATGAGATGATTATGTGGATTCTGTATGAGTTACAATGTATAATTGGTGAAAATGAGCCAGAGGTGAAAGTTGGGCAAGTTGGAGAACTCCAGAAGAGGTTATAAATGAACCTTGATATTGGACTCTCGATAGGCTGAAGAGGATATGAAAACCTGTTTTCATAGATGAAGCCTGAACTACAAGCATATATATAGACTGAACATGAAGCTATAATCCTGAATCTGCAAGCAAGATGTATGATGCATATCATACATGAACTCCTGAAAAGCTTGCATTCTGAACGAAAGTGAAGAATGATTGGATAAAACAGCTACATGAGCTTTTGCTTACACCGAAAATAATCGGATGAGTTTATTTCAATGCAGATGTCACATATTGACTGAAAGACAGGTCACAGATATGAGAGCTTGATTGGACTGCTATAGATCCAGAAAAAAACATACTATATCCTGCTATGCTTGAAATACTTTTCGATCCAAAGAATATAAAGAATCCTCAGATATATTTCGATTTGCCGAAAAAAATAACCGAAGGGAAAAAATGGATCAGTCCTGATTCCATGATGAAGATACAAGAAATGATCTCTCCAATCTTGGAGTTCAAAGAATGAACAGTCCTTACAGACCCTGATTTCCCATGACTGCAATCAAATATGAAATATCAATACTATCTTGAGAAGAAATTAGAATCCGATTATTTCCTATGCTCAAAAATAAAGAACAGTTTCCCTGAAATCGAATGTAAGATGAAAGATGATTGAAATTGATCATATAAGGAAATCGCATTGAAACTGATAGTAAATGCAAATAAGAATAATTCGTTCGACAAGATCAAAATAAAGGAAGACCTTAATTATTTCAAGGAACAGATAAAAGACAGGTACAGATGAAATAAAAACGTGAATATGCCACAAAAAAAGATAGATTGAATTCTATCTTATCTTAATTTTTATGAAAAGAATTATCTCAATTAAATATTACTTCATCAGATAATTTAGATTCAGCTTTGTCAAAGAAAGCATACATGTGTTCTCGATATTATTCAATTCAAGGCTCTTTATAGATAAAACTCAATATAATGTCCTGTCATCGTTCAATATAGGAAGAGCGTTGATTCAAAGTCATTGCATGATCTCTCATGCTTTTTCATTCGATATCTTCTGATTTCAGGAAATATCTATTTTCTGATCCATTATCGATTCAAGCTTTAGATTTTCATCGAATTCAGCAAGCTGATGTTTTGTGAATATTCAAAGGAATCTGTTCTCATCATCCAATAATACCACACAATTATACTTGTTGTCCTTCATTTTTTTCAGTGATTCTAAAACAGTGTTATCCTTTCGGACTACTATTCAAAGTTCCCTTTCAGGCGAATATATCTCATCTTTATTTGAAATTTCCTCTCTCTTGAAATTCCTGATTCATCTTAGATATGCTTCAATATCTTCCCTATCCAATTCTGAACTGATTATCTCTGTAAGCTGATTATCATTATGATTCTTATCAACTCCGATAACCTTCTCCTCGAACTTTTCCTGCTCAAGATAAGTCCAAACTATGTTTCAATCCTTATTATTCTTTGATCTGTTTCTTTCGATTGAAATCAATAGATCATTGATTTTTGTTTTAGTATCCAAACCGATAGTAAGCCTATCGACTTTTTCCTTTAGCGCCTTAACAAATTCATTCTTATCGTTATAATATATTTTCTCTATATCCTTGCTGCTTAAGGAAGAATTTTCAGCTTTTGCTATCGGATCAAAATTATCAGCCATTTTTTGTTTTTAAAAGTTGTAATTGAGCTAATCTTATCATAAATTTGAATTTAATGCAAAAAAACATAAGTTTTCATATAAAAAATATCATGCGATTATTTATATATCTCAATCATGGATTTCTTTATTATATCAGTGGAAGATGGCGGTAGAAGGTTATGTGTACTTGTCGGATAATTCCAGATAGCGGAATACAGGATATCTTCATTATATCTATATCACTTTCAGGATTTGGTTCACGGATCATTAGTTATGAATTCCTTTTTGATTGGATCATATCAGATTACAACAAGCATATGCGAAACTGGGCCTGGAGAAGTATAGAATTTATTATGCAATCCTCTTCAATAAGCTGGGATAAGCAATATCTTTCAGTTTGACAGACTATCGATCATATCTTCTTTACTTATATTATCTACGACATTATATTTGCTGAAGGTATAGTATTTCTGCAGGATCTTAGCTGTATCATAGATAGATGTGTTTATATAGCTTCAGAATATTTTAAGTTCATAGTTAGATATATCCTTTATTTCACTATCAGCTTTTTTTGCTGTGAGATTCAATCATTTAAACCAATAAACAGCCATTATTATAGACGCTTCCTCACATCATTCCTGATTCATGAAATCATTCCAGTTTCAAAGCGGCGCCTGAGATGTGAACGGAACATCATCAATGATTACAGGTTTCTTAACAATAACCTTTTTCGGCAAAGTTTTTTTTACGTCAATCACATCATTATCGATTGTCTGATTCTTATTGTTATAATTCAGCACACTGAATACCTTCTGATTATTCGAAAAATTATCATAAAGAACGAGTCAAATAGACAAAATGATGCAAATTATCAGAAATGAAAGAAAATATATCAGAAAACCCTGTTTTTTCATTTTAAATGAGTTAGTTTGTAACTTGTAATTATATTTAAATAAATTTATTTGTAAATTATTTATATAACCTAAAATTTGGAAATTTAATAATCTAATTTAATTGACTTTTAATAAAAATCGTATAACCTATACCCCAGGTATAATTTAAACGAAATATGATAGAACCATACAAAGGTAAGCTGCTTACAAACATAAAGAAAACCAAATGACTTCTCGAAACCATACAGAAAATGATAGAGAATGAAAGATATTGCATGGATATAGCGCAGCAGATAAATGCTGCCGAATGATTATTGAAAAGCTCTAGCAATCTGATATTGCAGAGTCATCTGAATTCATGTGCTGCACATAAGTTAACTTCAAAAGATAATAAGGAAAAGGAAGAATTTATAGAACAATTGATAAAGGTATTTAACATTTCAAAAAGATAATGAGAAAGCTTATAGCACTTTTGACATTGATATGATTCATCATAGCATCGCATATACAATTCATACATGCGATGGATATGAATGAGATGCATTCGCACCAGGATATGGTGCATATCATGAAGGATTCAGAATCCCTTTTCTGCAATTCAGATCCCTTAAAGCAAAATCAAAATGAATGCTACAAAGAGATAATCCAAGATAAATGAATCAACTCACAAAGCAAATCAGAGCTTAAGAATGATAAGAAATCATCATATCCTAAATATGAGATGAAAAATGATATGATATCATGTTTTTTTTCAAAAACTTATGTCAATGCTGATTTTTCAGATATATTCAAATCCGATTCAGATTACACACGGCTTATCTGAATAGTTAAAAATCTCAATTAACAATCAAGCGATATAATAATATCATGCATTTTATAAAATATATTTTAGAAAACCGATATTAAATACTTGCTCCTAATGCCTTATAACCTCAATTATGGCTTTTAAGAACATGTTTTCGTTAGATTAATTTAGATTTTAATAACAATAAAAATGAAAAAGATAAAGATAAATGTCGCTTGAATGCATTGTCATTCTTGTGAAATAATTTTAGAGAAATCCATCAAAAAGATTCCAGGTATTTCAAAAGCCACTGCAAATCAGGCAAAATGAACCATTGAAATCCATTACGACGGAAAAGAGCCTTCAATGAAGGAAATAGAAAAGATAGTAATAGAAAGCTGATATGCATTATGAATTGAGAAAAAATTGCCATGGGTCAACAAGAACATCGATGATTATGTCGATATCCTGATGATCTGAATGTTCATTTATATAATATTCCTAGTCTTCAAATGATCATGATTTTCATTCTGAAGCCTTTGAAATGTAAGTTCACCTACTTTGGCGGTATCTTTCTTGATATGACTTACGGCATGAATATCTAGCTGTATGGCACTTGTGTGATGACTTATACTTTGAATAAGCTCAAAATGGAATAAGGATATGGAGAATTCCTCAAGATGGTCAAGATTCGAACCGCATCTGTATTTCAATCTTTGAAGAATCTTATGATTCTGATTATTCTGATGAATCTTATGAATATTCTGATCATTCATAAGTCTTTCGAATGTCTTTCTATGATTCATGACATTCTTGGTTTGAGCGGTTATGCTTCTTCTATGAATAAATCTTACCAATATTTCACCAAGACTATGAAATTTTTCCATAACATTACCTAAATTTATAGGTAGGAACCTATGAAATGATTCAGATTCTTCAAAAACATGAACAATGATCACATGAGCATTGTCATTTTTTCTACCTTGCTGATTTACATTGGCTATGCAGATGTATGCGATAAGCACATGAAGCTTCATGATATGAGCTATGAGCCTTGCCTTGTTCGCATTATGAACTGCGCCATGACTTATATGAATATGATGACTTACAGCGATATTGAAATGAAATATGGCTAAGAGATTCTTCCGTTTCACTTGAGTGATCGTACTTCTTCTATGATTATACAACATATCGAACTGATATACGCTTCTTTCCTTATGAACAGGCCCTAAGATAAAACAGACGACCGATACATCAAACCTTCCAATTCAGGAAGTAAGGATGACACAGGATGATAGCTGATATAATCCAAGTGTAATAAGCATAAAGCCAAATACGAAAATAAAGCTTATAGTGACTTCTACGAATCCTTATACATGTGCAAGCCAACTGATGATACCAAGCCTTGGAATAACCAAATCATTGGAACAATGAGAGAATATCATAGAATTCATATCACCTGAAAGTTGAGAGATAAAGTTCTCTTGCTCTATGTGAATGTATACCGGTAAATTCGTGATTGAATGAACTTCGGATTCATGAGACAGCACTTCTTCTGAACAAAATACAGATAATTGAATCCCGAAGGTAAATGCAGACCAAAAACAGGTTTGATGTTCTATGATGAACAATAAGTGAAATCAAGGATGAAGTACTACTTCTGCTTCTTGCTGAATTTCATGATGAAGCTGAGGATTATGCGGTGGATGAAACACAGCAAAAACACCTACTACAACAGTAAGTGCTGACAATGACAATACAGAAACAAAAACAATAAACCTAACATATACTTCCGCTTGATTATCATGAAATATAGATGTGAAAAAATGATGAAGCTATAAGATAATCATAGATGTCAAAGATACGATTTCATGATGTATGAGCACTATATTGATTCCATGACTTGATGAGAATATCCAATCTCTGAATGCATGAAACCAGATAATATTCAATATAAATCCAAAGGAAGCATGAAGATTTCCGATCACATGTGCGATGTGAGTTCCGCATTGATATCTTAATGTAAATTAATTCATAGTATTCATATGATTAGCCAATAAAATTATTTAATCAAGGAATATTGCAAAATTCATTCAAAAGAGTATAATTATCTGTTTTCATATCATAACCTCAATAAATTATGAAAGCAGCTAAAAATATGATTTTGTTCGTGTATATTTCCCCTACTCTAGCTTTTGCTCAGAGCAATGACGGTTGTGCTTGAAATTCATTATTCAATAACCCATTCGATAATATGATGTACTGATATTGATGAGGCTTCGGATGAGGCCTGTTTTCCCTTATATTCTGGATACTTCTGATATGGCTTGCATTCATGCTGTTCCAATATTATAACAAAGATGATAAAAGCCAGAGATGAGGCGATCCTATGAATATATTGAAAGAAAGGTATGCAAAGTGAGAAATTGATAAGAAGCAATTTGAAGAGATGAAAAAGGATTTAGAGAAATAATTATTTGAATAAAAAAACCAGACTCAAGAGTCTGGTTTTTTTCTGTTGATTATTCAGCAATCAATTTTTTTGGGTTAACGATTTTCAATACTATGAAAAAGCTAAAGGAAACGAAGAATGTGGACAACATGAAAATTGAGATATTCTTATCTATGAAAATTCATCATAGGAAAGGTCATATGAACATCGAGATAGCCTGCAAAGAAGAAAGGACTCAAATTATCTCTCATCTTGAATGATGCTCTGTATTTTCAATTATCTCTCACTGATAAACGGGATTCACAATGATTTGAATCGAAGCTAGGAATACAAACAGAAAAAGGAAATATGGTAAAGGCTTAATGAGCCATAATGCAAGAAAAAGCAAAAAAACTCATATATTGATGATATAGAGCAAAGTATTCAAAGAGAACCTCTTCAGCCAGAATTTCCTAAGCAGGAATGCCTGATTTATGAAAAATACCACTCAGATTCAAGCAAGGATATATCATGAGCTTGATCATGAAAGTCAATAAACCTTATTGAGATACAAAGGAAGAATTCATTGATAAAATGAAAATGAAATCAATATTATCAGAAGCGAATATATATAAAGATTTATCTTAGGCATTTTTAGATATTTGAATATCTGCCCAAAAGGGTTGTATTTAATCTTTTTAGGAGTTATATGCTCATTTGTCTCCTTTAGGAAAACAATAAGCACTATGGTTTCCACAAATGAAAGTATTGCCATGAACCAGTATGGTGCCAATATTCAGAAATGTAGAAGCATAGCTCAGAAAAGCGGTCATATTATGAATCAGGCTCAAAAAAGCATTCAAATCAATCATAGGTTAACCTGCCTTTCTTCTTTGGTTTTTGATATATCTGAGATCATTGCCTGAAGTATACTTATATTTCATCAAGTGAGTCAGTTAATTATCCTTCATATCAGAAATACAGGATATAATCAAACCAAAGCTATCAGCAAAGAAGATAGAAATGATCCCGCTACACATATGGATAAAATCTTCTTTCTTCAGAATACATCTGAAAGCTGGCCTAAAATCGGAGCAGAAAGAAAAGAACAAAGCGCATATATGGTGATTCAATATGATATCAGATGAGCTGAAACTCAATAGTATTTTGCCAGATCAGGCAATGTAGGGATTATGATTCAGATTGAAAGGATATCAAGAAATCAAACAAGGATTATGATTAATTTGTTTTTATTCATTTTAAATTTAATTCAAATATAATATGGTCTTGACGAAATTTATAGGTTTATTTCTTTAGCTTTTTAAGGGTACTAACCTCTTTCATTAATTCTTGAAGTTGTTTTTCCATCTTACCGAAATACTCCACAGTCTTATCGAAATCGAATTCCTCCTCATCTTCCTCTTCCTGGATTTCCTCAACATCTTCTTGTATCTCATCGATATCTTTTTCGATCTCATCGATATCTTTTTCTATTCATTCAACATCTTCCTGGATTTCCTCAACATCTTCTTGTATCTCTTCAACGTCTTCCTGGATCTCATCGATATCTTCCTGGATCTCATCGATATCCTTTTCAACCGAAGCAAGGGATTCGGTATTCCTATTCACAGTCATTTGTATGAAAATCGCAAGATATATTGCTTCCAAAGAAACAACTGTAGTCAGAACAAGAAGGACTTTCTCAAGATCTATTCAAAAAAGCACAAGCACAAAGCTTCAAATGAAGAAAAACGTATGCACCAGAAGTGAATTTTTTGATCATACCCAGTTGGTGAATATGATTGCAAAATCCTTCTTTTCTTTTTTTATGGCTTTTTTCTTTTTTTTCATAAATTCGCTTTAAATTATCAAGTTCAAGCATTATAGGAAAAACGTGTCAGATTTCAATTTTCATATTGAAATCTGACATTTTGCAATTTAAATTATTTATGTTAAGATAGAAGTAGTGAAAATTTAAAAATAATCAAATACAAATGCCGAAAGATCATGTGCAAGATCCTGAATTGAAGATTCGATCAGATTCTAGTTCAATATTATCAGAACCGACAAATAACTTAAGATGAATTGTTGCGGATAATATCTCTGAAACAATCTCAAATGAGAAATTGGATGAAGCTGATGCCTTGAAGAAAATAGAGGCCTTAGAAAGTGAACTTAAGGAAGCCTTGGAGATATATGATGATATCTATCCTGGTCAGATATTCTGAAATATCAGCTCCACCAAGGATGAGATAGAAGAGGGATATCATAATGAGGATTATCTGACAAAGAGTCTTATAGATATCTATGCGATGTTCTGAATGAGAGAGATAACCCAGGAAAACATACCAGCATATAGCAATGTAATTTCAATAATCAGATCAAGAAGCGATAATCCAGAATTGCAGGCGCATATGCTGAAATGCATCGATCTGTTCGAAAGATATATAATTTCAATGAACGATAAAAAGGCTAAAGATTTCGAATCGAATCATTTCAAGAAAGCTTTGTTCGATATGCTGAATTCCGCAATTTTCGCAAAATACAATATCAATGCAAACAACGAGTCACTTGCTTGGGTAAAAGATTTCCGCAATATAAGCAAAAACAGCCTTTCAAAAGAATGCATAAGAATAATCAATAGCTATATTGAGATGCTGAACGAAAATACTGAATACATGTCAGAGATCACAAGATATCTGAGCAATGAAAAACTGAATATATGAGAAACCTGAAAAATTGAGCTGAAGGATATAGACTTCGTAGCATCATCGCTTATGAGAGAAATAAATTAATCATATTATCAATTCAGAATCAAGACACCCGCATCACATGTGATGCGGGTGTCTTTTATTATTATGTATTTAATATGAATAAATTGAAAAATAAATATAATATTGCCGTTTTTGTATTTATATTTTTACATTAACCTTACATTGCATATTATAATCAACGTTGATATAACTAAAAACCCATATGAAAAAATATCTTTCCGTTAAAAAAATCATCGCTTTCGTGATAATAGTATGAATCTGATATTCCATATACAGCTATTATTTCAGCTCCCCTGCTAAAACTGTAACAGTAACAAAAGAATATACAGTATCCACATGAAGCATAGAGAACTCCATAAAAGTTACAGGTAAGGCTTCACTTGTAAATGAGCAGAAGCTGAAATTCAATCAGGTATGAAAGGTTGAAAAAGTATATTTCAAAGACTGAAGCAAAGTAAAGCAATGACAGCTTATCGCTGAGCTTGAAAAAACAGACATAAACAGTACTATAAAACAGGCCGAGCTATCTCTTAGCGATGCACAGATAAAATTGCAAGACCTTCTTAATTGAGCCCAGTACAAGGATATATTGAATTGAGAGAATAACGTAACCACTTCCGAAAACAAGATCCAAACTTTGGAAAACGACCTATCAAGCCTTATAGACGATAAGGAAAACAAGATAAAAGATTATGCGAATCAGATTTCCCAAAGTGAAAACGACATAAAAAATAAGGAAGCCTCGTTATTGAATACCAAAAATGATTTAGCTACTCTTGAGAAGATTGAAGAGAAATGATTGACTGACTATGATATAGACCTAAGAAAAACCATAAGCGATTCCTATACCAATGCTAAAAAACAGTTGATCGACCTGGAAAACTCATTATTCAAAGCGGATGAGATATTATGAATAAGCAATCTCAATAAAGACAAGAACGATTCTTTCGAAGTTTATCTCTGAGCTAAGAATTCATCGACTAAAGTTCAAGCCGAAAGGGATTGGAGCAATTCTAATACCTTATTACTAAGTGCTCAGACATATTATGATTCACTAAATTCAAACGAACAGTCTTCAACTGAAATAATAGATTTTCTAGATAAGCTTTCAGAAAGTTATTTCAAGCTGATGGATCTCGGAAAAAGCTGACAGGAGATGATGAATGCAAGCATAGTTTCCTCGAATCTCTCACAAAACGATATAGACAACAAATCTGCGGTATTCTGATCCATCCTTACCTCTGCGCAATCCACATATTCATCAGTCAAATCCACCATAGCTAATATCCAGAAGCTTACGGATCCTGAACTAAAGAAGGCTCAGAGCCTGAATACGATAAATTCTAAAAAACAGTCCATTGCAGACCTAGAATACAATATAAGCAAATTGAAAAACGACCTTGAAAAAGCAAAATCTGACTTTGAATACACGCTGAAAAATTATGAATCACAGATAAAACAAAAGAATTTGGATATCGAAAGTGCTAAAAACAGCCTTGAATATTCAAAGGAAAGCCTGAAAGTCGTAAAGCAGTGAGCGACATCGGTAGAGCTATCACAAGCAAGGAACAATGTTGCGAAATCAAAGCTATCATTAGAGAATGCACGCAAATGACTTGATAAATATGAGCTTACAGCACCATTTGATTGAACAGTCAGAAAGATAGATTTCAAAGTGTGAGATAATCTTACTGCAGATGAACAGAAATATATCTACATCGAGAATCCTAATCTGGTAGAGATATCAACCATCCTCGATCAGCTCGATATAGTTAAGGTTTCCTTGAATCAAAAAGCGAAAGTGGTGTTCGACTCATATCCTGATAAGGAATTCATATGAAGCATAAGCGAAAAAGATACAACACCAGCTGAAACATCGGGCGTAACATCATATACTATAACCATCGCATTGGACAAATGAGATGCTGAAATATACAGCTCCATGACTGCAAAGGTATCAATCATAGTTGAAAGCAAAAAAGACATATTAATCATACCGTCTTCATATATAGAGACAGCAGCCTGAATAAAATATGTGATAGTCAAAGAGAATTGATCTGAGATAAAAAAAGAGGTTGCAACTTGAATCACAGATGATTCAAATATCGAGATAACAGAATGATTGAACAAATGAGATGTTATCATCAAAAAGATAACATCGACTGTTAAAGCATGAACTTCAAGCCTTCTTCCTACATGATGAGCATGATGAGCATGAAGAACATGAGGAGGATGAAACAGCTGATGAACAGGAAGGACCTGATGAGGTGGAAATTTCGGATGATAAATCTATAATATATATCTAATTCTTAGTCTTATGAAAAAATCGTTTACACTTATAGTCATATTGCTGACAAGCATATCGCTTATATCATGCAGCAACCCTTCAGTGCAAGAGCGATGAAGCAGATGAATATGAAGAGGAGGAGGAACTGAATGAAATGCAAATGGTATAATAAGGCTTAAAGGCAGAGGATGACCAAATTGAGGATGACAAAGATTCGGTTCTTGATCAAGAATGTGAAGCTGAGCCTATGAGCGATTCTGAAGCTGAAGCCTCAGTGATGAGTTCTTAAAATTAAGTGAGGAAAATAGGAAAATATTGAAAGACGCCATGGATGCAAGAAGATTCTGAGATGATGTAAAATCAGAAGAGATATTAAAAGGACTGAAAGAAAAATATCCCGATGTTTTCTCTTGAACATTAAGGATGTGATGAAGAATGGGTTGAAACTAAAAATATAACACTAATTAAAAATATAATGGCAGAAAATGTTATCAGGATGACATGAATAAAAAAAATATATAATGTTTGAGATGAGACATTGGAAGTCTTGAAGTGAGTGGATTTCGAGCTGAACAAGTGAGAGTTCGCATCGATAATGTGAGAGTCATGAAGCGGTAAATCAACTCTTATGAATATAATCTGAATGCTTGATAATCCATCAAGCGGAAGCTATTTCTTCAATTGAGTGGATATCTCAACAGTGACAGATGATGAGCAAGCGCTTCTCAGAAGACGAAACATAGGGTTCATTTTTCAGAGCTACAACCTGTTATCGAAGACATCTGCCCTAAGACAGGTCATGCTTCCTTTGATATATCAGTGAGTACCATCCAAATTAAGAAAACAGATGGCGATAGATGCCCTGATAAAGGTATGATTGAAGGATAAGATAAATTCATTGCCATCAGAGATGTCAGGTTGACAGCAGCAAAGGGTTGCAATAGCAAGAGCAATAGTCACAAACCCGCTTCTGATACTTTGAGATGAGCCGACATGAGCGCTTGACAGCAAGACATGAAATGATGTCATGGAGATTATCGCCAAACTGAATGAAGAAGGAAAAACCATCCTGATAATAACACATTCGGCAGAAGTGAACAAATATGCAAAAAGGCATATTTTCATAAAAGATTGAATGATAAGCGGTTCCTGAGTGAAATTAGAGAAATCTGTATAAAATATAACTAATCGAGATCAGAAAAATGGCATTAACGGAATATTTTACATCTGCGATAACAGCACTTCTCAGCAATAAGCTAAGATCAGCTTTAAGCATGCTAGGTATAATAATCTGAGTTTTTTCAATTATTACAATGCTTGCCATATGAGAATGAACTTCGTCTTCAATAGTAGATAGGTTCAACAGCATGTGAGCTAACCTCATAACAGTTTCTCCAGGTAGATCGAACAGCACAAGAGTCTGATCTGTCCAATGAGGTTGATCAACAAGCAATCTTATAGATGATAGCTTTGTTGAATTCATAAGAAATATCCCTTGAGTCAAAAGGGTATCCCCTACTGTCAACGCATCCAAGCAATTCATATATTGAACATATAATACTAATTCAAGTATAGTATGAGTCGAGAGTCTTTATAAGGATATAAAATGAATTACCATCTCAAATTGAAGATTCATAAACGATGATGATATAAGATGAAGCAAGAAAGTGGCTGTCATATGATATACCATTTCAACCGATGCATTCTGATCAGGAACAGTTGATCCTATCGGTAAGGAGATTAAGCTTGAGAACTGAATATATACAGTGATATGAACGCTTCAGGATAATTCTCAGGCAAACAGAAGGGTTTTTCTTCCTATAACCACTGTCATGAATAAGATTATCGGAACACATTATTATTCCTCCGTTGATATCGAGGTTGATGATTCCACTAAAACAGATCTCTATCAGGCATATATAAATACTGAGCTACTTAAATATACCAAAACCGCAAATGCTGACGATGCGCCGTTCTCGATAAGCTCGATGTCAGAGATATTAAGCTCTGTAACAGCCATAACATGAACTTTCACATTATTCCTTGCATGAATCGCAACGATATCGCTTCTGGTCTGATGAATCTGAGTAATGAACATAATGCTTGTTTCTGTTACAGAAAGGACAAGAGAAATAGGTATCCGAAAAGCCATATGAGCAACCAGAACAGATATATTGATGCAGTTTCTGATAGAAGCTTTGATAATAAGTGTTGTCGCTTGATGAATATGAATCGCTCTGAGCTTCGTTATAGTTAATGCTATAAAAGGCATACTTACCGCGGTCATAACGACCAATTCGATAATCTTAGCATTCTGAAGTGTAGTCATGATATGAATAATCTTCGGTATTCTCCCTGCAAGAAAAGCTGCAAATCTTAAGCCAATTGATGCCTTGAGATTTGAATAGATATGAAAAAGCGGATTTGCAAAAATCCGCTTTTTTCTTATATTATATCAAATAGAATTAAAAAATACCTATGTCCGAAAATGTAATAATCTGTCCTAATTGCAGCACAAAGATAAACCTTGATGAGATAGCAAAGCACAAGTACAATGAAGAATTACAGAAGAATGAGGAGAAGCTCAAGAAGGATTTCGAAAAAAGAGAAGAAGAAATAAAGAAAGAGATGTGGATGAAGGCCCTTGAAGCAGCAGAGAAAAAGAAAGAACTTGAAACCAAGGATCTTAATATCCAATTGGAAGAATTCAAGAAAAAACAGGAGGAATCCATGAAAAATGAGCTTGAACTGAGGAAAAAAACAAGAGAACTGGAAGACAAGGCTAAAAATCAGGAAATAGAAAACATCAGGAAGCTTGATGAGGAAAAGAAAAAGCTTGAGGAAAAGATGTCAGAGGAAAATAAGAAAAAGGAGGAGGAAATGATAAGGAAGATACAGGAGGATCAATGAAAGCTCCTTGCAGAGAAAGACAAGCAGATGGAGATAATGAGAAAACATCTTGAGGAAGCAAACAGGAAAGCAAACCAATGATCACAACAGATACAGGGTGAGATACAGGAAAATGAGCTCAAAGAAATCCTACAGAAAAATTTCCCCTTAGATATTATAGAAGATGTGCCTACCTGAATCAAGTGAGCTGATCTCATACATACCGTTAGGAATGAAAGATGACAATCCGTTTGAATCATCCTTTGGGAATCCAAAAACACGAAAACATGGTCTGCCGATTGGATAAAGAAGCTTAAAGACGACAGAGTAATAGCTAAGGCTGATATATGCATATTGGTCACAAGCACGATGCCAGAAAACATAAGGCATTTCTGACTTATGAATGATGTCTGGGTTTCAGAATTTGCATATTTCCTTGCTCTTACAGTTGCTGTAAGGGATAAATTATTATCAATCCATCAGGTTTCAAAAAGCCTTGTATGAAAGGATGAGAAGATGGAACTTCTATATAATTATCTTTCAAGCTCTGAGTTTAAATCAAAGATAGAAAATATAATAGATGCTTTCAAATCATTGAAGGACGATCTCGAATCAGAAAAACGCTCCATGGCTCGAATCTGGGCAAAACGCGAAAAGGAACTGGAAAGGATAATCAACAACACAAGCTTTCTATATTGAGATATGCAGTGACTTATGTGAGCAAGCTTGGGAAAAATAGATTATCTGGAATTAGGGAGCGGTGTCGAGGAATAGTATCTTACTAAGTTTTAACCCATCCGCCCTTGCCGGGCACCTTCCCTTTATAAGGGAAAGAAATATGAGAGATTATTTTTAAAAATAAGATTTTATGAAAATACCGGAACATGCAAAGAAAGTTTTTAAATGAGTTCTTTATGATGTTTATCATTGGGATCAAGAGTTATATGATTGAACGACTAAAATATTCGAGATGCTAAAAAGAAATCCAGCATCATTTGTAATTCCTATATCTGATGATTGAAATATCTACATATTAGAGCAAGAACAGCCATGAAGACAGCCTTATTATTCGTTTCCAGGATGAAGCTGAGAGGATTGAGAAGATGCTTTGGAACTGGCCAAAAGAGAATTATTGGAGGAGACCGGTCTCGTAGGTTATGATTGGGAATTATTCAAGACGTATAACCAATCCTGAAAGATCGATTATGAAAAACCTTGCTATATATCCAGAAACTGCAAGAAAATCCAAGAGCAGGAATTGGATTGATGAGAGAAGATCAAGGTGATAAAAGTAAATTGGGAAGAATTCAAAACTATCATCACCTGACCAAAATTCAGGATGTCAGATTTCGGTTTTGATTTCGTAAGGGAATTATATAATTGAAGAGAAGAAGAACTTAAAAAAAAGATATTAGGAAAATAAGTAATTTATAATCAGATTAATTATGAAAATACCGGAACATGCAAAGAAAGTTTTTGAATGAAAAACATTCGATACGTATCAATGGGAACAGGAAATGTTTGATTGAAGCATGAAAATTTTCGAGAAGCTGAAAAGGAATGATACTATAGATATAATAGCGGTTTCTGAAGACTGATACATATATATCCTAGAAGAGGAACATCCTGGAAGACCACTGTTTTATGGTCTGGTATGATGAACCTGTGAAATCTGAGAAGAAGCCATAGAGACAGCAAAAAGAGAACTGCTCGAGGAGACCGGTTTAGAAAGCTCTGATTGGGAAATTTTCTGAACCTATACGAAATCTTCAAGAATAGATTATGATGGTTATGTGTATATAGCCAGAAACTGCAAAAAAATAAAAGAACAGGAACTTGATCCAGGAGAAAAGATAATTGTCAGAAAAGTCGAATGGAAGGAATTTATAGACATTGTCGCTGATCCGAAATTCAGGGTAAGCGAATTCGCCCTTGATGCTCTGAGATATATTTATCTTTGAAAGGAAGAAGAATTGAAGAAAAATATTTTAGGCAAATAGTTAAACCCTGTAAAACCTCTTGCTATTCTCGAAAATCATATCCTCAACCGTTTCAGGAGCTTCATCTCGAAGTTCCTTTATCTTATCTAAAACAAATTTCACATATCAGCTAGTATTCATCTTCTTTCCGCGAAACGGTTCCGGAGTAAGAAATGGAGCATCGGTTTCGACCAATATCCTATCAAGAGGAACCATGGAAACCGAATTTTGTATATCTTTAGCGTTCTTGAACGTAACTATTCATGAAAATCAGATGTAAATGTTTTTGCCTATTCATAGGAATCTTTTAACGATTTCAGGATTTCCTGTAAAGCAATGTATCACGATATTTCATGTGAAGCCAGAACTACTGAGCATTTCATAGCTATCTTCCCAAGCATCTCTGATATGGACTATTAGCGGAAGCGAGAATTTTTTCGCAAGATCGATATTAGCCTTGAATGCTTTTTTCTGCATATGTATGTTCTCTTCGATTCAATCCTTCTCAAGGTTGAAATAATCAAGTCAAAGCTCTCATATTCAGACTATATGTTCCCTGTTTTCCATGATCTGCCTCTCGACCTTGCTGATCTCTTCATCCATATCTGTAATAAGGATAGCTTCATTCGGATGGATTATTCACGCCACCACATGGAAAACATCATATTTCTTAGCTAATTCAAGAGCTTTTTCGGTTGATTTATAATCGCTTCATATCAGCGTTGAATAGCTGACTCAATATTCTGACATTATCTCGATTTCTCTCGCTATATTCTCATAATCCTCGAATTGCAGATGTGAATGTGTATCGAAAATCATATAAGATTTTTAAAAAAGTAATTTTTGTGTAAAATGACTCGTGTATTTTATGGAAATAATTATGAAATCAAAAAAAGAAATCTCAGAAATTTTCGACAGGATATATTCGCTTTATCCTGATACGAAAACCGAGCTTGATTATGAGACATCTTTCCAGTTCCTGGTAGCTGTGATCATGTCCGCTCAAGCGACAGATAAACAGGTAAATAGGATAAATGATAGCTTCTTCAGAAAAATAAGAGAGCCTAAAGATATCATGAACATGTCTTTAGAAGATATAGAGAATGAGCTTAAAAGCCTTAATTATTACAAGCATAAATCCCTATATATAAAGCAGGTTTCACAAAAGCTTCACGATGAATTCAACTCGGTAATCCCTGATAATCTCGATGCATTGATAAGGCTTCCATGAATCTGAATAAAGACCGCAAAAGTTGTTCTGGGTGTGCTTTATGATGCGCCATACGTATGAGTTGACACACATGTCCATAGGGTGACAAACAGGCTTTGAATAGTGAAGACTAAAACTCCTGAAGAGACGGACAGGATTCTTGAGAAGATATTGACTATAGAACAGAAAAGAAAGATGCATCATGCGCTTGTTCTTTTCTGAAGATATAACTGCACAGCCAGAAAACCGAAATGTAAGGGCTGTAAAGCCATAAATCTATGTAGCTTTGAAATGAAAAATATTTAATTTAAACATAGATGCTTCATGAATGGCCTGTTTGAAAATCCCTGTAAGACAAAGGTTGGTTTTCTATTGCATCCAATAGACTTCAGATATTTTCAACAACTTTTTCTTAATATACTGCCAATAATTTAGTATGATCCATACTAGGTCTGACTCATTCAGATAATATTATCTCCTCTGATTTTTCACTTGATCACATAAACATGCTGATAATGTAAATATTAGAATAAATTACGCAAAAATAATTTAAATGCAAATTAATTCTCTAATATCTTAAGAAGTTCTCTTTCGAATTTTTTCGCATCGTTTATCAATTTGACCTCAGAAAGCTGTCATAACTCATGAGCTATCTGATTTCTGACTTTATGAAGTTTCCATATCTCTTGTATATTTCCTATCACTGCAGGATTTTTTTTAAGTTGTTCTCAGAGTGTTCATTCATATCAGAAATCCTTCAATATATGATTCAATATCTTATCATATCTGAGAATCTTTTCAGAAGCAGATGAATAATAGCATTTCTTTATCTCTTTCTTATAGAATTCAATCCTTTCGCCTGATAATCCCTTTTTTTTTCTTTTGACGAAAAATAGTATTGCCATTCACAAGACTATGACGAGCAAAAATGTTCCCCAGAAAATGTATGATTCCATGGTCTGATTTTTAAGATTTAATTTTTTATGATATCTCTCTGTCCTTCGCATGTCTTCCTCATCTGTCATTTCGACCGGAACGGAGAAATAATTTTGCAAATCCTTTTCAAATATAGGGAAGGTGCCCAACAGGGCGGATGGGTTATACTCTGTATTCCACAAAACTTCCTATATCGAAATCTTCAGTTTTAATGATCTTATTCATCTTGACTTCATCATATTCATCGATTTCAGGAGCTTTCAATTCCCTTCTGATTATAGCTTTCTTAGAATCGAAATCCATCACATATCCGCTGAAAGTCTTTCATTTATCATTCTTTTGCTTCTTGTCATATATCTTCTGTATAAGCTCATCAGCTTCATTTACCCTCCCTGCAGATACGCTATCTTCAATCTTACCATCAAGCTTAAAGCTTGGAGCTAATGGCTCATCATGATATTGGAACAATGCTACGCTGTCAAATTCGTATTTTTCCAAGAAATCCAAAAGGATATTCTGATCCTCATCGGTTTCTCATGGAAATCAGATTATGAAAGCCGTCCTAAGATGATAATCTTCAAAATTCGATTTTATATAATCAAGGAAATTATGGATTTCTGAAGTATTGTAATATCTTCACATCCTTTTTAGGATCTTCTCTGAGATATGCTGGAACGGAATATCGAAATATGGTATGAATCTTTTGAAGCTTTTCAATTTTTCCAAAGTTGCAAGCGAGAGATTATCTGGATACATGTATAAAAGCCTATATTTGAAATCTCACCCAATCTTCTCGATTTCCTCCAATAATTCGATAAGCTTAGGCGAATCATATATATCCGCTCAATATCTTGTCGTATCCTGAGCTATTATCTCAATTTCCTTTATTCAATAGCTTATCATAGTATTCACTTCTGATATGATGTCCACGATGGGCCTGGATTTCTGCCTTCATCTGATTTTCGGGATTATGCAGAATGTGCAGTTATTGTCGCATCATTCGGCTATTTTCAGATATTCATAACCGAAAGGAGCATTTATATAAGCTCTTGTCTCATCTCATTTCCATATGAATGCCTTCTTGTCGAGCTGCGATCATCCAATCTTTTCAAGATAATCCTTAAGCTTGTTTTCCTTGAGATTTTTCTTAAGGTCTTGTATATTGTCTTTGTTCAAAGAAATCTTAGAGTTCTTGCTATCGAAAAGCAGATCCTCTATGGCTGAATAATTCACAAAAGGGATTATCTTATAGAGATTCTTCAAAGAAGATAGGAACTCATCATTCTTGACTGAAATATAGCATCCTAGAATGATTATCTTCTTTCAGAGATCGTCGAAATATTTTATGGTCTGTTCTGATTCTTCCCTGGCAGTAGAAAGGAAACCGCAAGTGTTTATTATCACATGGTCTACATTCTCATCTTCAGGATCTTCAAAATATTCAATATTTATCCTGTCTGAAAATTTAAGTATCTCTCAAATTGTAAATTCCAGATCAACCAGATTCTTATTGCATCCTAGATTTATCGAGGCGAATTTAAATGTCATAATTCAAGTTATTATAAAGATTGCGTCATTATATTTCTAAGTTGAAAATTCGGAAATTGAATTTTTAAAATGCTACATTTTTCAGTCCAGAATCCATATGATGTGGTTCAAATCGAATTTCGGAACCTTTTCCGGATCAAGTCAGTTCACATTGAATGTTCTGATCGTTTTCTCTCTCAGTGCGTTTGCTATGACCCTTAATCAGATTCAAGCATCAGTCAATGACTTCATATATTGCTTGGCTTCGCTCGGATCGCTTATCTTGTTATAAAGCATCAATATATAAGCGAGTCTCTGCTGATGATTCCTGAAGGAGGTGAATTTATCCAAATCGAAACGCAACAAATCCTCATCTCAATTGATTCCAGAATCGAAATCTGCAATGATGAATTCAAGGTGATTTTTGGTTTTTTCAATGGTCTTTTCCTTCGATGTCTTTCCGACTTTTGCCATTGAAATGCTTATTTTCCTTATGGCTTCCCCCTGAAAATCATGCCTATCCCTTAATTTCCATCAGAAATGCCTGTTCATGAGATAACGCAGATCATCGGAATCTATATCTTCGACTCATAGCCTTTCAAGCATTCATGAAATATCCTGAAGCGAAAGCTTCTTATGGAAATATTGGAACATGAGGTAATCTATAGGATCAACCTTATTGACGTAAAGTGAACTGATTGCATCAGAAATGCTATCTACCTTGTTCCATAGATTCTTATGATACTTATTCCTTGAGAGCCTTGATATCTTGTTATTGAGGCCGCTTTCATTGAAAATCGCAAAAGAATTGAACATCAAAAGCTCTTCTTTGATGTTTCATCTAAACTCGAAATTGAAAATGTTCAATAATGTTTCGTTTCAACCATGATATGCAGAATCTGCAAGATTTTGTCGGGTTCAATACATCGGAGCCTATATCAATATATAATATCTACAAGCATACTATAAAATTTCCGATAAATCTAAACATAAATTATGTTTTTCGGTTGACGAAAATGGTTTTTTAAGTGATTGGATTCAAAATTTGATTTTGAGAAATGGTCCGTTTGGATATAATTCGTTGGTTGATTTCTTAATAAATAAGATGAAAAAGGCTTTAATAACATGAATAACATGACAAGATTGAGCATATCTTGCAGAACTATTGATTTCAAAATGATATGAAGTGCATTGAATCAAACGAAGAAGTAGTTTTCTGAATACCAACAGAATAGACCATTTATACCAAGATCCTCATAATCCAGATAGGAGATTATTCTTACATTATTGAGATATGACTGATTCTGCAAATCTTATAAAAATAGTTTGAGAAGTAAGACCAGATGAGATATATAATTTAGCAGCACAATCACACGTACATGTAAGTTTTGAAATACCAGAATATACCGCAAATGCAGATTGAATATGAACCCTTAGGCTTCTTGAAGCAATAAGGATAAATAAATTAGAAAAAATAACTAAATTCTACCAAGCTTCAACATCTGAATTATTCTGATGACTTGATTATAATAGATCCGAAAATTGATATGATGAAACTTCTCCTATGCATCCGAGAAGCCCTTATTGAGTTGCAAAATTATATGCAATGTGGATAACTAAAAATTATAAAGAGAGCTATGATATGTTTGCTTGCAATTGAATCTTATTCAATCATGAATCCCCGCTTAGATGAGAAACTTTCGTAACACGTAAAATAACACGAGCTGTAGCTCAGATTTACCTTTGAATTCAAGATAAGCTATATCTTTGAAATCTTGATGCAAAAAGAGATTGGTGACATGCAAAAGATTATGTTGAGGCGATGTGGATGATGATGCAACAAGAAAAACCTGAAGATTTTATAATCGCAACATGAATAACAAATACTGTAAGGCAATTTGTGGAATGGTCTTTTGAAGAGGTTTGAATTATTATAGAATGGAGATGAGAATGAATAAATGAAAAGTGATACAATAAGAATAATTGAAAATGTATTGTTGAGATTGATGCAAAATATTTCAGGCCAGCAGAAGTTGATATTCTTATATGAGATCCCTCAAAAGCAAAGAATATATTATGATGGATTCCAAAATATACAGTCAGAGATATCTGTAAAGAAATGATAAAATGCGATGTTGAAAATTTCAAAAAACAAAAAATATTGAAAGAATACGGTTATGAAATATTAAATCAATATGAATAAAAAACTAAATAATTTAATATATATAAATAAATACACTAATGGAGTTAAATAGCAAGATTTTCATAGCATGACATAAATGACTTGTCGGATCTGCTCTTGTCAGAAAATTAAAAAGCGCATGATATTCTAATATCATATGAAAAAGCATTTATGAATTAGATTTATCTGATAAAGAAGCTGTTAATTCATTTTTTGAAAATGAAAAGCCAGAATTTGTAATCCTTGCTGCTGCAAAAGTTGGCTGAATAATGGCGAATAATAAATTTCCTGCTGATTTCATTTTCCAAAACCTTGAAATTCAGAATAATGTTATAAACGCATCATATAAGAATTGAGTCAAAAAATTATTATTTCTATGATCAAGCTGTATATACCCAAAATCATCACCTCAACCGATAAAAGAAGAATATCTGTTAAGTTGACCATTGGAGCCTACAAATGAACCGTATGCCATAGCAAAGATCGCATGAATAAAGATGTGTCAAAGCTATAACAGACAATTCAAAACAAATTTCATCGCATGTATGCCGACAAACCTATACTGACCTAATGATAATTTTGATCTTGAAAATTCACATGTTTTGCCTGCAATGATAAGAAAATTCCATGAAGCTAAATTGAGATGAGATTCTAATATCACATTATGGTGAGACTGAACTGCAATGAGAGAATTCCTATATGTCGATGATATGGCTGAGGCTTGCATTTTCATGATGAATTCATATAATCCTACCGCTCAGGAAAATAATGATTGAAGCATATTCATGAATATCTGAAGTGGAATCGATATCACGATAAAAGAGCTTGCCGAAACCATAAAGAGAATAGTCTGATTCGATTGAGAGATAAAATGGGATATCACAAAGCCTAATTGAACACCAAGAAAGCTTCTTGATATATCAAAGTTGAATTGATTATGATGGAGATATAAAGTTGATCTCGAAGAAGGTATCAAAAGAAGCTATGAGTGGTATTTGAATAATAATTAATTAATGAAGTATGAATGTATCTTTTTATGATAAAATAAAAACGGTTTTATTGATTTATAAAATAGTATATAGACTACCAAGATTAAAAACTATGATAAATATCATAGTTAATCCTCTTGATTCGACAAGATACTATGAAATACCATACTTACTAAAATATATTAATAAAAATAATTTAAAATTTAATTCAATTTTAGATATATCATCGCCATTTATTTTATCATACATATTATCAAAGAAGTCCAAAGTTATAAAAACAGATATAAATGAATGAGAAAAACATTATATTTGTGATAATGAAAATTTAAAATTCCAAAAGGAAGATGCATTAAAATTATCATTTGAAGATTCTTCATTTGATTTTGTATATTCCATAAGTGTTATTGAACATATATATTTAAGGTATATTCAAGCAATAGAAGAAATGATAAGGGTTTGTAAAAATTGATGATATATTTATCTTACTTTTCCTGTATCAACAAATAAAAAAGAAGAATGGTTAGAAAATTCTTTATATTCTGATCAATTTATAAGTAAATCTAACAAGGTGTTTTTTCAATATAGGTTCGACGAAATAGAATTGGAAAAGATTGAAAAAATAAATTGATTGCAGCTTATAAAAAAAGATATCTTCTGGGAAAGAAAAAATTGAGATTTTGATTATTTAGTTAGATTACTTAAAAAAACAAGTACAAATATATATCTGACAATACTAAAAGATGCTCTTGTTAATTTATATTATTGATTCTTTTTATTAAAAAAACCTACAAATGATTTTATGGATTCTAAGGACTTCTGAAATATACATTATATTTTTAAGGTATATAAATCATAAATACCAATACAAATCAATATAATAGATAAACATGGATAGATTGGCTAGAAAAAATAAAAATCAATTTGATATAATCACATTATTAGATGTACTTGAGCATGTCCCAAAAAATGAAACAATATCATTTCTTCGTGAACTAAAATGATCACTTAAAACAAATGGTACGCTTATAATTCAAATTCCAAACCTTCAGGCTCCAGATTGACAATTACACCGTTATAATGATTTTACCAATGAATTTTGATATATTGAGCATAGCCTGCAAGAAGTACTAATTCGTCTTACAAGAACAATTACAGCCAATCTTAATCCATCAATACTTAATTGTTCTATATTGTATTACCAAGAATGATTAAATATTATTAATAAGCCTATATAATACTTTTTAGAATATGAATACAAAAAAAGAATATGATAATTATCTTTCAAACAGATGAATTAACTCTGAGTATTATGAAAATCTAAAACTTCCTGTATTTTTAAAAAAATATCTTCCAAAAGATTTTAAAGCCAAAATATTAGATATAGGATGCTGATTTTGACAAAATATGCAAAGTTATATATATGAAGGTTATAATAATATTTATGGAATTGATATTTCAGATGAAGCAATAGATATATGCAAAAAAAATTGATTAAATGTTCAAAAAATAAATATATTGGATTATAAGGAAATTTGATTTGATTTTATTAGCATAAATCATGTATTAGAACATATAGAAAAAAATAAGATCATTGAAAGCCTTGAACGTATAAAAAAAATGCTGAATCCACAGTGAAAATTATATATATCAGTGCCGAATGCACAATCAAATACTGATTGCTATTGGGCATTTGAGGATTTTACCCACACAACATTATTTACTGCATGAAGCTTGATATTTTGTTTAAAAAATGCCGGTTTTTCAAAAATAACTTTTATAGATCCGGATTGAATTGAATTTTCAAGACCACTTATAAAGCAATTAAAGTGGTTTTTATTAAAAATATATAAATTGAATAAATGGTTTTGGAATCATGTAACATGAAGTTCATATCATAAACCTAGCCCCAAAATTTTTACTTGGGAAATTAAAGTTATAGCAGAAAATGATTAAAATAATTTTTAAGAATATAGTTTATATCATAAAATTAGCATTTATTTTGGTAATGGATTTTACAGTATTTTTTTTCGTGAAATCAGTCAAAATTAATGAAAATAAATTATTATTGATCCGTACAGATGCCATATGAGATTATATAATATTTAGAAATTTTATCGAAAAATTAAAAAAATCTGAAAGATATAATAATCATGAGATTACTTTGTGTTGAAACATAAGATGGAAAGACCTTGCAGAAAAATTGGATAAAAATTATATATCTAATTTCATATGGGTTGATAAAACAAAATTTTTAACAGACTTGAAATATAGATATCAGATTTTAAGAAAGATTAAATTAAACTGATACAGTGATTGTATTCATCCTATATATTCAAGAGAATTTCTTTACGGTGATATAATGGTTAAATTTTCAAATTCAACAAATAGAATATGAAACTATTGAGACTTATCTAATCAGACAAGATTGCAAAAATTTATTTCTGATTTTTATTATACTAAATTAATTGATAATAAAAAAGTGGTTATACATGAATTTGAAAGGAATAAGGAGTTTTTTGAAAAATTATTAAACGAAAACATAAATATAAAAAAGCCAGAAATAGTTTTATCTGAATATAATAATGCAGATTTTTTTGAAAAATTGAATGAATATTGAAATTTTATAGTGATATTTCCTTGAGCAGAGGCTAATTTTAGACGTTGGAACGAAAAAAATTATGCAGCGATTTCAAGTTATATAAACAATAAATTCTGATTTAAGATAATAATTGCATGATGACCCTGAGATAAAAAAATAGCAGAAAATATCATAAGGATGGCTGGTAATTCAAATATAATCGATTTAACATGAGCCACTAATTTGTATGAATTATGTATCCTTCTTTCAAAAAGTAAACTACTCATTTCAAACGATACAAGCGCTTTTCATATTTGAGTGGCCGTAAATACTAAAACAATATGTATTTCAAATTGAAATCATTTCTGAAGATTTCCAACCTATCCTGAAAATATAGATAATATAAAAGTGATTTATCCTCCAAAAATTATGGATAACTTTAATGAAAAAAATCTGTTAATTGAAAAATATTGAAATTGATCAGATTTAAATATTAATCTGATCAATATTAATAATGTTATATCAATAATTGATAATTTTTTAATAGAATGATCATAAGAGAAATAGATGAACTAAATGAATTAGTTAAAAAACTTCGTAAAGATGATAAAAAAATCATTTGGACTAATTGATGTTTCGATATCATTCATCCATGACATATTAAAACATTTGAAGATGCAAAAAATCTTTGAGATGTTTTGATTATATGAATAAACTGAGACTTATCTCCATATTGGAAAACAAAGGAATGAAGACCAATAAATGATGAGTTTTTCAGATCTACAGTCATAGATTCTATAAAATATGTTGATATTGTATATATATTTAATGATGAAACACCAATAATACCAATAATAAATATTTTACCTGATGTACTTGTTAAATGATGAGATTATCAAATTGAAAAAATTGTTTGATTTGAGGAAGTGATTAAAAATTGATGAAAGGTTATCACTATTCCAATTTATTCTAACTATTCAACCACATGAATAATCGAAAAGATTTTAAATCTAAATAAATAAAAATGAAACTCTCAATAATAACGTGCACATATAATTCTGAAAAATACCTACAAGAATGCATCGATAGCGTAATTTGCCAAAATCTTAATCGTGATGATTATGAGCATATATTTATTGATTGATCTTCAAATGATAAAACTAAAGATATTATAGATAAATATATCAATGAAAATCCTAATAAAAATATATATAAGGAAGAGAGAATTCCTAAAGGAATATATAATGCAATGAATGAGTGAATTAAAATTGCAAAATGAGAATATTTACTATTTTTACATTCTGATGATTATCTTAAGCAAAATGAGTTGAACAATTATTTGGATTTCATTGAACAAACTTGAAATTTAGATTTTTATTATGCAAAATTTAATGCTGTTGATAAAATCTGAAAATTTATATATAATGCGCCTTCAAGAAAAATGTATCAAAAATGATTAAACAGATTATTGCTTTGATTTATCTGCTATATAAATCAACCAACTGTAATCCATAAAAAAGATCTTCATATAAGATATTGATATTTTAATGAAAACCTAAAATTATTGTCTGACTGGGAATTTTGGTTAAAATTATGAGAACATAATATATCAAACATCTTTTATGACAAGACTATGACAAATTTCAGAATTCATTATTCAAGCTCAACTTATGATACAAAAAATAAAAAAATATCTCAAAATGAATATGATTATCTATTGCGAGAATATTTTTGATTTGAGAGATATTTGATGAAATTCGTTAATTATCTATATAAACTCATATAACCCTTTCAATCTCTCCATGAAGACATCCTGACTGTAATTATCAAGTGCATATTCATATGCGCTTTTTGAATATTGGGAATATCTTATCGGATCTGAAAGTATTTCCCTGATTTTCTCAGAAAGATCGATACTATCTCATTCTTTGAATATCAATCATCTATCCCCTATCACTTCTGGTATAGCTCAGCTGCTAGAACCGATAACAGGAACTCCTGATGCCATCATCTCTACAAGAACCCTTCAGAATTGTTCTTTCCAATAAGGTTTTGAGATCGAAGGCAAAATGAATATGTCGAAATCTTTTATATATTCTTTAAGCTTTGAATATTCTATTTTTCAATGAAATTTTATCCTGTCTTGAATTCAAAGCTCATTTGAAATGGATATGAAATATTCCTTATCGGCTCATTCTCAGATTAGCGATAGATTATATCTTTCTCAAAGATTAGCAATGGATTCAATAAGATTCTGTATTCATTTATCCTTCAATAATCTTCCTATGAATCAAATCTTGAATTCAGTTTTTCATCCGATATCATGATCTTCAAATTTGAAATTGGAAAAATCTATTCACCAATATATCTTGCTTATTTTTCTATCCTCAATATCAAATCTCTTAACTTCCCTTATTGCCTCTTCATTTGCACAAACAACACAATTTATTTTAGCTGCTGCATATCTTCAAAAAAAACCGTGTAATATTTTTTTAGACCAATCAAGATTCTCCCATGAATAATTAACAACCTTTATTTCTTTATCTATAAGATTCTTGAAAAATATAACCTGAGATAAGGTTGGTGAAAATAATTCAGTGTAACAGTGTATTATATCAGGTTTGAATTCTTTTATGGTCCTATAAAGATCAATTCAATATAATGTCCTCAATAAAGGATTTTTATAATTTAAAAGGTTTATGGGTTTTATTGTCACATTTGTGAATTTCTTTGTTTTCTCATTATCATATTCTCATATTCAAAACCCAAGTCAATATTCTATTTTAGAAGGACAAACGATTAAGATATCAAAATTGCTTCAGAATTTGTCATATAATGTAGGTATCGATAAGTCTATATTCAATCATTGATATATAACCAGGATTTTTTGCATTATCATTTCTTTATTACACAAGTAATATTCGGCGTCAAAATATTGGAGTATATTCCTCAGTTGATCATATATATTCAATAAATCACAAAATACAGTATCTTCTGTAGCATTATCCTAGGTATGTTTATGATTTCATATGGTGGAATCGAATATGGCCTCAGATTGATCTCTGATCTTTTGACTCATGCTTTCTGACATAATTGGATAAGGGAATTGGATGTGTAAGAAATCATGTGTGTAAAATCCCAATACCTTTCTGTGACTCAGATGAAATTATTGGCATTCGGAACCGTGATGATTATTTTTCAATCAATATTCAATATCGAATAAAGATATCTCAGAAAATCTTCCTGAACGTTTACCGGTATATGTTCAAGTACCTGTGTAAGCACTATAAGGTCATATTTTAACAATCACTCCTTTATATCGTCTATTCAAGAAATCAGCCTTAATTTTTTTGAAATCTTGTATTTATCGCTTATGTTATCAAGAATCGAATCATCATTATCTACAACTGTTATATCCTCTACTCATTTCTTATTGAGATAATCGACGAACTCTCATATTCATGGTCAGAATTCCAGCACTTTCATATCTCTTCGGAAATTTATCTGTTTTGAATAATTATATTCGAAATAATCCTGTTTCCTCTTGAATGTCTTAGGATCATATTGCTGTAAAAGCGTCTGATAATAGCTATATTTCTCTGTCATTATAAAATATGTTTAATGGAATTAAAAACTTCCTCGACTGTAATTGAATCTATGCAGGGATTTATCGGATATATGCAATTTCTCTGTTCGCATGGCTGACATCTGTATTCATGATACAAGGTTGTGATATTTCTGCTTGAAGGGGTAAAAAGCTTTCTATCTCAAGGTCAGAAAAGGATTATCGACTTATGATCGAACAAGTCCGCCAAATGTGCGGTTGATGTATCATGACCTATGAATAATACGGAATTTATCATTAAGTCAATGGTCGATTTCCAATTTTCAGATTCATATATCTCAACGTCAGATTCATTTCGGACATCATCTTTTATTGACAAGCATATCTTTTTCTCCGAATCGTCTGAACTCAAAAGGATCACCTTGCAATCCGTATATTCGGAGCGTATCATATCTATAAGCTTTGCGTAATTTTGGATTGACCATCTTCTGAAGAACCATCTTCATCATCCTGGCTGGATGCATATGTATCTTGATAATGGTTTTCCGTTTCCTATTAATCAGTCTTTCAATAATATACTCAAATCATTAGAAATATCCTCAGATTTCAGATTTGAATATTTTCAGCATACATGATCAATTATCTTCAGATCATGCCCTTTATCATTTAAATCAGGATCATATGGAACATTGTCGGTGATAAAGCTGGATCATCATCATATATCATAAGAGACTATCCTTTTGCACTGCAGCAAAGATAGCAATCTCAGGCTGAATATATCTCATCTGAGGTCTATTCAGATATCCACCTTTCACCTAAGCTCCTTTATCTTATCTATATCATCGGAATCCATTAAGGATTTCTGCAGATATTGTGTCTTATTTCTCAATATTCTCGGCATCCAAAAATTCGGGTCTATGAAAAATATTCAATCGAAAAAATCTTTCCTAACTATCGAAAAAATCGATCTTACTCATCTTGTTCAAACAAAATATATCTTAGAATCAGGAAATGCCAATCTTAACCTCAGCAATGCAGGCATCGATATTATGAAATCTCAGATCATATCACGTCTGATAACCAAGATTGAAGGATTTTCCTGAAATATCTGAGATTTCTTTTTTGAAAATAATCTCCTGAAAAAATTTTCCAGAAGATATGCTAGATCGAAAATATGAAAAACAGATCTTATTTTCTTATCTTTATATTTGATGAATTTCCTTACCATTAAATTCAGAAAAATGTTAAAATCTTATAACTCAAGACTATCTTATAATAATTGAACTTATGCAAAATCAAGCTTATCCTGTATTTTCACATAGCATATTTTTCTGCCAGTCTCAGCTCATCCTTGAATTGCATGGCAAATCTGCTTCAGCTCTTGCTTGTCTGATAGAATCTGAAATTAGATAGATATCTGTCTATGAAAACAGGATCATATCTTTTTCATAATCTGAGCCAATATTCATAATCCATACAAAGATGTTCGTTTATATCGAACAATCAGACTTCTGACATAGCTTCCCTCTTCCAGAACACTGTCATCTGGCAGATGAAATTCTCTGAAAGTAGCTTCGGATATGAATATTTGCTTCATAGTAAATTCTTGTATGATGTTATCATCTTCCTTATTTCCCTGTCATATCTGTCTATTATCCTGCATTTTCCGTAGCACCATTTATTGTCTGAAGCTCAAAGAGTTTTTGAAACGATATCAAGTGTTCATTGCTCATAGGTGTCATCGCTATTAAGGTATGTGACTATATCTCATGTCGATATTTCCAATCATTTGTTTATGGCATCGCTTTGTCAGCTATCTTTTTCTGATTTCCAGATGAAATCTATGCTTTTGCATCTGATCTCAATATCTCCGTTATCTATGGCAGATTTATAATCAGATATGATATCAACGCTTCAATCGGTAGATAATCAGTCCATGATAATATACTCGAGATCAAAATCTCAAGATTGGGTTATGACTGATCTTATCGTTCTTTCTATGAATTCAGCCTGATTGAAAGATGGTGTTATTATCGATATCTTCATTATTTGTAGAAAAATTTCTTATATATTAATTCCAGAAGGATTCTCCATGCATTGCTGTTTTTCTGTCAATGAGCCTTCTTTAGGCTATATTCCGTATATTTTATATTCACAGGAATTTCCTTGTATTTCAGATTAAGCCTTTTCACCTCATCAAGAAGCTCTGATGCATATGTCATTCCATCGGAATCGATCTTTATATTCTTCACAGCATCTATGGAAAGCACCCTATATCAATTATGAGGATCCGTAACCCATAAGGAATTGAAGAAATATGTGATGACCCTGGATCATGATAAGATGATTTTCCTTGATAAAGGGATATTTGATGCGCTTCATCATAACAGGAACCTTGTTCATAGGAAAACATCTGTGCCTGCATTCTTATTTATCTCATATATGAATGTTTTCATGTCATTTATATCCATCTGTCAGTCAGCATCGAAAGTCACCACCCATTTTACCTTCAGTGAATCTCAATATCTTCTGAGGAATTCGAATCATGTCTTGTTTGCAGATCATCATCATCTGTTTATAAGGTGAGACAACAATATTATATCGCTTCCATCATGCTGCAACTTCTTATCAAGGACGGATCTTACGGTGTTATCCACCGATCAATCGTTCACTATGACTATCTTTGAGAATCAATAATCCAATATCTCATCTATAACATCGTTCAGATATTTGCCTTCATTATAGCTTCTAACTAGAAATATGAAATCCGAAAACTCATTATCATTCAGTTTCAAGTTCGTGATTTCATTATGTGATAATGCTCGCTGGATAGCTTGTTCCGTAATAAGCCTTGTCGTGAGGAAAGATTGCTTGGTTATCTTATTGAGGATCTCGAAATAGAAATATGCCAATAATATTATGGATATATATACAAGCAGGTCGGCTCATCTTGCAACTCAGAAAAGGCTTCAGAATTTATTCAGCAATTGGACATCAAGGGAAAATAGGAGAATGACAGACACTCATCAGAAAAAAACAAGAAAATGAAGCGCATTGAACCTTTTTCTCTGGAATGAATCAATTGCAAAAATGAAGAAAACCAGCCCTGAAACAACCAGAATAAACTGCAGCGGAGATAATTGCATGCCACAAGGATTAAAATATATTAGAGAGAATGATATCTAAAATTTCTGATTTTACAAATAATTACCTTTTTAATTTTATTTTAACGAATTTTCATGATTATATGAAATTTTCATTCAGATATTTGATCAAAATAAACTTGCTTTTTCTATATTATATATATAATACTCCCGTTTGCACTAACTTAACACTTGTGTTATTGATGAAGTTAGGGCATATTTTTTAGTTTTGTAACTACAAAAAAATGCCTAAGAAAAAGGATAATAACGTAGAACTTTCTATAGAAAGTAGGGCTAATATCTGATCTTTATATGATATAAAGTGAAGACATTATTTTACTGACGACAGATCTATTCTTGAAATGCCTGAACTTATTGAAGTTCAATTGAACTCATACAAGGATTTTCTAGACAATAGGTTGAATAAAGCTTTTGAAGAAGCTTTCCCTATTTCTGACTTTTCTTGAGAGAAAATAGATATTTATTACAAGAGCTATTCTTTAGATGAGCCTAAATATAGCGTTACTGATTGTAAAAGGAAAAATTTGAATTATGAAGCTCCTTTTAAGGTTAGGCTTGAAATGCTTAATAAAGAAACTTGAGAAATTAAGGAACAGGATGTATATATGTGAGGTATTCCTCTTATGACTGAAAAGGGTACATTCATAATAAACGGTATCGAGAGAGTAATAGTAAACCAGATCATAAGATCGACTTGAATGTTCTTCACGCCTGATTCTAAGAATCCAGGATCATATGCCATGAAGGTGATACCGCATAAATGAAGTTGGTTTGAGATCGAACTTGAGAAGAAATGAATCATAAACGTTAAGATAGATAAGAAGAGAAAGATACCTATAACAACATTGCTTAGGGTATATTGACTTGAGAACGATTCTGATATCATCGATGCTTTCAAATGAAACAAGGATTTCCTTGCGAAACATATCTGACCAACTCTTGAAAAAGATAAGACCAAGAATAGGCTTGAAGCATTACATGCCATATATAAATTGCTTAGGCCAGGTGATCTTGGAACAGATGAGAGGGTTAAGGATCTTTTCCAGAACACTTTCTTCGACATCAAGAAATTCGACCTATGAGAAATAGCTAGAATCAAGACAAACAGAAAACTTTGACTAGATGTTGAATATAAGGAAGATTGAAGGTTTCTGAGATTAGAGGATCTTGTTAAATGAATCCACTACCTTCTATGACTTATAGAATGACTTGATTGATATGAATGGGATGATATCGATCATCTTGCAAACAGACGTGTAAGATCAGTTTGAGAGCTTGTTTATGATAAGCTTAAGATTGGACTTGCAAGAACAGAGAAAATCGCAAAAGATAGAATGACTATAATTGATTTGGAAGATGCTACTCCAGGTACTTTCATAAATTCAAGACCTATAACTGCAGTATTGAAGGAATTCTTCGCTTCAAGCCAGCTGTCTCAATTCATGGACCAATCAAACCCGATTTCAGAACTTGCACACAAGAGAAGAATCTCTGCTCTATGACCTGGATGATTAACAAGAGAAAGAGCTTCATTCGAAGTTCGTGATGTCCATCCTACTCAATATTGAAGGATATGTCCGATACATACTCCAGAGGGACCGAATATCTGACTTGTTCTTCACTTGGCTAGTTATGCTAAGGTAGATAGGTTCTGATTCATCACAACTCCTTTCAGAGAAATCTGACATATGGTTAAGAATGATTGAAAGGAATCTGTGAATAAGATCGCCCTTGAAGATATAGTTGATGCTAAATGAAAGGTTATAGTTGCTGAAAAGGAATATATAACTGAAGCTAAGGCTGCTGAAATCAAAGAAAAGGTAAAAGAAAATGAGATCGAAGTAAGATGATTCCTTACTGATAAATTCGAATATTTCGATTGATATCAGGAAAAGGCTTTGACAATCGCTGAAGCGAACGTTGATGTTGATGAATTCTGAAACTTTTCAGAAACACGTATCTGAGCTCGTAAGAATTCAGAGCCTACTATAGCATATGTAAGAGAAATCACACATATGGATGTTTCTCCTAAGCAGATAATGAGTGAAACCACTTCACTTATACCTTTCCTTGAACATGATGATGCAACAAGGGCTGAAATGGGTACGAACATGATGAGACAGGCTGTTCCTCTAGTAAGGACAGAATCTCCTGTCGTAGGTACTTGAACTGAAAGGGTTATCTGAGAATGAAGCTGATATGTTGTAAAAGCAGAAGAAGATTGAGAGATTATCTGAGTTGATGCGAAGCATATCTCAGTGTTATATAAATCTTGAAAGAAAAAACTATACGAGCTGAGAACATTCGAAAAATCAAATAGCGATATGCTTGTTCACCAAAAACCGCTTATCTCAACTTGAGCAAAAATCAAGGAATGAGATATCCTAGCTGATGGACAATCTATCCAAAATTGAGAATTGGCGTTATGAAAGAATCTTGTTGTTGCATATATGCCTTGGAATTGATTCAATTATGAGGATGCGATCATCATAAGCTCACGCGTTATGGAAAATGATCTGTATACTTCAATACATATAAGCGAATATCCGCTTGATGTCCGTGAAACCAAATTATGACCTGAACAGACTACAAACGATATCCCAAATGTTTCAACTGCAAAACTTAAGAATCTTGATGAAGATTGAATAATCAGAGTTTGAGCATATGTAAAATGATGAGATATCCTTGTCTGAAAAGTCACACCTAAATGAGAAATAGAATTATCTCCAGAAGAAAGGCTTCTTAGAGCGATTTTCTGAGATAAATCAAAAGATGTTAAGGATTCTTCACTTGTATTACCTGCTGGATCAGGTTGAAAAGTTATCTGAGTTCATATCCTAAGAAGAGAAAATTGAGACAATCTTCCGACTTGAGTATTTAAGCAAGTTAAGGTTTTCATCGCTGAAACAAGAAAAATCGAAGTTTGAGACAAGATGGCATGAAGACACTGAAACAAATGAATCGTTTCAAAGATAGTTCCGGTTGAAGATATGCCTTATATGGCAGATGGAACTCCAGTAGATATAATATTGAATCCGTTATGAGTTATATCTCGTATGAACATCTGACAGATACTTGAATCCCATCTTTGACTTGCTGCTAAGAACCTATGAATAAAAGTCGCTACTCCTATATTGAACTGACTTACAGTTGAAAATATCTGCGATCTTATGGAAAAAGCTTGAATACCTAGAGATTGAAAAGTCCAGCTATTCAATGGTAAGACATGAGAGCCATTCAAGGAAAAATCAATGGTATGAGTTAAATATATGCTTAAGCTTCACCATTTGGTTGAAGACAAGATACATGCAAGATCTGTTTGACCATATTCTATGGTAACGCAACAGCCTCTTGGATGAAAGGCTCAAAACTGAGGACAGAGATTCTGAGAGATGGAGGTGTGGGCTTTGGAAGGTTACTGAGCTGCAAATATCCTACAAGAAATGATAACTATAAAATCTGATGATATAACTTGAAGAACTCAAGCATATGAAGCTATAGTCAAATGAAAGAAAATCAAGAGACCGAATATGCCTGAATCATTCAATGTACTTCTTCGTGAGCTTCAAGCTTTGAATCTGAATATTGAGCTTCTCAATAAAGATGAGCTTGACGAACAACAGAACTACATGCTTGAGAAATATCTAGAGCTAGAAAAATTAGAAGGACAATTTGATGTTGAATTTGATGTTCCATTACCAGAAAACGGTATAAAGCCTGAAATGAATTTTGAAGAAAGAGAAGAAGAAGTAGAAGGATAAGAAATCAAATTAAACAACAAACCATTTAGTCTATAACCATCATTTCCATGTTAAAAGATAAAAATTTTGAAAATTTTCTAAACGATAAGATCACAGATTATTCTCAAATTTGAAAATTTGCTTGAAAGAAAGATATAACTCAAGGTAAAAACCTTGATAATCTTGCTTGAATAGCAATCTGAATAGCTTCAAAAGAACAAGTTAGAGCTTTATCATATTGAGAGGTTCTGATTTCTGAAACTATAAACTATAGAACTCAAAGACCAGAAAGAGGTTGACTTTTCTGTGAACAGATTTTCGGTCCTAGAAAGAATTACGAATGTGCTTGCTGAAAATATAAAAGAATCAGATACAAATGAGTTATCTGTGAAAGATGTTGAGTTGAAGTTACAACTAGCCAAGTCAGAAGACAAAGGGCTGGTCATATCGAATTAGTTGCTCCGATAGCTCATATCTGGTATTTCAAATCAGTACCTTCAAGAGTATGACTTCTTCTTGATATCTCCGTAAAGAAGCTTGAACAGGTCGTATACTTCGCTTCATATATATTGACTGATGTATTTGAAGATAAGAAAGTTGAAGCTCAAAAGGATCTTGAAGCTCTATATAAGACTTCAAAAGTTGATATCCAGAAAAAGATACAACAAGAGATCAATGAAGCTAAGCTTAAATTAGAATCAAAGGAAATCACGAAAAAAGCTTACAATGAGCTTGAAATAGAGTTATCCAAGCAATTGGACGATCTTGATAATGAATACAATAAGCTTAAGGCTCTGCTTAAAGACCTTAAAGAAAGTGTTGTTATCTGAGAATTGGATTACAGGATACTTTACGACAAATTCCCACATGTATTCAAATGAGGAACTTGAGCTGAACATATAAGAACTCTTCTTGAAAGGATAGATTTGAGGAAATTCATCACAGATAATCAGAAAGAATTGAGATCCGCTCCAAAATCAAAACAGAAAAAGATCTTACAGAAGCTTAAACTTGCTTCAAATCTTTTCAAATCAAATCAAAGACCAGAGAACTTCATACTTGAAGCCCTACAGATCATTCCACCTGATTTAAGACCGATGATTCAACTTGACGGTTGAAGATTCGCTTCTTCAGATCTTAATGACCTATACAGAAGAGTTATAAACAGAAATAACAGATTAAGGAAATTATCTGAGCTATGAGCTCCTGAAGTTATCCTGAAAAATGAAAAGAGAATGCTTCAGGAAGCGGTTGATATGCTTATAAATTGAGATGTCAGATCTAACAGGCCAGGTTATACTACCGCTACAAAGAAAAAACTTAAATCTCTTGCTGAGATCCTAAAATGAAAACAATGACGTTTCAGACAGAATCTGCTTTGAAAGAGAGTTGATTATTCAGGACGTTCTGTAATCGTAGTCTGACCGCAGCTTAAGATGAATGAATGCTGATTGCCGAAAATAATGGCTTTAACATTATTCAAACCTTTTGTTATCTGAAAACTTATCGAAAACGAAGTTGCATACAATGTAAAACATGCGGAAAAGGTAATCGAAGAGAAAGGAAAGGAAGTTTGGGATGCATTGGATGAAATCATAGAAGGAAAATATGTTCTTCTGAATCGTGCCCCTACCCTTCACAGACTTTGAATACAAGCATTCAAACCGGTTCTTATAGAATGAAAGGCTATTCAGCTTCATCCTCTTTGCTGTACTGCATTCAATGCGGATTTCGACTGAGATCAGATGGCGGTTCATCTTCCACTGACTCAAGAAGCTCAAAATGAAGCATCAAGCGTCATGGTCACTTCTAAGAACATGCTTAATCCATCAAACTGAGAACCTATAGTTGCCCCTTCTCAGGATATGCTTTTATGATGTTATTATCTTACAAAGATTAATGAAGAAGAAATCGTTTATTCATTCTCATGAATAGATTGAGTCGCTTGTTCATATGAAGCAGGATGAATAACATTGCATACTCCTATAAATGTAAGGATCAATTGAGAGATAGTAAAAACGACTTACTGAAGATTATTGTTCAATGAAATCATTCCTGAAGAGCTTGGTTACATCAATGAAACGATGGTTAAATGAAGTGTCAAGAAAATCCTTGCTAGAAGCTTTGAATTGTTCGGATCTGAAAAGACCGCATTCTTCTCTGACAGAATCAAGAATATCTGATATAAGTACGCTACATTAAGCTGACTTTCAATATCAATCTCTGATATGATCGTTCCAGAAAACAAGGGTGAGCTTATGAAGGAATGAGAAGAGAAAATCAAATGAATACAGAAAAAATTCTGGAATTGATTCATGACTGAAAAAGAAAGATATGAACAATCGATAAAAGTTTGGAATAATGTGAAGAACATAATAGAAAAAGAGATGCCTACGTATTTCGATTCTAAAAACCATATCCACCACATGATAGCTTCATGAGCTAGATGAAACTGGTGAAATGTCACACAGCTTTGCTGAATGAAATGACTTGTAGCTTCTCCATCTTGAAAGATCATCGAACTTCCTATCAAGGCGAACTATAAGGAATGATTATCAGTCTTGGAATATTTCATCAATACCCACTCCTGAAGAAAATGAAAGGCTGATACTGCCTTGAAGACAGCTCAATCAGGTTACCTTACAAGAAGGCTTGTAGATGCTGCACAGAACATATTAGTAAGAGAAGAGGATTGTAACAGTCTAAATTATGAAGAAGTTTATAAAGACGGACCAAAGAGTTCTTTCAGAGAATCATTTGAAGAAAAGATCTACGGTAAATATATAGCAAAGGATATACTTGTTTGAAACAAAGTACTATTCCCTGCTTGAACATTGATAGATAAGAAAGTCTTATGAGAAATCAAAGATAATAATATCTGAGTCCTTTCAATAAGAAGCATTACAACTTGTGAAACCGAAGGTTGAGTATGTCAGAAATGTTATTGATTGGATCTATGATACAACTGAGTTGTTGAAATAGGAACACCGATCTGAATAATCGCCGCTCAGTCAATCTGAGAGCCAGGTACACAGTTGACTATGCGTACTTTCCATACAGGTTGAGTTGCGAAGGAAGGATGAGATATCACACAAGGTCTTACTCGTGTAGACGAACTGTTCGAAGCTAGAAATCCGAAATATGAATCTCATATCTCATATGTAAGCTGAGTTATAACTTCTCTGAAATATGCTGAAAAAGAGGTTGTATTGAAAATTACGGCAAATGATCTTGAAACAAAAGAGTATTATCTTCCAGAAGAGAATTACAAGGTTCTTGTAAAGAAATGAGAGAAAGTTACAGATAAGCATATCTTAGCTAAATCACCTGATAATAAGAATAAGGTTATAAATATCAGAGCTTGAATTGTCGATAAGATTGAAAATGGTACGATATTCATAGTTGATGAAGCTCCACAGGTTGTTACCTATAATATTGAATTCTGAAGAAATATAATAGTCAGCGAATGAGATAAGATCGATATCTGAGATAAGATCACAGAATGACACATCAATATCCACAAACTTATGGATCTTGCATGACCACTCAAGACACAATCTTACATCGTTAATGATATCAAGGAGATCTATACATCTCAATGACAGACCGTTAATTCTAAGCATATCGAGCTTATAGTAAGACAGATGTTCTCTAAGGTAAAGATTACAAATGCATGAGATTCTTCTTTCTTCCCTTGAGATATAGTTGATATCATCAAATTCAAGAAAGAAAATGATAAGATAGGTAAATCTGGATGAAAGCAAGCAATCGGAACCAGACTTCTCCTATGACTTACAAAAATCTCAATATTCACTGAATCATGGCTTTCTGCAGCTTCATTCCAGGAAACTGTAAGAGTGCTTGTTGAAGCATCTGTATCTAAGAAAATAGATACACTTGATTGATTGAAGGAGAATGTAATCATAGGTAGACTAATCCCTACCCTTAAGTATTTTGAAAACAATACAAATATATGAAGCTTTTTCTGAGACAATTGAGAACCAGAAGAATCTGACAATATATTCGAAGAGAGATGATTAGAGAAGGATGCCTGATATGAAAATTATGCTAGCATAAACTAGTCAGACAATAAAAAAGTAGGTATGTGATTAATCGCGTACCTACTTTTTTATTGTCTTGAAATTAATATATCTGTATAATGGATATCGAACAATTCCCTATTTAACCTGATATATTGCTCATCTTGAATATATATCCTTTTTATCCAGTGAAACTATCGCAGGAAATATTATATCACAGGATCTCACAGAACTAAGGAAATCAATGCTTTGATTACAGGGACACTGCACACATTGGAGCAATCAATTTATGAATCAGTTCTTCAGTGCCTTATCTAGCACACATTTATTCGTGATTCAGAAATTGGTATTATTTGCAGGACATCAGTTATTGCTTGCATCTCAAGGAACACTAGGACAATAGTCATCTGGTGTTGGTGTTCAGTCCTTATCAGAATCCGTATTATCAGGTCAAACAGCATTTATCTTAAGCTGGGCCATAGAGATGTTTCAGCTGTTATCGGTTATCTTCAATGTAACATTATAGACTCAAGGGTTTGTATATGTATGGCTAGGGTTCGGTTCATTGGATCAAGATCAATCTCAGAAATCCCAGCTGTACTTATAATTTGAATCTCATCAGTTCACTATTGAAGTGAAGTTAGATTTCAAAGGTAATGGTCATAATATAGGATCAGCGTTTATCGTCAACGATATTCAGCTTACACTTGGAATCATATCTGTCTTGGAATCATTATCAAGCTCATCAACTATAGAATCTCAATCCGTATCGATTATGAATGATTCAAATTTATCCAATATTCAATCCTTATCTGTGTCCTTCATTCATTCCTGCTCATCTGTTTTTCAATCCTTATCGGTATCAAGATTTTTATTTGCAATGAATACCTGTGATGATGAAGTTGAACTTTTTCATGTATCCTTATCTAATATAGTCAACTTCAAAGACCATGTTCATGATTTCTTCAAATCAAAATTATTAAGACAGCTTCAATTTGCAAATACCTTATCAAGAGTGGTATTGTTTGTGAATTCCCAATCATATGAAAAATTTCATTTATCGAGCGAATATCAGTAAAAATCATACACTGTATCAGAACTATCAGAAAAATCAGCCTCAGTTCATTTTCAGGAACAAGAAGAAGGATTATTCATATCATATATGTTTATATCGGAAGAGATAGTATTAGGATAAATATTATCAGGTTTAAACTCTTTTATTTCAGGACATCACTTATTCAAAGATGAACCTACCACATCAGGACACAGATCAACCTTATCTAGAATTCAATCGCTATCCTTATCGGAATTCTTAAGTATCTCTATTACAATCTGTGAAACTCATGAGTTTCAATCATTATCGGTCACTTTCAATACTACAGTATAGAATCATGGATCTTTAAAGACAGTGCTTGGATTCTTCAGATCGGAAGATGTACCATTTCAGAAATCCCAGCTATATCTGAAATCTCATGCCTTATTTGTTATAGCCTGGAAATCTGTCTTCAGCGGTGCTTCTCCGGAAATCGGATTCGCAAGAATATTTACAGAAATAGCAGAAGAATTCCTGCTTTCAGATATTCAATTTCAGAATACAGAAATCGTCTCTTTGGTTTGTTTAGTTTTTCATTCTGAATCTATCGTAGTCAATGTCACTGTATATTCTCAATCTTTCTTGTAGGTATGTGTTGGTGACTTTTCAGTTGAAGTGTTGGAATCTCCGAAATCCCATTTATATGAGGCTATATTGAAATTATTCACGATAGGTGTGAAATCATATTTCTTATAGTCATCTTTTGATTTGTTTGAACTGATAGATATATTTCAATCAGAGGCCGAAACGGATCAGATATTCACCTGTGAATATGATTGGGATTCTTCCAATGTTTTCTTATCTTTTATTATCAATTTCACAATCCAATTTCATTTGCTCTTGAAATCAAAATCATCAATACATTTTCAATTGAAAGTTGTCTTTTCTCAATTGCTTGAATTATAGAATTCCCATTCGTAAGTGAAATCTCATTTGGTTTCAGTAAATCAATAAAAATCATATTTATTTGCCGTCTTGCTGCTCAGATTCGATACCTTTCATTCTCATATACATGAATTTACATTATTCGAATCAAATATCTTGATTCAAGATGATAGCAGATTTTTTTTGGGGTTTTTAAGTTCGCATGAATTCACTCAGAATATCTTTACAGCCATCCTGATGAATTCTTTCCTATTGATATACTCGTTAGGATAAACCTTATTCTGATTATCTATATTCAAAAGTCAGACTTCTATTCATTTTCTAGCAATAGGATACCATCTATCATCTACATCTTCTATCTTTATCGTCTTAACAAGACTTGTGTTTGAATTATCACCAAGAATCTTAGCTGATCTTAGAAGTATTGTTATAGCCTCTATTCTAGTAATATTGTTTTCAGGACAGAATGGGCTTGTAGAGGTTGTTATATTATTTTGGCAAGTGTATTTTCCGCTCGCATCCAAAATATATCATTGTATAAGTCAATCGTTTTTTCATATGGATATGCAATAGAAATATGGATTATCGGATCATAGGTCAGCGAAAGGGTTTATCTTATATTTCATGAAATCCTCCAAACTGGGCTTAAGACATTCCTTACATCCTACTCAAACCACGATTCAAAGAAATTCATCCCTCTTTATCAATGAATCAGGATAGAACTTATGTTCTGAATTATCCTTTATGATCCCCTCTCAATAAAGGAAATCAAGATCATTATAAAAATAATCCGTGCTTTTGACATCGACAAATGGGACTTCAGCATATGCTGATGCCGTGAAAAACATGATCGATATTAAGAATAAGGCTTTTTTCATCATAATTATTTCTTTATTAATTCTTTAATTCAGACCTTCAATACCTGATTCTTTCAGGTTAATCAGAAAGGTTCCTGCTTATCTACATATAATATCCTTGTATATATTGAAGCGTGATATGTTCATGTATTGAATATGTTATTTCAATATTCATCGACATATTTATATTTATCCATCGTCACTCATGTGAACATCTGAAATTCGCTTCATGTCTTATATAGGTAAAATATATCTCATTCCTTCAATGTTGAAGTTTCGATTCATTTTATTATATTCGTTGTATTATTCTTCAGAAAGAAGATCTTATTATTCCTCACGAAGTCATCTTCAAGCGAAAAATTCTGAGTTAATGCGCTTATAATACCGAAAATAATGATAGTGACTATAAATAATCCTATCAGAACTGAAATAAGCGTCTCTCATTTATTATTTTTCATTTTTAAATAAAAAATTTTGTAATATAATAATTATATATCATTTTTATAAAATAAGAAAATAAAAAATGCTTATAAGTAAAAATAAGTGATTTACCATAATCGAAATAGTCATAGCGATTACGATTTCCTTATTTGTCATGGTCATTATAGCATATTTCATATCAGAAATAAACAATAAGATATGAAGTTCACAAAATAAGAGCAAGATATATATCTGAATCAATGATCTTATAAATAAGATAAATTCCAAAAAGAACCTATATTCAAGTTCTGCGATACTCGTAAGCCAAAGCTGAAGCTATAATGTGCTCCTTATGACCAATAACATAAAATCGAAATGACTGCTCATATGAGTCGTGGATGTTGAAACCATGAAACTTGATCCTATTTCGAATTATAGCAAATATGGAAATAAGATACTTGCTTTGAAAGATATAAACAAGGCTCAGCTTGATCTTATAGAAACAAGCTCATGAAATGCATATAATGTGGAATTTTATGAAGATAATGTTTTTCCTGATCTCAATATGAGTTCATTCAGCCTTGCTCCATTCAATTCATGAGCGATCATCGAAGCAAATCTATCATTTTTTGAAAGCTATCTGCCTTCATATAAATGAACTGATGTCAACAGATTGCCGAAAAATCAAATTTACGATTTAACACTAGACTTTTAATGAGAATATCTTCAACCAGGTGAAACACAATAATATATGCCATAATACTCGCAAATATTGCATTGTTCGTATTGTACATGGTAATGTCGAAAACCGATACATACATATCAACGATAGATTATCAGAATTACAGCTCAAAACTGAATCGTAATATACAGGAAAAATCGAATTATGCTATAAAGGATGATCTGGAGAATAATCTGGACTGAACCGGTTTTATAGATACCATAAAATGCCCCTCGAACATAACATTGAGCTGAACTACGGCATCTGGGCAGATAATGATATTAACCTGAACAGAACCATATTATAACATAAACTCTCAGACTCTTTATTGTTCATGAACCACAGCGTCCTGAAATCTTCTTCTGACATATAATACGACTTTCACGTGATTCACACAAGCTGAATATATGAACTGAACATGAAATCTGAACTTTGATTGAACCAATTATTCCGTACTATTGAACGACGTGTATCTCACCAATGTTTCATTTATAGGGACAACGGAATTTTCTTCAATCGACAGTAATTTCAATTCTGATGATTATACTATCAAATCATACTCATGAGTGTATTACCCTAATAATTACATAGATAATGATAATATAGCAAGAAAAAGGATAACCTGATATATAAAGAAGAGATCATGATTCTTCAATATCTTCTGGAATAATTATAAGACAAATGAATATATAAGCGAAAATACGAACAATCTTGATAACAGGAATGTTCAGATTTGAGAAACATCGACATGAAAGCTGTATATTGATGTGGATAATTCCTTCAACCTGAAGGTCATCGAATTCAATTCCTGATCGTATAGAAAAACAAAGGAGCTTGTAAAGATAAATGAATGGAACTGATATATGTCTTATGGATGACAGTGATATATAAGCTTAAGCTGAACTTGAATATTTCTTACATGAGCGACATCTCCGAATGTATTGAAGTTCGATTTCAAGAATAAGAACTATTGAATCTTTCTAGAGTTTTCCTGATCCATAAACACTTCTGCCACTATCCTTAATTATGTGCTGAAATGAGAGAATGAGTATTCCTCATGAATCTATCTGAATCCCATAAATGATAGCTATCCTGATTATATATGATATCTCTGAAGTGATATCATATTAAACAAGACAAAATTCTTGAGTAATATCCAAGAGGTAAATAAGGCAAAACAATAAAAAAAATATAGAGACGTAGTACTACGTCTCTATATTTTTTTATTTGAATCTATTATTTCTTTGGTGTAGCTTGTTCAGTACCATTTGCTTGAGGAGCTTTCTGAAGACAAGCAACATTTATAAGATCGACTTTTCCAGCTTGATTATAGATATTGAAAGGCTGACATGCTTTATCACTAGCCTTAGTGATGATTTGTCCGATTGTATCATTCTGTCATGCTACGTAAGAATTCTGCATAACATTAACCTGAAAATTATTCCACATGCTGTTAGCTATATATAAAGCAGAAAAAACAATCCATAAACCAACAACAATTGTCTTCCAATTTTTTTGAAAAAAGTTCATAAACCTAATTAATTAATAATAAATTACGTTTTTTATGATATCTATTAATTTAAAAAATCAAGATATTTTATGTGTACATCTTGATTAATGCTTGTATAATACAATATAATCAATGCCTTGAGAAAATATTTCAGATTATTTTATAATTATTTGTTTTTTTGCTTATATTTTTTCTAAACTCTTTGAAGTATCATGTGAGAGATTGTAAATTATTCATCCTTTGAAAATTCATCTGAAAGTCTTTCCTCTTAAAATATTGAAAATATAATCATCTCTCATTCTGATTGCGTTTTTTCTTTATTTTAAGCTATTTTAAAAAAACATCAAAAAATAGTGTTTTCAAAAAAGCTTTGATTTTTATAAAAAGAATGATAGAATCTCACATATTATTTTTAAATAAACTTCATGAGAAAATTCTGGTTTATTATAAATATTTCGCTTTCAATTTCACTACTTGCTTTTGTGGTCGCTTTTGCAGCCTCTGGTTGTAGCGGTAATATCTGTAGGGTGGATAATTGAACAAACTTGAGTATTACATGACCTTGAGCGAATTGATGTAAGATAGTCACAAATTGAACATCATCTCCGATTATGGTACCGATAAGTATATCCTGAGAATGGGATGCATTTTTAACACATCTCCCTTCAAATGTTACTGCAAACAGTTGTTCTGTTGTTGGATGGGTTGTAAGTGCATGTAATGCTACTTGTCCAACCTTATGAGTAAGATCTGTTAGATGTATGAATGGCTCAACCGTATTGCCAGATACCTCATGTACTTGACCTAAACAATCAACTAATTGTTATGCACCAAATTGCAGTTTCAGTATCTCTGGTGATTGTAGTACAATTGCATCTGATATAACTGTTACTTCAATGGACGCAACTTCTAGAACTTGTAATTGAATTTATAGCTGCGGATGATGATCAAGCTGTACTACAGCCTGATGAACTAATCTTGCAAGTGTTCCAACCTGTACATATATATATGATGGATACTGGAATGATGGCTGCGGATGAACTGGATGTGATGCACCTAGTACACAAACCTGTTATGCAAATACAACTTATCATTGTCTGTCAGCAAATACAGGTACCTCTTGTGTTCTTCCTTGGTGATGATCAATAAGCAGTTGACAATCTGTAACTGCATATTGAGCAACGACATCATCAAACTGTGCAGCTATTGCTCAAACTAGGACATGTACCAATTGAGTTTTAAGTTGAAATTATTTTGATTCTTCTTGTACTAATATTATTACATGCAGTTGCAACTTTGAAAATAATTATGGTGATGGATGGTGTGAAGATTTCTATGATGTAGTATCTTCAACAGATATTTCAACTTGTCAGTTTGCCAGATCAATTAATGGATATTCTTGTGATTATTGGGGTTCGGGTTATTTTGAGGAGATATACAATTATTCGGATAATTGATATTGCGGATAGTTTTTAATTATATCATAGTCTCTATATATAAATGTTAATTAATTTTATATGAACCATATAAAGAAAAAGTTTTCGGTTATCATTATAACCTCTTTGTTTTCAAATATACTTGTTTGATGTTGAAATGATGATATCACTGATAAAAATTCTGATATTCCTACTAAAACAGCCTTATCTGAGACATGATCTAAAACTGAAAAAATAAATTCAGACTTAAGAAAAGATGTTTCAGAAAAACCGAAGATTCTGAATTCTAAAGGTTCTTTATCAGATAATATCGATTGTGAATCTTTAAGTAAAAAGAAAGATTTCTCATGTATTAATAACAAAAAATCCAGAAAGATATCGGATGAATTCTCTTCTTTGGATAAGAAACAGATATTGGATTATGATTGCTCTAAACTTAAAAAAGATTTTATAAGTACAGCTTGAATCGATATCGAAAAAGCTTGTCATAGCAGGAAAGCTTCAATCACCCTTAAAGACATCAACATTGAAGATGTCTTTAAATTTGATTGTAACAGCAGTTTCAATAATTCAGAAGAAATCTCTATCTGTAAGGGCATCAAGGTATCAAAGACCATTGGTAAGTTCATTAAAGATAACAATATATTAACAGATTTTGATTGTAGTATCTTTAAATGAGATGAAATAACTATTTGTGAAAAATATAAAAAAAGGACAAAAAAATAAAGAAATTACTTTTTAACAAATCATCTGAATGAAAATTATCAAATCAATTATCATCCCGTTTCTATTCTTGTTTTTAATTACTTCATGTTGAAAGAACAATGATATTTGACACAAGTCTGCGAATAACTCTTGATCCACCAATCAGATCATAAAAAAGAATATTGAAGTAATATCTTTTTTAAATGTTTTATTTTCAAATGGGATAGATATAAATGCGATTAATTTAATTTGAAAGGAAAAGAAATTTTTTGAACATAAAAACCTGAAAATCAATTTTTACAGTAAAATGAATAGCTGAGCCTTAAATCAAAAGATTGATTTATTCTTTTGATCAGCATCTGAAATGCTTGAAAAAAAATATCAGGGCGAAAAAAATATGGGAATAGCTTTTTTGAATTTTCAACTTAAAAAAGTTTGATTGATAAGTAAGGAAAATCAAAAAGATCCTAGTCTTGTAGTAATGAACTTTGCCTGAAAAAGCTTGCCGGAAATAGAAAAGAAATTACTTATGAAGAGCTTTGGAATCGATCCATTTAAAGCTGATCTCTATTTTGTGAAAAATGACCAAAATGCTATAGATGCATTAAGGAATAAGAAAGCTGACTTTGCCATCATTTCATCATCTGATGAAAAATTATTTAAAGAATTCACTACGATTAATCAAAATAATGAGTTCAGATCATTTAGGGTGATTTATTCAAATGAAGATACTTTAAAAAAAATGAAGACTGAAGTGATACAATTTTTAAATGATATGAACAGGACATTTGTTTTCATAAAAGAAAATAAAGAGGAAACAATAAAGATATTGAAAAAACATATACAAACATTCAAAGATCCAGAAGATTATTATATTAAACTAGTTGAAGCTATCGATTTAATATCTTTCATACCTGAAGAAAATTATTTGCAATCAATGAATGATTTTGTTGCAAAGGATTTTTTAAAAAAGGATCCTATTAAAACGAATATGATTATTTCAAAATTTTTTGCAAAAAAAGCTATAGATGCAAAATAATCGATTCAGTTATTTCGATCACTCTTGGATTTCTAAATCCTCATATACTCAATATAACCACCAATCATTTTTATTTTAGATTTGATCTCATAATACTTTAAAAAAATTATCAGATAATTTATTCTGATTTTGAAAAATACAAAGTTAATTTAGATTTATTTTATTATTAATTTCAATAGATAACCTATTTAATTAATTTTTAACTACAATATTTTCATAAACAATTTTAGAAATATTTTCGATTATATATGCAAGATCTTTAAAATCTTCTCATTTTGTCATTACACAAAGAATATATGGATTATCATTCGCATATATGATTCAACAGTCATGTAACTGTGTTTCATTGCTTTTTTCTATTCATCTTTCTCAGAATTTATTTGATATTATCAAATCTTTTGGCAATAAAGCTCTAAGTCAGATCTTAAATGAACTCTTGGATAAGATTGACAGGATTGTTTCTGAACTATTTCTATTCAAATAAGATGAATTATAAAGTATTCTAAAAAAAGATGAATAATCTTTAGATGATATCTTTACACTATCCGGATTATGGAAATCTATGTTTTTCAATCATAATTCAGAATAAACCTCTTTTAATTTTTTCTCTCAAATATAATCAAAAAGTAGTACTGTAGCAATATTATCTGAATTTATAAGCATATTCTCTATAAGTTCATATATTGTGTAGGTATTTCAGATTTTAACATTATCCTCTCAGATATTTCTTTTTCATACATTGAAATCTAATTTATCTATTAATACTTTCTTTTTCAATAATTCAGGATTTGATTCACTTAATTTGAAATAAGCTATTGCTAAAGGCATCTTTATAAGACTTGCAGGAATGAATTCCTTCTTTTCATTATATCAGAAAGTCGAACCGTTTTTCAGAAGCCTGAAATAATATGAGGTATCTGAAAATTTCATCTTATTTTTATCAAGAAAATCCTTTAACTCACCTTCTATATCATTGGTATCAAAGAATTTAAAGCTAGTATTACATTCCAATAGAGGATTTATAAAATTATAATTGCTATTTTCTCTTATCTCGTTAACTAAATAATTATTCTGATATTTTTTTTCAAAATAAAAAAATACTCATCCTATAAACAATAAATTTATTAAAATAATAGGAATAAGTATTTTCTTATATTTCATATATGCTGATATTTTAGAAATTATTATCAATCTGATTATAATTTCTTTTCCAAACTTTCAAGTCTTTTTAGAATTTTAGCGTTCTGATTTTTCAATTCATCTATTTTCTTCTGTTGATCAATATAATTGTTTGCAATTTTTTCTATCTTATTAGCCAATTCCTTAACAGCTTCAATCAGAGGCGCAACCAAGTTACCATATTCAACGGTCTTCATATTGCTCTTAGAATCTGTATTTACAGCCTGAGGGAATACTTTCTCAACTTCCTGAGCTATTACTCATATATCCTTTTTCTTATCTTTTTTCCAATCGAATGTATATCAGTTCAATTGTTTGATTTTCTCAAGAGGACTTTCGATCTTCTTTATATTTTCCTTAAGCCTCTTATCAGAATAGTAATAGAAAGCTGTTCAATATATAGCATTTGCTATAAGGTTCTCATATCCTGTTCCAGGATTATTAAGGATAGCTATCCTTCAAGAGCTTTCGATTCAGATCTGACTAGCAACAACTCATCCCCAATGAAGTCAAAGCCTAGGTGCGACTCATCCTGCTCATGAGAAATTGGATTCCCTAAGTTCAAGAGATGCAGTTGAATATGCTGTAGCTGTAGAGCTGCTGGCCAATTGCCAATCTCATGCTGTAGAATCAGCACGTATGAAAGCAGATGAATGTAATCCATCAACAGTATCTGCATTTGTTGCAGTTGCTGCATTTCATGTAATACTTATTCACCATGTTCCAGATGCACTACCTCATGTGCGTGTCGGTATATCAAGAACCTGTCTGAAATTTGTAGGAGTATAATATCTTATATATCAATCACTTGATGCATATATCCTAGTAGGTGCAGTAGTACCGTTATCTCAGCTTATTGTATTTATCCATCAAGCTTGGATATATCAGTTCACATCTGTTCTTACTATCTTATTGGCTTCATTATTTGTTCATGCATGTACAGCTAATCATCATGCTGTTGCAGCGTTTCATGTTACATTTATTCACCATGTACCAGAAGCTCATACTCAAGTAAGCGTTGGAGAATATGAATTGTAGTTTAGATTATCTAATACAGTTCTCCATCATGTCCATATTCAGTTATTTTTTCAGCGTAATGCAATTTGTCATGATCTATAGTCTTGAAATATTTCTCACATCCAAGATGAACTATAAGCCTGAGAATATAAAGCTCAATCTACCTGTCAAAACAATGATATACCATTAACATATC
>JAQUEK010000007.1 GCA_028685185.1 Candidatus Altimarinota bacterium
GCCCTCAGGATGCCTCCGAAAATGTATCATGAGAGATATGAACTGATACAAAAAAGATCTCAGGAAAATGTCTTGAAATCTTAAAAATAGTAGAGAGTTGGGTGAGTTAAAAAATTAGACCTTGACATATATCATGACATTGATCAATATGATTTTTGCTTTGATATTTTGAATATTTTTCTCAATTTTTACAAAAATTTTGGAGGATACAAATGCAAATGAGATTTATGAAAAAAGTGATTCTTTGATTTTATGAGAATTAAAACGTGATGATATATTAAAAGTGTCTTATATTTCCTTAATCCTAACCATTTTTTATTGATATTCTTGAGGTTTCTTAAATTTATTCCTCATTTTTATCTTCATTTGAAATTATTTCTTTTATTCCATATCGCCTTTAAAATTAAGAAATATACCATTTCTATCAAAATTAGCTATAAGCTTGAATATCTTGGTTTGCACTCAAATTTGATTCTCATTGATTAATAATAATATTTGGGAGCTACCATTGCTTTTATCGGCGTTTATCATTATTTGATCACTATTTATATTCCAATTTACCGATATAAAGGATTATGATCTGGACATGCAGAATTGAATAAAGACCATGCCTGTATTATTAGGGCTTGATTTATCAAAAAAGGTGATTTGAATTTTTTTTATTATAATATATGCAACCATATGAATTTTCTTCAAAAACATTCATATGATGTCTATTGGTATTTTTTATGGTGTCATAATTTTTTATCTTATGAACAGGGATAATTATTCTGAAAAATATATCTCCTATGTCTATCTATCATCAATAATACTCATGATTATGTTTTTGATCATATTCCCATCGAAAATGCAGCTATTCTATAATTAGAATCATATATATGTGGTTCTAATTAAGATTTAAAGTAAAACAACTTGAAAAAATGAAATAATATGTTAACATTCGCAAAGTAATACATAATTGAGAAACAATATGAGAAAAAGTAAGATAAATATGTCGATTCTGGCTATATGAATGCTTAATATATTGCTATTCTGATTATCAGAACGACAGGATATTTCCGAAAACAAGAATTCAAATAATATCAGTACTGGAAATAAGAGGAATCTAAGCCTAAATAAAGCTGATGAAAATCAATGCAAAAACATTGGTTCATTGAAGCAGAATAAAGAGATCATATTTGTATGATGCAATGATTTCTACGAATAAAGGCATTTTATTTTCTAGTTAAATTTACTGATTGAAAAAACTAAACATATCTAATATGCTAGTAATTGCCTAAAATAAATCAAATATTTCCTATTTAACCGTAACCTTATATTTATGAAAAAATTCTTTTCAGTATTTTTTATCTTATCTGTTTATTTATCTTTTAATTCTTGTTCAACAGATATGAAAAAACAAGAGAAGGGTTCTTCTGAAATTCCAACCATAAAAGTGGTTGCAATAAATCTGGAAGATGTTCAATTTCTTTTGAATTTTACAAAAGATAAATGATTCTATGCAAAAAACAATATCAATCCTGAATTCATAAAAGTTGAACGATGAACTGATAAAATCCTGATCTCAAATAATGTTGATCTGAAGATATGATCTTATTCAAATATATTATGAATGTATCTGAATTGAAATGAACCTAGGCTGATATGATCATTATTCTGACCTAATTCATCTTATCTATTATCTAAGTTAGATAAGGAAAATATCAAAAAAGCGAAAATGGTTTCAGTTCCTGTATTATGAAATGACTGACATTATTCCACTATTGCAGTACTGAAAAATATTTGAATGGATATTGAAAATATTAAATTCATAGCAATTCCTAACGACAATGTAGCGATAAAAATGTTAGAAGACAATAAGGTTGATATTGTACAGGTTTGAGGCTTTAAAAATTGAATACATGCAAAAGATAAATATTTCAGCATTAAAATATGGAAAGAATCTCTAAAATGATATAATTTCAATAGAGTTGTCCTCGCAACATCAGATTCATTGAAAAACAAAAACACAGAAATAAAGGATTTTTTGAATGCACTTTATGAGTGATTGGATTTCATAAAAAACAATAAGGATAGTTCCGTAAGCTATCTGCAAAAGAAATATGATTTCAACGAGTCAGAAGCTGAGATATTTTATGAAAATTTTTTAGTTAGCATGAAATGAAACGATTTCTTGCCTGACATAAAAGATTTAGAAAATATGAAATCCATTGTCACAAAAACCATTAAAATAAATAATTCCAATTCTCAGAGAGACCTTAAGGATTTCATATACGATAAATTTGTGAAAGACATAAGAACCAGATATCCTGATCTTTATAGATAATTATTCATCTATATGAGATATGATGTTTATGCTTTTATCCCTACTGCCCCATTTATCGACAAAATCAATCTTCAGGTCTTCAAGAAGTCCGGCTTCTACTAAATCATGATATGTCTTATTTGCTGAAACAATAAGATTTCTTGATATGGTTTTTTCTATTAGTTCTATCCACTTCTGATCATTTTTTAAATCTTCAGATCAATCTAATATTTTGAGATTCATTTTGCAGAAATAAGATATTTTTGAATTCAGTTCTTTTTCAAAAATATGCAATTCACATCTTTTTTCGAAAAGATTCATGAATTCCTCTATACTATCATAAATTGCCTCGACTTTAAATGTTATTCAATGAATCTTGAAGAAGTCACTATTTTTTCTTCATGAGAATTCCAATAAATAATCATTTCAGCATTCGCATTTTGAATATCTTATCGAACCTACATCTCAGACTTTATAGCGTAAAAGTGGAAATGCCCTTTTAGCAATGCTTGTTATTACTATATCACCTATTTCTCATTCAGAAACCGTATTGAATTCTTCATCAATTATCTCAAGCAAAACATCATTATTTACATGAAAAACATTAGGCTTGCTTGATTTCGCAAGATGATCGCACCTATATCAGATTTTTCAATGAAATTCCGAATTTCAGTATTTGAACTCGATATATGCATTGGGAAATTCCTTTTTGAAAGCCTTATAGATAAGATTAGATGAATATTCGCCTCAAAGAGAAATCCAACAGATATCTTCCTTTTTAAAGTCATCACCTAACTCTTTCAGAAAATTATATAAAATAGTAGATGTCGATATTATACCGTTTATTCAGATTTCTTTCGATATAGCGGCTGTATATTTCAAATTTCATATATTTCCAATAATTGGAACGATTCAATCCAGCTTTGAAAGCTGTCACATTAGCAATGGGCTTGTTCAAGAAATAAGAAAAAGAATGTTTTTAGTTAAATTCTTATCTAATCAAGGAAAATCAGGTGATCAATCATATCCAAATCTATCATGAGGAATTATCGAAGGAATCGGATTCTTCGATGTTCAGCTTGATGAGCTATACATTTTTATTTGATCTTCAGAAACAAAAGTCCTATCTTTGATTTTTGTTGTTATTATATCATTTTTAACAAGAAACGGCAATTTGCAAAAATTATCATAATCGCTATAATTCTGAAAATTCTGTCACATGTATTTTTTCTTATAAAAATCAGAAAAATCATTATTCAATACAAAATCAAATAAATCATTAATTCTATCCTTATCAATGGACTCAAAATTTGTAGATAACATAAAAATAAGGTTAATTATACTTGTTGTGCTCATTTTAGGTTTTTTTGCATTAATGTTAAATCTTTTTAAGGAAAAAACATATAAAGATGAAGATACAAGACTCAGGTATTATAAAGAATTAAATGAAAGAAGTCCTCTTTTCAGCATACCAGAACAAAAGGAGCAAATATGAGAATTAAAAAAATCAATCGGAAATCTCAATAAAATTCAATCTCTCAATAAATCAAAGATTGATGTCCCTAAAATCTTCCCTACGCTGTTTTTAAAAGAATATACATTGCTTATCGAAAAACAATCTGATTTTTTTAATAATCCGAATTTTAAAAATGCACTGAAATTACAGGAACAGCTTGAAAAAACAAACAAATATTACATGTCAGAAGCTAAGGATATAAGAGAATGACTCAAAATATTTTTTTCAGAAAAAGTTAAAGATAATCGGGAATTCCAATTCTTCTGATCACATTCAAATCATGATATATTGATTTGAGATATGGATCTGATCATAAAAAACTCCGAAGCGATGTCTGAATTGATAAAAAACAGAAAAAAATGCTTAGAGATAAGTGCTAAATATTGTATGAATGAAAATGGAATAAATGATATTAAACTTTATGATCAAAATTCAAATGACTTTTCAAAACCGGAAAATAAAGAAAATACATGGATATATATGGATAACGGTTGTTTTTGAGAAACAAAAAATGAAATATATGTTTTTCATAAAAAATGTCCTTCATTTTTTGATTTCTGTGAATTGGAAACGGATTTTTATAAAAGCAAATTCTACAAGTCACTACCTTTAACATCAAAAAATGAATTCTATATAGACCTTATAAGAAAATGAGTAAGAGCTGTGCCTAATAATCTGACAACACAATATTCGTGTACTGATAATTCATATATCGCACTATGATGAAACCTTGATTATTTTCTGAATTTCCTCAAGATTCAAAAAAATCCCTTTAACAATGAAGAATCAGAATTATTGGCAAATAATTGATCAGATTTATTTTCTCTTAAAAGTCTATCTCAAAAATATAGGATTGGTCTGGACTTCAAAAAATACAGATTGCTCTCATGAAACCTGATGAATAATTATCTGGTATACAATAATTCGATATATCATGATATAAACAATGTAGTGAATGCAGATTTGAGTAAAACTGAAAAATCAGATACAAAAATCAATTATGTGAATTATGAATATACCGTTATGACAAGGATTAATTATTCGATATATTTTCTTACATATTCCCCATTCACATGGAAAATAAAAGAAAGGCCTATTTTTTCATTAAAGAAATGATACAGGAAAAATCCAAATTACTATAATGAGGATGAAGCGATAAGGCTTTATTGAAAAGATTATCTTAATTTATGGGAAAAGCAGTTTCATGATACCAGTAAATCTGATTTCTATTCAAAATATTATAAAGGTCTCTGATTTTAAAGCTACTTCAATATCAGTCCATCCAGATTAAAATCTTTCTCCTTGATTCTCCTGTTGCTTAAATATATTCTGAAAGAATCTTTCAGAATATATTTATCTGGCTTAATATCAATATCTTTTATAGAATCAACAATATCTCAATAATAACCTTCCTTCGAATTCTGTATAGCCTTTGCTCAATGTTTTCAAAGATATTCTATAAAAGATTCCTTATTTTCTAATATATCCTTTTTTATTTCCTCCAGAGCTATAATAAATCTATTGATCTCGTCTTTACTTTTGATATCTTTCCCTTCAATGAAAACTGTACGATACGGATAGAAATTATTGTTTTTTATAGGTTGAAGGATCGTATATTTTTTTGAATTTTCTTCTATATTTCACTTGAAGAATGTAAGATCTATCTTCTTATCATTGAGAAGCTTATATTTATCTGAATCATATGTGGCCTCAGAAAACTGTTTTTTTGAGGGTTTCAGACCGAATGCTGCCAGATATAACTTTCATAGGAGCTTTATATCATTTCAACTTCAAGTAAGTCAAACGATTCTTACCTTATCAAGATCTTCATTTTTAAAATCAGTAACTCAGTATCAGATTATTCATCTTCATATCGTTCATATCCATTTTATAGTTTTATCTTTTTCATAATAATCAAGCATATTTCAAAAAACTGCAAAATGTATATTCAAATGATCATTTGATTGTGAACTATTATAGAAATCATTTTCAATAAGATTAAATCAGTTTTTTGCAAATATTCATCTTTCCTTACCATAAAGCAGTATATCTTTTGTTTCAAGCATGAAGGCTGAATCAAAAATGATATTAACTTTGATTTTAATATCTTCCTTTTTTATAACTGAAATTAAAGGTGTATTCTTATCATTTCAATTATCTTGATAGAAAAATATCAGAATAATAATTGCTGATAATAGAAATATAATTGAAGCATATAATTTGAATTTCATCTTTTATTTGAATGTTACTATTGTTTATTTATTAGTCGCCAAGTGGTTGCTTGTCACCAATCAAATTCTCAGCTAGGCAGATATCTTGAATCTTCTCAGCTTGGTCAATTTGTAATATAATACCATGCAGCATCATATTTTATCTTGCTTAAATAGGGCATTGCAGCATCTAAAGTAGGTGACATATACCATCAGTCAAGTCATCATAAAGAAGTGAAGCTCTGACCAGCCTTTGAATATGGAGACATATATATTGTTGATAGACCATCCGTATTAGGAAATCCAGCTATACAATGGGTATCTGCATTTAATAATCCTGCTGTATTACATCACAAAGGATAATGTCAATTACTAGATAATATAACATAATATCACTCAGCTAATCCTCTATCTACATAAAGAGGATAACTATATCATGAACAATTTCAATTATCACTATAATTATAAATAAAGCGATAATCTCAAGTTCCTATATCATCATAATTACATCATGCAGGTAAATTATAAATTCTTTGACATTCAAATTGATTGGTTGAACCAAATATGCCTCAATCTTCATTGCAATCATAATATCACCAATCCTCTCACCAATTACAACTACAAGGATTCGGGTCGGTACATGTCTGATAAGTATAACTTCAGCTCAATACTCAATTATTACATGTCCTAGTCTGATAGAAACTTGTACAAGTTGCTGAAGAATTAGTACTATATGCTCACACAGAGGTTCAATGGTTTATGGTTCATCACCAGGGAAGTGTACATGGAAGCACAGGAGTACATGATGTGACTCAATTATATATCGCAACTCAATTCACACATTGCATCGTATCATAACAAGTGGAACAATTTTCTCCACAGCTATCACAGTTGCAATCATAAGGATAATTAAGTATGCTCGCTCCATCTGCGGCCACATTTCATACAGGTACGAGCAGGCTGGCACCATAATAACCAGGGAATGATATCGTCGCAGCTCAACAACTATATTGTACAGAAACCGTGCATGAAGCACTACAGCTGCTTGAAGTGACTCAGCTCGGCATTGCAGCTAAAAAAGCATCCCATTGTCATACAGTGGAAATGGGAACCATTATAGGATTTCAATTATTATTGGTTATTTTTTTGCATCAGGTAGGCGCAGGTCAATTTATCACAAGATTCGTAGAAGTATCAACCCTGCATATACCGCCGCTACATGAAGAAGCTGCGTATGTAATTATCACCAATAATATTCAGATTGACAAAGTGATATTAAGATAATACCATATATTTTTCATAAACCATATTGTTAGTGTTTGAAATACTTTAATATAATTTTTAAAAAAACAAAATCATTTATTTAAGATTAACTGAATATACGGTATTAATATTACACAAATAATATTAATTGCAGACCATGTTGATGCTGGCAAAAAATATAATAAGCTCGTTATATAAGAAATGAGATACTCTGGATTATCTTTCTCCTTGATTCTCCTGTTGCTTAAATATATTCTGAAAGAGTTTTTCAGGAATTCTTTATTTGGCTTGATCTGATAATACTTGATTAAGCGTTATAATTGATTTATATAAAAAATATGTTACAATCATAGCGCGATTATCGCAAAAAAGGAGAGATATCCATCATTTTCGCTGAATAAATTTCGGCACACACGGGAGGTAATACTATGCTAAAGATTACAGGATCAGAAAAGATTTTCGGTGAGTACAGAAAACCTCTGTTCAGACTTGCAATAATGATTTCTATCGGTTATCTGATAGGAGGAAAGGAGATATTAATCTTCATGCTGTTTCTTCTCATGATTCCTGTAGGATTCTGCACAATGCTTGTGCTTTCGGTGAAGCTGGATGAAAAATTCTGTAACAGGATGCCTGGAATTCATTTCGGGCAAAACATCGGATGATAATGTTGATGGATAAGGAAAAGGCCCTGGAAACAGGGCCTTTTTATTTTAATCCGTTTTAAACTGATAAATCCATAATTCATATGATAAAAATATTTTTAAGTTCCATTTAATCACATATTTAAGGTTAGTAAAATGTGTTAGATTAATGTAATGGCATTAATATTAATTGCAGACTATGTTGATGCTGGCAAAAAATATAATAAGCTCGTTATATAAGAAATGAGATACTCTGGATTATCTTTCTCCTGAATATAGGTTCATACTGATGAAAGCTGAGATCCAGCTGGAATCAAAAAAGAGCAATGATAAAAATCTGATATCAAGAAAACAGTAGATAACATCATCTGGCAAAACGATTAGAACGGATTATTATTAGATATTCCATACCCTATGCTATAAAACCAAATTGAAGAAATATCCGAGCAATATCATAAAAAATCATACAATCCCAAAAAAGGTCAAAAGCAATTTAATCTTCATTATTTTTCTGAGTATAAGGAACTCAGGCAAACTTAATCACACTACAGCCATCATAAATGCAAGTCAGGTTCAAAGCGGGATTCATTTTACGATAAGCGCTTGGATTATAGGTACTATGCTCGTTGCATTCGCATACATCGGAATTCAAAGCAATACTGCCATAGGCACTGCAAAAGGATTGCTTTTAGTGATATATCTTTCGAAGAATCAGGTTGGCACAAATCCGTGAATAAGTCATCAAACAGCAACTCAAAGAAGAATATAAGGCATTATCTTCCAGATAAGGGAAAAACTATCTTTGATGACCTGATTAAGAAATGTTCCCAATTCTATCTTTTCTTTCTCTGTTTCATTTAGCACAGATCCTTTCTTCCATATGAATTCTGCAACCTGAGATTCCATATTAAGTTTTCATATGATCCATCATCATACGATTCAAAGCAGCATTCAGGAAACTAAATATACAACAGTTACTTTCCATCAGAACAGTCAAATGAACAATGCAACCGCAACCTCATTGATAAGCGGAGATGTAATCAGAAATGTGAATGTTATTCACATCGGGATTCATGCTTTAAGAAAACCTACGAACATAGGAATGCTTGAGCATGTACAAAATGGTGTAACTGCTCAGAATAAAGCTGATAAAAAGTAATCGAATCAATAGAATCTGTTTCTGGCTAAAAAATCCCTTATCTTCTCTATGGGAAGAAAATGGTTTATTAGAGTCATGATATGGACTATAAGAACAAGAAGTAGGAATATCTTGATTCCATCATATATGAAGAAATTAATAGCTTCTCAAAGATGAGAACCGTTTAATTGCAACCAGGTATATGTTATATGGTCAGCAATCGTTTGTATCCAGTCAAACATGGCATCTTATTTTAATGATTATACTAGCATTTCCCTCCACAAGAGCATCAGCATGAGCTTTTAGAAGCATCATTATTATCCGTTGCATTTCAGTTCAATATTCCAACTATCTCATCTACACTTAAAACCTTTCAAAAACTCATGACTTTTCCATCTACTACGAATCATGGATTAGATAGGATATCATATTCCATTATCTCAGCGATGTCTGTAACTTTGGTGACATCAGCTTTTATTCAGGCTTTATCAAGAGCAAGATGGGTATTTATCTCTAAAATCTTGCAATTCGGACAACCTGTACCTAATATCTTTATTTCCATAAATATAATTTTTATTAAATATTAAAAAGCAGTTTTATATTGATTTTGATCTTTTCATACATCTCCTGATCGATCGAATAAAAAACCTTCGTTCAGTCTTTTCTGGATTTCAGGATTCCAGCCCTTCTTAATATGGAAACATGATGTGAAACCATATTCTGTTTCATACTGAGTCTTTCTATGATCTGACATATGCAAAGCTCTTTTTCCCTTAACATGATGAATATATTCAATTTATTTGGTTCTCAGAGCAGATTTAAAACATCAGCCGTCAATTCCAAATCCATATTGTTTTCCATTCTATAGTATAAAATATTAATATCTAAACATCTACATACTTCGATATAGTATCGAAACATAAGTTTAAGTCAAATACAAATTAATCATTATAAGTTTCAAAAATCAGATTTTTGCATATAATATACGATGCAAATTATCTTATTTCATAAAAATCTTATCTGAAGGAAAGATATTTTTGTCACCAAAACAGAAACAAATCGTTATATATATGAAGGCAAGTCTTTCTGTTTTATAAAGCTTTACGGAAAGATTTGCTTGAATGATTGGTTTTATTTCAATAAAAATTGAATCATGAAAAAATTATTTTTAATAGCCTCTTTTCATTCTTCAGTAAGATCGATTGATGTTGAAAATAAGAGAACTTAGTCAAAGCTCTCTTATTTGTACTTTATAAATATATACAGGGAATATTGAAACTTTTTTAGCTGATATTTCATACAAGAGTTAAATCATATTCTAAAACCATATCCTTGGTGTGCAGCATTTTTCATGATGCGAGAATTATGACTCAAGACAAATTATTCTTTTCCATGAATTCGATGGATTTTTCAGCTTCCATATTGTAAACAGCTTTGGTGAAGGCATCTGATTTATAGGTTTTATCGGATATTATGCTGACACTTACAACTTCAAAATTATTTGAATTAGTTTTCGGATCCAATATATGATGATATTTATCTCATCCGATTTCCCATTTCCTCTTATTGTTTCAGCTTGTAGCAATAGCTTTATCTGAAAGGCTTATGGTGGCCAAAAGAGTTCAGTCGAAAGGGTTTTCGATTCATATGACCCATTTTGACCTGTTCATATAAAATCAGGAAGCATAGATATCTCATCCGGCATTTATGAAGAAATCATCGTATCCGAAAATTTTAAGTATTTCCGATGCTAATCAAACAGCATATCACTTCCCGATTCATCAGAAATCTAGATGTTGATCATCTTTTAATATTATCGTTCTTCATCTTATCATGATAGAATCAAGATTCAGATCCGATCATGTTTCCTTCTTCTCGAATATATTCTCTTCGAATGAATTGGAATATCCAATTTTTGATATATCGACCAAAGGATTGAAATATCAATCGGTTTTCACATGCAGATCTTTACTTAGTTTAAGCAGATCGATAAATCTTTCTGAAACTTCCAGGACCTTATATTTATTAAGCAGGCTCAATTTCGAGCTTGGCAAGAATCTTGAAAATTCCTGTTCGAATGAGACAAAAAAATCGAATATTCAATTTATCCGCCTTTCCGCATTGGGATCATCTGTTATCACTGATATCTCAACATCAGTTCAGAGATGTCTGGAAACCTTCTTATATTCCATATTCTTTAATTTAATTTTATTGTAATATAATATTCAGTTTTAAATCAAGTTCAATTATAAAAATACATTTGATGATATCATCCGGAATATTCAAATATTGAATTATACGGATTTTTACAAAGAAAAGGCCCCGGGATAAAATCCCCGGGGCCCTTAATTTAACCGGCTCTCCTTTTTAGCAGCCGGCAGTTTTGCGTAACAGTTTGCATTCTCCTGTAGCGCTGTCATACTTCACACGGACCTCTTCTCCTGTATTTATGCGATGGTCCTTGAACTTATCGACCGTTAAGGGATCATTTATCTTTAAGGTTAACTGTTTCCCTGATTTATTCTTGATCACGACAGTTGCTGTGGCGCCGGAAACCTTTATATCTTCAACGGTTCCGACATCCTTGAGTTCAGCTGCTGTTGCTACGCCATAGGCGAGTAAAACGGTTACAATGGCTGTAAGTATCATTCTTTTCATGTGGTATTCTCCTTTTGTTTTCTGATTTAATGGTTGACGGTTAACTATCTTTTATTCAAGCCAAAATTTTTTTATTCTGTTTTTATTTACCTCCTTTCTTACCCATTTTAATGGATAGATTATACTTTGAATTGTGAAACCAGCTCTGATAAGCTTCTGCTGGCATCAGACATGGATATTGCGGAAGCATTGGTCTGATTTGCACCACTTGCTGCTTCCGAAATAACAGATGTTACAGACTGAATATTGGACGATATCTCATTTGTCGTTGCAGTCTGCTCCTCCGCAGCGGTTGCGATCTGATTCACCTGCTGATCCAGTTCAGAAACTTCGGCAAGGATCTGGTTCAAAACCTCTGTAACCTTATTGAATTCCTGAGAACCTGAGTCGAACTTTGCAGATGTTTCCGTCATGTCTTTTACTGCAGTTTCAGTTTCCTTCTGTATGCCGCGGATCAATTCTGAGATTTCTTTTGTCGCGGCTGATGTTCGGGCAGCAAGTGCTCTGACTTCATCAGCGACAACGGCGAAGCCTCTACCTTGTTCACCTGCACGGGCAGCCTCTATGGCCGCATTAAGTGCAAGAAGATTGGTCTGATCGGCTATATCTTCAATTGTGCCGATTATCTGTCCGATCTGATCACTCCTTTCTCCAAGTCTCTTCACATTATTCACAGAACCTCTGACCATTTCGGTCATCTGATTCATCATGGCAAGAGAATTCTCTGCACATCTAACACCAGAATTGGCAGCATCGCTTGACCTTTTCGAACCTTCAGCCGCCATATGACAGTTGGTTGCAATGTCATTGGAAGTCGCTGACATCTCTTCAACAGCAGTTGAAATGCTCATGGTCTGGCCCTGTGCCTGTTCTGTGCTGAATCTGATTGTCTCGGAAACCGATTCAAGGTTTTGCGCTATCTCAGATGCATCATCTGCATTTCTCTTTACCGATCTTATCATGTTCTGAAGCTTTGCATTAAAATCATTGAAATACTTTGCTATCTTGCCGATTTCATCATTTCTTGAATCGTCAAGCCTGGAAGTCAAATCACCTTCTCCTTCTGCTATATCCTTGATCATTTCAAGGAATTTCGCCAAAGGTCTTGTAATGCTCAATGAAATCCAAGCCGAAAGAAGCAAAATTATGATTCCGGTTATAAGACCAAAAATTATATTCTGCATAAAAACGACTTTTTTGAGCTTCAGGTAATTGTCATTTGCGGATTTTGCATCCTTTACAGCTCTCTCTTCAATGCTCCTTATGCTGCTTCTGATTCTGCTTACATTTGACTGCAACATCACGGAATTATCATTTACATCCTCATTTATGATGTTTTTCGGTATTTCCTTAAGTAAAGTCCTTAAGTCCCCATCCAGAATGGATACGAAATCATCAAAATTCTTCTTTGCATCAGCAAGTTTCTTCTTTTCTTCGGTATTCGAAAATTTCTCGACTTCAGAAAAAAGTTCTGTGCTTCTCTTTTTAATTTTGGGTATTTCCATATCGAGAGTTGCGAATGCCCTATCTGTTATAAAATTTGAAGCAACCATATTGAGCTGATCACCGATGTGAGATGCTTCCTGAGCTACCTGTGCATTCTTCATTGTCTGATAGACGATGTGCTGATAATCCCCCAGTTTATTGTTCTGAAATAGATTGATGGCATTAAGTATGCTGCCGAAAATCACGATAACAGACGTCAGCAGGAAAAGCTTTTGTTTGATGGTGAAAGATATTTTTTTCATTGGTTTTTCTCCTTTGAGAATCTTTCGTTATAAGGTTTCGTAATATACCCTGACTTCATCCGATGTTGCAAATCTTGCTCTCGATGCTCTTGGACAGTACTTATCTTTCTTTACTTCTTCAAAATAAATTCCTTCCAAAAAAACCAAAGACTTTTCTTTCGGGTAATCCAACTCCATCCAAATGCTACATGACTTTTTAAATGAAACTGGTTGTTCATAATTCTTACATCTTACGAAACCATAATAATCTGACCCGAATTTCTTAAAGCACAAAAAAACGCCCACTGCAGATACAGACAAACAAACCACCTCCTCTCAAAATATTATTTTTGCGACGATTCAGAATCTTTTGATCCCTCCTTTTTTATTTATTTTATCTCTCATAAAAATATATTATTATCTTTTGACGTAAAATCGATAAAAAAGCATAGGATGCTTTTATATTTATTTTTTTACAAATGTTAATGAACTATATAGCAAAAATTTGATTGCCATATGACATATACATTAATATCTTAATATGTATGTCATATGGAAATCCTAATCTAAAGGCTCATTATCCCTCATTTTATATTTACGAAAACATATTGTGGCAATTTAGGAGAAAGCTGCATCTGTAGATATCAGCTTGATCATCCGCTATGGCAATAAAGTGCGAATATCGTTCAATCAGGATAGATTCAAGAAAACATCCTATCTGAGATTTCCACGCTTCATTTTACAGGATGTCATATCATATCTACAAGTACTATTCCATCTCATAATTCCTTTTTCCTGATTTCATATTCATCCCAGTTCCAAGATTCCAATCAGTTATTCCTTCAGAAAATGCTACATGCATCTTTTGAAAACATATCAGAGATTTGCATATGTTTATTTTAAAAAAATATTATTATCCTCTTTTCATATAAACTTTGATGAAGCTATTTTTCAATTCTGCAGCTTTTGCAGAAATTTTGTCCATCTCATTTTTCTCAGCTAAATCTTTCACTTCATCCAATTTTTTCCTTATTTCCCTTATCTCAGAATCATTCGAAATCACCTCAATCTCTTTCAATCTCACATCTGCCTCAAGATAATTACTAGCCACTCATTTCTGATCCTTGGAGTCTGCTGACTCTATGACTTTTTCCATTACATCATGGAAATCCACAAGAGATACTGCTAACATTGAAAATCAGTTTCTTTTTAAAATATCTTGAAATATAGGACGAATTTTTTCAAAATCCAAATGTGATTGCTTAAGATTTCCTGAATATACCTTTTCTTTAAGTGAAGATATAACAGAATATATATTATCAAGGTCATCATTTAGGTGAATATCTCATCTGAGAGAATAAGGGTGATAATCTGAATATTTTTCTAAAAATATGCCATATTCCGATACTAACAAATCATAATTAACTATGGATTCAGCTCTTTTTTCCTTTCATGTATTAAGCAATGTCTGCTTATAGAAATTATTCATCTTATTATAATCTTCAAGGAAGATCTTATCTGTGAAAAAGATGCTATAATAGCTTCATGCAATACTGACAGAAAGGAAGACAATAGTAAAAATAACCCAGCAGATTTTAGGTATCTTCTTATCTTTTTTATATGTGCTGATTCTAAATATCCTATACAAAGGGCAAAATCCTATACTTGAAGTAACCAACAAAATAAGACTGAGTACATATGATACTATCTGTATAGAAGAACTTAACCAGAAAAATCCCAAAATAAAGAAAACCAGTGAAAATATTATTCTTCTTAGACGGTCTGTTCCACTCTCATTTTTATTATGATTCATATAATCCATTTAAAGTATAATTTATGCCTACCACTCGGTAGATAAAATATTCAGATAATCATATATGTCAACATTTTATTTTTAAAAGTAAAATATTACGAGTTTTTTGATTTATAATAAAAACTGGATATAATTAATTGTTACCAATATTTATTTATTAATGAATAATTTTATGAAAAAAATGGCTATTACATCAATTTTATTTGCAAGTCTGTTACTTTTATGAAGTTGTTCACAACAATGAAAAGCTCCTTCAAATGAAGGGATAACAATCCCTAACGATAACATAACTGATACAAGTAAGATTGATAAATCTAAATCAGTGCCTTATATTATAAATATAACAAAAGATTGATTTAGTCCTTCAAACTTGAATATAAACGTATGAGATACTGTGAATTTCCTCAATACGGATGATTCATCACACTGGCCAGCATCAGATACACATCCTACAAATGCCCAGTACCCGTGATCATGAGTTGAAAAATGCTGAACCGCAGATCAATCAAATATTTTCGATGCATGTAAATGACTTATAAAGAATGAGATATTCTCATTCACATTCAAGGAAAAATGAACCTGGAAATATCATGATCATCTTGACTCTACAAAATTCTGATCAATCACAGTAAAATAAGGATTAATCAAGACAGATCAGATAAAATCTCCGCAATATACATTGCGGAGATTTTTGTTTGCAAGTAAGTTTTGAAGTAATTTCTTTTTAAATATAATAGGAAAACATAACTAAACATTAATGATGAATAAGACCGAAACCAAAAAAACCGAAACGCTGACTCTGAGGATTAGCTGAGATTCATGAGACTGAATCCAGATAATCTGAAATCTCCTGACACAGACTATCGCTTCAGAAAAATATAGCATAAGTACTATTCCTGATTATCCATCTGAAATAAGGGCTCCTATATGAACAATCGAATGAGTGAGTAGCTACCAGATATCATTCTGAAATGATGAGATGATTCCACCTAGCGATACCGTAGATATTATAATGGCAATGAACCCTGCTTCTTTAAAGGTGAATTCAAAATTCCTCAAAAAAGATACCATTATCATAGTGAATTCTGATTCTTTCACTCAAGAATGATTATCCAAAGCATGATATATAGAAAACCCATTGGAAGATTGAAGCTTAAGCGAATATAAGATAATAACTGTCGATATAAGCAAAAGAACATTGAAATCATTGGAATCATCAGATATTAGCAGTTCCCAGAAAATGAAATGCAGGAATTTTTATGTTCTATGAATATTGCACTGACTCTTATGATTTGACCTTGAAATACCGGATTCATGGATAGGGAAAAAATTCATGAAAGATAATATCATGATTGAATCGAACAGGAGGGTTTTATATGAAGGCAAGGAACTCACGAAAGATAGCTATTTTTTTTCTATCAGATATGAGGTTTCCAGAAACAATAAGATGAAATGAAAATATAGGATATTGAATTGAAATGAGGCAATCGCTTATTGACTCATAGCCTCTTCTAAATTATCAGGAAAAAATCTTTATTACGGTTCATATCCGATAACACCTGCAAGCGATATTCTCCATACCCTTCTTAAATATAGATCTGAAGGCATTACTGTTTTTCAAGCTGAAGATGAGATTGCTGCTATAGGTTGAGCTATCTGAGCATCATTTGCCTGATCGATCGGTGCAACAGGTACTAGCTGACCCTGATTCTCACTGAAAACCGAAGCGATAAATCTTGCTGTGATGGCAGAATTGCCGCTTATAATAGTCGATGTCCAAAGATGATGACCATCTACATGAATGCCGACCAAAACTGAACAATGAGATCTGTTGCAGGCAATGTTCTGAAGACACTGAGAATCTCCATTGGTTGTAATTGCAGTGTCGGATCTTAATGATTGCTATCATATGACTGTGGAAGCTTCCAGAATTTCCATGAAATATATGGTTCCTGTGATAATATTATCCGATTCATATCTTGCAAACAATTCAAGCATGCTCGATATAAATATGGCATGCGGTATAAATGATTTCGAAATAAGAGAATTACCTGAAAAAAATGAGTATTTCCCATATCTGAGAGATGACAAAACCCTTTCAAGGCCTTGGGCATACCCATGATTAGCAGGATATGAACATAGGATATGAGGCCTTGAGAAAGATTATCATACAGGCAAGGTCAGCTATGATCCAGATAATCATGAACTTATGACGAAAATAAGAGCCACAAAGATCGAAAAGGTGAAAGATGAAATTCCGAAAACTAAGATAAACTGAAATGATAGCTGAGATCTGCTGGTCGTATGATGGTGATCCACATATAATTCAATCTCGAAGGCAGTAAATGACGCCAGAAATGGATGATTTCAAGTCTCATCAATCCACTTGAAATTCATAAGTCCACTCCCTTCCGATCTGGAAGTGATATTCAAGAGGTTTAAAAAGATACTTTTACCTGAAGAGAATATGTGACAGCTTAAATTCATATTGGAATCCAAATTTGATATTGAGATGATTGGTTTGAATAAGTTGAAATGACAACCGATTTATCCATGAGAGATACTATCCAAAATAAGAGAAATAATTGATTAAATATAATAGAAAGATGCTTACAAGAAAAGATTTCATTTCTGATATACCAGTAAAATGGTGCGCTGGCTGCTGAAATTTCATAATCCTGTCACAGCTGCAGAATACATTCGCGAACATATGAATCCCGAAAGAGAATATAGTCGTAGTATCTGGAATATGATGCGCATGAAGATTGCCATATTATATGGATACCTACTGATTCCATACAATCCACTGAAGAGCTCCGACTATTGCCACATGAATAAAGCTGACCAAACCTGAATTACAGACTTGGGTACTGACAGGTGATTGAGACGGGTTATCTATAGGATGAAATCATCTTTATCATGCAATGAGGAAAAACATCTGACTCAAGATAGTGATGTTGAATAACCAGATATATGCACTCACAAAATGACAGGTATCTCCTACCTCCCAAGTATGATCAGTCACAAAAACCACACCGCTAGGTTCTATAGATAACCCTATTAATCCGATCAAATTCGCGATATGAGCAGAATGTGCCTTTGTCGCAAGATCCATAGATACTGAAATATCTCTGACTCAGGAAATATTAGACAGGGCTGTGAAATCCGATTCAACCGTTTTCATTGAAATACTGCAGAAATGTGTAACATTTGAAGTCAGCGGAGTGAATCAAATAAGAGACAGAGAATTGAAGGAAGAGCTTATATTGAGGATAAGAAATTGAGAGCCACTGATATATTGAAAAAACAAGGATAAATGAATTGTAATCGAAAACTTCAAGCCTAAAATCATCAGCTTTAACCCAGAAAACATACCTGAAAACATCGTGATATATGATGAAACAAATGATGAACTTGCTTATATTATAAGCAATCTGAATTACCCGGAATTCCCTATCCCTGTCTGAATATTCAAAACTTCAAACAGAACATCATATGAGAAAAACTACAATGATGAGCTTAAAAGAAATAATATAAAGGATAAAAGCCTAAAAGAAATACTTTATGATTATGAAGTTATTGATATATAGAATATTACCAACTAGTATTCACTCAATGTTCCTCTCAAATCCCATCCAAAATATCAAGGAATTCCCTATCGAAAGGTATTCATTCTGAAGATCTCTTCTTGTGTTCAAGATATTCTTTCTCTCAATGTACGAAAACCTTAGAATTATTCTTGTGCGATCAGTGCAACATTCACATGAGAAGATTCATTCTTATCTTAAATTCCTCGATATTCATAAATTTCGTTATATCTATAGCCATAAAAAAATGTCCGACTTTTGGTTCACCTTTGGAATATACTCATTTTCAGAACTCTGATCAGGAAAGGACTCAACATAATATGTCAACCAAAGTTGCAAATCAATATCATTTATATGTTCACATCGGCAGAATTCATCAGAGTCTGACAGTCTCAAGGGAATTTAAGACAGCATGAGGGTCAAGGCAATTGTTTCAATCGCTGTCCACTGCCCATCAACTCTTCAATTTCTTGCCTAATTTTGCAGCAACCTCAATTTTTCATCTGGGAACAATGCTTGTAGCGAAATCCATCACCCAAGGATATTCAATCCCAGTAGGCACGGCGACTGAAATAGGGTTTGTTCATAGGACAGCTTCTTTTCAAAAAGTCGGAACTACAAGCGGTGCAGTGTTTGTCATGGAAATTCAGATCATATCCTCTTTAAGTGCCATCATAGAATAATATCATGCTATTCCATAATGATTGCTATTTTTCACTGTAGTTATGGCAACTCAATATTTCTTTGCTATCCTAATAGTTTCTTGCATTCCGATATATCAAGCCTTCTGTCCTAAACAATGGTTTCAATCTATAATGGTTGTTGCTCATTCCTGAGATATTATCTTAGGGCAAGATAATATATTTATATCGCCTTTTTTTATTGCTTTGATATAGCGATTGAATCTGTTTATCCCATGTGATGTTATTCATCTGAGATCTGATTCAACAAGCACATCGGTGACAAGTTTCGAATCTTCATGGTTAAGTCCGATCTTTCCGAAAACCCTTTCGCAGAAATCCTTTATTTTTTCAGATTGTATCTTTTTCTTCATATAATTTTCTTAAATTTAAGGTTATTTTATTTTAATATTCCTGACAAGCTTCATATATATTATCGAAAAGCTTTTTTATCGATTCCAAAGGTACGCTTGAAAAAGCGATCCGCAATACATCATTTCAGATAGAAATAACTCAAGTGTCATATCTTTCAAGAAGGATTTTTCTTATTTTTTCAGCATTTCAACCCTTAAGTCGTATACTCATGAAATATCAGGAATTGAAAGGAAATGAAGTGAAAAATGCAGAATATCTGCTATTTTCCAAGACTTCCTTAACTTTTTCATATCTGCTTTTTAGTAAATTGAAATGTTCTTTCTTCTCTTCTGGATATTTTGGATTCTTATATGTTTTCATAAGCATTTCTTGAGCGATCCTATTGGTATTTGAGATATTGGATCTTATGATTCATAATGTTTTCTGTTCAAGCACATCAATCGATTCGCTCGCTATCTTTCATCAGAATGTAATAAATCAGACACGTAATCACCACGCATAATCTTCCTTTGATATTCAATCTATTTTTATTGGAAGAATATTCTTATGTATATCATTAAGATACGCGAAAACAGATTCCTTGCATGTGTCTTTTTCATAAAATAATCCAAAATATGCATCATCGATCATTACAATAATATTTCTTCATGAATCAGCTAACTTCAAGAGAATTTCCTTCATTTCAAGTATTTCATGAACACTTGGGCTGTATCATGTTGGATTATTCGGGAAATTCAGAAGTAAAACAACTTTGTTTGACTCTGTATTCAATATCGCTTCCTTGAAGCCTTCAAGATTAAAGCTTAAACCGTCAAACATGTTAAAAGTACTTATCTTGGAGGAAAAATTAGTTTCAAACATAAGCTTGTAATTTCCCCAGAAAAAATCTGGCATAATAATAGTATCCTCTTTATCCAGGAATAATGATCCGACAATACTTAAAGCATGCGTCAGTCCCGATGTCACTATAGGAAAACCCAAATTTCACTTCAAGCTAGGATTTTTCATTCAGATCTGCTGTTTCCAATGATTCCTAAGCTCTTTCAATCCTCAGCTTGGAGCATATGAAAAGCTATCATTTGTAAGAGAATCTGAAATAGATTCAGACATGCTTTTTAGTATATATGTACTTTTATTCTCATCAAGAGCAACTCAGACTGTAGCGTTTATGGATTTCCCATTTGCCTCTTCAGTTTGTTTTATGATTCATTCCTTTGGAAAATAGAAAGATTTACCTCTTTCTGAAAGCATGTCGAAAATCTGGGAATCCTTTAATATAAGAATCTCATTTAATTTTTCTGCTTGTGCCGTATATTTCATAATATTAATTGTTAAAAAAAATCTCTTCCAGATTTTTCCGAAGAGAGTTGAATTTAATTTTTTACACTGAAAATTCTCTCTTGGTTTAGAAAAGATTATTATCATTATTATTTGTATCAAAAAAGAATTTTCTCATAGAAGTTTATTTTAGATCACACTTCGCTTTATATCAATTTTTGTTTCCCTGTCAAATTTATAATTAAATATTTTTAAGCTTTCTTGAAGAATTCTGTCCTTAATACCATTTTTCAAGATTCTATCTCCTCAACATTATCAGTAAGCCTGATGTTTTTGAATTTGTCTCATCTTTTTATATCCTGACCTCACTTTACCTTAAGTTCCTTTGTAGCAATTACCGTATCTCAATCATTAAGTATGGTTCAATTGCAATCTTTTACAATAAGAGCTGAATTATCAGTCTCATCTCACCAGTTGTCATTATAGTTCATAATAATTTCTTTAATTGTTAAATACATGGATATATTTATAGCAATTTAATGAAAATTATCAACTGATTATCAGATAAAGAAAAAAATTATTGCTGAAAATTATTCATTCAAGCTAATTGCAGTACATCATTCTGATCTTGCCTCATTCTTGAATATTCCAATATATCATCTCATAGATCCATTCAAAATGATTTTGGTATACTTATTGGATTTATCAATCACAGCTTTTTCTGAACATAATAAATATGAAGGTCCAATGCTGATTCATCCATATATGGATTCATTATCCCAAACTCTCAATGTTCCTTGTCATCATTTTTCCTGAAATGGGAATCACTTCAGAAGGTTATGAGATATTTATATTCTTTCTGGTATTCAAGGATAAGGTTGACCCATTCCTTTGTCGCTTTGGCATTTATCTCAACAGCATTTATTCAGCAATTAAGATAATATCATATCCTTTGTTTGAATGTATCCATTGTTATCTTGAAATTCGGATGTGCCAATGACAGTATCGCATCATTATCTTTTGCAAGATTTCAGCAGATTTCAAGGGTAGGCTCATATTCAGGAACTGTAATGGCTCCGATTTGATGGAATCTTCATTCGTCCTTAAGACACTCCTGCAGGAATTTCACCCTATCCATATCTTCTCATGTCAATTTCTTTATATGACTTATATTTCAAGGAATTGCAAATATATAATTAGATATATGAGAGGAATTTACATTCTCATGGTTTATTCATCTTTTTTTGAAAAAAGCGAAAAATTCATCTTCATTGATATCGAATCAGTTTGACTTCAAAAGCTGAATCTGCTTTCTTGCTTTTTGTTGCCTTCATTCCCTGCTTGAGTCCAGTTTCTGATAAATATTATTGCCATCTCCTTCTATTATCCCCTTCGCTCATCTTGAAAAATGCCTTGAGTAGCAAGTAAGATGTAAATGCTGATTATATCTTGAATCGAATCATGATATCTCCACAGCTTCACATGATCTTATTCACTCTTTTTCCGCTAAAGCAGGAAAATCAGAATTTATGATGTCATGATCCGTACATGCTATGAAATCCATATTTTTATCCTTGGCTATCTTTATTATCTCAGCTGATGTCTTCCTTCAGTCTGACAATTTTGAATGAAAATGCATATCTATTTTCATAATCCTGAAGTTAAGTGATATTTTCTATATCTGAAGTCTATCTTAAACCTGAAGATAAGCTAAAAAATATTTCATTTATGTAAAACAAATAAAATTGTCTCATTTATTTTTGCTTATATAAAAGATTAGTCTAGAATAGAAATATGTAAAAAATTATTACACTTTATGAAAAGCACTAAAATACTATCTAAAATATGATTATCAGAAACTGAAAGCGCCATATATTTGGACCTACTTAAGAACTGAGCATCAAATATAGTCGAGATTTCAATGAGAGTGAAATTCAACAGGCCTTTGATTTATAAGACAATTCCTTATCTTATCGAAACAGGTCTTGTATCAAAGATCGTAAAATGAAAGAGGAGTCATTATAAAGCTGAATCTCCAGAATATCTCAAGTGAATATTCGAAAGGCATTCCAATGATTTCCTGAATCTTATACCCGATCTCCAGGAAATATATGAGACCTGAGATAAGAATAGGCCGACAATAACAGTTCTTGAAGGCAAGAAATCGATAAAATTCGTTTTTGAGGATATAGTAACTACCTTAAACAAATGAGATACATATTACAGATACAGTTCAAGATCCAATTTCTGAGACTTCCTTATGTTATGAAAATACAAAGAGATACGAGATAAGAAGCAAATCAACAGGCTTGTGATCACAAGCGAAAAAAGGGCTATATGAAGATCTAAGAAAATAGACAGGGATGTTGTTTTCATACCAAAATGATTCGAGCTTTTCGATCAGAATGTTGCAAAGATGATATATGCCAACAAAGTTGCAATTATAGACTATAACACTTATACATCATTCATAATCGAGAATATGATACTTGCTAAATTCGAGGAAAAGATATTCAAGACCCTGTTCAAATTCCTTAAAAACATGGAAGAAGATTCCTTATAGTGAGCACTATAGTTTTCAAGCGAACGAATAATATTTTTTGCAGATGAAAGCTTGTATCGATAGTTTTTCGGTAGGCAATTTGATAAAAAGATTTGATTTTTTAGGATAATTAAATATATAATAATCGAATTTATAAGATAAATCCGTTTTATGTGACTTGAAGAGAATCCAAAAGAAGTTTCAGCGCATTGAAATCATTCTGATTTCAATGATATATGAAACCATCTCATACTAAAAAAAAGCTTTGAATTCTATGAAAGCCAGCTTTCTTCAAGAAGTATGGATAGGATAATGTCATACTCCCTGATAGATTGAGTACCTGCCCAGGATCATTATGAAAAAACAGTTCTGGATATATTTTTCTGAGAACATGATTTGGCAGATATGATAAGCGCCTTGCAGGATTTTGAATCATTGATGGATCCATTGAATATATCTGTAAAACAAAGGATAAATTCAGTGTTAAGTCAAGATATATATGACAGCAATACTATGATGTGACTAGCAAATAGGATAGATATGCAGAATGGGATAGATCTTTTTTCGAATATACTTAATAGGGTTTTCTTCATTAAGGAGAACTTGAAATTCTTCAATTAACATCATAAAGAATTACCTGAGTTCATATCAAAGGTCATTCTGAAGTTTTTCCCTAATCTCAAAATACATTTTATTTATTTCATCATTGGTCAATGTCCTTTCTATCGACCTGAAAACCATTTTCAGCGATAGAGACTTGTTTTTTGGTGTAAATTTAGTATCGTTCTCATAGATATCGATAATCTTTACCTCTTCAATAAGATCTCATCATACATCCCTAATTATTCATGTTATTGCAAAAAAGTCTGACTCCGTATCTTTTGTCAGCTCCAATTCTCAAGATTTCTTTTCTTCTTCAATATCTTTTTTGAATTTCTCTTTAGGAACAACCATTGAAATATCCTTGTATACAGGGGGAAAAGAACTTACTTCCTTATATGTCTCTAGATTATCCCATTGTTTGGTTATCCTAGAATCATTGCTCCAGAATATCCTTATGTCAGGAATCTGCTTCAATGCCATTACAAGCCTTTCTATTCAAAATCAGAATGCCCATCAATTGTATTTTTCCGAATCCAATCATAATTTTTCAAGAACATCAGGATGAACAACTCATGCTCAAGTCACTTCAAGCCATTTTCATTTGTACATGACCTCAATCTCAAGACTATCGGTCGTATATGGAAATGAATCCTCATTGAACCTATATTCTATATCATCTCAGAACAATGCCTTTATAGTATTTCATAGAACTTCTTTGAGCGTATCCTGATTTATTATCTCCTTTTCCTTGGATGTAATCCTGAGTCAATCGATCTGATGGAAACATTCATGATGTGTCTTATCGAGCTCATCGACCCTATACACCTTTCACCAGCTTAAAGCCTTAACTTCTCAATCTTTCTCAAGTTTTTCTATTCATCCTCATTTTACAAGATAATGATACCACATTACAGAAGTATGAGGCCTTAATAATATGCTATTTTTCTTATCTTCATTTTTCTGCACGAAATAGCTGTCGCTAGGTCTTCTTGCTACGTGATTTTCAGGAAAATTAAAAAGGTCAAATGTTTCGAATTCAGCAACGATTTCAGGAACCTCTATCTTGTCAAAAGATTCGTAAAAAGGTGAACCGATGATATTCTCTATAAGCATATTTATAGGATGTCCTTTTACCTTTGTCAGATTTTGCATGGCATGAACCCTAAGTATCCTTGAAAAATAAGCCTTTTCTGTTTCATTGAGATCTTCATTTTCAATCTTATCCCTAACAAAATCCAGCCAAATCTTATCATTTTCCAATAAATCCATAAAAATTATCTTAATTTTAAATTCCTTCTACCATCAAAAATATCAAAAATTGGAAAATAATCAAATCTATTTGATTATTTCTTCATACAAAAAATTGACATAACAAAAAATCATCTATAATATACACAAGCGAAAAAGAGGGCCTGAAAAAAGGAATACTTGGAAAATATCCCTAAGGTCACCTCAAATAGCTAAAGTGTCTGGTGCCATAAGGCAGTAGAAACTTGGGTGGAACCGTCCGATATTGGACCCCAAGACTGGAATTGATTCAGTCTTTTTTTGTTTTTAATGATCAATTCCCGTACTTTTCATTTTTATTTTTTAACCAACATTATTATGTCAGTAGAAATGAAAGATATAGTTGATTTCGCAAAATTGCGAGGTTTTGTCTACCAAGGTTCCGAAATTTACGGATGACTTGCAAACACTTGGGATTACGGTCCATATGGATCAATCCTTAAGGAAAATTTGAAAAACGCTTGGATAAAATCTTTTGTCCAGGAAAAGAATAATATGACCCTTCTTGATGCTGCAATATTCATGAACCCTCAAACTTGGGTTACATCTGGGCATGTATGAGGTTTTGCAGATCCATTGATGGACTGTAAGAGCTGTAAGCAAAGATTAAGGGCAGACAAGATAATCGAAGAATATGCTGAGAAATCAAACGATTCTGAAATGCCTAAAGATTGGGCATGAGAAAAGACTCCACCTGAAAATCTTACAGCATATATAAAGGATAAATGAATAAAATGTCCTTTCTGTTGAGGGGATGATTTCACTGAGATAAGACAATTCGGTCTTATGTTCAAGACTCACCAATGAGTATTGGAGGATAATTCTGCTCTAATATATCTTAGGCCAGAAACAGCACAATGAATTTTCGTAAACTTCGCTAATGTACTTAGGACTTCGAGGAAAAAAGTTCCATTTGGTATCGCTCAAGTAGGTAAGGCTTTCAGAAATGAGATAACTCCAGGTAATTTTGTATTCAGGACAAGAGAATTCGAACAGATGGAAATAGAATTCTTCTGTGAACCTGGTTCGGATATCGAATGGCATGAAAAATGGAAAACTGATTGTATGAATTTCCTTACTGAAACAATCGGTCTAAATAAGGAAAACCTAAGATTCAGAGACCATGGTCCTGATGAATTGTCATTTTATTCAAACGCAACTTCAGACATCGAATATAAATTCCCTTTCTGATGGTGAGAATTATGGTGAATAGCTGATAGGACAGATTATGACCTTAAGGCTCATATGACTGAATCTAAAGCTGATCTGTCATATTTTGATCCTGTAAACAATAAGAAATACATTCCATATGTAATTGAACCTTCCTTATGATTGAATAGATTGCTTCTTACTACCATCCTTAGTGCTTATGATAAGGTAGTGACTGAAGAGTGAGAAAGGGTTGTATTGAGGATAAATCCAAAATTGGCTCCGGTAAAGATAGGTATATTGCCTATCGTTAAGAAGCTTTCAGATGAAGCGATGAAAATATATGACAGCCTTTCAAAAAAATGGATGTGTGAATTCGACGAGACATGAGCTATCGGAAAAAGATATTATAGATTCGATGAAATCGGTACTCCATATTGCCTTGTTGTTGATAATGATACGGTTGAAAATTGAACTGTAACTGTAAGAGACAGAGATACATGACTTCAAGATATAGTAAAGGTAACTGAATTGGAAGAATATTTCAGAAATAAATTAGATTAAAAACGTATAATAAAAAACCTCTCGATCGAGAGGTTTTTTATTATTAATTAATTTTAATTCAGTATCTTTCTTTCAATCATCTTTCGGTAAGAAGACAGGCATTATCGAAATCGAATCAGAGTAGTTCTACTCACTTTTGAACATCGGATGAATTATCGGATTCCACCTCTACAAACCATGGTATGCCATCAAGCTTATCTATATCGAAATGCATGTTTCATAAGCTATAGCTAATCCTGGTTTTAGATGATTTCCCATATAAAGAAAATCAGATTCATTGCAAAATATGAATTATGTTTTCATAATCATCAAATTTTATTTCATATTCATTTTGTGATTTTACTCAAGGCTCATCTATCCATTCCTTATATGTAAGTATGTTATCCTCTCACATTTTTCTTAATCTGATCTTTTTTCATGAATCATTTCCGAAAAAATCATTGCACACGGTTCATTCGAACATTTTTATTGCTCAAAGTTCCTCTAATTTTGCAATAACCTGTTCCTTATCTATTTCAAGGATTTTTATCTCAACCTCTTTCATAAAAATATATTACAAAATAATAATTATTTTGATTTAACGACTTCATAGAGAAAAACCGGTAAAACATTCCATATCCTTTTTGCCATTCTGACAGGATGTGTTCCAAGTCTCCATAACCACTCTAATCATAAGATAGCTATAATTTTTGGCGGTCTTTTCTTAAATCACAGAAGATAATCAAAGCTTCACCCTACTCAAATCGCAACTTTAATCTTATCTAATTTCGGCAGTAATTCAATTATCGTCTTTTCCTGACCTACATCACGTCATTGGATGGAAAAAAGATAGATATCATTGGTTTTATTTATTTCTGAAATTATTTTTTCTTGATCTTCTTTTTTGTAAATATAATGATGGAAAGCTACATTTGGATATTTTTTCATCAGATCTCAACTCATAACCTTTTGTCTTTTGATCTTTAAGTTATCTCATAAATTCCCTGGTGCTTGAAATTTATCGATTATTGTGATTCCATATCATTTTAAATTTGCATATTCAACCAAATCTTTGGTCAAAACACTTCATAAAACCCTTCACCCGTATTTTTCATAAAGCTGTTTTCTTTTTATGAAAAGATTCAGTCAATACCAAGGGATAAGCAATGCATTTAGCAACTTTCACATCTTATTATCCAGTATCTGATAAGCGGCCCATATTCAGATTCAATCAGGTACATTATAATCTGATTTATTTAAAATATCTTTATAGTTCTCATCATATCTTGCATTAAGGAGAAATTCTCCATTTGGCGTAAAAATAGACATCTTCTCTTTAGGTTCTTTTATTTTCTCAAAAAATTCATCATAATAGACTTTTGAAATTTTTACTCAAAATATTTCCATATCGTTTTAGGTTTAAATAAAGCTTTATGATTATATATAAATAAGCTATAAATCAAACTTTTAGCTTGATAAAAAAAATATAATTAATAAAATCTGGTATAAATAAAAATAATGAACCAACCATGAAAATAAGAATTCCGAAAGTGATCAATAATTGCGTATGATGTTGAGCATGTGTCTCTATCTCTCCTGATGTGTTTGAAATGAATATGGACTGATTGTCCCAAGTGATAGAAAACAAATCCTATGAAGATAAGAATGTTGATGATGCTATAAAGATATGTCCTGTAAATGCCATAAAATGGACTGAAATGGAAATATGAGCAAAAGATGATTCTAAATGCATCAAAAATCCGAAAGTGAACAATAACTGCATATGATGCTGAGCATGTGTCTCTATCTCTCCTGATGTCTTTTTCTTCAATGAGAATTGATTATCAGAGGCTCTGATTCTTGATAGTTATGAATGAAAGAATATAGACGATTGCATTGCTGCTTGTCCTGTTAGTGCTATAAGCTGGGAATAATAAAATTCTAACAAATAAAAAACGTATCTGAGATACGTTTTTTATTTGTTAGAACATGACTTTCTTCCTTTGGAAAAATTTTGAATTCGAATGTTTCATGGTTTCGAAATTAACATCTCTCGATACATTAAGAAGGATTCAGATTCATATCATAAGCGACATAAGGGAAGATCATCCATAACTCACAAAAGGCAATGTTATTCATGTAAGCGGAACTATATTAAGATTCACTCACATATTAATGAATGCTTGTACGATTATCCATGTAGTTATTCATGCAGCAAGATATTTTCAGAAAGGATCCGTTACATTTGATGATATGAAAAATCATCTGTACGCGATAAAAAGATATAGGAGAACCAGAATAAGGACTCAGAAGAATCAAAGCTCCTCAGCGATAACAGAAAATATGAAATCTCATTGTACTTCAGGCAAATATCAGAATTTCTGTATCGACTTTCAGAATCAGAGTCAGAAATATCATCAGCTTCAGATTGCTATAAGTCATTGCTCTGTCTGGAAATTTATCGTTTTGTTCTGAATTGATGTCTGGTTGTCAGACATGAAATTATCAAACCTTTCAGTAATATAGGAGAATGTATTTCTAGAGCCTCAACTCACAACCTTTCACATGGAATATATAGTTCATGCAAAAAGTATTCATGATAGGAATATAACTCAGAGATGTTTGATGTTTCATCATCATATGAAAAAAAGTATCACCGATATCGGCACAACTATAAGTATAGTTCAGAAATCAGGCTGCAATCATAGAAGCACTATTATTATCCCGATGATGAATATGAAAGGCATGAATCAGTTCTTAAAATCCGATATATCTGATTTTTTTCTTTTCAGGAAATAAGCAAGATATATAACAACTCAAAGCTTCAGAAACTCCGCTGGCTGTAACGAGAAAGGCATAAATGGTATGTTTATCCATCATTTTGCTCAGTTATAGGTAACTCATATTATAAGAACTATAAACAGAAACATAAGTGTAGCTCAGAATATATATTTGGCATATTTCTCAAAAAACTTATAAGGAGTTTTGGCAGCTAATATAAAAAGCAATATGCTTATAAATGTGTGTGTGAGGCTTTTGAAAAAATAGAATGCATTCGGAAAATACTTTACGAACATAGAATCCTTAGGAAGCAGCGATACAACCTTGAAAGATGGATAGACACTTACAGAGCTTATCATTATCATTCAAAATACAACCAGAGAAAAGACCACAAAAAAAAGCGGATAATCTATATTTTTAGTTTTCATCTTTATTAAAAATTGCTAGGTAATAAGGAAATCACTTCAGGTCTTATATATGTAATGAAGCTGCTTATGATGCTTATCATAATGAATATTATTATAGGCGCAAAATCAACTGGTCATATCGTTGTAGGGAGATATTTCCTAACATGGAAATATATTGGAGTTGTTATCGATCTTATGAAATCTATCTTGATCTTCAATCAGAAAAGTTGCAGCCATGAAAAAATTATATCGATTATAATCACCCACTCGATAAGATTTAGGAATATAAGAATTATCAGACATATATAATCGATAATCATACTAATCACGAAAAAGAATATTAGCTTAAATATATAACTAAGTGTTAATTTATCAAGTTAAAAAAATAAAAATTGGCATAAAAAAAATGCAGAGCACATCAGATGATGTTCCCTGCATTTTTATTTTTTTTGAAAAATTATTTAATTAATTTTCTTCTGTAGAAGAATACTAATCAGAATGAAAGAATCAAAGCAGTAACGATTATTAGATTTTCAGCTGGACCTGATTTGATTTCAGTTGGCTTAACAGCTAATTCTCAAGTTGAAGTAGCTCATGAAGCAGAATTTAAGTCTGGAGATAATGCCATAGTAGCAGGAGTAGTAAATTCCTTTATACCGTCTACACCATCTTTTATAGTATTACCTGCAGTATCTTTTGCAGCAATAACACTTAATGAATAGCTAGAAGATATATCCAAAACGCTTTCGATTTTAACTATAGCTTTATTAGGAGCTGCAGTATCTAATGTTACAGTTGATGGAACATCAGCATTGTTGCTGGTTTTTGTTATCTTAACTTGAACTGGATCTGAAGATAGAGGAACACTGAAAGTCAAAGATAAAGTCTTATTGTCGATAATATCGATTGTATTCAAAGATAATGATCATGTAGCAGTAGCTCATGTTAATGTAGCTCAAGTTGAAGACACAACACCTAGAGCATCAGTCATAACATCTCATAATTCACTTGAGAAAGTATTAGATTCGTTACCTTCTTTATCAACAGCAACTATTGAGAAGTAATACTTAGTATTAGGATCAAGTGGAGTTATTGTTGTACCAGTCTGAGTGATCTGGTCAGTCTCATCTGTATATTGTTCATTAGGATCAGTAGATTTAGCAACTGATACTTTTCAATAATTAACGATGTAAGCAGCAGCAGCAGCAACTTTATCCCATTCTAATGTTACTCAAGTTGCAGTCTTGCTAACTAATCTTGGTGCAGAAGGAACTTCTAAAGAAGTAGAAGTACTTCCTGTTGAAGAAGTAGCTCATGTGTTAACTACAGATCAAGTCGCAGCAAATGTACTTTGAACAAAAAATAATATAGAAACAAGAGATAAGATTTTTTTTATGTTTTTCATAGAAATAACAAATTAAATAATAAATAATGTAAAAAATTAAATAAATTTTGTACATTAACAAAATAATATATAATTAACATACGGGGGGCATTATAATGAAAAAAATCTTTTTTTGCAAATATTTTTACAAAAACCATGAAAAACGGAAATAAATGATTTACATTAATTGAATTAATGGTAGTAATAGCCATTTTGTCAATATTAGCCATATCAGCTAATTGATTTGATTTCAACAAGAAAACGTGAACTGAAAAAAGAGATAAGTTCTTGAATTGAATCATATCTGTAATTGATTCCGAAAAGCTGAATTCTAAGGTATGAAAAGGTATAAACATATCAACGACAAATATAATAAATCCCACATTTTCAAAGATAAGGATATCCACATGATCGATAAATGTGAATTATTATTCCTGAACGAAAATAGATGAATTGACCACCAGTTTCTGAACTTGAATAAGTTTAGCGAATCCTTTCTATTGAGATGTAAACTTCAACATAAACTCGATAACTTATGAAAACAAGGACTTATCAGCTACATGAACATTAAAAAATCTTGAGATCATCTTTGACAATATAAAGAACAATATAGTCTTCAGCTGAACACTTATCTGATGATGATCCATGCCATCATCAACGATAATAAGAATAAAGGCATGATATTGAAAAGAATATAAGACCATTATTTTTGATAAGAGAACCTGAAAAATAGAATTTTAATTTAATGTAAATACGAAAAAATCCAGCCTTTAGGGCTGGATTTTTTTCTTCTATTCATTGTCTTGGCTTTTACCTACTCTTGCAACCACTGAGGGTAACTACCATCGGCACTACGTGGCTTAACTTCTGTGTTCGGAATGAGAACAGGTGTACCTCACGCGTAATAAAAACCAAGACAATA
>JAQUEK010000003.1 GCA_028685185.1 Candidatus Altimarinota bacterium
ACAATTATCTATTTTTCAGATGATAATTATATTATGATATTTTCAAAATCTTAAGCTTTCAAAAATTCACTAAATTTATACATCTGAGTAGAAAGTTGCCTGAGTCATTATATTGGACCCTGTCAATATTCTCAATTTTTGAGTATGAAAAAATTAAATATACTCTCATCTTTATTATATAATCAGAATATAAATCATATCAATATGAAGATTATATAATGAAATCGTCCGATAAATGCTGAATTTTTCATGATATCAACAACTTTTGCCCTATCATACATAATGAAAAATCCAAATCAAAGAAAAATCAGTATATTCAGATAGAAATTATACATCAGCTTATCTGAAATATTATAGAATCCTCATAATAATCAGGTTATTCATCATATTACTATAGGCATGATTGCCCATATGAAGAATATAGAATAAATAAACACAGTAAATAATAAAGAAAGGATTAAACTGATTTTTTTGTAGGTGTATTGGTAAATAAATGTAAAAAGCAGAATAATTGAAATTTCGACCTTTTGTCAAAAAGATACTCATATATCCTTATTGGATCAGAAAAAAAGCAAAAAATTTTCTAATATTCCTCAATCTGAATCGAATATGTAATATATCCTATGTCACTTTAATCAATAGTATAACAAATCGACAATAGGAGGTATTATCATTATGAATGAAAAGAATATTATCAGCCTTATGGCTTTCTTTATTGGAACTTCCAAAAAAAATGAAAAAGATAATATCAAAGATATTATTATGAATATGAATCCAGCAGTAGGATGCAATATATTGAACTCGGAAGTTATTTTCAGTCAAGCAGAAAACGATTCAAAATAATTTCTAAGATTTATTGAAAAAATCAAGCAAGCAAAATATAAATAGATTGAAATTTTTGAATTTTCAGCATAAGAAAAGAAACTGTTAATTATTTTTTTCATTATCTTTGAAATACTTATTTAAGTCTATATAATAGAAATCTGAGATCTGATGAGCATATTTTTTCAATGAATTATAATTTCAAAAAAATTTCTTAAATTGTGCATCTGTCAATTTCAATATTGCCATATCCTTTTCATTTTTTGATTCCATATCAAATCATCATCGCGATAGAAAACCTAAAATATCGTCATCTATATACGTCAATCTTATTCATCCTGAATATTTCTGATGAGATTTAATGTATTTAATAAGGTTTTCAGTGTAGCAATAATCTGCTGAACAGCCTTTTGAAATATAAAGATCCAATAAATTCAACTCATCGTTCGATAGATTGTCATTGAAGTTAAGATTGGCAGGTGTATTTGATGCTTTTTTTGTTTGATTGATCGATAGTGTATAGATTCAGCTTAACAATATTATTAAAAAAATAATTAAATATAAATTTTTTTTATTTGTCATACTAATGGTTTTTATTAAATATCAATTATTAATAACATCAAACCGCAACTACAGGAGAGCTTTTCGTTCAATCTCAGCATTTCCATGATGTGACATTATAATTTGCATCATAGGTTGCAGGGGTTTTTACTTGATATCAACAAGTTTCTGATAATGCCCTATAACTTACAGATCATGCATCACAAGCTTCACTTCATACTCAGTTTATGCAAGTAATAGGATTTATATTACCTGTTCAATAGGATGCAGTTATGGAATGACCCATACTTGTACAATCATTTTTAATCGTACAGGATACATCAGTGGCAACCGTAGCATCTGGTGAAATAGGGCTTCAGATTGATTCAAAAGCAGGATAGTATGTAAAACTTGTATTTGTTGCACCATTCCATGTAACAGTTGTTCAAGTCATGTAATTATATAGTGACCATCCTTTAGGACATTGAATCCTATATCATAGACAATCTAATTGATAAGAATTCGTTGGCAAAGTTAAGGTAGTATTATAAGGGGTAAGTTTTAATATATTATCACATCATGTTCCTTTTGATTTTCATATTTTACAGAAATTGCTTCATCTAGGGGTAAATCAGGAAACAGTAGTTGATGCAGGATCAGAAATATTGTCTGTAATTATTTCTCATCAGATTCATGTACAATCGGCTGTAGAGTGATTTCATCAGAATAATGGTATTCATCCAACAGGAGCATCTTGATCACAAACTATACTTGCTCAGTTTGATTTGCACCATTTTCAATTTGTTTCGCTAATTGTAGAGCTTGGAATAACTCAAGATTTAAATGAACCATCATTATTGAATATTTTGGATAATGCTCAATTTGTATTTGTGTACCATGCAGATGTTATATTATATCAATCATTTACTACATCTGTAAAAACACTTACACTTCAAGCTGCATAAACTAATCAAGAAATAATAATGGAAGATATCATGATAGAACTGATATACTTATATATTCTAGTTTTCATAGATTTTTCATTAGATATTAAAATAATTTTTTATTCATACTTATTATATTATATATAAGTTTATATGCAATATGAAAATATATAATAAAAAACATGTTATATGATATGTTTTTTTACTACTTCTAGAATATATCAGATATTTCATTTTTTACTTAGATCGGTTGAATATTCGGAATTTAATTCATCCATGATTCACATGTGATCAACAGGATTTAAAATCAAGAAACAATGAAGTTCACTTAGTATCAGATATTCGGTATAGCATGTCTTATATTGTTCTTCCGTTATCTCAATGGCTCAGATATCAAAAGCTGATTTAAGCAACCAGATAATATTTGTTCAATTCCTTAAATAATGATTTAGTCATACGTTTGCATTTTCTTTATTCTCAAATACCTTTATTATATCATCCATGAAGAACATCATTTGCTTATGGAAAACTGCCTCATCTAATCTCATGATATCAGATCAAACTTCTGATGGCACTAAAGTCTCGTATTTGGATTCAACATCATCAATTAAATCTTTTACATTGACAGATCATAAGTTACTGTCTCATATTCTGAACTCTGGCAAAACATTGCTACAATTTGAATATAACATATTCTTCATCGGTTAAGTTTGTTTCCTTATCGCTTAATTTTCGACTGATATTATCCAATATCTTTGCATTTACAAATCAATTTTAATTGTATCTGTGACAGGGTCAGAGATTAGTCTTACTAAAAGATATGCAAAAGACCTAATCTGAGAAAAGATTTACAAGAATACTATAACTGCATATTGAAATGATTTTAAAATTATAGAGGGGCAGAGATAAATGAATTATCAGAAAATACTGATATGGAGAAATATTTAGATATATTGCCAGAAGTACTATTAAAAACAGTCGAACTAGCTAGCAACCCTATATATAAAGCTAACTTAGAGGGAGTAAGAGATGATCTTAAAATTTTACTTGAAATCACAGTCGAACTAACCATAAATAACAAAAAAGAGCTTAAAATAAAGCTCTTTGATGTGTTAGATAGACTAATTTCTAACGATGATTCTATATTGGAGGTCTTAACTTGTAGCAATGTTCGAACTTTTGTGGAGAATTATGATAGGGTAGTGGAGAAATATTGAGAGCTATTTTAGGAATTCTGTGAATTAAGCGATAAAGTCATTAGTGTCATTGCTACACGTTCTTTTGTTTCTTTTTGGTATTCTGTTGCCTTTTCTCATAATTTTTCAACTTCTTCATTAATTCATTCTAGTACAATTTTTGCTGGTATATCCTGAGCATGTGCAAAATTGCAAATGTTTGATATTTGTCAATCTGTATCTAACATAATACCATCTTTATAACGATTTACTATATTTTTTACTAAACCATTAATATCTCATCTTTTGATTTCATTTATTTTGAAGGACTGAACTCCACTACCAAATACTACGTATTTTAATCCACTAGGCGAAACGGCTAATGTATCAGTGCAACTAGTCAAAGGGTATTTTATATATTTATCAATAACTAGCATATAGATTGAGTTAATAATTATTATTATAGAATATAAAGATATTATTATATTTGTCAAACTATTATTAAACTGGATATATATTTCTTTTAAAATAAATAAAACTCCAGTTATTTACAAACAGGAGTTTTATTGTTTAATATACTTGGAGGTACCACCCGGAGTCGGACCGGGCTACGAGGCTTTGCAGGCCTCTGCATAACCGATCTGCCATGGCACCATTTATCGGTGGGATTATTATAAGTAAAAACAAAAAAATGCAATAAAAAATTGAAATTTCTGATAGGATATGTTACTTTTATGTTAAGCAATTAACTTCAATGAATATGGAAGAGGAACATCATACATGTGACAAATATCATTTTTGCAAGATGATACATTCGTTGCCATCAGATAGTTCAGGGATTTTTCATAAGAGCATAATGATTTCCAAGTGCACTTGAAACTATAAATGACAGGCAATGGAAGTGATAAGATGTGCAGGAGCTGAATGTAAGAGAGAGATGGATAACTAGTTGGCTTTTGTCTTACATGAGAAGCTTTTCATGAGATTCTCATATTTAGTAGCATCTTTTATATCTGTTGAAAGTCAGATGGTTATAAGATAAACCTGCTTATCGCAGACTTTTGATGTCTGAAGGAATTTCCTCTTAGGTGTGCTTGTATTGTACTTCGCTTCGAAGGTGTATTGGTTCGATTCATCCTTATCAGAAAAATTTATCGTCTTCTCATCAAGTTTTGTGAACTCCACATAGCTTCATGAAGTAAGGGCATAGTTTATGATTGAATATTTCTTAGAAGTTATATCTTCGTTCAATTTCTCAGAGATCACAATAAGATTATTTGCAAATCATGAGCTTATATCAGAAGAACTTACCGCAAGCTCGATATTTCAGTTCTTAACATTCGGAAGCTGCTTGCTATCGACTATTGTCCAAGATGAAGGTATGCTCATACTGAATCATGTTCATGTATAATCCTTTACATTCGCATCTGTAGTAGTGCTTGTTGAAGATCCGCATGATGCGAGAAGGAATAGCGATATAGCTAAGACTATCGATTTTTTCATATTTCTCAAAAATTAAATTTTAAATCATAGGTGGATGAACACGAGAAATCCGTATGTTACGGTCAATATGGAGAGTATAACATATTTTATGCTCTTGTTTTCGCTATATAATGCTAATCAATATGAGCATAGGTCATACAGGAATGTGAATGTGGAAAGAAGGAATATTGGGTAAGTTATGAAAAGCAGTTTTGAGGTGTATTCTATCTGGAATCAAGCCAAAACTCAAAGATAAAGGAAAAAGTATAATGTGGTGACGAAAATGAAGAAAATCTTTGATATCTCTAACTTAATTGAAATATAAAATGAGTTTTCAGAGGCGATTTTTTGTTTGATCTTATTAATTAAATCTGAGTTGATTTTCATCATAAATAAATATAATTTAGTCTATTAGCCGTAATTATATAAAAAAATGATATTTACACAAGAACAAATTAAACATATTGCAAATCTTTCCAGATTGATGCTGAACGAAGAAGATATCCAGAGATATATGAAAGACCTCAATTCCATAGTATGATATATTGATAAGCTCAATGAATTGAAACCTGAAGATCTTGTGGATATATCAGTTAATGATGACCTTATCATGCCTTTGAGGGATGATAAGGTCTGGCAGGGGATAATAGCAAGCAGAGAGGAATTACTTAATTGTTCGAGCAAGAATAAGATAAACCACTCCATAGCCATAAATAACATAATGCAATAATGCTACAGACTTTAAGGCTTTTCCAATTCAAGAACCATTCAGATATCTCATTTGACTTCGAAGATATAAATCTCATATATGGTCCGAACTGATCATGAAAGACGAATATCCTGGAGTCAATTTATCTTCTTGTGAACGGAAAATTGCCATCAAACCATAATGTTTCGAATCTCATAAGCACATGAAAGGATAATTTTCTGGTTTGCTGAGGCTCTGTCAGTGATTTCATGCACAAGGAATTGAAGATGACATGAGAAAGAGAATCCAATAAGCTCAATTTCATAGTGAACAAGACAGTCTTTACCAAAGCGAAATATCTTCAATCGAAAAATGACATCGCGCTTTTCTTCTCTCCGATGGAGGTAAATATAGTATATCTAGGACCAACCCTTAGAAGGGATTTCCTTGATGAGGCAATATCCCTTGCATTCACCGAATTCACAAAGATCAGATCCGATTATATCAAGATACTGAGAAACAGGAACAGGCTTCTTAAGGATATTTCAGAATGAAAGGCAGCTAAGGCGGATCTTGTATTCTGGGACGATTCTTTCATAAGATCAGCGGCGAACTATTATCTTTATAGGAAAAGATTCATAGATTATGTGAAATCGAATATGGAGACATTCTCCAGACTTCTTTGATCCAAGTATGAACTGGAATTCTTCTATGAATCTAAGGTCGATCTCGATGATATCGGCTGATCCATAAGATCATATTTGTCTAAAAACATAGACAGGGACATCATATTATGACACACTTACATCTGACCTCATCTGGACGATTTCTACTTCAATGTCATATTGCATGATGAAAAGATGAAATCGCAGGATTACCTTTCAAGATGAGAGAATAAAAGCCTTCTGATATGACTTAAATTCCTTGAGATATCTTTTTTGGAAAGCATACATGAGAAAAACATCATATTATTGCTTGATGATATATTTTCCGAGCTGGATGATGTGCATGTTGCTCTGGTGATGGAAAAATGCCGTAATTACCAAACTTTTATTACATCTCAGAATATTCCGATATTTCCGCAGTTTGATGCCCAATTCAAAAAAATTAACATAAATTAGAATTCAATTTACGTTATTGTAAAGTATTTAGTGTTTGCAACTTTCCTTTTTTTAATAATATGTATGCGGAAAAACAAATATTTTTTTAATATAATTGTATGAAAAAAACATTCTCAATTTTAACCGTGTTTATCCTTTTCCTATCAAATATATCTACGATTTTTGCTGCAACCACAACCCCTACAGCAACCACAACTTCAAAATCAACATGAAAAGTGGATCATTTTGAAATTTCCACAAGCCCCGCAACAACAAAGATATGAGAAGCTGTAGATCTTACTGTTAAGGCCGTTGATTCAAGCTGAAATCAGATAAAGGATTATGTTTGAACCATATATATAACTGTAGATAATGATACTAAGGCAACTGTTCCTTACTCTGACTGATACCAGTTTCTTCCTGCAGACTTATGATCAAAGACATTCTCAAAATGACTTTCCTTCACAAAGGAATGAAAGATGAAGATAGTTGTTATGGATATAGATAATGAGAATCTTGAAGGTACCGTCGATGTCGATGTTGCTGCGACTTCCCAGACTACAAGCACAAAATGAGAGATAACAATAACAAGCCCTGATAACTGAGTTATGCTGGCATGAGATAAGGTTACCGTAAGCTGAAGCACCAAGAAGAACAGTAAAATCCAATACTTCCTTAATCTTAAGAAGGTATATGAGAATCAGACTGACAACGATTGAAATTTCTCATATGAGTTGACATGATTGACTCAAAGCGAAAATGTCATAAACGTTAAGGTTTTGGATAGCTCTGACAGCATAATAGCTGAATCAGACAAAATCATCGTAAAACAAGAAGTAAGCTGACCTGTATACAAGAATATTTCAGTTAAGGAATGAAAGGAAGTATGACCTTGAACCCAAATAAGCGTTGAGGTTATGGCGGATCCTGCATTGACTGAGGTTACAGCTTCATTATGAGATTTCAGTCAAGCATTGAAAGAATGAACTCCAGGTTCTTATACGTGAACATTGACTGTTCCTGCTGAATTCTGAGATTACATGATAAATGTTTCGCTTAAGAGTGCATTATGAAAGGTTACTACAAAGAACAACATATATGCCATAAAGGTATTGGATCAGAATATCTTCAAGGATGTAAAGACTCAGCTTTGAGACAAGAAGGTCACATTCACATTCACACTTAATCCAGACAAGGATGAAGTATCCAAATTCAAATTCAAATACGGTACATGAACTGATTCTCTTACATGAGAGGCTATAACTTTCGAAAAGAGCAAGATCAAGGATTCAAGCTGAGCATTGTCATGGTATATACCAAACCTAGAGATAAGCAAGTACTACTTCCAGATAATCCCGCTAAACTGAAGCTGAGAGGAATTAGGATGAAAATCAGAGATAATCGATGCTGACCTATCATTGGCAAGTGCTTGAAAATGTTCAATATCAAACATAGCTTGACTTAAAGCCACTAAGAAATGAGATGTATCAGAACTTACTTGGGATACTGCAACTGAAGCTACAAGCTATAATATATACAAGAAATGAGAGGATTGAAAATTTGTCCTTATTGAAAATGTTAAGACAAATAGCTATATGATAAATATCTCTTGAGATAAGGTTAAATATGAAGATTTCGCAATCAAATGAATATGCGGAGATCAGGATAACCAAGGAGAATCAGCTGATTATTCAAATGTAACGAAAGTTCAGACAGGACCGGTTCAGATAATAGCTCTTATATTCCTTTCATTCGTTATAGGTTTCCTATACATCAGAAGAAAAAGATTTAACTAATATATCAATATCAAAAAAACAGGAAGAATTCTTCCTGTTTTTTTGATAGGATAAAGGTTTTTATAAAAAAACTTGCTTTTTATTTATTTTAGAATAACCTTTCAGAGTATTCATAGATTTATTTTATTTATACTTATTTTATTTTATATATTTTTTTTTATGATTGGTACTATTAAAAGACTTATGGAAAAAGGTTTCGGTTTTATTGAATCTCCAGATTTAGTAAAGGAAAAAATCCAATGAGACATATTTTTTCATTTCTCAGCTTTAGAAGGTGGAATTGATACTTTTGACACTCTTAGAGAAGGTCAAAGAGTTTCTTTCGAAACTGTTGCTAAAAAAGACTGAAAGAAGCAAGCTGCTAATGTTCAGGTTCTATGAGAAGGAGACGAATAATCTTTATCAAAGAAACAAAAAAATCCGTATTTAATACGGATTTTTTTTATTGTCTTTTTCTATATGATTATCTCATTTAGTTTACTATCAAGGAATTCAGAGTATTCTGACCTTATCTCATTCAAGACATTCTGCACATCCTGGAAATCATCCACCATTACAAGCTTTTTCCTATAATTCTTGACTCAAGGGAAAGAGTGCAGATATTGGACCATATGCTTTCTGCTCTCAAGAGATCATTTCCTTCATTTCAGCTCTATAAGAATCCGAGCGTGCTTTTCCATGGTTTCAAGTATCTCTGATAATGTAGGCTTATATTCTCATGGAAGAAAGCACCAAGGATTTCAGAAGCTTTTCCTTCATATCATAAATCAATCAAGGTCCTTGATCTTATTCATTCAATCATCATAGCATTCAACATCTCAATTACCTATGACAGGAATTTTCAGGTTTTTTTTCAACTCATGGATTCAAGTCCAATCTGCGCTTCATTGGTAAGCCTGCTTGTATGTCCTACCATGAACTGTTATAAGATTCGCTCATGCATTTTCGAGTCACTTAGCAAAATCTATCAGGTTTTCCCAGTTATCCCATCATAATCTTGTTTTTACTGAAACAGGGATTTTAACAGCCTTAGACATTTCCTCTATTATCCTGAAAGCGGTATCTGTATTTATCATCAGGCTTGATCAATGTCAGCTCCTTACCACTTTCTTTGCAGGACATCACATGTTCACATCGATTCCAGATATTCAATAGGTTTCTATTATGATTGCGGCTTTTTTGAATATTTCAGGATCCTTTCAGAAAATCTGTATAATAAGAGGTTTTTCAATCTCATTATGAGGAAGTACTGAATCAGCCAAAAATTTCGAATGAACTATTCAATCAGCACTGAAGAATTCACTGAAGCAAATAACATCCTTATTTATTCATTTTACCACCTGTCTGTATGCGCTATCTGTAAATCAATCCATCGGAGCTAGTGCTACAATGGGTCATTTTTTCGTTTGTTCTATCCAGAAATCCTTGTTCATCCGTAATTGTGATATTAAATGTTTTAAAGTTGATTTTTGCCTTACTTATGATACGATTGTGCCATATTATCTAGTTTTCGGTTCTAAATATTATTTCGTCAAGCCCATTTTATGGCAAATAAATTTCATGTATGCTAATATATTAGTGTTTAGGTAATTTACAAATAAAAATAAAAACAAAAATGAACATTGCATTGGAACAATCTAGCATGACTAGCATAAAGCAAACTGCAAAGGCAAATCTGAAATCACAATATTCCATTCCGAAAAATATCTCGTTCATATGAATAATCGCGATAACTGATATCGAAAAGAGGGATTTTTTGGTAAGGTGACTTTCAGAGATATGATTGAGTGCCATAGTATTGGGAAGTGATGAGATTTTTGGGGCCGAGAACATATTCTCAGCCCTTAAGATAAACATGAACAGCTTGGCTTGATTTGATTTCTTCATATATGACAATGAACATGACTGAGTCGATGTAGTCAAATTCATGTCAGCATGAATAGTTCCGATAATGCCTGAAAAAAACACCTTTTCATGAATATTGAAGGATTTCAATCCTATGAGATTCGAAGGAAACTGATTCTTCTACAAGAGAGATTCATCTTTCTGTATATTCGAAAAGGTCATTGCGTACATAGAGAACATAAAATTCCCTGAAGATAAAAGGGTTCTTATGAAAAATGTGATAAGCGCTTTCTAAAAATAGCTTTAACCTTCTAAAAGCCCTTCGTAAGTTCAAGCGAAGGGCTTTTTAATTGCCAAGATAAGCCTGTATACATATTCGGCTTGCAAAAAATCCAATATTGATATAATAAACCGAAAATACTATTTTATAAAAGTCAAAAAATGTCAATGATAGTTTGCAGGGATTATTCAGATATGACTCCAGAGCAGATGGAAGCTGAACTTGATAATTCTCCCGATCTGTTCATCATCAATGAGGTATTAAAGATAGATTCTTTAAATATACAATCCACGCTTGATAAGGTTTGGAAAAGGGTTAAAGAGATATTATGACCTAAATGAGCGAATAGTGCAGCTGCTTCAAAGATCAGTGAACTATATGTCAAATCAAGATTTCAGGCATCCTGCACGGATCTGTTTTTCAGAGAACCTCCTAGGGATTGATGCGAATGAGCGAGACAGTGACCGATAGCATGCATATATAGCCAAAGATCAGACCTTAACGGAAGGCCGGTTACTGATAAGGATAATAAGCCGGTCCTTGATCTGAGCTTCGTGAATAATTCATATATCACAGCGACTTGAATCATAGATTTCATAGAGAGAGAACCTGAAAAATGGAGGCAATGCATATGAGATTTCAGATACAATAACAAAAAACTCACATTAGCGGATCATATAAAATTTCTTGCAAATGAAACTAAACTTATAAAAGAGCTTGCTGATGAGAATAATCCTGAATGAGTACATGTATCGAAGCTTTATCTTCTTATATATGATGCTGAAACCATTAGAAGGATATATAACAACTATAAGAAACTTGATACTGACTGATGATATGAAGATGTTTTCGAGATGAAACTGACAAGAGTGAATTGAGTCAAATGAACATGAAAATTCTTCCTATGGAAAACTTTAAAGCACGATCGTTTCCTTTGAAATATAAGATCAGCCATTGAGGTTAAAAAATGACACATACTTATAGAAAGATTAAGGGATGAGCGAAGATGAATAGTTAAAAGTGTGCTTTGCAATGATTTCGGATTCTATAAGACAATCGAAGATTTCAGGAGGAATTGCGATGTATTATTGAAATGAAGGTTTGATAATCAATTCAATGAACTTAAGCAGTTCGCTGCATTCTGAGACACATTCATAAACGAATCCTTCTATGCGACAAGATGATTCGACTGATTAAATCATTATATAAACAAGCAATATGTTATAAATTCACCGTTTACAAGTGCAGGCCAAATCGAACATGCTTTAAATAACAGGACTTTCAATGATATATATTTCTGAAAATGATCGAATGATATAACAAAAAGCCATTTGGATTCTCTTTTAAAGGAATCGGGATGACATTATAATGAGAAATTCACTCCTGTTATAGATAAGAATCCTGATGGTACGTATAATAGGGTAAGCATGAATTTCGATACTTTTCTTATAGATTGACCTGATTATCTTGAGTTTGATATGAAACCAGATAAGACTTTCCGAGTTTGAGCATTGATATAAATACAAGATTACCCCTGATACATGGTCGATATAGTCAAGGCTATATGAGATTTTTATGGTAATATGAAATAAATTAATTCAAAATGGATAAAGATAATTTAGGGCTTCGCCTTATAAGATGATGAAAAGATGATTCAATTCCTGTCTCTGGTTATTGAGACATTGTAAAAACCAGTAAGCACTTGATAGATCAGATATTGTTGCATGACTGATATAATATTGACTGCGATTTGGATTTCAGGATTTTAGAAGACAGCATTTTCGATACAGATAACATACTTGACCATATGTCAGATGTTGCAGAAAGATTCCTATGAATCGAAAGGAAATATCTCAGGCTGAAAAGCGAAAAATACGACAGGAACAAATATCTGATATCCCTGATAATAGAAGTTGACGAGAAAAGATCTTTAGTGGAGTGATGGGGTTGAATAAGCCTATATTTCAATATAAGATGAGAGAATAAATCCAGACAAAATCTCAATACCTCTATTTGAGTCGCTTATTTTCCTGTCTGAGCAGATGAAAAGGATATGAAGGATTATCCTAAAGAGGATCTTTTGAGATTTAGGGAATGAGATTGGTATCAGAAATCATAATATTTTAGCTGTCATTATATAGGTATTTCCCATATGAAACCAATAAATTAGCACCTGACAAAAAAAGTGCTAATTTTTATTTGACTTTTTGATTCACTGAAATATAATTATGTACGTTAATATTTAACCTTTTGAATTATGCTACAAGAAGATAGGAATACATTGAGCAATAAGACTCAAGACATGAAAAGGGCTATTGATTCTCTGAATGAGGAGTTATGAGCAATCGATGCGTACATCCAAAGAGCTGATGCTTGCAGCGATAATGAATTGAAAGAGATACTTCTCCATAATTCCAAAGAAGAAAAGGAACATTCTGCAATGATACTTGAATGGATCAGGAGACAGGACGGTGAATTCGCCCATGAGCTTAAAGATAATCTTTTCATGGAATGAAAGATCGTCAAGCATTAGAAACTTTACTAATATTCCTTCCCTAATATAGGGAAGGTGTCTCTAAAGCCGGATGGGTTACTTAGTAAGGAAATGATTTATTTAAAACAAAATATATGAGAGAAATAATTTTTGCGGATTGAGAATTTCCTGGGCTATATCCTGATTGAACGGAATTTTTATCTTTAGCATTAATTAAAGAGAATGGAGATGAACTATATTTTGAGATGAATACCCATTGAGTGATCAATGATTGGACCAAGGAGAATATATTACCCTACTTGAATGGTAATAAGATAAGCAGGGATCAGGCGAAACAGAGAATAATCGATTTCGTTTGAGATAATAAACCTTACTTCCTATCCTATGTGAATTCATTTGATTGGATGTGAATATGCTGACTGTTTTGAGTGTTTGAGGTTCCATTTTTCTGGATTCCATTGGATTTTGCAACAATGTTGTATCAGTCTTGAATTGATCCAGAGACAAAACCTGAAGAACTGGCCTTGAAATATGATATCCCTCTCGATAATCATAAGCCACACAACGCGTTGGATGATGCTAGATTGATAAGGGAACTATATTTTAAAATGTTTACTAAATAATTTATATTTTTAATTTTATATTTTATGTGAAAAATTATTTGAATTGATCTTTGAACCACAAATTCTTGTGTTGCTTTCATGGAATGAGGTCAGCCTAAAGTTATACCAAATGCTGAATGATGAAGAACTACTCCATCGATAGTCGCAAATAAGAATTGAGAGGTTTTGGTAGGTACAACGGCAAAAAGACAAGCTGTCGTAAATCCTGCACAGACCATTTACAGCGCGAAAAGATTTATCTGAAGAAAATTCGATGAGGTTCAATCAGAGCTTAAGAATGTTCCTTTCAACGTAGTCAAATGACCAGGATGAGAATGTCTTATAGAATTCAATTGAAAGAACATAAGACCTGAAGAGATTTCAGCAAGGGTTCTTGAAAAACTGAAAGAAGATGCAGAAAAATTTCTTTGAGAGAAAATCACAGAAGCTGTAATCACCGTTCCTGCTTATTTCAACGATGACCAAAGACAATCTACTATAAATGCCTGAAAGATTGCAGGACTTGAAGTTAAGAGAATAATAAATGAACCTACTGCAGCAGCGCTTTCATATTGACTTGATAAGAAAAAAGAAGAAAAAGTCGCTGTATATGATTACGGATGAGGTACATTTGACATCTCTATCCTTGAAATCTGAGCAGAATGAACTTTCGAGGTTTTGGCTACGAATTGAGATACTCATCTTTGATGAGATGATTTGGACCAAAGGATATTCGAATGGATCGTTGATGAATTCAAGAAAGACCAATGAGTTGATCTAAGAAAGGATCCCATGGCAGTTCAGAGGGTTAAGGATGAAGCTGAAAAAGCGAAAAAAGAGCTTTCAACGGTTTCTGAAACAGAGATAAACCTTCCATATATAACAGTTGATTCATCTGGGCCTAAGAACCTATTCATGAAGCTTACACGTGCAAAATTCGAGGAATTGATATATGATCTGGTTGAAAGATCTTTAGAACCTTGCAGGAAAGTATTGAAAGATGCTGGACTTCAAGCAAGCCAAATCGATGAGGTCATACTTGTTTGAGGTACGACAAGAATACCGCTTGTGGTCAAGAAAGTTGAAGAATTCTTCTGAAAGAAGACTAATTCATCTGTAAATCCTGACGAGGCAGTTGCTTTATGAGCGGCAATCCAGGCATGAATAATCACTTGAGATGTAAAAGATGTCCTATTGCTTGATGTTACTCCATTATCGCTTGGTATCGAAACCCTATGATGAGTCATGACAAGGATGATTGAAAGGAATACTACGATCCCTTCCTCAAAATCACAGGTTTATTCCACTGCTATGGATAATCAGGATAGCGTAGAGATACATGTCCTTCAATGAGAAAGGGAAATGGCAAATGACAATAAATCACTATGAAGATTCATATTATCAGGAATCATCCCGGCTCCTAGATGAGTCCCTCAGGTTGAGGTCACTTTCGATATCGATGCGTCATGAGTTCTGCATGTTACAGCAAAAGACAAATGAACAGGAAAAGAACAGAAGATCATGATACAAGGTTCTACAGGTATGGATAATGCTGAAGTGGATAGGCTTATAAAAGAAGCTGAGGCTAATAGGGAAGCAGATAAGAAAAGAAAAGAATCCATAGAATCAAGAAATATGGCTGAATCAGCTATATATCAGGCTGAAAAAACCATGAAGGATAATGAATGAAAATTCGATGCTAAGCTTTGAGATGAAGCGAAGGAGAAATCTGAAGCAATCAAGAAAGTATTGGAGAATCAGGAAGCTACAAAGGAAGAATTGGATCCAGCGGTACAAGCCCTTCAGGATATCATGATGAAAATCTGACAGGAGATCTATTCTAAAACCCAAGCGGAATGAACCGATGATTGAGTTAAGGTAAAGGATAATAATCCAGATGAACCGAAGAAAGAAGATGACAGTGTTGAATGAGAAGTTGAATAACAAACAACAAAAAAATCGCCAATTGATTGGCGATTTTTTTGTTGTTTGTATTTAGTTATTATCCTTTATGCTATTATCTCTCATATATAATGTCAGACTTTCTGTTTTTATGATGGGTTGTTGAGGTGATCAGTTTTCAGTCATGATGGTATTAAGCCTTTCCTTTGAATTTGTGACCGTCTCTCATATGGAATACTTATGTTTTCTGGATTTTCTATTGAACACCGTTGAGGAAAAAAGGGACTTATTATCAATTCACAGTGCAACTTCCTTATCACTTCATGAAATGAGAATATCCTTTCTTCTGATGTCTTTTATCAGAGCTCATCAGAAACAAGCATCAATTATCAGCAATGCTTGCTGGTTTGGCTTTAAAGTATCATTTATCTCTTTTTGGGAAATTCTTGTTTTCGGGTTGAAAATATTTTTCTTCTTATCCTTTTTTGAATATTTGAAATCAGCTTCATAAGGCGAAATGTATCCTGTATAGTCGGAATTCGTGAAATTTTCGGTAGGCATATTATCTTTGTCGAGAGCTATTCAGTGTCAGGAAAAATATACTATTATCTTCTTGTCTTGAGGTGTCATCTCAGATATTTCAGACAGATATTTCAGTATATGGGCTTTTGTGGCTTTTCTGTTTTTGAGAACGAATATGTTTTTCTTGCTTATAAGATAATTTTTTCTGAAGAACCTGTTTATATCATCGACATCATTTTCAGATGCATCTATGGCAGTGAGGAATTTATACTTGCTTATTCAGATCAGAAGCACTCTTGTCTCTTTCGGGTCTATGTCTTTTTCAATCGCTTCCCTTATTTGTCATATTTTTCTTTTGAACTCACTTTCTTTTTTGAATCTTGCCAATTCTCTTTGGACAACATCTTCTTTTAGAGTCTGCTCGATAATGGAATTATCCATAGTGATTATTCTTGAAACCTCATTTTTCATATCTTCAGAAACTTTTCTATTCTCACCATCATGTACCAAAGAATCTCATCATGATAGCAATGAAAGCATAAGCGATGTTCATACGATAGCTTTTCTCATATGTTTGATTAAGTGCTTATTATCTTATACGCAAATGAGCATTTATACTTATACCTGCTATAGTAAATTTAAGAATGCAGGAAAAACTTGATAGATGATGAAATGAAAATCAATTTTAGATTATTTCTTGGATTCCATATTTTCCAAAATAGGTTTTGTCAGAGGAAAAAGAACACTGTCTCTTAAATTATCCTGACCTGTAAGAAGCGTCACTATCCTATCAATTCACATTCAGAATCAGCTTTGGCAAGGCATTCAATATTCCATGGCAAGCACGAAATCATCATCTCATGATGTTGCCTCAGTATCTCATTCAGCACTTGCTTTTGCTTGGTCCTCGAAATTTGATTTCTGCAGTATCGGATCTACAAGCTCTGAATAAGCCTTGAGGATTTCCCATCAGTTTACAACAACTTGGAACTGTTCCACAGTATTCGGATTTATATCGCTTATCCTTGCAAGAGGCTGCATAAGCTTAGGATAGTTATATATGATTGAAGGTCAGATTATTTTAGGTCTTAGGACTTTTTTGTATAGATAATCGATAAGGGTTGTAACTCACATCTTATCCATTCATTCGAACTGTATTCATTTATCCTTGATATCTTTCCTTAATTTTTCCGCATCATCCTGTCAATATTTAATAATATCTATCCCAGATGCTTTCGTTACTCATTCTATATAATCTATTTTTTCCCATGGGGTTGAAAAATCAACATCACGGATATTTCATTCTTTATCTTTGATTTTCACAATTTTGTCGATTTTCAGATTTTCAAAAAGATAGTCGAACATGGATTCAGTGAATCTCATATTATCCTCGAAATCCCAGTATACGGCATAATGCTCAACCATTGTGAATTCCTGCATATGAGAAGGATCAGATCATTCATTCCTGAAATCTCGCGCAATCTCAAAGACCTTTTCAAATCTTCATACTGTTGCTTTCTTCAGGCTTGTTTCAGGAGATATATGAAGGAAAAAATCCGTATCATAATCGTTATGATGTGTTACAAAAGGTGCAGCAGCAGCTCAACTTGCAGAAGATCATAGAATAGGTGTCTCAATTTCAAGAAATCAGTTTTCGTGGTAGAAGTTTCTCATGATCCTTATAAAATCAGATCTGAATACGAACCTGTCATATGACTCCTGATTTGTTATAAGATCAAGATATCTTTGACGATATATCGCTTCCTGGTCTTGTATCCCATGGAATTTTTCAGGAAGGGGGCGGATTGCCTTTGATAGGAATTGAAATTCGTTCACGAAAATCGTAAGCTCTCATTTATGTGTCATGAAAAGCTCTCATCTGATTCAGATGAAATCTCCCACATCCACAAGCTTCTCCATGAATTTGAATGCTGACATCTCTTCAGACAGTGTGTTTTTGATTTCAGTTCATGTATTTATGCTGCAATTTTCACGTGAGAACATTATCTGGATATCTCATGTTGAATCTTGAAGCTTTGCGAAAGATATCTTTCAGAAGCTTCTATATAGGGTTATCCTTCAAGCAGTAGTTATTCATACCTTGGTTTCAGCTATGATATCATTGATGTCGCGGAAATTTCCATTCTCTACGGAATTTATATCTGAGATCTTATCTTTTTTGTTGAATTTTGACGCATAAGGGATGATTCATAAGCTTTTCATCCTTTGGATTTTCTCGATCCTTACTTTTGTCTCTTCGCCATATAGCATAAAACTGATGTTTATAAATAAAAGAATGGGCTTAGTTTAGCCATTTTTTTATCAAAGTCAATTATTTATGACAAAAAATGCTTTTTATTTTACAAATCTGAAAAATTGTTAAAATATCAGAATCATAACGGGCTATTGACTTGAATGAGATATTCCCTATATCCTTGCATCTTATATCATAGAGAAAGATATAAGGCCATTTGTGAATAATTGAGATTTCTATACCGGAATAAAAAATTATTATTCAAGAGTAGATAAGGCTATAGCAAACCACGAATGAAGCAATTCTAAAAGCCTTCCATACGATAATTGAGAAAATCTCGGATTCATCCTTATATGAATACTCATCTGATCATTGCTAAGGTTTGTAAAACACATATATAAGGCTATTTTTGTAGCCATAACTTCAATATTCGCTATTTTTTTCAGCCCTATTGCAATGTATGCTTTTTTGCTCGGTGTCCTTATCTGATTTTTTATAAAGATATCAACCATAATCCTGTTGATTTTATCTTCATGAAGGAGATGAAGCGGTTCATGATGAGGAGGAAATTCCTGATGATGATTCAGCGGCGGATGATGAAGTTCATGATGATGATGAGCGTGAGATTAATATTTGAAAAATATTTTGCAAATAAAAAGAGGATACGGTATACTCTTTACATATTAAATATTTATCTTTTAATATGTAATTAATGAATGAACAAAAAATAATAAACGAAGCTTTGAGATATGTTCTGGATCTGCTTGAAAAGGTTAATCATTATCCATATCATAATATAAACCATACGCTTGATGTCTATACAAGGGTGTGATATCTTTGCGACAAGGAATATATCTATCTTGAAGAGAAGACTGATCTGCTTTTGGCTGCCCTGTTTCATGATACATGATTTACAGAAACATATTTCCAGAATGAGATAGTATGAGCTAAGATTGCAAGGGAATATCTTGAAAAAATCAGCTGGAGGGAAGATAGGATAAAGAGCATTGAAAATATAATATTTGCTACAATAATGTTCAGCGAGGCCAAGAATAAATCTGAGAAGATAATACAGGATGCTGATCTCGATAATCTTTGAAGAAGGGATTTCATGGTAAAGAGTCTACTTATTAAAAAAGAGCTTAAGATAATAGCAAGACAGGATATAACAATCCAAGATTGGTTCAAAAGCAGTTATAATCTTATGAGAAAGCAATCCTTCAAGACATTTACAGCAAGAAAAGAAAGGAATAAGGTGAAAAAGGAAAATCTTGATAGACTGAAGATGAAATTAATCTAATTATCCTTTAAGATGTTACCATTTATCAGTAATATTTTGATTAAAAAAATTTGACTTTGAATTTAGCACGCATATAATATGCGTGCTTATTTGTAGTGAGCGATTTTTATTTTTTAACAGTTTAACGTATGAAGATACAACCGTTATCTGATAGGGTGCTTCTTAAATGAGTAGAAGCAGAGAATGTTACAAAAAGCGGAATTTTCATTCCTGAGAATTCAAATAAAGAAAGGCCTTATATGTATGAGGTAGTTGCTGTTTGACCTTGAAAAGAGATTGACTGAAAGATCGTAAGGATCGATGTGAAGCCTTGAGATAGGGTCATAAGCTGACAATATAGCTGAGATGATATAGAGATAGATAAGATGAAATATAAGATTGTTTGAGCTGATTATATTCTTGCTAAGATCGATGAATAATTTAAATTAAAACATCTCTGTTTCCCTTTCTTGATGTAAGAAAGATATCTTACAGGTATAGCAAGAAAAACAAATTTAAATACCTAACATAAAATCAAATATGGCAAAAAAAATAACTTTCTGAGATGAGGCAAGACTTAAGATGTTTGTCTGAGTCGAAAAGATTGCAATGATAGTTGCTGCTACTATAGGTCCTAAATGAAGGAATGTAGTATTTTCCAAATGATACGGTGCTCCACAGGTTACAAATGATGGAGTTACGATAGCTAAAGAGATAGAGCTTGAAGATAAGATAGAGAACATGTGAGCGGAATTGGTCAAAGAAGCAGCTTCTAAGACAAATGATGCTGCTTGAGATGGAACTACGACTTCAGCTTTGCTAACTTATGCTATGATCAAGGAATGATTGAGAGAGATAAGATCTTGAATCAATGCGATCGAGCTTAAAAACTGAATGAAAAAGGCATGACATGTGATAGAGATGGAACTTGAAAAAAACGCTAAGATAATAAATACCAAAGAGGAGATAGAGCAGGTTGCAACTATTTCAGCACAGGATTCAGAGGTTGGTAAGATAATCTCTGAGGCTATGGAAAAGGTTTGAAAGGATTGAGTCATTACAGTTGAAGAATGACAGACTTTCTGACTTGAAGTAGAACTTACCGAATGAATGAAATTCAGCAACGGATATATATCTCCATATATGATCACTGACTGAGAGAAGATGGAATCAAGGATAAATGATGCCAGAATCCTTATCACAGACAAGAAAATATCCTCTCTGAAGGATCTTCTTCCTGTACTAGAACAATTGGCATCCACATGAAAAAGGGATTTGGTCATAATAGCTGAGGATATAGAATGAGACGCTTTAGCATGAATAATCCTCAATAAGCTTAAATGAGTGTTGAATATTTTATGAATAAAAGCACCTTGATTCTGAGACAGAAAGAAAGAGATGCTTAAGGATTTAGCTGTTCTCACATGAGCTACGGTTATTACCGAAGAATTATGATATAAGCTTGAAAATGCTTCGATAGAACACCTATGAAGTGCGAAGAATGTTTCATCGACAAAGGAGAATACCACTATCGTATGATGAAATTGAGATAAGGATCTTATAAAGAGAAGAGTTATCGAGATCAAGAACCAGATAGAGAATTCCAAATCTGATTATGACAAGGAAAAGTTCTCAGAACGTCTTGCAAAGCTTGCAGGATGAATTGCTGTCATAAAAGTCTGAGCTGCAAGTGAGGTTGAGATGAAAGAGAAGAAATTAAGGATAGAGGATGCTCTAAACGCTACAAAGGCAGCCGTTGAAGAATGAATAGTGGCAGGATGATGAGTTGCTTTGCTTAAGGCATCGAAAAACCTAGATACATTCAAGACCTGAAATAAGGATCAGGATATCTGAGTACAGATAGTATCCAGAGCACTTTCTTATCCTGTTAAGCAGATAGCTGAAAATGCAGGGAAAGAATGAGCTGTCATTGTCGAAGAGATCAGAAAAAATGAAGATATAAACTATTGATACGATGCATCTGATGATACCTTCAAAGATATGATCAAAGCTTGAATAGTTGATCCTAAAAAGGTTACGAGAAGTGCGCTTGAGAATTCAATATCCATTTCCGGAATGTTCCTTACGACTGAGGCTGTGGTTTCTGATATTCCGAAAGCAGAAGATGATCATGCTCATGATGCCTGAATGGGTTGAATGGGTTGAATGTGAGGAATGTATTAAAACACAAAACACCCACCAGAGTCATTTTATGACTCTGGTTTTTTATTGTATCAAAACCAATAAAAAAACTAATTCCAAAGCTTTTTTTTCAGGTTTTTAGCTCATCTCTTGACCTTGGAAACATAGCCTAATAATCTGTTTTTCGCATTTCCTAATGCTACTCTTCTTTTTCTGAGCGGTCCCATATGATTGAAGTTAGGAATAAAACATTTTTTGCATCTTGTTTTTATGCAATTGCAACAGGACATTATACCTGTTTTTACAGCTAAATCAATTAATCGGATATAAAAATTTGCAAGATTGAATTAATTAATATACTTAAATCAATTAATATCAAAATTTGGCAATGAAGATAATAGTCTGACTATGAAACCCATGAACTGAATATTCCAAAACAAGGCATAATGTCGGTTTTATTTTTTTGGATTTCTTAAAGGAAAAATTGAATTTTGAAGACTTCAAGGATTCGAAATTCAAAGCAGTAGTTTCAGAGTGAGTTTTGAATTGAGAGAAATTGATTTTACTGAAGCCTATGACTTACATGAATCTCAGCTGAGAAAGCGTTGCGAATGCAATAAATTTCTACAAACTTGATTGCAAGAATGACATAATCGTTATTTTTGACGATATCAGCATGGATTTCTGAAAGATAAGATTTAGGGATAAATGAAGCGCAGGATGACATAATTGAATAAAATCCCTTATTGAAAAGCTATGAACCGAGGAATTCAAGAGAATAAAAGTCTGAGTATGATTCGACCCTAAATATGATGTTTCAGATTGGGTTTTGTCTAAGTTTTCAAAGCAGGAATCCGAAGAGCTCTCAAATTATATATTAGAGGAATGCTATTCTTTATTTTTAGAAAAAATCAATATATAATATGGAATCAAACAATAAGCAATCCTCAAAAGAAGAGGAATCAAAGAAACTTAATTTCAAGGAAAAACAAGACAGATTAAGACAAAAAACATCTGAAAAGATCATTAAGCTAAAGGAACTTATTAGATCGTTATGACTGAATAATATAGATGAAATAATGAGATTTCTGGAAAACATAGAATCAGCTCTTGATTGATTGGATACCAATGAGCTTGAAAAAGTCGCACAGAAGATACAGGATGAGATACTTATCTCAATCGAAAAGGATAACAAGCTGCAATCATGAGTAAAACTTCAGTTCGCCTTGCTTCTGAACTGAGATAATTCTACGAGTGAAACCTATGATCCTGATGATGACCAATTTGCTTACCTATAAATTATGGATGCACCGATAAATGATAACTTCAAGTTCAGACAATATCTTGAAGCCTCAACCCTGACCTTTGCAGAGAAATATGATATAGGCACTATATTCAACTGTCTCAGCAATGAACGGAAGATAAGGATAATAGATAATTGGCCATTGTATCTGGATCAGATATTGAAGATAAGGAATGAGACCAAGGAAAAAAGACGCGAGAATATAATGAACACCTTGAATAATATCAACAATATAGTCAATGACGCGATATTAAGACAGAGGGATCAACAGGAAAAGAATAGGAGATTGGAAGCAGAGCAGCAAGAAATCAACAGAAATGCTCAGGTATTCGATCAAATGAGAAAAACAAATGATTTACAAAACTTAATTAAAAAGCAATATGAATAATTTAAGCTTTAAAGAAGCCACCGACAGATTCATACCTAATTTCAGAAGGTTTCAGGATAAGCTTGGAAATGAGAATGAAGTTGTAATGAATCTTGAGCAGATGTTCAGGAAAGTATTTGATCTATGACTTATGGAATCGATAGGGAAGCATATAAATCTGGAGCTTTGACTTTGCATACTTAAGGATCAGGAGATAGACCAGAAAAAATTGAAGGAGATAATGGATACATTTAAAAACAGCTAAGGTAAACCTTAGCTGTAAAAATTAATGTTATATCAGTTCTATGTTTTCTGTGCGCTTTTCAATGAATTCATAAAGCTTTGACGGTTTATTTGCTGATTTCCTATCAAGCTCTCAAGTCTCTTTTATTATATCCAGAAAAAACAGCTTTTTTCTGAAATTCCTCTTATCAATGGTTTCTCATAGGATGGTTTCATAAACCTTGTGAAGATAGGGTATCGTAAATTCCTTAGGTACTATATTTTTCACTATATCAGTATATTCCAAAAGATAATCAAGCCTTTTTTTCGCCACATTTATGATATTCTTATGGTCAAAATGGAATCAGATCTCTATGGAATCGAGATTATTGTAATCTATTATCTGTATCTTTGTAAAATCAGCATTCTTAAGGAAATTATCGACGCTGACCATGCAAAAATATGATATGGATATCACATGCCCTCTCGGATCCCTATTCGGGTCTCAAAAGACTGACAATTGCTCACAATATGCTCATTGTATTCAGGTTTGCTTTAATAATATCCCGCTTATATTATCTTCTAAGGATACTCACTTTTTTACTATTCATCATGGGAGTATATATTTCACCTTTTTATCTTCCGATTCTTTTATATCTAGTACTATACATAGTTTATTCTTATATATAGTGAATATAACTATGTCGATAGCTACTATTGGTATAGCCAAGGTAAATACATTATCAGGGTATTCTTTATTTTGTGTTTCGTTCATTTTTCAAAAATAAGCGTAAATATTACTCCGCTTTTAAAACATTATTTGTGAATATAAAATGTATACAAAGGTATGCTTTAACAACATGTTTCATTATATATTAAAATATAAAAAATCAATATTAATTTGCTAAAAATTAAACTAAATTTAAATTTAGTGTAAAAATAACATTTACTTCTGAAAAAAAATGAATATAATTACTGCATAATATTTTTTGAATATTATGAAAACAAATACTTTTTTGTTATATGTAGCTATATATAACGTATAAAATATTTATACTTGTCATAATAATTTTTTTTATTCTTATCGATATAAATTAGTGTAAAAATAACATTTGCATATATGAATATCAATAAGATTTATATATTTTATAAATATAATCATTGAGAATTTATGAAAACAGCAAAAATATTCAGTGAAAACTCCAATTTTCAGTTTAACACAATAGAACAGAAAGAATTGACTGATAATATATATGATATTCTCGATGCTGAATACAGACGTCTACTTATAATACATTCATTACTTGTTTCAATGCTGGAGTGCAAAAAATAACAAGCAAAATGTAGTCGGAATGAAAATCAATTCTGATTATTATTTATAATAATGTTAATTATGGAAAAAACGGCAGAAAAGCTAATTTTGCAGCAGGATATAAGCAGTTCTGCATATTGAAAGAAGATTTATTTTTCTGGAATAGCTTCAAAGATAAAAAAAATTATCAAGGATACATTCTCATTCTCTGAACCACTTAAAGATACTGCATTGCCGAAAACAAATGAGTCATCAGTCATCAAGACAGTTTTCGCAGATTCTTTTAACGAAAACATTAATAAAGAATCTATTCAATTATCACCAAATACAAGACAATTTTTTTTGACAGGGGACATCAAGGAACTGGAAATGATAGTTGCAGATACAAAAAAATCCATTGATTTTGCTTTACGTTTGGTTAAAAGGAAAATATCAGAGCATTGATATAATGATAAGGTTAAAAGCATGGAGCAATCGATATCTGATCAAAAAGAAGAACTTACGCTGATGGAAATCCAATTGGAACAAAAAAAGAAAATGCTGCTATCTTGAAGCAATGCTGCTTTAGATGTCAGCATGAAGACAGATTGTATTGAAGATTTATCAGTTGAAGACAGTTTTATTTTATCTGATTGACTCAGATATTCTATTTGACAGACGATAACATATAAATCTACAAGTTGAGAATCATCGAATTATAAGATATTATGAAGGTCGGAACATGAGAATCCATGATTAATTCTGCAAAAAATAGGTCATAAAAATAAATTTGCCATATCATGAGATAGGCTTTCAAATGTTTCTCATCCGAAAATTGAAAATATTATTCATACCGTAAAAGAAAACAATGATCTTATATTGAAGCCTGAGATAACCAGTATGGAAGATAATGCGTTAATTATAAAATCAACAGATAATGAATCGGATAAATGCATTTCCGAAGTTTTTCAAGATGATTCAAATGAAAACCAAAATATGGCAAGAAATTCAGAAATAAACAAAGAAAATCTTTCTTCAGGTAAGAAATGAATATCTGATACTTTGGCAAATTTATGATTCAGATCATCAGAGATCAAAAACAAATTCTTCTCATTTCTATTGGATAAAGCAAAAGATACAGTAAAAGCAAATGAGATAATGAGTCTATATTTTGAGAAATATTCGGAGATTTATGAAAAAGAAAGGAAAAGTATGGACTTATTGCAGAAAGAAACCAGCAAGACAAAAATGATGAAATTCTCATGAATCTCAAAAGGTGTTTTAGATATCCTGAAATATTGAAGGGTGTTATATGACGTTGTTGATACGGTTTCATTCAGATCCTTTAATCCATTCAGGAATATTACAGCATTGTCAATGCTTGCATGAAGAAGTGCCCAAGTGGCAAAGGAAACCAGACTATCTAATAAACATGTGATCGAACGAACTAGGATAAAAGATGAAAGCAAAGCTCATGATGAAGCTTGGCAAATCTATAATCATGCGATGGAGACAAAATGAGATTTCATAACAAGTGAGGATATTACAATGTCATATAAGAGAAGTCTTATAAAAAATCTTCAGAAAAGACTCGAAAATTTAAATTCTGAGAAAACCTGATTCTTATGATCTCTGTTCAGATGAGATACAAGGAAATATATAAAAAGAATGAAAGAGAGGATAAAAAAGATAAATAATAGCAGGTATATGACAAGGGATCAGAAGATTGAGAATATATGAATATTTCTGAAAAAAAATGATGATTTACTGTCTGATCTCGATAGAATGGTAGGAAGTGATTGAACAGTTGATAATATAGCATATTGCTGACGTATAGTTGAAAAGGTTGCAAAATCTGTAGCAAGCCTGTTAACTTTGGATTCGATATGAAGATTAGCATATGCATGAGTTGATGCCATATGATTAGTAGAAATTAATGCTAATCCGGGACAGCCTCAGATGACCCCGATAATATGAATACATGAATATTCAAAGGATTATTCAGATAATGATTTTTGAAGAACTCCTTATGTATATAAAACAGACATTAATAGTATAGTTGATAGCATCAAAATGAATCAACTCTTTTCATCATTTGAGAATAATCAGATAAATGAAATTAATAATGCACAACTTACTGATATAGACAGAATCAATGAGGATGTCATCAGCAAAAACCCATCTGACTCAGTTATTTCTGATATACCTAATGAAAATATGAAAAGCCTATCTGATATCCCGGTATCAGATCTGAATGATATAGATATTATTAATCCTGAAACAATCAGAATAACAAAAGGTTATTCAGTATGGAAGGTTCTTAGCGAACTTTTATCCTGAAATAAAGATTTTGATAATAATGAATTCATAAGCAAGGTTATAAGGACAATTGAGTCTGACCCCAAATCTTATTGATTGTATTCAGATGATATAAATATAGTTTCGATAGATGATTTAAAATGAATGAAATGGAAAAAAGCGATTATAGAAAGCATTTAGCTTATATTATTTAGTAATATCATATCCTTATGGATAATATAATATTTAAGGTTGTCTTCATTATTTTGTATATGTTTTTTTTGTTTTGAGTGTACCATTTTTTCATGTTTATGGCAAAAAGGCAGCATAAGCAGAACCTATCAAAAATCGATAAATCATGACATCAATTGTTTGAAAGGAATTTCGAGAAGATATGATTAATGATAAGAATAACCCTGATTGTTTTTTTTATGATATCTATTTTTATACTTTTAATCTTTTTTTAATATGATGCTTCAAGATAAAAATACCCTTCTTCTAAGAAGGCATAAGATAAAGCTTGTATATATTTTCTGAAAACTTATGATAATGTTTTCATTGTGCTTCTTGATAATGTTGTCTGTCGAACATTTCAATAGCTCTCCTGTATATGATAATGTGCTTCATTTCTATGTTATGCCGTTTTTGCTTTTAATTGTGAATCTGATACTTCTGGTTCATATCTATGATATCATATGATACTACAATAATATAATATTGATAGATGATAATAATATAATGATAATACAGAATTCTCTTCTGCTGCGCGAAGATATAGAAGTTATAAGTCTTTCCCAGATAACCAAGATCAATATCATATGTCAATGAATCCTTCCGAATATATTATGATATTGAAAGCTTGTAATAGAACAGCAAAGGACACAGACCAGACCATTGTTCCATATTCATAATCCATACTTAATATTGAACCATATAAACAGCAGGATAGATAAGATAAATAGGAATCTAGAATTGAATCCTTTGTAGCGCATGATAAATAATCTCACGTTTTTAAGATGAGATTATCATATTATGAATCGACATGTTATCTTACTATCTGACCAGCACATATCCATATATATTATACCATCTGTCTGAAGTCGGTTTTCAAGTATAAAGAGGATTACTGACCCAAATGCTATGTATGATAACCTTGTATTTTCATTTTTTTCAGCTTATTTCGAACACTGCAACGCTTTTCTCCAAATCTTGCTTTTTTGAGTTCTTGTATTTATTTTTCAGGTTATCTATGATTGCCCTCAAATCAATATCGTCTAATATCTCCTTTCAATTCCTTATTTCTAAAGATTGAGAAGTATAGTTATATTCCACATGTTCTCAGCTTGAAGTTTTTTCGCTATCCATATACAGGATTTTAGAATATCAGCTTGAATCGATCGGGAATAATTCTTTCTCTGGAATGGTAAAACTTACAATATCCGGCTCATATATTCCTTGTCATCTTACATATGCCTTTACTTTTATCTCTTCCGTGATAACCCTTACGATTTCCCAGTTGTTCGTAGGATAGTTTCTTTTATATTCGGCTGTTTCAATTTTAGATTTTTGCTCTATCTTAGCATATTGTTCAGGAAATAGCTTTTTGATGCTTCTGCAGCTGTTGATCTCGCAAAGATAGCTTATGCCTGAATATATATCATTTGAAAGATCCGATTTTATATCTTCATAGTCTTTCAGCGGAATAATCTTTCAGCCTATTGATATTCATGCAATCTTGAGATTATTCTCAAGCATTGCTAATTGCCTTGATTCTGGCAGGGAATAGACCGACCATGGTCAGATCGATATTATTATCGTGAAAACCGTCAGTATAAGCGGGATGTAGGCTAAATATTTCCTATTAGAAAATATGAGATATAAGGAAACAACTCAGAGCCATACACCGAAAACAACTATGAAATATCTGTTCATAGTTAAGTCATACTGTGCGATCCTGAGATATATCGCATAAAAAAGCATGAAAAGCTGTGGAACCACAAAATAAGGGAACAATTTTCTGAATAAACCTATGAATCTGATGGTTTCATCGAATATATAGGAGAACATGTATATCAGATATCCGAAGATGGAGAATCAGATGACCATCCAACAAACTTCTCAATTCGGCCATTGCTTGAAATCAAGCAGAACCTTTATCGAATATGCGTATAGGATTATGAAATAGACGCAGATGAATGGAATGGCTATATATTTCACCAAAAACGAATAGAACACATTCTGGATGAAATTGCTTTCATTGAAACTTTCCTTCAGAGGTATCTTGGTCAGTGCAAATATAGGGGTGATGAATGACAAAGCCACTATCGCCCAATCTCCGTATATCTTCGAATCCACTATTCATTTAAGGTCGAAAAGCACAAACACAGCACCTATTCAGATGCTTCAGAGCCCGAAAAGAACTCATCATAATATTGCGGAAATCAGGAAGACTACGCTGGTATTATAGAAATAGCTGTAATAATTCTTTTGCATATCTTCTTTTCAGAACAATCTTCTTAAAAAAGGGGAGAAAAACAGGAATGATATTATTCAGGAAAGGGTCAATATGAAAAATATGACATTATCGAAGCTGCCGAAGTTCACATTGAATCAATCATAGAACATAAGTCAGAACAGCAATGATAGAAGTTGAAGGATGTTTTTCTTAAGTCTTGGCAATGACATGCCTTCCGAACAGAGATAGAATCATAGGCTCAAGAAAAATGCTATTATGACGGAAAATATAGCTTTTATGATTCTCTCATTGATATCCTGCGTCAGTTTTCAGTGCAGATCGGCAAACAATAGGGCACTAAGTGCGACTATCATCAATATCGATAAGGGAAACCTTTTAACTATGGCAAATAAGCTTTCCTTTAAAGTTCAAACATTGAACATTGAAAATATCTTTTTCATAAGCGAAAGATTAATATTAAAGAATCTAAACAATTCCATTTTCTACTATTTGCAAAAAAAGCAAATGATAATAGTTTTTTATATTGTAATCAGGAGCTTAGATAAAAAATGCCCCAAGTTTTTACAAGGAGCATATTTGTTTTTTACAATTTAATTATTTAGCAATTAAATCTTTAATTTTAGCTTCAACCTCTTCTACCTCTAATTTAAGTCAAGTTAGGGTTTTCAATTCAGCTTGAATCTTTTTTAAGATCACAGGACTAAGTAAGATTTTTTGGATATTTTTATTGCTAAAAGCCTGAGTTTTTAGAAATAATTCTTCCACAGCTCATTTAATGAAGCTTTCTTTATGAAAGTATTTAAACGAATCAAGAATTTTACTGCTTGAATTATCTTCAAGTAAATCTACTTCTAATATTAGATCATAATCGACTTTCTTTCAAAAAGATAAATAATATAATCTCCATTTCTTTAAATTCGTTAAAACAACATATTTAATTCATTCATTTCAAGCATAGCTTGTAGCTTGAAAAATATGGTTACTATTTAAATCGATTGTAATACCTTTCACTTCAATTAAAAAAGTTAATTTATTATCAATCTTAACTCAATAATCGCAGTATTGTCATCTTATTCTATATTCTGTTGTAACATCAAAAAATTTATCATATCATAGAATTTCTCATAACATGTCATTTATTATATTTGAAGTATCGCTTTCATTTAAACCTTTCTGTTTTGCAACTTCAATAATTTTTTTGTATTTATTAATCGATTTTATTGCAAGCTCTTTTGATTTACTTGTTAATTCAAAATTTTTCATTTTTAATAGTTATTATAAATAAGATATTTGTTCAATATTAAATGTTTTCATATTAGACCGTTTTTTGAAAAATCAAAATATTTTGATTTTTAAGATATTTTAAATTCTTAATTTGGTACAGCCGACAGGGATCTTTTTTCTCCGTTTCACTTCTAAAAATGCCTTGCAACATAATGTGCCATTCAAGGCACATTATCTCAGCTCATACTTTGCTGAGGTTACTACGGTTTCGATTCCTGTTTCCGATTTTTTTAATTTTTTAATTTAACTTTTGGTACAGCCGACAGGGATCGAACCTGTATCACAGCCTTCGCAGGGCCATATTCTATCCGTTGAACTACGGCTGCATAAATAAAACCTGGCTAGGCCAGGTTTTATGGTTTATTTCGCTCTTGGCATTCAGTAGAAATCAAGTCATTTCGCATCTGTCATGGATTTTGTGAAGAAATTCTTTTTCTTTCATTTCACGAAAAACCCTCTGTCATCGATCAATCCTATTTCCATAAGATAATTAGGATCCTTGTTGTTCAATTTTTTCTTTGGGAAATTCTGCTTGTTTTCGTAATAATGTCTTCTTTGTTTGAAGCTTGTATTTTTTCTTGTTTGAGCATTTTCATTACCAGTAAAAACAGCCATAGCAGATTTCTTGTTCTTAGCCATTTTTCTGGATGCTGCTTGCTTTTTTACGATACTACCTTTTAGTCCGTGTTTATTTGCCATAGTTGGTAATATTATTAATAAAAAATAAGTAGGAAGAAGAAAAAAGAAAGAAGTTTACCTTTTTACTTTCTGCTTTCTACTTTCTACTTTTTTATCAAATTGGAGCGGGGGATGAGGTTTGAACTCACACACCCAAGGGTTGAAGCCTTAGTACACTCACTCTTTTATGTTACCCCCGCAATTTGTGAGCACATTTTATAAAAAAAGTTCCTTTTGTCAAAAAAATTTGCTCACATTTTTTTATTTGAAATTTTCGTACAGGCTTTTTATCTGCGAATCGGTCCTGCTATTATAGAATTCCACGAAGTTATCTATTCATGGATAATCATTATTTCTGTACAGTTCTTCTATCTCATTAAGAAGATAAAACAATTCCTGCAGGAAATTTTTGAAGCTCACCACAGTTCTTTTCTCATCGTCTGAATTGAAATCCATAGAATTGCTCTTTTCATCGTATGATAACAATCAGTTTGTTTGAAGATGATGAAGGAGAACTTTTGCCGTAAGGAGATATTTCCTGTTTCAATCATTATCAAGTCTTGATAGATATCTTGTGAAATCGAGAGTAAATGTCTTAAGTATGACTTTTATCTCTGAAACCGGCAATAATTCCTTATTCCTAACATGCCTATCATACAGATGAAGCCAGTAGAACAGACTTGCTTTGGTTTCCTCTACTTCAGAATCCATTCTCGCTCAGAATGCATTATGTCAGTATTCGTGATAATTTGTCTCTTCAAGCGCTCATGATACGATCCTGCTCTTATCTTTCTTCAGCTCGTTCTCATCCATATTGAATATCTTTGCCATCTTCGGACTATATTCATCAAAGAATTTGCTGAAGTTTCATTTTATGGTGAATATAAAATTTCAATGCTTATCCCTTAATTTAGGATCATTCGGGAAATTCTTCCCAAGATATTTCTTATATGAGAATTGTCACATCTCTATTATCGGCTCCACTTGGAATACAGTAACCCTATCCATTCAAAATCATTCTCCATAGTATTTCTTCGCAAGTCATTCGAAAACCCTAGGGTCCAAATCTATCTTTTGCCTGAACATGATTGAAAACTCAGGATCTACGAAATTCTTATGAAGATAATTCTCCATAGGGCCTATGAATGCCATATCTCATTTTCAAAGCCATGAATTGACCTCATTAATCTCAGCCCCAACCCAATCGTCATATTCGTATGATCATTTGAAGCAAAGGGTTATGACTTTTCTCAGATATGCTCTAAGCTCGGGATTTTTGATATTGTCGAGGCTGCTATATGATATATTACTTCTTTCAAGCACTCACATGTAAGACTCAGGTTCTGATTTTTCAGGTATGCCGTAATATAGGGCATCTCAAAAGTCCTTTCCCTTCACATGCTCTATAGAATCGACATATGTCTTGTACATGCTGTCGAAAAAATCGACTACTCAGCTTTCCAATACAGATTTTATATCCATTGCATTGATACCGGAAAAGTTCAATCATCAGTTATCGATAACAGAAAGCATCAAACGCATATATATCCTTTTCTTTTCATCGATAAGGCTTGTCAGCATATTTATATCTATCTTGCTTTGCATTGGATCGGATGAATCTGTCGTAAATGTCGATAGGTTTGCAGATTTCAGGCAATTCATGAACATCTCGGATCTGTTTGTGAGGGAATATTTCTCTATGACTATCCTGTTTATTATGGAATTGACCTTATCGTTGAAATCTATCAGATCATCCATTGATCTGATGCTTACAGAACTCAAATCAAGAAGCTCATTGTTTCAAAGAGCTTTGCTTATGAGTCCACTAACCGCAGAAGTCATCGATTTCGCATCTGTTTCTCCTGTTTGTGAATGAATTTCTCTGGCTGTTGCAATTTTCATAAAAGTACTTATTTAAGTATAATTTAATAATATATAATTATTTTGATTTAAAAGTCAATTAATTAATTATTTTTGATTTTTCATCGCCTTATATATAATGATTTTTTTAAGGAAAACATTAAGATGGAAATAAACAGGATTGAAATAATAGACAGGATATTGGAAAATCTCGTTACTGATGAGAATATAGTCACAAAAGAGGATTTCCATAAGATCAAGAATATCATATATAAGGAATATAAGCTTCCCAATGCTATTTCTAGCATTGCTATGCTAGAACGTTATAATGAATTGGTGAAATCATGAACCTATGATTATAGCATAAGGGTATTTAAGCTTTTAAGGAAAAGAGCGATAAGAAGCCTTTCTTGAGTTTCTGTGATATCCCTTCTGTCAAAACCTTGGACATGCCCTTGAAAATGCATCTATTGTCCGACCTATGATAATCTGCCGAAAAGCTATATCGCGAATGAACCAGCCGTAATGAGAGCCCTTCTGAATAAATTCGATCCGATAAGGCAGATCCAGAACCGGCTCAGATCGCTTGAAATAACATGACATAATATCGAGAAATGCGATGATAGGATAATAGGCTGAACATGGAGCTGTTATCTTGAAAACTACAGGGAAGAATTCATAAAGGACCTTTTCGATGCACATAATACCTATACAGATTTGAGGGATAATATAATTTCGACCAATATAGAATCAGATAAGTTTGCAGAGTTTCAGATAAGAGAATGATTCGAAATAAAAAAATCATGATCCTTGGAAGAGGCAAAAAAGAGGAATGAGACTGCGCTTTCAAGAGTCATCTGAATCGCTGTCGAGACTAGGCCGGATTTTATAAACGCAGATGAGATAAAGAGACTGAGAAAATATTGAATAACAAGAGTTGAGATAGGATATCAGACAACCATTGATGAGATAAACGAACTGAATAAAAGATGACATTGAAACAAAGAAAGCATCGAAGCGACAAAATTGCTTAAAGATGCAGGATTCAAGGTTGTCGCCCATATAATGCCAAATCTTCTGGGTTCCACTAAGGAACTTGATTTGAAAAGCCTAAGGAAAGTTTTCAATGATTCCGATTTCAGACCTGATGAACTTAAGATATATCCTATGGTGGTCACTAACAACAGTGAATTGACTGAAATATGGAAATCCTGATGATTCATCCCATATGATGATGAGACGCTTATAGATCTTATGTCGGATATGCAGGGCATGATTCCTGAATATGTAAGATTGAACCGTATGTATCGCGACATACCTGCAGCAGACATTTTGGCATGATCACATTTAGCGAATCTTCGCCAGATAGTAGATGAGAGAATGAAGCTGAAAGGATTGATAAGAAAGGATATTTCAGCTAGAGAGATAAGATTAAAGGAAAACGATCCGCTCAGCGCTATTCTTGATATCACTGAATATGAGGCTTCATGAGGAATGGAATATTATCTTCAGTTCATAGATCCTGTCGACAGGACCATCTTTTCCCAGTTAAGGCTTAGGGTTCCGTCACAGATTTTCACAAAAGAGAAGCATTTCATCGATGAACTTCAGGATTCTGCGATAATAAGGGAAGTCCATACATATTGAGATCAGCTGAAAGTTTGAGAGAAGCCTGATTGAACAGGGCAACATCTGTGATTCTGAAAACGCCTTACAGCAAAAGCAGAGGAGATTATAAGGGAAAAATATCCGCAAATAAAAAAAATGTCAGTAATAAGCTGAGTCTGAGTACGATGATATTATAAGAAAATCTGATACAGCCTGGATGGCGAATATATGGTCAAGCAGCTGTATGAGATATAAAGCCAGCCTTCATCTTCATTCGAAAGAGGATTTCATGGACTGAAAGATAATCGACTATGATATATTTGAGCTTATTGATGAGGCAAAAAACAAGGATTTTGATATTCTGGCTCTGACATGCCATGAGAAATTCATATTTTCAGAGGAATACAGGGAATATGCCATGAAAAAATGAATCCTTCTTATTCCATGAATTGAGCTTGCTCTGAATAAGACATTTTTCACTCAGGAACATATGCTTGTTCTGAATTGCGACAAGTCAGCAGAAACGATAAAAGATTTCAAGGATCTTGAAAAATATAAGCAAGAAAATCCATCTTGCTTTATCATAGCACCTCATCCTGGTTTTGATATCTTCAATTCCATTTCATTTAAGAATCTTATCCTTCATATTGATATTTTTGATGCGATCGAACATTCATGGTGCTATTCGGATTTGTGGAACAAAAACAAGGAAGCGATAAAGATAGCGCAAATATCAGATAAGCCCATGATATCGACTTCAGATGTCCATTTCCTATGATTGCTAGATATGGATTATGCGATAATCGAAAGCGATTCTCTGGAAATAGGGGATATATTCGAAAACATAAGGAATAAAAGATTTGAAAACATGACAAAGGAAAAACCTTTCCTAATGATAACGAAAACGGTCTTTACGATGTTTTGGAGGACTTTTTTCAGGAAAAAAAGATAAAACTGGATATTTGAATTCACTTTAATCAATCTGTCTATTGATTTCAAATATTTCAAGAAACAAAAAAACATCGCATGCGATGTTTTTTTGTTTCTTATCTGGAGATTATTCCTGTCAGTTTCAGACAATGACTTTAGCATGCCTGATGACTTTATCTCACATCTTGTATCATTTTTCGAATTCCTGTATTATTATGCCTTCTTTTCATGGAAGCTGGCTCATAACCTCATGAAGCTCTACATCAAGCTCATTTCATATAGAATCGAAAGATCTGATTCAGAGGTTTTCAAGTGTTTTGATTATTCCTGAATATGTCGATTTCACTCATTCGAAAACAGAATTTCCTTGAAGATCCTCAGGAGTTCATGTGATTATCCTATCAAGATTATCCACAAACGGCAATATCCTCAAGATTACATTTGAAGTTATATATGTTCACATATCCTGCTTATCCCTTTCAACCCTTCTTAAGAGGTTCTGGTAATCAGCCTGTGCTCTGGCGAGTGAATCCTTGGAAGAATTAAGCTCTTCGGTAACTTTTGAGAAATCCATATCAAGCTCTTCTTTTCTTTCATTGAATTCATTTTCCTCAAGATCCCTTATCTCGTTTTCAATGGAATCGAAATCAGAATTTTCAGGAGTTTCACAATTTTGGTTTTCGTCTTTTGTTGTCATAAAAAATATGTAGCGTTAAAATATATTTATTAAAAATGCTCCAGCGGAACATTTTTAAATCAAGGGGGGATTATTTTTTTATCTTTTTCTTCGTATCCTTATAGGTTTCCTCTATTTTTCCCTTTGATTCATCCACAACTTCCATTATGATATCCTTAACTTCATGGTACAAGTCTCAAGCCTGCTTCTTTATATTCTCTATGTAATCCATCCTTTTTTCATAGACTGCAGATAATTCCTTCTCGATATCATCTTTTTTAGTTATTCATTTATCTTTCAATTCTTCGATGAATTTTTCAGCCTCAAGCCTGAAGCTTTCGACTTCTTTGGAAATCTTTTCCTTATATTCGTTCAAAATCTTCTTATTTTCCTCAGTAGACAGATTATCATTTAGATAGTTGAAAAGATCTTTATGAACCTGCACTATATCGGATTTGAGCTCTTCGAATTTACTATCGAATTTCTTCTTCTTATCCTTCTTGATAAATTTCGTAGCAATCAGTATTCAAGCCAGATATCCGACTCATAACATGCATAAGTTCCTGTTTCTCATATTAAAAAGATTAAAAAGTAGTTAAAGCATTATATTTATTTTTTTCCCTTTTTCAAATTAACTCGTCTTTTTTGATTTAATTTCCAAAATATGATAGCATTGAAGTAATTATTTTTAATTAACCAATAATGGCTAGCAGTAAAGATATAATCGAAAAATTCAAACTTCTCTTGACTGATATGATCAAGACTCAGATACCTGATATCCATATCTGCTCATGATTCGCACCATATATAAGAAAACATGACGGAAACATAGAATATCTAGAACAATATTGAACCATAGATAAGGAAGAGGTCTGATATATAATCGTTGAAATGATATGAGAAGATAGCTTCATGGAATTCAAAACGACGCTGGAAAAGGATTTCTCATACTCTTTGAACGATGCGAAATTCAGGGTGAACATATTTCACGATTCGAGATGATATGCTATCGCGATAAGATATATCCCTGTCGATATCCCAAGCCTTGAGACCCTTAATATCACAAAGGAAGTGAAGGATCTGCTTCATAGATGAAAATGACTTATATTGGTGACATGACCTACATGAAGCTGAAAATCCACCACATTGGCTTCAATGATACAATATATAAGCACTAATTTCAAGAAGCATATAATCACAATCGAAGACCCGATAGAATTCAATCTGAAAAGCAACAAAAGCCTTATTAACCAAAGAGAGATCTGAACTCATTCGGAATCGTTCGCTAAGGCAATCAAATCAGCGTTGCGTGAAGATCCTGATGTTGTAATGGTTTGAGAGATGAGGGATCCTGAAACAATAAGTGCAGCTCTTACATTGGCTGAAACATGACATTTGGTACTTTCCACCCTACATACTAATGATACGACCCAGACAATAGACCGTATAATCGATTCATTCCCGACCTGAGCGCAGAATCAGATACGGACTCAGCTTGCCATGAGCTTGAATTGAGTCGTGAGCCAGATCCTGTTGCCTAAGAAAGATTCGCCGAACAGGGTAGTGGCAAGGGAAATTCTTATAAACAACGATGCGGTCAAAAGTCTTATAATCTCATGAAACAACCACCAGCTATATACGATAATCGAGCTTTCATCCCAGGAATGAATGATCCTTATGGATAAATATCTCCAATCTCTATATTCGAAATGACTTATCACGAAGGAAACATTCAACTCAAAGATAAGAGATAGGGACCTGACAAAAAAATAACATTATAACTAATTACGGATATATGAGCGAAGAAGCTTTAAAATGAAACAAGAAAACCGAAAAGGAATTGAAATGAAAGGAAAAAAGATCGTCTGAAATCAAAGGCGCTTTAAGTGATTTCAAGAATCAGATATGAATACAGAAGCAAAATCCTGTAATCGCCTATATAGAAAAATTCGATGAATATTTCAAGAAGAACAAGAAACATCTGAAAAAATGAGAGGTTCTGTTTAGTCCTTGAATAGATCCGAATTTCTATATCGTGAAATCATGAGCTTTGCTTATATTCAGTCATACTTCAGATTGAGATAAGAAAGAGATATGAAAAGTATATGAATGAGGATTTATTTGAGAATGAATAATCTTTTGAAGGAATCAGAAGGATGTCGAAGCTGTTTCTCTTGGATTCTCTGAAGTATTTTCTCTTACAGAAGAGGATTTAAAGGAATTCGAAAAGCAGAATCCGAGCGAGGCGATGGAAATCTATAAGCATATAATCGAGATAACAAATAAAAGGCTTTTGGATTCATGAAAAGAACTAGCTTCAATATATGATGCTACAAACAAACTTACGGAACTATCGAAGCTATGAGAGAAATGATTCTTGAATGTAATGATGTATATAAAGAATCTGCTTTCAGCGGATTATATAATCTATGTCGAGAATCATCCGGTAATCGATGGACTTTTCATCTATAAATACAACACTATATTAGAGAAGCTTTGAACGTTGAATAAGAAAGCATGAAGCGAAATCACCAAGGATTTGAATTGAATAATCACATCAAAGGATTTCTACAGGGAAAATCCGAACGACAACATTTTTGCCTTGCCTTTGAAGACCACGGATAAGCTGAAATGATATTTCATAATATGAAAACAGAATTCCATAACCGATAATGAGGTCAGGATATGAAACAACCTTTGATTTCTTATAGGATCTATAATAGAAAGCAATCAGGAAAAGATAGAAAAAAAAGCTATGGAAATGAGAAAAAATGTTTTTGATAATAATACAAGTTCACTATAATAAAATGGTATTTGATTTAAAGTTTTTAGTCGTCTGATTATAAGCTATAAATTGTAAACTATAAAAGCAATAAATGGAAAAAGTAATTCTAGAGATAAGCGTCGACAGGAATAATGATAAATGAGTATATATCGCAGAACAAGTACTCAATATTTTTCATAATACCCTTGAGACAAATAAATACCTGTTCTGATATAAAAGATACAGGTCTCCTGAATTCACATTTGAAATAGCTAACGTAAAATGAGCAATCCATTTTTTTTTCATAATAAATAGGGAATACAAGGATCTTCTCGAAAATCAGCTATATGCCCATTACCCTAATGTCGAGATAAAAGAAGTCGGTGATTATCTGGATATCACAAAGCCAAAATTCATCTGAAACCTTAAGCTGACAAACGATCATTATTTCCCTATAAAGACATATACCGATTTCAAAGAGGATATAGATCCATTTTCTTCGATAACAAGCTCATTGAACAAATGAACATCAAAGAATACCAGCTTCATACAAGTCAATTTCTCTCCTATCCATGACGATACCTGGAAATATCAGAAAAGGATACAGACTGTATTGCTGAAAACCCCTAAATTCATCAAGAAGATATTATTATCTCCTTATTTTAAGTTCTTTAAGATTCTTTTGCTGCCGATTTATTATTTTCTGCAATTGTTCGCTCTTCTTGTGAGCAATGAGAAGAAATGAAAAGAAAAGCCGTCAAAGGAAAAGGAAGCTGATGCTACGATCATGAAAAAGCTTTCCTGATTCTGATATAAGACATCGATAAATATATGAGTTGAGACCGATAGCGAATTCGAGGCTAAGATAAATATAAAAGAAATGGTTACAGCGCTGAATTTCTTCTCCATCTCATGACAGAATTGATTCGAACTGGATAAGATAAGGAAAGATTCTGAAAATCTTATATTGAACAGAAAAAATGATAAGAAAATCATACTTAATAGCTGAGAATTGGCTGGACTTGTGCATTTGCCTACGTTATATGTTCAGACGCCATGAATAAATTGGATCACCACAAAATCCCTAGAGCCACCTCAAAACCTGCCACTTCTGAATGAACATGAAGATATTTCACCGATGTGAACCACAAATTTCAGATGAGTTAAACTGGATTTCTGAATTCTTCCCGCAGATAGAGCAAGGCATATCTATATCATATGAAAAACATGAATGGGTAAATCCACCATACTTGAAAATATGATCTATGATGATGTCTGCAAATGAAAATGAGTCGCATTGATAGATCCGCATTGAGATCTTGCTGATACCCTTGTTTCAAACATACCGAAAAACAGGATAAATGATGTGATATTGTTCGATCCATCTGACTATAAGTATCCGATAGCATTCAACATGTTCGAAAATGTATCCAAAGAGCTCAGGCCATTGGTTGCATCCGGACTTATATGAATATTCAAGAAAATGTGGATAGATAGCTGGTGACCAAGGCTTGAACATATATTGAGGAACTGCATCCTTACATTGCTTGAGATTCCTGATGCTACGATCATGTCCATACCTTTGATGCTTACAAATAAATCATATAGGGTAAAAGTGGTATCTAAAATCGAAGATCCTATCATAAAAAGATTCTGGGAACAGGAATTCGAGGTTCTTGATCCTAAACAGATGACAGAGGCGGTTTCGCCTATATTGAACAAAGTATGACAGTTCTTGTCTAATCCTATATTGAGGAATGTATTATGACAGCCGAAAAATCCGTTTTCTCTAAGGTGGATAATGGACAATAAGAAAATACTAATAGTGAATCTTTCAAAATGAAAGATATGAGAGGATTCGATGTGACTCCTATGATCGATGATGGTTACGAAATTCCAGATTGATGCGATGTGAAGAGCAGATATCCCAGAAGATAAAAGAAAGGATTTTTATCTTTATGTAGATGAGTTCCAGAATTTCGCCACAGACAGTTTTGCTACCATTCTATCAGAAGCAAGAAAATATAAGCTGAATCTGATAATGGCAAACCAATACATAGAGCAGATGAACGATCAGGTGAGATGAGCCATATTCTGAAATGTATGAAGCATTGTCAGCTTTCAGGTATGACCCGATGATGCGACGAAACTCGCGAATTCAATATGAGATGACAATACCATAAGCACTACAGACCTGATGAACATAAGGAAGTATGATATCTATACGAAGCTTCTTATCGATTGAATGCCAGCACGTGTTTTCAGCGCCACAACATTTCCTCCTATAAAGGCAAAATCAACCATCGATGAATGAAGGAAGAATACGGTATTGAAGGTTAGCAGGGAGAAATATGCTAAACCGGTCGAATTCGTAGAAAAGAAAATCATAGATTTCAATAAGAAGATAATTGAAGAGGAGAAAAAATACAAAGCATCAGTGGAAGCCTTTAAGGAAAAAATCAAGGAAGAGAAAAAGAAAAAAGCCGATGATGAAAGAAATCAAAATTTGCAAAAATAGAAAAGGTGAATAATATGAGCGGGTATGTTTTTGTGGAAATAAGGCTCATCCCATCTTTACAAAAACAAAAATTATAATTCTAATTTTTTCAAGATATGTTCAAAATTTTTAATGTTTCTGAAAAGAAAGAACAGGATGATAACTCAATAGATGTTGAAATAAGAGAAGATGATTTGGTGGAAGAGGATATATGACAAGTCGCTTTGGATATAATCGATCTTGAGGATTCAATAATAATAGTAGCACCTCTTGCTTGAATAGCGATGGATGATGTAGATATCTCGATATCCAAGAACATATTGACGGTTTCTTGAGAGAGGAATAGGCCTATGTTCTATAACGATTCAGAAAAGATATTGGTAGAGGAATGTTTTTTCGGTCCGTTTTCAAGATCCATAATAATGCCAGAAAATCTTGCTTTCAATAAAATAAGGGCAACTATGGAAAATAACCTATTGGCTATAGAAGTTCCAAAACTTCAATTCAATTCAAAAACTATTAAAATTAACAAACTAGAAGGATAATGAGCTTTTTTAATAAAGATAAAAAAGAAGGGAAGCATGTTACTAAGTGAATAAAAAAAGTCGATACCATTATTACTTGACTTGTTTTGTGATGAATACTCGCTTCAGTTTATTGAATAAAGAAATATGAGGATTCAAAAAAAGACAGCAAACCAGAACAGATAGAAAAGAAAGATTCAAAAACAATTCCATTGCCTAATGAGAAAAAGGCAGATAAACGGGATTGAATCCTAAAAATCATTTTTAAGATCATTTTAAAAAAGGCTCTATGAAAAAAATAACATTTATATTGATTTCAATATTGTCGCTTAACTCTTTTTTGGTTTCTCCTTCTTTTGCTGCATGAAGCAATAATGAGGAAACGATATTATCGAAAGCTAATGAATGCATAGAAGCTGCAAGCTCATGAAATGCGGCAAAATTATCACAGATCCAGAACCCGTTCAAGAAAGATAAGACATATCTTGCTTGCAAATGAAAATGAATCGAGATGCTTTACCAAGTCATGTTGGATCTTCTGTTCAGTGAAGTCGATATTGAGATCGAGAAATATATATCATCATTGTCTTCAAGAAAATGAGATACCGATCTATCCAAGGAAGTCTGAGATAAATTTGCTCTAGATGCCTGAAGTCCAGACGATTATGCGACAAAATATAGCAATATATGTACGAATAAGATACTTAGCTACAGCATTAAATTCAAAAATAAATATCCGGATAAGAACATAAACATAACTACAAATTATATAAACTGATATTTCTGAGGATGAAATTCCAAAAAATGCGTGAATCTGTATAAGAAGAAGATAGAAGCATATCAGAGCGTTGCTGATAGTAAAATACAAAGAAATATCATAAATGCTATCACTGCTGACAAGAAAGCTTTTATGTCAAAAGTCAAAGAAAGCTGGGAAAGGCTTCTTACAAATTTTGACAGATATATCGGAAAATACTGAATAATAAAGGACCAATGGCCTCAGGCTACGAAAAAAGCACAAAACTAATCATATTAAATGAACCCATCTCAAATTTTAAAAAAATATAACATCTTTCCAAAAAAGTCATTTGGGCAAAATTTCTTGATAAATGAGGATATTTTAGAAAAAATAGTCTCATTTATAGATTTGAAAGGTAAGAATATAATAGAGGTATGACCATGATATTGAGCCTTGACGGAAAAGCTTCTGCTAAAAGGGATTTCTGCAATAGACCTGGTTGAGCTTGATAAGAAGATGGTTGAGATATTAGAAGATAGGATAAAGACATGAGATTTCAATCTTACAAGCTCAAAGCTCCGATTGAATAATATAGATATCCTTAAATATGAACCGATATTCGATGATTATCTTGTGATAGCGAATATTCCATATTATATAACATCACCGATATTATTTCGCTTTCTGTATGATATTCCGAATAAGCCGACCGAAATGATCATATTGATGCAAAAGGATGTTGCTGATAAGATAAGAAAGATCAAATGAAACAAATCTTCAGTTCTGAGTCTTTATGTTGAATATAAGTGTGTTGAGGTGAAAGAGATAATAAAGGTATGACCGTGAAATTTCATTCCGCCGCCCAAAGTAGAATCAAGCGTGCTTTACTTTAAATTAAGAGATGTCTGAGATAATGCTTTGGATAAGCATTTCATCGACATGATAAAATTATGATTCAGTGAAAAAAGAAAAAAACTGATATCGAACCTATCAAAGAGATTTGATCATAATAAGGTTTCTGCTATATTTGATTTGTTATGATTATCTGAAAATACCAGAGCCGAGGAATTAAGTTTGGATATCTGGATAAGATTGGTTGAGAATATGATCAAGATTTAAACAATAAAAAAGAAGGATTAATCCTTCTTTTTTATTGTTTAAATCTATTTCAATAAGCTATCGGCTATGATATCAGGAATCTTCTTATCTAAGGGATTCGGGATGATATGATCCTCTGTCGGATTTTCTACATAAGATGCTAGAGCCTGCGCTGCATTGAGCTTCATTTCATCGGTTATCCTTTTTATCTTGTATTTCAAGGCTCATTTGAATATTCCAGGGAATACCAATACATTATTTAGCTGATTAGGAAAATCTGATCTTCATGTCGCTATTATTCTTGCTCAGGCTGCTTTTGCTATGTCTGGCATTATTTCCGGAGTTGGATTTGCCATGGCGAATATTATAGCATCGGTGCTCATAGATTCAACATTCTCTTTGGTAATGGCATTAGGTGCACTTACTCATATGAATACATCGGCTCATTTTATGGCATCTGTTAGGTTACCCGAGATATTTTTCGGATTTGATATCTCAAGTATCTTGATTTTTTCTTTATTCAGATCAGTCCTATCTTTTGATATTATTCATTTACTATCGCAAGCGACAATATTTTCCACTCAATACAGTTTCAATAATTTCAGAATAGCTGTTCATGCTGCTCATAGTCCATTTATTACAATCTTTATTTCGTTTACTTTCTTTCCTGTTATCTTCAAAGAATTGATAAGTCACGCAAGGCAGACTATTGCAGTTCAATGCTGGTCATCATGCATTACAGGAATATCAAGCTCATTTTTCAGTCTTTCTTCGATCTCAAAACATCTTGGAGCAGATATATCTTCAAGATTGATTCATCAGAAAGTAGGAGCCACAAGTTTACAGAATTTTATTATCTCCTCAGTGTCTTGTGTATCTATAACCAAAGGGAAAGCATTGATTCATGCGAATTCCTTAAAAAGCATGCATTTTCATTCCATCACTGGAAGTCATGCTTCAGGTCATATGTTTCAAAGTCATAAAACAGCGCTTCAATCAGATATGACAGCAACCGTATTAGCTTTCAATGTATATTTGTAAGCCAATGTCTTGTCTTCTGCGATCTTTAGGCAAGCTGCAGCAACTCAAGGAGTATAGGCCAGGCTTAAATCCTCTTTAGTGTTAAGCGGCATCTTTGAAATAGTTTCAAGCTTTCATTCAAGCTTTTCATGTAATTTCAGACTTTCTTCGTAATAATTCATATTATCTTTTTTATTAGTAAAAAATAGCTAGGATAATATGGAAAAAAGATAATATCCTTTCTCCAGAAATCCTTTAGATATTCAGATATGGGGACATTCACATGATTTCATGCAATGTGGCAAATATTATTGTAAGTACAGCCAATCTCGGATGCCATTTGAAATTAATAATCCTGATCTGAAAATGCAAATTCAGGACAGCGACGCTCATAGTCAATAGAATCAGAATATATGTGATGATTCACATATACATGATCACAGGCTTTCCTAAAATAAGAGTATAGGTAATGGTTTGTATCATATTCTGAAAAAATATTATACGTATATGACTATAGGAATAACCATAGGCTCCCTTTCTATCTTGTAGGAAAGATATGATTCAACATCTTTCTTGATTATCTTGATAAGTTCCTTTTCCTCTATATCTGGAATATCTTTGACCGTAGTCTCGAATGAAGTCCTTGCTTTTTTGATTATCATCCTGTGAACTTCTCTAACCTCATCAAGATAAACCAATCACCTTGTTTCAATCTTAAGAGGTCATAGGATATTTTTAGTTCTTTCATCTGCCTTGAAGACGATGATTACGGCTCCGGATTTCATCATCTGCGCTCTTGCATCGATTACATGGCTTGTTGCAATTCAGATTCACTGTCCATCAACTATGATTTCTTCAAGCTTTAATTTGAATTTTGATTTCCTAGCATTTCTTTGCGGATCGAAATCGATCATGGATCAGTTGTCTGCCAATATATTGTTCTTATCTGGAATTCATAGGCTCATAGCAGTTTTCTTGTGTGCAACCCTCATGAACAATTCTCCATGGACTGGCATGAAATGTTTTGGTTTTATAAGATTTATCATTATTTTCTGCTCTTCCTTTGCTGCATGTCAGCTCGTATGGATATCCATTCAATCTTTTGTATATAATGTAGCTCAAAGCCTTATCAGCTCATTCATAAGATTGACGACTCATCTTTCATTTCCAGGTACTGGAGTTGATGATAGTATAATGGAATCACCTGGCCTTATCTTGATGATAGGGTGCTCTCCGTATGCCATCCTGTAAAGTCCTGAGAATTCTTCTCATTGGCTTCAAGTCGTAAGGATTATCTGCTTATCATCAGGAACTGATTCTATAGCATTTGTAAGTCTTCTCATAGAATTAGGGTTGCATTTGATGAATCATAATTCTCTTCAGATCTTCATATTCTCAACCATACTTCTTCAATTCAAGAAAACGGTCCTTCAATTTTTTTCTGCAGATTCAACGACCTGCTGAGCTCTTCATATAAGACTTGAGAAAGTCGCAACTATAATTCTTCATGAAGCTTCTGAAATAAGCTTGTGAAGTTCGACTCAGATATCAGCTTCGGTCTTCGTGAATCATTCTTTCAATGAATTTGTGGAATCGCTTAGAAGAAGATCTATTCATCTTAATCAGATCTCTCATATTTTTGTAAGATCAGCTGGTTTGTCTATCGATGGTGTAAAATCAAATTTAAAGTCTCAAGTATGCACTATTTTAGCGCTTGGTGTCTCAAGATATATTCAGCAAGCATCAGGAATGTTATGATTTTCTCTGAATAATTCCAATTTGAAATTTCAGATCTGCATCACTCAATCTATATCCGGATTTATAACGTGCAATTTTGTCTTATCAAGGATCCCTGCTTCTTCAAGCTGTTTCTTTATAAGTCAGATTGTAAGCTTAGCTCAGTATATTGTAGGGAAACCTATAGCAGGCAATATATGCTTAAGTCATCCTATATGATCAAGATGTCCATGTGTAATGACAATTCATTTTATCTTATTTTTGATCGGAATCAGGAATGAGATGTCAGGAAGGCTATATTTTGCTCAAAGCATGTGATTTTCAGGAAACTGTATACCTGTGTCTATTATAAATATCTCATTTTCATACTGTACCATGCTCATGTTCTTTCAAACTTCCTCATGTCATCAGATAACTACAAACCTTGTATGTCATTTTTCCAGAGGCGGTAATGTCTGAGGCCTAAGATTAGGGAAGATGCATGGAGTGTTTATGCTTTCGCTGAAATTACTAGGTCGACCATCTTCTCATTCTTTAGGAGCTTTGCTCTTTTGCGGGAAATTATAATTGTCTTCGATAGTTGCTGAAAAGTCAGGGGTTTCAGCTGTAGTGTTTATTTTTTTGTCTCAAGAATCATCTCAAACTAAATCGGATTCAAGCTCAGTAAAAAAGTCATTCATAAATGTAAATTAAATAATAATATTTTAAATTTTATTTTTGCTAATTAAAAATAATGTAATTTTGAAAAATTGAAGTTGAAAAATTTGAAGATATCAAATTATTGTAACTAATTAGCAATTTTTAATCCAAAAAATAATTTTTAGATTATCTAAACACCAATTAATGGAACTAGAATTTAAGAAATTGAGAAAACGAGAATTTTTAACTGGAATGATTATAAGCATTAACGGACATAATACAAATATTTTTTCAAATTGATTCAAATCTTGGTGGAATCCCAATTATAGGATTTCAACGTTGTGTTTCAGAACGAAGTGTCGAAAAACTCATCATTCATGAATATATACTTATTGAAAAAATTGTATTTATTCTTCAATATCTTATTCTTCTTTGCTTTCAGGGCGAAGTCTTCATTGTGGAAAATGTAGAATATGAAGCTTTCTGCAAAATCCTCATATTTGTTCGATAGTGCGTATCAGCTTACGAAATCTCATATTTTCGCATCTTTTTTCTTTATATTATATGCGATCCAGCTTATCCTGTAGAATTCATCGGAAACATCGAATCAATCATCATCATTCAGATAGTACAGATCCAATATATGTCATAGCTCATGCATGAATACTTTCACGGTCTCATCCTTCATCTTTATCTTACTTGATAGTATCAGTTTATTTCATGAAACCTGTCATCTCGGTTCGATCCTGTTTCAGTCGATTACCAGATCCAAAGGTGTTATCTTATCCTTGAAATACTTTGAATCAATATTCAATTTCAATGTTTTCATCAGAGTATCATCGACCTTAAGATAATCTGGTTTGAAACTTATTGATAGATATGGCTTTTCCTGTTTTTTCTTTCATGTTTCAAATGAATCGAAAGCGGAACTGCTTTTCATAGTTTCTGTTGATGCGCTGTTAAGGTTATATTCACTAAGAGGGGAATTAGCTTTGTTATATCAGATGAAAAGCAACAAAAAAACAATGGTGTACAGACCAAATTTTATAACATCATTTTTTTCTATCTTGAGTTTTCTTAACATCTTCTAATTTGAAAGGGAAAATACCAAATTTATCGTTGCATTCATCAGTTGTTGCGAGATTATAGCAATCATGAATCATAATAATGACCATTTCAGGGCTCATTTCGCTTTTTTCATCTTTTCAGCTTCTCCTAATCATAAAACGAAAAGCATTCAAGAAAATGCAACTCATCAGACAGCAAGGATTCATGCTGCTATGACCAATTTCTGAGTAGCATAGACTATCTTATTCTTAGCGACTGAAACCGTATATCAAGCAGATCATCAGTTATTTGAAGATAATTTGAATATGTTTCACCAAAAACCATTTCAAGTGCTTTTATTCTCTTTTGCTTCCAAAGCTCACTTCGGCATGCAATTATTGAAGGAAGAAGTAACCGATCAATTGTAAGTACAATCAGCTGCATAAAGAAAACCATTTCATGAAAAGCTTAGGATAATGAGAAATAGTATAAATATTCTTTTCATCGATTTTTCAATTAAAAATTAAATCAGGTCACTATCTTTATAACAACGTATGAAAGCGGTATTATGGCAAGTCATACTATAGCATAGGTCAAGGCCTTAACTGCCTTTTTCATCTCATCTTCCTTTCATTCCGCAGTAAACAGCATATATGCTATATATATGAACACGCTGACCGCTATGACTCACACCAATCAGAATATGTATTTTTCAATCACTTTTATGAAATTATCAGAAAAATTCACATTGTTCTTATTTACTCATAAGGAAAGATCAACATGGTTGTCTCATGTTATAAGATTATCATTTTGCTCTCAAACAAGCATGTTTGTTTTGATTCATTTTCACTGCATATTGTTTTTAAGGCTGCTTTTGAAATTATCTATAAGTTCCTGTCAGTTGAAGCTTATCGCAAATGCTGAGCTTGATCAGAAAAGTAGGTATAACGACAATACAAGCATCACTGATATTTTTCTCAATTTTCTCATATTTAATTTAAGGTTAGATTATTGACTATATCAACAAGGGCATATGATAGTATAGATACAAGCACTCAGACAATGGAATATATAACTATGTTTTTCGCTTTTTTTATCTTATCTTCAACTCATAGAGATGAAATATACATTATTCATCCTATCATCATCGCTATTATGGCAAATATTCAAACATATTTTATCAGTTCCTTTATTATTACTATGACGAAATAATAAGGTGTCTCATATTTTATGAATCATGATCAGGAATTGAAGCTTGGTAATCATGCATCATTCTTGAAATCGATGTCGTCCACGTTCGCATTTGTAAGAAAAGGAATGAATGACAAACTGGAAATAGATATATATAAAGCTTTCTTTAATATGCGGTTGATCATAGTATCCATATTACTAATCTGATTATTGAATAAGAAAGAAGTGCTATCACAATAGCAACTATATTGTAAATTACTATATTCTTTCATTTTGTGACTTTTTCTGATGCTCATCCTGAGGCAATTATCATTATACCTCAAGATACCATGAACAGAACAGATATGGTAGGGAGGATTATAAGCAGTAGATTGGTTATAGTTGCCAAAAGAGCTTTTACATTATTTCATCCCTGAGTGTATTTTTTCGTGGAAGGAGATAAGCTTGATACATCGAATTTGAAACTCGAGGATCTCATATCGCCTGCGCTGGATTCTGTTGCATTGACTGTTGATCTTCAATAGAAACACAGCAATCATGCAAAAAATACGAATGCAAGTATTATTATTTTTTTCATCATAACTTAAACGATTAATTTAGCTTATATTATTATATTTTATTGAAAAAATCAAAAGAATTGATATTTTTTCCTATTTTTTCACCACAAAGTTGATTATTTTTTTAAAAAAATATAATTATCTCAATAGTTTTTAATCCTGAGGTTTTATGAAAATATTCGTTTCAGTTTTATTCAATGCATTGATACTTTTCTTCATAACATATTTTTTGCCGGATGTGACATATTCAGGATGATGGAAATTATTCCTTATCTGATGATTGGTGCTTTGAGTGCTTAATTTTTTTGTAAGGCCGGTTTTGAAGATATTCTGATTTCCTTTCATAATTTTAACGTTCGGATTATTTATTCTTGTCATCAACTGAATAATCTTGTATCTGCTTGAACTTATAATCAAATCATTGAATTTTCAAGGTGTTAACATTTCTATTCCTGGCGCTTTGAATTTCGTAATTGCAGTTGCAATTTTTACTATCTTCAATACAATCTACAACACTTTTATTAAATAGAAATTTAACTATGTTAGAAATTTTAAAAATTACACAAATTATCATAAGCGTGCTACTTGCATTGATAATCCTTATACAACAAAAGAAGAGCAGTCTTAACCTTACGACTTTTTGAAATGAAGGTGGATGAAAATTCGAAAAGAGGTGACCAGAAAAAATTCTTCATAATACAACTGTTATATTGGCTGCGCTTTTTGTAGTTAATTCATTATTATATTTTTTCATGGCCTAATTTTAACAAGTAAGCTTAAAAAATGTCAATTTACCCAAAAATTAAAAAATATATTTTAATTTTATCTATATTTTTTTCTTTAGTAGTCTTTTCTCATTTGATCTATCTGTACTTGTATGAATGATCAAAAACAATTCCTAAGCAATGATGAACTGTAAGTATATGATTCATAGGAAATCCCCCAAACCTTAATCCTTTGGATTTTTCAAATGACCCTAATAATGATTACATTCTGCAGTTTTTATATAGATCTCTGATAAGATATGATATAAAGACGAAAAAAATGGAATGAGATCTTGCGAATTGTGATCTATGAAAAAACTTTTCAACCATAAAATGTTATATTAGGCCTGGAATGTTCTGGAATGACTGAACTCAGATAACCAAAGATGATGCCATTTCAACTTATCTTTATCTTAAGAACCAGTGAACCAATAAAGCTTTAAAAGATCTGTTGAGTAATATCGATTTTACTGACAGATGAGACTATATAGAATTTTCATCTAAAAATGCCGATATTCTTCTGCTTGATGCTTTTATAATCCCTATAGTAAAAAAAGATCAGATCGACAAGCTTATCAGCAGTTCATGATCGGTAAGTACTTTCAGATTCAATTCAAACTGAGCATATGATTTCTTGAAAAAAGAATATGACACTGAATATAACAGTACGAAGATAACTTTAGATAAGAACACGAACCAGAACTTCAAAGATAACTATATCTGAAAGGTTGTTTTCAAATTCTTTCAGGATAAGAACTCACTTTTGAAGAATGAGAATTCCCTTAATGTAATTTTTCCTTCTGAAGATCAAGAATTGTTAGTATCTCCAAGATATAACAAATATAATTTCTTATTCCCGCAATACATATGACTTTTCCTTAATACCGAAAAATTAAGCAATAATGATCTAAGGAAGATGATACTTTTTCAGTTGGAAAATGCGAATTATCCAGAACTTGATAAGAAGAAATGAAAAAAGATAAATAATCCGTATCTATGAGATGAAAGAATTACTCCAGAGATCACAAACAAGAATTTCTCATCTATCTTGGCTTCATTATGATTTTATAAGAAAGATGCCCTCATTAATGAGATTAATAAGAAATATGAAGAGATGTCAAAGACAAAAAACTGAGCTATGAATAATCAGACGAATTTCTATATAAAGACACCAAGCGAACAGAAAAATTATTTTTATAATGGTGATCCTGAGATATTGATATCTTGAAATGTCCCTTCTGGAGTAGGATGAATATATGTAAATGATTTCAAGCTAAAATCCTTCATACCATGAAATACAAAATTCTATTTCAGGGCTAGCAGTGAATTCAAGACATTGGCAGAATGAGAGAATACATATACCTTATATTTTGAGGTGAACTGAAAGAAAATAAAGAAAGAAGCGATAAAAGTCTATTATTACAAAAACAGTGCAACGCTTGAGGCAAAAAAAATTGAGGTGAATCAGAATATCCAAACCGAAAAACCATTGACTTCAAAGGATCTGCAGAATCTGAACAGCGATAAGCAATCAGAGATACAGAAAGTTCAGAATCTGGATAACCTATATTATTACGACAAGAACTACAGCAGATTTTCAATCAAATTAGATTTTGTCAATGAGTGAACATATTCTCCTTATCTGATAAAAAGGATTCAAGATGAATTGAAGATACTTTGAATAGATGTAAAGGTTTCTGAAATCAATCAGAAAAAGATGCAAGATATAGTAAAATGAGATAAAAGCTATGATATGCTTTTGGTTTGAGTGAATCACTGACTTTATGATTATAACATTTTCCCATTTTTCCACTCATGACAAGCAAAAACCTGATTCAATTTCTCAAAGATAAAGAATGTTTCACTTGATATGCTTCTGGAAAAGGAAAAATCATGACAATTAGAAAATGAGAAGCTAAATCAGATAAAAAAGGAATCTTTTGAGATTTTCAGAAGGGAAGCTATTGTTAAAACATACTACAGCCCTTACTCATTCTTTTATATAGATAAGAACATCAAAAACATAATCGATGTCGATCTTTTGCCATACAGATATTATTCTTATGATGTCATAGAGAATTCCTACATAAAAGAGGATAGGATAATAGATTTCAATAAGAAAAGCACTCAAGGTTTTATTGGTTGGTTAAAAGAAATCTTCTAGACTATGAAATGAAATATTATAGTTCCATCTTGGGATCTTGTCACTAATGCCAGTGTTATAAAAAAATTCAATTTTATACCTTCTTTTTTATCGACCCTATATCTAAGCATTGTAGTATTATATCAGATAGCCTTCACTTACGTATACATATTCAATCTCAAGGATGAATTCTTCTCTTGGGCTATACAGATAGTCCATGAATGATATGTGATTGAAATCCTTATAGGTTTCGGTATGCTCTTATTCATCTATATTTTCCTGACACCGATATCAGAAGGCTGAATGATTTGCCTGATCGATTGATTCTATAAGAAAGACGGAAATAAATATAAGGTATCCTATTGATTATCAAGATGACTTTTGAACTTCTGGCCGATCTTTGAACTTCATAACTTTATGGCATTATTCAAATTGCTTTCAATTGTGACTGCCTATATATTCTGCCTCAGGATATTCTGAGAGGATTATGCGGTGACGATAAGTGTAATATTCTTCATTTATCTGATCTTTTCACTTATAATGAATATACTTTTCGCCTATTCGAAATTCTTCATCATCTTCGAGGAGAAATGAGTATTTGAGGCAGCTAGCCTTTCAACAAGGATGACTTTAAATAACATGTGAGTCACATGAAAGCTTTACTTCACTTTATTTTTGGTATATATAAGAGTGGTGCTTACGATAATAATGTTTCTTATATTTCCATTGTTGGCTTCGCTTGTTTTCGCCTATATATCTTCCCAGTTCTTCTTCATATTCTGGATAACCCTTATAATATTGATATTCATAGTATTTCTGTTGTTCATAACGCATTTCAATTCGGTTCTGGAGATTTTCATAGATTGATTATGGTATAATGCGTATACGGAAAATAGAAAGACATTCGAAATGGAAGAAAAATAACTCATCCGCCCTGTCGAACACCTTTACCTTATAAGGGAATGAAATAAGAAATATCATTAAATAAAAAATACTTATTTACAAAATGAATATATTCTATATAATAAATTTGCCTGTGGAACAACTTTCCTCCTTTACGTTGTTTCCAGGCATTTTTTTATTCAAAAAAAACTCATTTTTAATGAGTTTTTATCTTATCACATCTGTGAAATCTTCTATTATTCAATCCTTAAGATAGCTATGGATTGCATTATGGGTAGCAAGCAGTCATAATGTCGCGGCATATTTCCTCCGTGGCGATATTTCTCATACAAGACTTTTTATATGATTCAAATCAAAATCCAAAACCTCACTTATATCTAAATCAATTATGCTTTCACCGAAAATAGAAGCGCAAGCGGTTGTAATGATCGAAGTATTTCCGATGAATGAATAATCCTTTATGATGCCGTTTTCGATTTTCAGGAATATTTCTATCGTATCACCACAAAGCCTGCTTTCCTCATTATAGCGCACGCTGAAATCTTCCATCTCAAATCTGTTTGGAGGATTTTTAGAATAGGATGTTATTATTTCACTATATAGGGCCATGTTTTATTTTAAAAGTTAAAATTTTCAGGCAAATCATATTTCTCAAATTCAGGTAACAGTTTCTTTCAATAAAGGAATCTGGAAAATGCTTCAGCTTCATATTTTGCTCAATTAAGACCGTTATGTGGTCTTGGTTCCATTGGAAGTCAGACTAATCAAAGCACATAATCTAGATTCAAGGATGATTGATTATTTTTCATTGGAATCTCTATCTTATTTTTTATAAGATAACTATATGCAATTGTATGTAGATCAAGAGTTCTATAATTTCAATTTAATAATCAGAAGTTATTTACAAGCCCCATTTTATTAGCATTTTCCTCAATGAACCGCAAATCAAAATATCACACGTTATGTCATCATATTGTCCTATCATTGATTTTATTGCTCCATTGCATGAAATTATAAATCAGATCCAATACTGTTTGTTTTGTTCTATCTGTAACTTGTTCAATAGTAAATCAATTTACTTCAAGTGCTCTTTCTTGTATGTCAGCTCATTCATAAGCCTTACATTCACCATAGAATTGGTTTCTAGGATTTTCAAATTCAACAGCTCAAATACTCAATAAAGAACCATTATATGGATCTGCTGAAGATGTTTCAATGTCGAGTATGATCATATTAAAATATTAATTATATTTCATTTAATATCCTTTCAAAAACCTCAAAAAACCTATCGATATCCTCTTTTGTATTATAAAGATATATGCTTGCCCTAAGTGTGGTCTTAAGATCACAATGATCCATGAATGGCTCAGCACAATGATGTCATGCCCTCACACAGATGTCATTTTCAGCAAGAATATCCGCAATATCGGTGGGATGGATTCAATCTGCAGCAAAAGTGAAAACTCAAACTCTGTTCAGAGATTTGTCGCTTCATATCAATTTCACTTTATCCCTTATCTTTTCGTATTTTTCAAGAAAATGATTCATAAGCATATTTTCATTTTCCTCTATTTTCTCATATCAACCTATGGATTCTATATATTCCAAAGCTTTCAACAGACTCACAGCTCCGATTATATTAGGCGTACCAGGTTCGAATCTATGAGGAAGCCCTGAAGCTTTGAATTCATCTTTTTTTACCCAATTGATCGCTCATCCTCATCAGAATGCTGGAATCAGTTCCTTTAAAATCTCTCTTTTTCAATATAGAACACCTATTCATGTTTCAGCCATGACTTTATGTCCTGTGAAGAATAGGAAATCACAGTCCAAATCCTGTACGTCTATCTTGAAATGAGGAATTGCCTGACTTCAATCAATGATAAACATTATATCTTTACCTGATCATCTTATGATTTCAGATGCACCTTTAAGATCGAATATCTGTCATGTCACATTTGACACATAAGTAAGGGAAACGACTTTGACATCCGAAGTCAGCTTATTTTTCAGATCGGACAAATCAAGACCGAAGCTCTCATCGACTTTCACATAATCTATCTCTATTCATATCTCTTCCTTGAGTATCAGCCATGGGACGATATTTGCATGATGTTCGACGATTGAAAGAAGCACCTTATCTCATCTTTTCAGCATTCATGATCTTTTAAGACTCAATGAAACCATATTCAATGCATAAGTAGAATTATAGGTATAATTGATTTCAGATGCATGCGAGGCATTTATGAATTCTTTCACCTTTTCCTTTGATTTCTCATAAAGGCTCTCCGATCTTTCAGAAAGGCTGTAGGCTCATCTGTGGATGTTCGCATAGTCGTTTTCCATGAAATTCTTAATCCCATCTATGACATAACTAGGTTTTTGAGTACTTGCAGCATTGTCGAAAAAAACAATTCATGGGTTATTTCTGAAAATAGGGAAGTCTGATTTGAAATCTTTCATTCTTATTATCTTAAAATATAATCATTAAATTTTTCATGTATCTCATTCTTGAATATATCATCATTCAAATTTTTAAAGCATGAATCAAAAAGGCTTTCAAGCATGATCAAAACAGCATTTTCCTTATCTATTCATCTTGATCTTAAATAGAAAAGCTTCTCATCGCTTATCTTCTCGATCTTCATGCTATGGCTTGATTTTGATTCATTGGAAGCGATCTTTAATCATGGAATCGATCTTATACTTCATTTTTCTCATAGGAATATATTGTTTTGCTTTATATTTCATGATGATCATTTCACTCATTTATTTATAATGATTTTTGAATCAATTTCAATTGAATCTTCATTATTGACAAGGCTGACCATATTTAGATTTGATTCTGAGCCATCATTTTCAATGATGGAATAAATCTTGATCTTGGTATTATTCTCGCTTCAAAGAACCAATAGATTGATATTCGATCTGGAATTGTACTCATGGAAAATCTCCAGATCAGCCTTTGAATTGATGCACGAAAAAATATTAAGGACTGATCATTTTCAGACCGTGATGGTTTTTATCTTCAATGAATCATCGAAAATATCCACTTGAATATTTTCTCATATCTCTATTTTTTCTGATTCGGTTCCGGAAGTGAAATAGAATCAGGATTTGGTTATCATCATAGTTGACATTTTTTAAAATAAAATTATATTAGCAAAGTACAAAAACAAAAATAACAAGCAAGACTAAGGGGAATATATGATTACCAAAACATTAGCAACAACAGCTTGTGCCTTGATCATGTTTTGCCATGCAACAGTCTTAGTTTATCCAGGCTTTTCCATGCCAGTTCTTTCAGGTCTTGTCGTAAAAAGATTCTTCGAACTGGTCATAGGTAAAACATGATAAACAACCCACTCCATGGGGCCTTTTCTGAAGGCCCCATTAATTTATCCTAAATTTTCCTCAATCCATCCGAAATAATCCTTATTTCAACCTACAATCGGCATAATGATTATTTCTGGTATATCATAGGAATGGTTTTCCTTAATGAATTTCTCTAAATTATCATAAAGATCTGATTTTGTCTTTATTAAGAGTAAGGTTTCATTGGATTCATCAATGTTGCTTTTCCACCAATAGAAGCTATTAATACCATCAATCAGCTGTACACATGCTCAAAGTTTATTCTCCAATATCTTTTTTGCGAGTATTTTTGCATTGTCCTTATTATCTATAGAGACAAAAACTTGGATATAGTTAGTCATATGATTCAAGAATTATTTTATAAAATCCAATTATTTAGAGATGATTTTCTGGTATTCCTTCTCTGTTATAATGTCTTTTGTGCTATCTAAACGATCAAGAAAAACTAATCATTCAAGATGATCATACTCATGTTGGAAAATCCTTGCAATAAATCCTTCAAATTGGCATTTCTGACTATTTCAATCCCTGTCAGTATATTCCACTTCTATGCTTTTATTTCTAGGCACCATTGCACGGACTCAAGGTATACTAAGACATCATTCCCAATCTTTCAGGATTTCATCTGAATAGTATACGATTTCCGGATTAATTATTGCAGTTGGTTCCATTTTCGGTGCATCAGGATAACGCTGGCTTGGATTAGATGCAACTATGAATATCCTTATTGATTCATAAACCTGAGGTGCAGCAATTCAGACACCATTCGAATCCTTTACTGTATTTATCATGTCATCAATTAAATCTTGAATTTCCTTATTATTTATATTTTCTACAAAGCTAGCCTTTTTTCTAAGAACTTCATGTCCCAGCTGTGATATCTGAAGAAGTTTTGTCATATATTTAAAATTAACCTAATAAAAATTCCAATAATTCAGGAAATTCTCTTGTATTCATACTCTTGAGATTGAAATGTCACATGTTATCAAAATATTTGATATCTATATTCGGTATTTTTTCAATTAATTTATCAATACTGTATTTAATTATATCCATATCATCATTTGAGGCGAATATTTTCAACCCTTTTGTTTTTTGAATTATATTTTTATCGATTTCAAAATCAGTAAAGAAATCAAAATCTATTTCTCTTCATGTATTTATCCATGGTGCCACAAGAGCGACTTTTCCTACTTTGACATCATTTTCAGACAGCCATTTCGCTATGAATCCGGCTCACAAGGAATGACCGACAAGAATAGTATCCTCATTGATATTCCACATTTCAAGATACCTTTTCCAGTCTTCATATTCAGGAAGATATGGCTTCGGCATTTCTGGCGTTTGAGCTAAGATATCATTAACTATAAGCTGTTTTTGAAGCCAAGGAAACCAATGACAGTTTGATTCAGAATCTCATTTTGTTCAATAATAGTCTTCTTTATATGGCATTCAATGAATGATAATCGCTGTTTTCATAATTCTAGATTATAAGATATAATTTAAACTTCTAATTCCATTCATATTATCACATTCATCTCTGCAGCATATTCCATGGGCAATTCTCTGACAACAGGACTTAGGAATCAGTTCACTATCATAGTCTTCGCCTCCTTTTCTGAGATTCAGCGTGATTCCAGATAAAAAAGCTCCTCTTCATTTATTTTTCATGCGCTTGCTTCATGAGCTACGGTACTTGATGAATTTCAGACTTTTATCAGAGGTATCGAATCATTATCAGATCAGTCATCGATTATGAGTCAGTCGCATTCTATGTGGGAATATGAATTTATCGCACTTTCTTTTATTTCAAGATATCATCTGTATATGGATTTTCATCCTTTAGCTGAAATTGTCTTCGATAATATCTCAGAGCTCGTATTCTCTCATATGTGTATAACCTTCGCTCATGCATCGATCATCTGACCTTCGCTTGACATCGCTATGGAGATATGACTTGAAGAACTGTTGTTTCATAGGAGTACAGAGCATGGGTAAAGCATAGTGACTCAGGCTCACAGATTTCATCATACCCATTCCATATGTCAATTTTCCTGAATTATCGCTCTTTTAGTATTAAGGTTATATGTATTGCTGCTCCAATTCTCGACAGACGAATATCTGAGCTTAGCATCTTTTCATACGTATAGTTCCACACATCATGCATGCATTGAGAATTCAGAATATTTCGGAGCGCTGCATCATTCGATATAATGAGCCAGAGATCATTCTTCCAAAACTATTATGGTATGCTCAAATTGTCATCATGCCCTCACATTCATCCTGAAATATGCTTGCAATGGTTCTTCTAATCTGATTCATTTAGGAATAAACAGGAAAGTTCATCCGCTCCAGCATGCTCAATGCAAAGCTGCAAATTTATGATCATTACTAGGAACGGCTTTCATGAAGTATCTTTTAACAAGCTCTGGGTGATTCTTTAAAGCCAGACTCATATCTTCAAATATTATTCAGAGATCCTCTAATTCCTTTTTCAGGCTATGATATACGACTTTGCTGTCATATTGAGCTCAGACTCAAGCAAGCATCTCTTTTTCAGCTTCAGGGATTCAGAGCTTATCGAAGGTATCCTTTATCTTTTCGGGAACATTATCCCAGCTGTTCGAATCAGAAATATCCGATGCTCTTGCATAATAATTTATCTCATCCAAATCAAGATTGCTCAGATCCGGTCAGAAAGAAGGCATTTTCATACCTTTAAATATTCCAAAGGATTTTAGCCTTGAATCCAACATCCAAGAAGGCTCGTCATTATCTTCTGAAATCTTTCTTATGATTTCTTCATTCAAACCTTTTATTATCTTGGAATATGCTATGTCTTGAGCTTCATTTAAATCCATTTTTGTAGTTTTATTCGCATTTTAATTCCTTATTGCAGGATTCATCCAGGTTGCAGTAAGCACAAAATCAATGTTTCTCAATTTTTCTTATCAGCTCGATTCATCATGAATCGATAACTTCTCAATCGCTTAGCACATAAGCGAAATCCACATCCAGAATCTCTAGCAATTTGAAATTATGGGTTATGAAAATCATTGTATTATCGGGATTTTTCAGCTTTTTAAGCTCTAGCGCCACAGTTTTGAAAGCATCGATATCAAGACCTGAATCTATCTCGTCAAGGATTATATATTTAGGTTCCAATAATTTTATCTGAAGAAGCTCTATCTTCCTTTTTTCTCATCCGCTGAACCCGACATTAAGATCTCTTTCCAGGAATTCTTCAGGGATATCAAGCTCATTCAGATAAGGTATGATTTTCTTCTTGAAAAGGAAAATGCTTGCATTTTTGAATTCAGCGTCAATAGATCTCCTATACTCATTATAGATTGTTCTCAGGAATTCGAAAAGCCTTATTCATGGTATTTCAGGGATATTCTGGAAGGATAGGAATATTCAAGCTTTGCTTATCTCATCGCTCTTTCTTGAAAGAATATCTTTTCAATCCGCTGTGATACTACCTGATATGACCTTGTATTTCGGATGTCACATTATAGTCAGTGCAAGGCTGGATTTTCAGCTACCGTTCCTTCATAGCAGAAAGTATGTCTTTCATTTTTCAAAGTCCAGATTAATGTCTTTCAATATGTTTTTCATATCTACCCTTACAGACAGATTTTTTATTTCTAGCATAAAAAAATTTAAATATTAAACCTATCTTATGACATAAGACTTAAATCATTCTAATTATTAGAGATAAAAAAATGATATATGAAATTTATGGTAATTATTTTGATTTGCAGATATCTCAATATTTCTTGTTCAGATCCATATTCTTAGCAAGCCTTGCTATGGCAGATCAATCACAAGCAACAACTTTCACGAGAGAAGATCATTGTATTGCGTCTATTTTCAGTATTTCAGATAGGGCATCGTTATATTTTCATATCATGTAGTATGATCTGTATCTGATTCTCAAAATATCGACATTGTTAGGATCTTTTTTTATATATTCATCTGATAGCTTTATCGTTTCAGGGATCTTATTCTTAGAATATGCAGCTTTTACCATTTCTATGGTGACTGCGCTTCATGATGGGATTACAGATGTACTGGTTGATGTGGATTTTACCGTACTGGTTGATGCGGAAATGTTTGAAGAAGTGCTCGAAGCTGTACTATCAAGCAATTTTCATCTGTACGTAGGATTCTTTACTCTTATCCTTACAGATTTCGCAAATGGATTTTTTCAGAATTTTGTGATGTAGTATTGTGTTTTGTAATCAAGTGAAAATATTCACGCAACTCTAAGATTTAGGGAAGAATCATAATTATACAGGATCTTTGTCTTGAATGCGGTAACGCCTGCCGGATTATTGAGGTCATCTATGGATATGAAAAATGCGTTCGGTTCTATGAATTCGAATAATCATATTGCAGAGTTTGAATTTAGATTGTTCTCTGAAAAAATAGTTCATGACATAGAGCTTATCTTTTCTATGATTTTATTGTATTTATCGACATTGGTAACTTTATCTCAATCTGTTGTGCTGTTTATTGCAGGAACTGATGGGACATTTGCCGACGTGCTGTTTTTTGAGAAATTCTCAAGCTTTGCATTTAGCTCATCAAGCGTTTTCTTAAGCTTTTCATTTTCATTCTGCAATGCGCTTATCTTTTGTATGTTATTCTGGATGCTTACGTAATATTCATTATAGGTTTTTTTGAGATCGGATAGCTCATCAGCCTTGGCTATCTCTATAAGAAACGGTATTATAGCCAGAACGGCTAGTATTTTTTTTACTTGCATAATAATAGTTTTAGGAATAAATCTAAGTTTAGCATACTATATCGAAAAACCTCCTGAAATCAACCTATTTTTTATGGGCTTGTATGATTTTCTGTGTATAGGTGTGACTCAGAATTCATCCAGAGCAAGCTGGTGTTTTTTTGTTCAATATCATTTATGGATTCCGAAGAAATGTTTTTTGTATTTTTTCCCTAATTCGACCATAAGTTCATCCCTATAGACCTTTGCGATTATCGATGCTGCCTTTATCTCATCTACGAGATCATCTCATCGGATTATATATTCGGTCTTTAACGAAGTGTTCTTGAATTTATAATTGTCATTTCAATCAACAAGTATTTTTGATATGTTTTCCTCTGACATAGAAAGGAAAAAATTTGAAATAGCCCTTTCCATAGCCATTTTATTTGCATTTCTTATGTTTATCTTGTCTATGATCTTGCTGCTTGCCTCTCAGATTCAGAAATATACCTTTTTCTCCTTTTTAAGGTTTTTCAATTCCTCAGATATCTCTTTCCTCTTTTTTGCTGATAATTTCTTGGAATCCTTAAGTTTTCTTATGACATCAAGATTATCATTGAATTTCGGATCGAATCAGAAAACAGCAGCAACTACGGGCCCAGCCCAGCTTCATCTTCAAGCTTCGTCTATTCAGACCATTATTTTATTTACCATTTTAAAAATTTATTTGAAAAAACATTTAATACCGTTAATATAACAAAAAATTTATATTCTTCAACTAAAGTTTATGAGCGATATTTTCAATGAGTACAAAAAGCAGAAATCAAGAAGGAACATTGTGATAATTTCATTAAGCCTTGTATTTGCATTAAGCATAAATGCATTCCTTTTCGATACGAATGTCTGAAAGAAGATACAGACCTCAGTAAGGAACTATGATGATACATCCAAGGAAGAAGTGAAGAAAGATCTATATTTCGAATCTACATGAAGTTGAACTGATATCCTAGAGCTTAAAGCATGAACAAGCTTTTCTAAAGCAGATAGTCTGAACCTTTCAATCCTACTTAATCCTGAAGTCCTTAAATTAGCGGATTTCACATCTGATGATAAGGATGTTCAGATAACAAAGATTGCAAATGATCCAGGAGTTTTTAATTTCACGATAAAATTCAAGGATCCTCAGGATATAAAATCATGAGATGTTCTGGCTAAGCTTCTGCTTAACAGACTGAAGCAGGAAAATACAAGCATCAATCTTGCTCAGACAATGTTTATAAGTGAAGGAAAGACATATGAGCTTACCAATGAATCAATGGATTACTAAAAAATCCGAAAATAAAAATCCGATTTATTATTAAAATCGGATTTTTTTTTATTTTTATTTTGGTTGTTTTTTAAAATTTTTGTATAGAATAGGTCTTTAATTTAACAAAAAAATAAAATGAAAAAGCACGATATATTAGAGAGAATCTTTGTGGAAAAACTGATTTTCTGATGAAAATGATTAGCAAAAGCACCGGATTGAAAAAAGATAATAATAACCTGAGGTGTTATTCCTGAAAGCATTGTTAATCTGAGGATACTTAAGATAAAGAACAGCTATATCGATGCTCAAGTTTTGGATGTCGTTAAGAAATCACCATTGGAGGATAAGCTGCCTGATCATTTTCAGGTTTATGGAGGTTGCAAATGGCTTCCAATCAAGTATGAAAAACAGCTTGAAATAAAGGAAGAACAGGTTAGAGAAGCCTTATATCATATAAGGGAATTCACTGAGAATACGAATTTCCACAAGATCGTGGCCTCTCCTGAAATTTACGGATATCGAAATAAGGTTGAATTCTCCTTTTGAAAATATATTTCTTCAAAAGAGCAGGTTCATGATGATTTCAGATTCTGATTCCATAAGCAGTGAGAATTCGACAGGATAATAAATTGCAGCTATTGCGTTTTAGCAGATGATGAGATAAATGAAATATTCAAGGAAGTGGATAGCTTTTCCAGAAAATCAGGATTACCTACATACGATCCGTTCAATCATGATTGATTCTGGCGTCATTTCGTCGTAAGGAAAGCTTTCTATACTTGAGATATAATGATAATCTTCAGCGTGAATACCAATTATTCAGGATATTCGAAAATACATAAATCGGATTTGGAAAAATTTTCAGCTGAAATAAGCGAGAAATTCAAGAACATCAAATCCGTATATATCTTATGAAATACATGAAAAGCTGATATCGTAAGCTGAGACTTCAGGCTTGTTTTCTGAAAGGAAACCATAAGGGAAAAGCTTTTTGATTTCGAATTCGAGATTAATCCGAAAAGCTTTTTCCAGACTAATTCTAAATGAGCTGAAGTTCTGTATTCTCAAGTCATGAATCTTATAAAAAAGGAGAAGAGTCTTGATGTTGCACTTGATCTTTATGCATGAACATGAACGATATGAATAATCTTATCCAATCTGTTCAAGAAAGTCTATTCTGTCGAGCTTGTTAAAGAAGCAAGCTTAGACTGAGAAAGAAACGCAAAACATAATAATGTTTCGAATATAGAGTTCGTGAATGCGAAAGTCGAGGACTTCCTAAATGAATTCGAGACTGATATCCGAAAGGAGACCGGTCTAGTCGATCTCCTTATCATCGATCCGCCAAGAGATTGAATGCATCCTGATGCTCTCCCTAATATAATAAAATTCAACGCCTCTCAAATAATCTATGTAAGCTGTAATCCTTCAACATTAGCTCGTGATCTTGATTTCATCGTAAAGAATTCAGGATATGAGATCACTGATGTCATACCCGTAGATATGTTTCCTCATACTCATCATATAGAGACAGTCGTCAGATTAGAGCTTAAAAAATAATTTCTGATCCTATAAAAAATCACCAATTTTTAAAAATTGGTGATTTTTTGCATTAAAATCGAAATTATGTTAATCTTTAACAAACAAAAACAAATTTAATTTTTTAATTTATGACACTATGGCAGAGAAAAAACAAGAAAGCAGTTCAAATATCGAGAAATTCCAGAAAGAATTCAAGACAGTGACATTTGATAGCGAGGTAACTACAGATGAGCTTGTAAAGCTTAGGGAAGAATACGAGAAAACAAAAAATGATATATCAGAATCCACAAAAAAAGAAATAGAGAGATTTTTGGAATCTACAGCAAAAACAATGATAACTTGAGGAGGTTTTGAAATCAGGGATCCTATAAAAGACGCTATTTTTCTTAAGAAAAATCTGAAATTCAACGAAGCTACAGTTAAGCTCATAATGAAGGATTATAATGAAAACGGATGAAAATGAGTCGTTTATTCAGAAGATTTCGATGATAAGAATGTATTATTTTACGCTAAAGGTAAATGGGCATCAGGATCAAGCTTGTTAAACAGGACTTGAGTCATAATCTCACATCCTGAAAGCATTGGAAGGGTAGAAAAGGCATTGAAGAACGAATTGAAATGAAAACAGCCTGAAAAGCTACAAGTGCAAGAGTCAATGTCTTCAGCAAAAAAATCTCCAGTAATACAAGAACCGATGTCTTCAGCTAAGATCGTTCCACCAGTTGTAATATCTACTGCACCTGAAGATACAGAAAAAGCACCTGCTGAAGAAGCAGTAAAACCTGCTGTAAAACCTGAGAAAAAATCAAAATCATCTGATTCGCATAAGAAAAAAACCAAAACATACGAAAAGAAAGAGAAGAAAATAGTTGAAAATCCTAGCGATTGAGATACTTGAGCCATTACTGGTGACAGAGTCATAGTAAGGAACGCCGATGACAGCAAGACATCTTGCTTATTGAATAAGACAGATAGCGTAATACTTAATTGAGAGACAAAAAAATTGAAAAGATGATTGTATTTCTGAATTCAGATGGAAGACTGAACTGTCTGATATGTGCATTCAAAATATATAAAGCTTGAAAAGGCACCAAAAATTGAAGTGTCTTGAGAGACGATAGAACAAGCGAAAGCAAGATTGATATCTTCTATCGAGGCTGCTAAAGGTCTGGAAAAACAGGATAAAAGCGATATGGAAGCTCTTAAGAAAGCTGAAAATGAACTTCATTCAGCGATCAAGGAAGCAGAATGAGCAAGCAAGACATGAACATTGGAACAGATCATTGCCGCTCAAGCAAGACTTGAATCTGCTGTTGCCAAAAGAAATGAGATAATAGATAAGATGAAAGCTGACGGGGAAAAAGCAAAGGAGAAAATAGATACGACTTGATCGATATCTTCTGCAGATTTGGAAAAAATAGAAAAATGAGAGACGGTGGAAGTTGCAAAATGGAAATCAACTACTGCAGATGATAGAAAATATACTTCTGAAGATAAGAAAGAAAATGAAGGTCCAGGAGTAGAATTCATAAAAGATGGAGAAACTTGATTCTTTAAAAAAGTTGAAATTTACACAAATACTTTTGAAATCTATAAGAAAAGCTGAAAATATATACTTGAAATGAATTGAAGCTGATTTTTCAGCGATGATACTTTGCCATTTGAAAAAATGCCTACCAAGTCTGAATTAGATAAAGCTATGAATGAAATGTTGAAAAAAAAGGCTGATAAGAAATTTTCACAGAAACTTGAGATAGTCAGATAAAAATATCATAATGAAAATACCTCAAACCGGATCCGGTTTGAGGTATTTTAAAAAAAATAGGATGGAAATTATAAATTTATAAGATATATTTGACACTTTATAAAAATATTTTGACATATTAATTTATTTTAATATATCTAAATAGACAAAGGTAATTTTTTAAATATTTTTTATATTAAAAAGATATTATTGGATGTACAATATTTGTTCCATTTCAATTCCTTGTCATTTGTTCATTAACTCATCAACTTAAAATTGAAAGGAGAATAACATGTTAAAATTAATCAGTTTTCTAGTAATCCTGTTTTATGCAAATTCTTGTTTCGCGTGGTGCTATTTGAATGATGATAATGTCAGAATTATCGGCGTTTGGGAACCTGGACATTGTACTGATGATTTCGAGGCTTATGGGTTTGGGGTGGCAATTAATTATGATGAAAATTACGCATATATAGGAGAAGCAAAAAAAAGCATGCCTAACGGGAAAGGAATAATGGTCTATTATAAAAGTTTTAAAAAAAAAATAATTAGAAAGAGATATATTGGTGAATTCAAAAACAGTCGAATAATAACTGGTAAAGTGGAATTTGAGGATGGTTCAAGTTTTGAAGGATCTTTTGACAAGAATCAAAATCCATATATTGGTTTGGGAAAATTTGCCAACGGTGAGTCTCATTATGGTAAATGGAGAGTAAATAATGACCAAGATGTTGTTCCAATTGATGATGATTCTTTTCTTACGCTGTTAGGAGGAACAACAATTGCAATGGTGTTTGTTGCTGCTACTGGAATAATTTTAGTTGGTGCTGCAGCAATAGCTGCTGCATCTTCTTCTCCAGAGCTACTTTTAATAGTTTTAATACCAAAATAAAAAAAGTTGATGAAATAATGTAATCAAAAAGAGTGATTTATTAACAAATCACTCTTTTTTATTTTGGATTTATATAGAATTAATATTCGTTTTTTTAATTTTTAAATTTTTTATTAGAGTTTTTAGAAAAATCATCTAGAAATTTGCATAGAATCTAAAAATATGGTAATCTTGAATAAATATTAATTCACTAAACCATATATTATGTCAGATAAGAACATGTTAGCAGGTATAGAAAACATACCAACTCAGAATGAAGCAGCCAAAATAGAGGCAATCCGTTCTGTTTTAGAAAAAATAGCTAATGTTAAGGATATCGAAAAAGAGGAGTTTAAGGATGTGAAGTCAAAGCAAGACCTTAAAAATGCTCTTACAAATATAATAAATAAGATTTCGTTTTGACATATCAAGCCTAGTGAGATTGCATGACCTATTGATGTTGTTGTTGAGACAATATGGAAATTGTTTGAATGAGCCTGAAATGCATGAAAAACTTTTTGGGATTGGATAAAGGAGAATTTCAGTGCTTTCTTGAATATCTTCAACGATAATTTCGGTACGCCTAATCAGCTTGCTGTAAGGTCTTTTGTAAATACAGTTTATGGCGTAGGTTATCAGATACAGTTCATAAGATGAAAATACCATGTAGTATCGCCGAACTGAACTTTGATATTAGAGACTGAAATGAAAGCTATAAACTGAAATGAGGAATGAACCTGAGCTAAGATAAGTAGCCGTAAAAAAGTATTGGAATCTATTCTTATGGAAAGATCGCTTACAGAAGGTTGAGATACAAAACTTAGGGATATCCTTGTTTATTCGGGTATAAGTCCTACTGATAAGAATAAGATAGATAAATTGGAACCAAAAGATCTTGCAAATGCATATTTGAGATATGCACAAAAATGAGAAAAGACAGCTAAATTGATCCCTTGAGTAACTTCTGATGAAGTTAGAAAAATGAAAGATCTTCCACAAATACAAAAAGATTTCATACTTATACAATTAGAACCATCTTCTTCATGAAATATGACAGAAGTTGACATGTGACCTTTTAAAAGAGCAATAGAAGAACATAAGAAAACTTTATTTGCAACAACAAGTAACCTTGCAGCGTTAAAAGATATCACAAGCGAATGACTTTGAAGAAGTGCAGATATGCTCAAACATCCTAAGGAAATAATGAAATATGTTCAATGACCTGAATTGGTTGTTTTATTTATAGCATTCATGGCTACAATGGTGTTTGATACGACTTGAAAAAGAAAAGAGATTTGGCAAACTGCGATTCTTGGATGATCAGCTTTCGTTATAGCTAATATGCTGACAAAATATTATAACAAGGATAAGGAAAAATGAGTACTTTATGCAATCTGAGCTTGAGCAGAAAAATGATCTAAAAAATCTCAAAGGAAAATTGAGAATATAGAAAAGATGGCAGAAAAAATGAGTATGACACCAGAAAATCTTAGAGTATTCCTTGATATTACTGATATGCCAGCTGAAAAGATACTTAAAGGTGTTAAGATAGATAAGGAATGAGATTTAGCTTTTGAGGATTATGAAAATCTTTTTGATAAATGACAGAGAGATAGATTTGATCAAGCTTTCTGAGAATGAAAATGAAAAATTAAGGTTCTTGAATTCCTTAAAAGTTTCTTAAAGGAAGCAGGAGGGAATGATATCGAGAAAACAAGAAAGAATCTTATCAAGAAATATCCTTTGGAAGATAATTTCATATTCTGACAGGTTTTCAGCTATGAACTATGAATAATTAAAAATGATAGGGATGCAAAAAATAAAGCTGAATCTAAAAAATCTGATAAGGAAATCTTCGTAGAAAGTGCCACTATTGTTGTGGAACATTATGAATGAACTGGAAAAATATGAAGCATGGTCATTTCTAAAGAGATTATATTAAATACTATAAAAAATGAGAATATGAGTAATACAGATAAGATCTTATATTTTAAAGGATTCAAATGTACAAGTGAGAAAGATAAGAAAATAATTGAAGAGATAGTTAAAGAATTACAAAAACTAAAATAAATAATATATAATTTTTAAGTCATATGGCAGGAGAAACAGGTATAGACAGATCTATACAAGAAAATAAAAATAATATTTCAGAGCTTCAAGCTAATTCAATCCAGAATAATGATATCACTGAATATCAATGAATTTTAGAACAGATAGCTGAAATGCTTTCACAGGATAAAGATAACAAGGAAAATTCAGGGGCTCTTCTGGAATTATCAAAAAAGATAGCTGAAACTAATCCTATTTTAAGCGATCAGATAACTCAAATGATTGCAAGTAAGAAAACAACCTGAGAGATAAATCCTGCAGTTATCGCAAAAGTCCGTGAACAGATAGATGCCGTAAAAAAAGCAAAGGATGAATATATAAAAAGAAAGGCAGAATATATAAAATGAGCAAAAAGCTGAAAATTTGAAAAAGTAGCCTGATTTGACTCAAGTCTTACAGAAGAATCCTTAATGGCAAGCCTAAACACGAATTTATCAAATACAAGAGGTTCTGTAGAAGAACTATTCAAAGATAATGAATATGTCGACAGGATTTTTAAATTGGAAATCCCTTGAACCAAATTATATTACAAATGAAAAAGTTTGATTCCTTGAAATGAAGTTTCATGAACAGGTGATGCAAAATCGGATGTAATAAATTCAAGCAAGACATATCTGAATGAAATGGTTGATTTTCTTGAGAAATCAGCCCAGATAAAGGACTGAGTCTTGAAATTACCAGGTTGGTGGCCAGGATGAAAACATACTTTTAATAGCTATAATGAAAAATTGTTCTATATAAACAAGATTCTGGAGGCGATGAATGAGTGAATGCAGGAACAGAACAGATGAATAATAAGCTGAATTGCTCACACTTGAGTCGATCTTCTATGATATGCTGCTATACCGGTTTGAGTTACACTTATAGTTTTTTATGCATGAAAGAAGATATTACCCAGGATTCCTATCTTATGACCTTTGACATGAGTTGCTTCTGAATGAATCTGACTTGTAAGGGATAAGATCAAAAAATCCAGAGCATCAAGCGAAGAAAATGCTATCAATAACAGACCACATTATACTATAGAAGAAGTGGAAGGTTTGGTGGAGGGAACAAGATGAGAGTTGAAATCAAGATTGAATTCAACTTCTAGAAAAAAGAAGATATCTGATGCTGAATTTTCAACCAGAAATTGATTGCTTGATAAATTCCAAGAGGATTTCGCTCGTTGAAAATTCAGGAAAATGTCAAAAGAAAAGATTGATGAAAGATTGAGAAGGATATTCGATTGAGAAAAATGAATAGTATCAACTGGTATTAATGTAGCAAAAACAGTTTCTGTAACAAGAGCAGTTTCTCCAAGAAACATTCCAATAGATCCACTTGATTCTAGAATGAAAAGAATCTGAAAGAAACTAGCTAATGCATGATTATCTACAATAAGATGATGAAAAACTGTTGTAGGCACTTGAGTTATGGCATGACTTGAAGTATGAAGAACTCCAGTAAGTGCAATAAGAGAGAAAACAAGCACTTATGATAAAAAAAGGACGGCGGAATTCAAAAGCAAGGTTGCATCTTATTCTACAGAAGCATTCGATCATAAATTCGAGTTCTCTCAAGATATCAAACCTATAATAGAAGCAATTGATAGCTTAAGCGGAGAATGAAGGGAACTGGAATGAGTTTTGAAATTACATGAAAAAGTTAGTGCTATTAATCTTGAAATTGGAACAAATAAAGATGATATAACAAGAATAGAATGAGAAGTCAGAGCAAAAGTTCATGAAATAGAAATTAAGAAACAAGAGATAAATAGGTTTGAAAAATCAAGAACCAGCCTTGTCAATCCAGCTATTGAAAATGAAATTACAGCTAAAACTAGTGAAATAGAATCTAAAAATATTGAAATAGAATCTAAAATATTAGAATTAGAAAAAAGCAAACAAGATTTAGATATTAAAAAACAAGAATTAACTAGTTTAAAAAAATCAAAAACAAGTACAGTTGATCCTATTTTGGATTCAAAAATAATAACAGTAGAACAAGAAATTGAGAATATAAAATTAAATATTAAAACAAAAAATTCAGAAATTACATTAAAAAATTTAGAAAAAGAATGATTAGTAAATTTTACTAAAAGTCTTATAAATTCAACTACTGATTGACAGATTAATGTAAAAAATCTTGAAATACAAAATAAATGAATAGAAATCACAACCATCGATTCACAGATATCAAGATTGAATCGTGAACTGACAGAGATTAATCTTAATATCACATCACAAAGCAATGCTCTTATAACAACAACCAACAAAGCTGCAAAAACTTGAATCAATAATCAGATAACTTTGTTAAAAGGAGAAAAAAGCAGATTAGAGTTGGATATCGAGGAAAAAACAACTAAAAAGGAAGAAAAATTAACTGAAAAGTCTGAACTTGAAAATAAACTAGAAGAACTGAAAAATAATAAATCAATTTCCACTGAGGAAAAAGTAGCTGAGTTAAAGAAACAACAAACGGTATTGGAAGGTGAATTGGTTAAATTGAAAGATGATCTAGATGCCCATAAAGCAGAAAAAACTGAGCTGAAAGAAAAATTAAAGGAAGCTAAAACTAAAGTCGAATGAGCTAAATTCAATACTATGGCAGAAACTCAAATTAAAGATGCATTAGCAAGAAAAACTACAGATCTTAATACGAAATTGGGTGAATTGGAAGTGAAAAAAGGAATAACAGTAAATACCCTTAGTAGATCAATAGATGAGATCTCAATAAAGGATATATTTACAAGAGTGGCTAAGAAAGCAGTCAGAAAATAATGTTAATATCATAAAATGGATAAATTTGAATCTGCACAAAATAATAGGATAGATTTCAAGAAATTAGTAACTGTAAGTAAGGAGGTTTCATATCCATTCGAATTCAAGAAAGAGGATTGATTTGATATCAGGACAGAATTACTTGCTGTTCAGGTTTGTGAATATCTGTCACTTATTTCAAAATCACAAAAAATCAAAGATAAGCAATTTTTAAGCGATTATATTGAGGATTATTCAGTTAATGTAATCAAAAATCTTATCATTTCCTATAAATTGAAAGTTGAAGAAATCAGAAAAGTATCTTTTAAGATGTGAGTCTTATCAGTGGATTTTTATGATGGCTCAAAAAAATCTTTCAATATCTTACCAGAAAACTCCTCTAAAAGCCAAAAGGAGAATGAAAAGGCATTTTTAAAGAAGAATTCGAAATTAGCTTTGGAAAATCTTAGGAATGATTCAAATATCGAATCGTATCCGGATCTATGAATGGCAGTATCATATGCTTTAGCTCCATGAACTTGACTTTACTATGTAAGCAAGATAGTTTTCAAGAAAGCAGATTGAAAGAAATGAGTGATAAAAATAAAAGATTCACCAAAATTATCAAAAATTGAACATAGCAAAAATCTTTTAAAATTACTGAAAAAGAATTGATTGGAATACGATGCTGCGCATTGAACAGTTGAAAGCGCTTCGAAGACAATTCTGAGAAAAACCATAGAGATAGCAAAGAGAATAAGATATGAAGACATAAAGAAAACTCATCCAGAAGTTACCAGACAGGAATTCGAAGCATGAAAGGATGGCTTCATAAAAAAAGCAAGAAAGTGAATCAAGAATTTCGGTGAAAAGTATCAATGAGCCATATCGAGCATAGAAAGCAAGATATTCATGCCGATATTCTTCAGGGAATATTATAAGAACAGCCAAGACCTCAGCTCAATCTGAAAATCATTTGCAGAAATGTGATTGTTTCACCTATGAGCAAAAGTCTGAGCAGCTGCAGCACCTTGATTCCTGAAGATGCCAGTTTCACTTATTTCATGAGCATTATTTACAGTTGCATGAGAAGCTTATTGATGAGCCATACAATTAGATAAGCAATTTTGGAGAGTTTTTCCTGAAAGGGAAGATTTTTTCGAGAAGACTTGATCTGATAGATGAAAAAGCTTCTTTACGCATGCGATTACCATGGGCGCAGCCCATGATGTCTTGGATAAGGTCTGATGAAAATGAGATGTTGATATCGGAATACCCTGAACAAAGTGATGATTCTATGTTAAGAATTGAGATTTCACGATTCCAGAAATAGATTTCATCAAATCTTCGATAGATCTGAGTACGGATCCTAGAGCTTATATGAGCAATGCCAAAGCAAGAGGTAAGGAATTTTGGAATAATAAGGTTGATAATTACGGAAAATGGCTTAAATCAGAAGTTTTAAAATTACTTGATGCATACAATCTATGAAAATTCCCATTCTGAAAAAATAAGAAAGCCAATTATGCATTATTTGAAAAAAGGCTGGACTCGATATTGAAATGATCATGAGATTTCAACTGATTCGAAGATATCATCGAATCCATAAGAAATACGATAATCGATAAGGATAAGAAGACTATACATATATGAGATAAAAATAGGATTATGCTTATAATCGATAATCAGCTGAGTCTGGTTAAGATCGATGATTTCTTCATAAGCGAAGGCAAGAAAAATAATATAAAAGAATGAAGAAATATCAGCGATATAATACATTGACCATCAAAAGAGACACTTAAGATGATAAGGCTTGAAAACCTGGAATTGGCTAAAATCAGGAAAATATATCCAGAATCCGCAGGGTTGATCAAGGATATAAAAGTTGAAGATATGTTCAGGAAATTCGAAAATATCATGGACCTGATAAAATCTGACCCGAAAAAACAGAAGCTTCTTGACAATATGATAGAAAGATTATTGAAACACAAGGATATATTGCAGACTAGGGAAGACAAGAGATTATATAGTGAAATGCTGAACTCCAAACATATGAAGCCAAAAACATATAGAGTAATGCTTGATGAATTGAATGTGACAGGATTTAAAGTAAAAAAATGACCCATATCCACGATTTCCTGCCATCCTGCAATAAAAATCCAGCAATCCGCATGAGATGAATTTGTGATTTTACTTAATATGATAGTCGAATATAAAAGGCAAAGGGAATTTCTGGATAATCTTTCAAAAACATGATATTGAACCGAATGGAGAAAATAATGTGCTGGATATTAGACAGAAGATCAAATATATGATATGATAAGAACAATTTATAATTAAATATCTATTATGGCAGAGACACCTAAAAATTGAGAACAATGAAACGATAATACACTTTCCGGAACTATATTATGATCTATGAGTAGATTTTTATGAGATGCAAAAGGTTATGTGGAGTCTAAAAAGAAGTCAAAAGGTGAAGTCGTAAAAGCTCCAGAAGCTGCAAAACCGGATTGAAAGCAGGAGACTGCAGCTGTTGCTGCAGATACCCAACAGAAGACCGAACAATTGAAGACCACTGTTTCGAGGGATGCTTTTTTAAGTAAATTGGATAAGCTTTATAATGAATGATTGACTAAGATAACCTGATTAACCTATCCTGATGCCATCAAAGATAAGGCAAAAGCTGATCTGGCAGAGAAATATAAATCAATCAAGGCTAAAGTTGAAGCATGTAATTCAGATGCTGTATTAAAAAACAATAAAGACATTCTAAGTGCTCTGAATTCTTGGATTACAGAGCTTCAGAATATAAACATGCCTGATATAACATGAGAAGCTGTTGCAGGATTAGGTCTATTGAAGGCTGATATCTCATGAGCACAAGCAACTCCTTCATCAGGTTCCGAAGCCCCTGCTCAAGCGACCGCAGAAGCACCGAAAGATTGAGAAGCTGAAACCAAGGCAGCATCAGCTGAAAGAAAGACTAAGTTCATGGAAACGCTCAAATGATATTGATTGCCTCCTATGGTTGCATGAATCATAGCATTCCTGTTCTGATCAATGGGTCATTTCGACAAGAAGGATTCATTTATAGCTAAAGCGATAGATTTCATATCAAATCCTGTGGACTGATTGAAGTCGATGGTATGAATGAACTGAGGTGCGGAATCCTTGAATAATTGATTAAAAATATTAGCAAAAGAAACGGTTAAAAAAGGTGAAATAGTAAAAGATGATGTCAAAAAGACTGTTAATTACAAAAATGATAGGGTTGCAATCGCACTTAAAGATTGAAAAGTTGAAAGTGTCTTGATCTGAGGGGTTCCTTATAATCTGAAATTAAAGGATGTAAAAAATTCTGCTTTATCTCAAGTCAGTTTCGTTCAGAATGATAAATGAGATTTCATCAAATTTTGAAATAAGGAGATCGATATATTGGCTTTCACAGCATCTATTCAGACTTGAAGTCTAGAAAGCAACTATATATTAGAAAAGGAATTCAGTGCTTGAGATGATTTGAGATTAGATAAGATTGCCTAATATCTTATCTCTCAGTTCTTCTCTTTTATCAGTGTCGTGAAATTTCAATATCTCCCTTGAGATTATAACTCAAAAAGGTCTTCGGACCTTTTTTGTTTTATGGCTTATGAACCTGAATATCCTCATATAAAGGAAATATCATAGGAAATCGATAGAATCCCAAAAATATCCTGTTATCATAGTTATCATAGAGACGTTGCGTGCAACGTCTCTATGATAATCATATATATAGATATGATTCATATTATCATTCGTTAAATCCTTTTCATCTATTCATAAACTCTTATTTTCTCCAATGAATTTTTCATACATGCCATCAGTATTCAAAACGGGCTTCATATAATAAATCCAATAAAAAAGATATACATCATTCTCTATTGCAATCTTTGAAAGATCAAGATTATTTTCATCTATGAAGAAAGATAGGCAGAAATTCCCAGCAGAGTTCGACTCATCCTTTCTCCATACTCAGAGTGAATAGAAAATTGCTGTCATAAGGAATCTTACAATCCAAACCCGGTTTTTTGCTGTAATAATGAAAAGGTCTATATCAGATGCCGCATTTGTAGCGTACATTGATAAGCTATTGCAGACTCATACCATTTTCAGTCCTGGAATCCATGAAACATATCTAAGATATTTTTTCGTTCTCTTGAAAAGATCAAGTTCGAATCCATTCGGTGATTCCTTGATATTCAAAAGGCTTATGAATTTTTCTTTGTATTGTATCATAGCTTATTTTGCTAATATAACCCCTCTGTCTTTCAGACATCTCCCCTATATTAGGCGAGAAAAAGATAAAGAATCATTTAAAATAAAAACTTCTGGTAAAATTCTTTCCCTAATATAGGGAAGGTGGCTCTAAAGCCGGATGGGTTACAACTTAACCAGAAATAGATTTCGATAATTTGATTAACTAATTATAGTTTAGATAAATTTTAAAATTCTCAAATTGATTTTTTTATTTTTTATATAAAATGTATTGGCTTTAGATTTTAAGAATAAAAAAAGTAGATGCCTGAAAATTATTATGACATATTATGAATCCCAAAAGATGCAAATGCTGAAGATATAAAGAAAGCATATAGGAAAAAAGCGATGGAAAGCCATCCAGATAGACATGGTTGAGACAAAGAAAAAGAAGCTCAATTCAAAAAGATAAATGAAGCATATCAGACATTGTCTGATGCTCAGAAAAAAGCTCATTATGACAGATTCGGAAGCACCGAATGAATGTGACAATGATGATTCGGACAATGATTCTCCTGACAATGATTCGATGCTAATTTCGATATTTCAGATATTTTCGAATCTTTTTTCTGATGAGGATGATTCGGCGGATGATGACAATCTAAAAGGAAAAAGAATGAATCATGAGAGGATATCGAGATAGAGGTGAAGCTTGATTTCTCTGAAGCGGTTCTCTGAACGAAAAGAAAGGTATCATATGAGAAAATGATACTTTGCAGCGAATGTTCAGGATCTTGAGCAAAGAAATGAACAAGCCCTAAAACATGTAATTCATGTCATGGGAACTGATATGTGAAAAAAAGGACCCAATCATTTTTCTGAGTCATAGAACAGACTGTGGTATGTGACGTTTGTCATTGAAACGGTCAGATAATAGAGGAAAAATGTGGTTCATGTAACTGAAACAAAAGAATCAGGACAAAGATGGAAAAAGAGATAGATGTCCCTGCATGAATAGATGACGGTATGACATTGAAATTAAAATGAGAATGATGAGTTTGAGTGAATTCCAAATCAGGAGACCTTTACATAGTATTTAGGGTTCCGCAGAAATTAGAATGAATGAAAAGGGATTGAGTCAATCTTAATTATGATTTAGTCATAGATCCGATTGAGGCTATATTATGATCGAAAAGGAAGATAAAATTTCCGATCCTAGGAGAAAGGACAATAGAGATAAAGCCTGGAACCCAGAATTCCGATATGCTTAAATTCAAATGAGATTGAGTGAAAGATGTTTCAAGAGACTTCAAATGAGACCTGTTCGTGAAGATAGATATCAAGATCCCTACGAGCATATCCAAGAAGGAGAGGGAATTGTATGAACAGATCGCCAAAGAGAAATGAATAGATTTCGCTGATGGAAAAGGCTTTTTCAGTAAAATATTTTAGGTCGCACCAGGATCATTTATTAATAATCGATAGAATATGACAACTTATAATGATTTGATAAACGTTCCATCATTCGGAAAAAAGAAAGAGAATTTCAATGCCGAAAGATGAGATGTGCAGTTTTACTGCAGGGATTGCAGGAAAGTGGTCGAAGCGACAAGGCTTAATCCCAATAAATACATTTACGAATGTAATGTGTGCAAACAGAGAAACATTTCAATCTGAACCAAGGAAGGTTTGGTCGATTTCTATGAGGGAAATTAATTTTTCTTCGCTTTTTCAATATTTTTCTTTTGTTAGGATATTAATATATACACGAATCTGTTTTTAGTTTTAGCTTTATTAAAGGCCTTAAAGTTAAATTTTAAAAATTGATTTGCATTCTTATATACATTTATATATACTAAGTGTATATAAGTTAGATATATTATATTTTAACTTATTTATTATGAAAATTGAAAAGTTTGAGGAGCTAACCTTTTGGAAGGAATCCATAGATACTTCAGTAGATATATTCAAGATTTTTGAATGAAGCAAAGATCTAAGCTTCAAAAATCAGATTACGGAAATGTCAGTATCGGTTTGATCGAATATTGCACATTGATTCGAGAGAAGATTCGAGACAGATGAGTTCAAGAACTATCTGTATAACGCAATCTGATCAAATACTGTCTTAAGGTCAATGCTTTATATCTGAAAAGATCTATGATATATAAGCGAAGATGAGTTTCAGAAATTATATGACAGATCCGTGTGAATATCTAAAATGATCTGAGGTTTCATAAAGACATTCAAAAAAGACTAATTTATTTTTTTATATTATTTGTTATGACTGACAATAAGAAGGAAGCTTTAAGCCAAGCTTTGAGCATGATAGAGAAACAATTCTGAGCTTGATCCATTATGAAATTATGAGATAAGCAATCTGTAAAAGTCGCTACTTCATCAAGCTGAAGTTTAGCTTTGGATGAGGCGCTAGGAGGATGATATGCGAAATGAAGGATAGTTGAGATATACTGACCTGAATCATCAGGTAAGACCACATTGACTTTACATGCCATAGCAGAAGTTCAGAAGGCTTGATGAACAGCTGCGTTCATAGATGCCGAACATGCTTTGGATCCTGAATATGCAAGAAAGATATGAGTCAATACAGATGAGCTTATAGTTTCTCAACCGGATTATTGAGAACAGGCATTGGAAATCGTGGATGCTTTGGTCAGATCTTGAGCTGTTGATATCATAATCATCGATTCAGTTGCTGCTTTAGTTCCAAAGGCTGAGATAGAATGATCAATGTGAGATTCACATATGTGACTTCAGGCTCGTCTTATGAGTCAGGCGTTAAGGAAAATAACTTGAGTTATCTCAAAATCAAATACTACGGTTATTTTCATCAATCAGATAAGAATGAAAATCTGAGTTATGTTCTGAAACCCAGAAACAACAACATGATGAAATGCTTTGAAATTCTATGCATCACAGAGACTTGATATCCGCAAGAAAGACAAGATCGAATCAGGAACTTGAGATGATAAGGAAGCAACTTGAAACAGAGCCAAGATAAAGGTAGTTAAAAACAAGATTGCACCTCCATTCAAGGAAGCTGAAATAGATATACTTTTTGCAGAATGAATCTCTAAGGTATGAGAGATATTGGATATCTGATCCGCAAAGGATATCATCAAAAAATCAGGTGCTTTCTATAGTTATTGAGAGACTAAACTTGGTCAATGAAGGGAAAATTCAAAGCAATTCCTAAGGGAAAATCCTAAGATAGCTTCTGAAATAGAGAAAAAAATAATCAGCGCAAAATAATTTTTTGATTTTTTGATGCTTTATGATATAATCATACAAGATTATTTTATAAAGTCCAGCATGACACAGGATAACAGCACAATACATAATCCACCGGAAACTCAAGAAAACAAACTACCAGAAAATGTGTCTGCCCTTATTGCTGAGACTCATAAAGGTGCTGGTGATATAGTTGATTTCTCTCAGATCAAATTGCTTTTAAAGGATGAAGATAACCTTTTGGGTCTGTTCAGACAATTTATCAAGGCAGTTTGAAATACGGTTTCATTCACGCTTTGAATGGAACAGTTAAGCCCTGAACAATTCAGTGTATTGGTCAATGCAAGGAAAAGATATTCAAAACTGATAGAAGAATGATCTGCAGATAATCATAATGCAAAAGTTGTTAATGGATAGAATGAAACTTTTAAAAAAAGAAAAACTAACTCATGATGTTTATGAGTTAGTTTTTTATTGTGATAAAAACCTTGAAACTTTACCATGACAGTTCATCACATTTATCTTACCTTCATGACTGAGAAGAGCTTATTCAATTTCGAATAAAGATTGAAATAATCTTGAATTCATAGTTAAACGTCTTGAAGATTGAAGATGATGAAGCAGGGAATTATGTGATATTGAGATATGAACTTTGGTCGAATCAATATGACCTGTATGACATTTCATATTAAGGGAAAATGATAACAATAAGCTTTTTGTCTGAACATGAACCTGATTCGCACCTCTTTATTTTCAAGTGAAGAAAGCATTGGAATCATGACTGAAGTCGAAAATGCTATTTATCTTCTGAGTTAGGGGCTTCGAAGATGTTTTTTATGAAAAGCAGTTGAATTTTCTGAAAAATAAATACACTAACTTCGACTTCGAACTTTTTTTAAGCAGGGAAGATCATACTCGAACTTCAAGGTGATATGTCACAGATTATCTGAAAATAGGGAACATTTGAGATTTTGATGAGTTCTATATATGTTGAAGCACAGTTATGGTTGAATGCTCAAAGCAAAAGATAGAAGAAGCTTGATTTAAAAAAGAACAAATTTATTTTGAGAAGTATTAATTTTTTAATTATATTTTTATGGCATGAATGGAAGATGTTAAAGTTTGAAAAAAGCTTTTGATAGATTGAATACCTTACGAAGTATTAAAGGCTGAACATTTGAAGGTTGCAATGTGAAAATGAATGGAAAAGACAAATCTGAAGAATCTTTTGAACTGAACGACAATGCAAAAAACATTTAGGGAGGTTGATAAGATTGAAGTTGCAGATATAACTTATGCAAACGCTGAATTTCTATACGCTGACAACGAGGGATTCAATTTCATGAACACTGATACCTATGAACAATTCAATCTTGATGAAGAGGTCATCTGAGATGCAAAATTATTTTTGGTGGAATGAGATAAAGTTGTACTTCAAGAATTCAACGGTAAGCCTATAAATATACAGCTTGAGCCTGCAGTTGCTCTAGAGGTTGCTGAAACTCCTCCAGGAGAAAAATGAGATACTGCGACATGATGAAAGAAGCCAGCTACCTTCACAACTTGACTAGTTGTTCAAGTTCCTCTCTTTGTAAAGGTTTGAGATAAGATCAGAGTTGATACTAGGACTAAAGAATATTTAAGCAGAGCATAATATGCATTCAAAAACGATTTCAAATTTTTTAGAGATTTCAAAATATCCCCGACCTTCATGAAATGAATCCAAGGTCAGGGACTTTCTTGTTTTATGGGCAGATTCAAAATGATTCGACCATAAGGCTGATATGGCTTGAAACCTTATTATATATGTCCCCGCAACTTCAGATAAAGAATTAAATGAAACGGTCATACTCCAATCCCATATGGATATGGTCTGTGTAAAAGCTTCTGATTCAAACCATGATTTTTCAGAAGATCCTATTGAGATAGTCGAAGAGGGATGATATCTGAAAGCTAATGATACAACGCTTTGAGCAGATGACTGAATATGAATCGCGCTTTCAATGACAGCTTCGGATTTCAAGTCTCATCCTAGAATGGAATTGGTATTTACGACAGAAGAAGAAGTGTGACTGATTTGAGCTCAAAAGCTTGATTTCGGCTTATTATCTTGAAAGATGGTCTTAAATCTTGATTCGGAAGATGAAGATCAGATATGCATAAGCTCAGCATGATGAACCAGATTTGATTTTAAAAAGAAATTGGAATTCAAAGCTCCAGAATATATTCAATACAGATTTGAGATTTTCTGAATGAAATGATGACATTCCTGAGCTGAAATTCATAAAAATCACTGAAATTCGGTGAAAATAATCATTGATTTCTTATCGGAATATGACTTTTGATTTGAATTGGTTTCGATAAATTGAGGAACCGCTGATAATGTGATCCCATCAAGTGCTGAAGCGATAATATGAATTGAGGACTATGAAAGATTTGAAAAAGAATTCAAGAGATATCTGGATACTGTGAAATCAAATCTAGACTGTCCTGATATATGATTTACATTAGAAAAACAGGAATCAAAATTGGAAATAATCAAAGATATGGAATCAATCTTAAATCCTATCAATTCAACAAAAATCTGAGTCTATAACTTCAGTGAGAAAATACCGGAATTAGTGCAGACATCGATGAATCTATGAATGATAGATTTCAGATGAGATATTGTTCATATAGCTTTTCTTGCAAGATCAAGCATAAATATCGAATTGAAGGAACTGGTTGAAAACACTATCAGCACCTTCAATATGAGCTGATTTGAATTAATGAGGAATGATTCATATCCTGGTTGGCAAGATGATCCTGAATCCAGACTTGTAAGAATTGCAAAATCAGAATTCGAGAATATCATCTGAGATAAGACACAGATAGTGGCATTCCATGCTTGACTTGAGTGTTGAATCCTTGTTGCAGGATTATGAGAGTGAGTTCATGCTATATCTATCTGACCAACCATGCATGATGTGCACTCGATAAATGAGAAAGTTGAAATCGCTTCTGTGGAAAAGATGGAAAAAATTCTTGAAAATATCTTAAAAAGATTATAATTTTTCACCTGAAATAAATTTATATTTAAATTTGACTATAGAATCTTTTTGTATAAAATGCACCTACTTTGATAACAAAAGATGCTAACTTTAGCATTTTTTAGTTTGATTTATATGAATAATCCTTATATCGATGCCAAATACTTCGTCTGCAAAAAAGGCTTTAAGACAAAACGTAACTGCGAGATCAAGAAATAAACATTTCTCTGCTCTATATAAAGAAACAGTTAAAGGTTTAGAAAAAGCAATTAAGAACAATTCAGTTGAAGAAGCTAAGACTTTACTTTCAAAAGTTTATTCTTCTATTGATAAATTAGTGAAAAAAAATATAATCCACCCAAACAACGGATCAAGAAAAAAATCCAAGTTTGCTAAATTAGCAAAAAGCTTATCTTTAAAATCATAATTAATGGCTCAAAAAGGAAAACGAATTAACGAAGATATCAGAAGCGACAAGATTAACGTTATAAGTGCGACTTGAGAACAATTGTGAATAATGTCTTTAGATAAAGCTCTACAGTTTGCAACTGAAGCTGAAATGGATTTAGTTGAGGTGAGCGAGCAGGATTGAGTCGTTTTGGCAAAAATAATGGATTACTGAAAATTCTTATTCAAGCAACAGAAAAATATCTCAAAGAGCAAAAGTCATTCTAAGAAAAGTGAATTGAAAACTATAAGGCTTACTTATAAGATTTGAGATCATGACTTAGAGATAAGAAAGAATCAGGCCCTTAAGTTTGCAAAGGATGGTCATCCGCTCAAAATAACTTTAATGTTAAGATGAAGGGAGAACCAATATGAAGCTTTAGCACAAGAGAAGATAAAAGAGTTTATACAAGGTTTGGACGAATTCTATAAAGTCGAATGAAGAATAGCAAAAACCTGAACAACATTTAATATAATGTTAAATCTAAAAAAATAATAAATTATAATTAATAAATTTTTATGAAAGCAAAGACCCACTCTTGAGCAAAGAAAAGAGTAAAAATCACTTGAACATGAAAATACGTTCTAGCTAAATCTTGCAAGAGACACCTTTTGTCTGACAAATCAAAAAAGGCTAAAGGAAGAAATAAATACGGTCAAATCGTATCAACTGCTATGCACAGGGAAATGAAACAATGTCTACCAAATGGTCTATAAAGTAAAGACGCAGTGTATTACGTCTCAACAATAACTAAATATTAATAATAAAATTATGACAAGAGTAAAAAGAGGTCTACAGACTCACAAAAGACATAAAAACCTTATAGCGAAAGTAAAAGGTTTCAGAATGATGAATGGTAATGTTTTTTCAAGGGCTAAGAATGCACTTGCAAAAGCTTGAACTAATGCATATATCTGAAGAAAGCTTAAGAAAAGGGATTTCAGAAGCTTATGGACAATAAGGATAAACAATGCTGCAAGAGAACTTTGAATGACTTATTCAACTTTCATACATGCATTGAATGTAAAGCAAGTTAAGCTTGATAGGAAAGTTCTATCAAACCTTGCAATCGCTAATCCAGAAATCTTCAAGAATATCGTTGATTTCGTAAAATAATAGAATCAAAACAAAGTAGAGATACGATTAATCGTATCTCTACTTTTTTATTTGTAAAAGATTAAATATTTGTATAATTAAATAAAAAAACACAAACCAAGACAAATTCTAGAAAGGGGGTGAAGAAAATGCTGAAAATTTACATTTCCGAAGTAAGGGATAGTGCAAAGACATTGGATGAATTCAATATCAGCTTCAAAGATAATGATATGTTCTGGTGTCATCACTGCAAAAGGATTTATTTTTATGCAAATATCTATCTCAATGAGGGCAAATGTCTGACTTGTGAAAGATATAAATTCGTTCCTCTATCACTGTTTTCTTTTTTGAATAATTTTCCAGACAAGCCTAAAGAAGGAGATAAATATGTCCCGAAATAAAAAAATTTTCATTTTTTTCTTATGCAAATATAATGTGGGTTATAACTAACCCACATTTTTTTATGCTAAATAAAACATTTTACGAAAGGATATGAAAAATCTATTGAAATGATGATATCAAGATAGTTCTGAAGTGATTTGATTCAGAAAGAGTGACATCATTCCGAGTAAATACTTTGAAATCTGATAAAAATGAGATAGAAGCATTTATGGATGAAAATAAAATAAGCTTCAAGACTTTGGATTTTTTAAAGGGAGCTTACATTATAGATAAGAGTAATGAATTTTTCCTTAAATGATCCAAGATGTTTTATGATTGAAAGATTTATGTACAATGAATCGCAAGCCTGATCCCTTGAATGATTTTGGATCCTAGATCAGGAGAGAAGATTTTGGATGTAACAGCTGCACCTGGATCAAAAACAACCCAAATGTGCGCTTTGATGGATAACAGATGAGAGATAGCTGCATGTGAGCAGAATCAGATCAGATTCGACAAGCTAGCATATAATATAAAGCTCCAATGATGCAATATAATCAAAATGCTCAAAATGGATGCCAATAAGCTTAAAGATAAGATTCCATGATTATACTTCGATAAGATTCTTTTTGATGCTCCATGTAGCGCTGAATGAAGAATAAATCTCAAGAATGAAAAATCTTACTGATTCTGGTCTGTTGAAAACATATCAAAAAAGCAGAAAATCCAGCTGGAAATATTCGAGAACATAATCCCTCTGCTTAAAGTCTGATGACAGCTTGTTTATTCGACTTGTACACTTGCACCTGAAGAGAATGAAGAAATCATCGATATGGTCTGCAGGAAATACGGTTTTGAAATCATGGATATAGATTTGAATTTTGAGTTTGCAAGACCTTGAATAAAGGAATTCTCATGAAACGAATATTGCGATGATATTTCAAAAACAGTCAGGATATTGCCGACAAGCGTCTGCGAAGGTTTTTATGTTGCAAATCTGAGGAAAAAATAATTTGCAAAATATGAAATTTGAATAAAATGGAGCTATGAAATCTTGAAGTGAGAATTTGACCTGGTCAAATTCTTTTTTAATAAGGAAATCTTAATTTTTAATTTAATTAATATGTTGGACCTAAAAAAAATCGAGGCTGCAATAAACCAGATAGCTGCAGAGAAGAAAATTGACAGACAGAAGCTTGTGGAAATAATAGAACAAGCTATAAAAACCGCTTATAAGAAAGATTACGGAAGCAAAGATACTAATGTGAATGTCACTCTTGATCTTCCAAACGAATCGATGGAAATCACAGTTGAAAAGACTATAGTGGAAACCGTTGAAAATCCAAATATTGAAATTTCTTTAGCAGATCTGTGAGATGATGCTTCTGAATTCTCTCTTTGAGATACTGTTGAGATTGATGTCACTGATGAGATACTTGCAAATGAGGAATGATTCTGACGTATCGCTTCACAAGCTGCAAGACAGGTGATAATCCAGAAAATCCAAGAATCTGAAAAAGAAAAAATCTACAATCTATTCAAGAATAAGGAATGAACAATCGTTAACCTTAAGATAGAATTGGTTGAAAAGAATAAGGTTATACTTGATTACAACGGTAATCAGATAGTCCTACCTAAATCAGAGCAGGTGAGCAAGGATAAATATGTTCCAGGACAAAGAATCTATGTATATGTATGAAAAGTTGAAGAAGATTCAGTTCTATGACCAAGAGTAATATTAACAAGAAAAGATAAGAGCCTTGTTTTGAAATTATTTGAAATGAATGCTCCAGAGCTTGAAGATGGAACTGTTGAAGTTATAAGGATAGCAAGAATCCCTGGATTCAAGACTAAGATCATAGTCGGTTCTGAATATGAGGAAGTTGATCCAGCATGAAGCCTTATCTGACCTAAGTGAATAAGGGTGAAAGCTGTTGTTGACGAACTTTTCTGAGAAAAGGTTGATATAATCAATTATACAGATGATATCAAAGAGCTTATAAGAAAATCTCTAAGTCCTGCTCAGGTTGCTGATGTTAAGGTTGACACTAAGACAAAAGAAGCGATATGTTATGTTCTTCCAGATGAAAAACTTAAAGCAGTATGAAAATGATGAGCAAATGTAAACCTTGCTTCCGAATTGACTTGATATAGAATAACTATAGTTTCAGGAGATGAATAATTTTTAACCTGTATCGATTATGACAGTTGAAAAGCTTAAGATACAAATGCTTAAGAGAGTTGCATGAATAGGTAAGGAATGAGAGATTGTCGAAGTCAGCTATTCCCAGGCAAAAAATTATCTTATTCCGAAATGACTTGCAAAGCTTGTTTCGAAAGAACAGGTTGAGGCTCTAGAAAAGAAAAAGGATAATCAGGTGAAAAATCTGAAAAGCCTTATTTATAATAGGCATAAGATAGCTGAAAGCTTAAATTGAAAAGAAATAATATTCCAAGCGAAATGATCCGGAGATAAGATATTCTGAGGTATCCAAGAATTGGATATAATAGAGAGGCTTAATAAGGAATTCGGAATAAAATTCGATAAGAAACATGTTATATTACCAGATTGACACCATCTAAAGAAAGTATGAAAATATGATATAAAATTGAATCTGTGAACTGATGTTTATGTTAAGATTATTTTAGACTTAAGGGTCATATCATAGATGAATTATCTCGGAATAGATTATTGAACCAGAAAAATCTGATTGGCTATAAATGTCGAGAATATTTCTGTGCCATTAAAAATCATAGAGAATAAAAGTGCAGTAGATCAAATCAAACAAATTGTGAATGATAGGAAAATCGATCAGATAATAATCTGAATTGCTGATCATGTTAATTGAAGGGAATCGGATCATTCAAGAAGAATAAAAAGCTTTTCAGGTATATTAAGGAAAGATATATGAATCGATGTCATATTCCATGATGAGAGATTCAGTTCATTTGAAGCTAAAACCAGCATGGAGAATATCTGAATGAAAAAATTCGATTCCAAAAGACTTGATGATGTGGCGGCATGTATAATATTGCAGAGCTACTTAGACTCTAAAATTTAATTTATAAAGCGTACCTGATATGCATATTTGATTTATAATGGACTGAAACAGGAGATGGGCAGAAAAAAGGTGAATGCTTAAATATCTATGACATGATAAAGGTGCTGATAAGATGGAGGAGATCGTCGATCTTTGTCTGAAGGAATGAATAGAATATGTCAGCATATGGGCTTTGGCTAAGAAGAATCTTGAAAGGTCAAGCGAGGAATTGAATCATCTTTTCACTCTTCTTAGGAAGAAAATCATATCTATGAAGAAGAAATATATAGAAAACTGAATAAGATTTGAAACTGTCTGAAATCTTGAGCTTCTTCCTACGGATATAAAGGAGATATTGCTTGATCTGCAGGATGCAACTAAGGATTGAAGCAAAATCACCTTCATACTTGCAATGGCATATGGATGACAGGATGAAATCGTAAGATGAGTGAAGACATATCTCAAGGAGAATATCGATAAGATTAATCCGGAGAATATAGATTCTATAATTGATAATCTCGATGAGAAGCTTTTCGCAAATTATCTGGATACCGGTAAATATCCGCCACCTGACCTTATCGTAAGAACATGATGAGATATCAGATTAAGCTGATATTTCTTATATCAGTCAGAATATAGCGAATATTATTTCACTCCTACATTTTGGCCGGATTTCGATGATAATGAATTCTATAAAGCTCTGGATTCACTTAAGAATGCTAAAAGGAATTTCTGAAAATAATCAAATCAAGATCTCATATAATAATCTGATTAAATCTCATATATGGATAAGAAAAACATTAAAACTGAATCATTGCTTCTGAATAAGAAAGCCTTGTTCGATTATGAATTAATAAGACAGTTTGAGGCTTCAATGGAGCTTTTATGACATGAGGTGAAAAGCATCAAAGCATGACATATAAATCTGAAATGAAGTTTCATAACCATAAGGGAATGAACCCTTTTCGTGCAAAAATTTCACGTTTCACCATATACGATGCTTCCGAATAAGACAATAGTAGATCCGCTAAGGGAAAGGAAACTTTTCCTACATAAAAGCGATATCTTGTTTTTGGATCAGAAGCTGAAGGAAAAATGATTTACACTTATACCTGTTGAAGTTTATCTTAAATGAAATCTCATAAAAATGAGAATCGCATTGGCAAAATGAAAAAAGCTTTATGAGAAAAAACAGGTCATGAAAGAAAGGGAAATAGATAAGCAAGCGAAAATAGATGCTTCTAAATTCTTAAGATAATCATTGCATATGGATGATAAGCCAAGATGAGTGACATTATGATGAGAGAACAACAAGAAAGCCTTAAGATATATCGAGCTTGAAAGGTCAATTGCAGCTAATTCTGATAATATACATGATATCATCAGTGTTTCCCAGGAAAAATATAAGAATCCCCAATTATATGTGGCAGATGAGGAAATTCCTGAATTGAACTGAATAGGTATCTCTTACCTGAAACTTCAATCTATAAGGAAAAGATTCAAAGAAGTGAAAGACAGAAGATTAAAGATGCTTGAGCTCATATTGAAATATGCACAGAAAGATAAAAAAGACAACATCAGAAAGCGAGAGGATTTCGATATTGTCTTATTGCCGCATGAATTCATGATACTTTCGGATATGATTATAATAGATAAGAATAACAACTTTATATGAATGAGAAATTTATAGAATATTTCAGAAAAAACTTCTTCGAAAATGAAGATGAATTGAAGATTTTTCTCTCAAGCCTTTCAAAGCATCTTAAAAAGACGATCAGGGTCAATACAAATAAGATATGATCAGATGAGCTTGTAGAAAGGATGAAAAACCTATGATATGATCTGAACCCGACTTTTTCCAAGAATGTATTTTATATTGAAAGATGAGAGAATTTCGATGAGATAGAAAGAAGGCTTTGATTCAGTTTGGAACATCTTATGTGATATTTTTACATTCAGGAGCTTTGAGCCAGTTCAAGCGTGTTTTATCTGTCAGATTGAGTTGTGGATAAAAAACCGTATCTGATTCTGGATATGGCGTCAAGTCCAGGATGAAAAACCACTCAACTTGCTGAATTCTATCCTAACAGCTTTATAGTTGCCAATGAATTCAGTCGAGACAGGACAGCTCAGCTTATTGCAAACATAGAAAGGATGTGAAATGAAAACATTTGAATAACATGCTACAACTGACAATTCATATGAAGATTGACTGAAACTTTCGATAAGATACTTCTCGATGCGCCTTGCAGCTGAGAATGAATATGATTCAAAGCGATTGAAACTTTGAGATATTGGAATCTGAAAAATGTTAAGAAAATTGCCGATCTGCAGGAAAAGCTTTTCGAATCATGACTGAATGCTTTGAAGGTGTGATGAGAGATGCTTTATAGCACATGTACGATGAATAAGATAGAAGACGAATGAGTTGTAGGGAATATAATGAACAAATATCCAGGAAGCTTTGAAATAAGCTTTGAAAAAAGATTCTGGCCCCATATAGACAACACCTGATGATTTTTCGTCTGCAGGATAAAGAAGCTTAGCAGTATCGATTACAGATTTTCCCCTAAGTTCGAGCTTTGCAATGAGGATATCAAGGAACTTTCAAACAATGATAGAAGGATAATCGAGAAATTCAGCAAGGAAAAATGATTGGATCTGGAAAATCATTCATTATTGAATTATAAATGAGAGATCCTAGCTATGAAAAGCGGAAATTCCTATAAGGAGATCCAAAAAAGGCTTTATTTCATAAGGCTATGAAAGAAAATCGGAAAAATCGAAAAATGAGAATTCACACCGAATTATTATCTATGAAGGGATTTCGAATTAGCTAAAGTTCAGAAATACGATATAAAAGATCAGATGGAACTTGATAATTTTTTAAGATGAATGGAGATATGAGAAAATCTCAAAGATTGAATCGTGCAGATTAGATTCGATAATATTAATATCTGATTGGGCTTTGCTTCAAATAGCTGAAGAATCAAGAATATCTTCCCTAAGCTATGGCTAAGGAAATAATTTTTTGATTTCTGAGATAAATAATTATAATCCATCCGTTTAAAACTACCAAAAAACCATGTTAGAAAAAATAATATCAGCTGATATATGATTATTGAAATTCATACAATCATTTGTCGATCCTGATAATGGCATTCAGGTTGAAATAATAAAGCTTTTGTCTGATTTCTGAGTGATTCTTGTCGTAATCCTTTTGATATGACTTTGGATATATGGAGTCTACAAGAAAAAAGATATATTCAAGGAAAACGCACTGATGATATTCTATTCGATAGCATTCAGCTTCCTCATATATGTTATATTGAACCTATGATTGCCGTTAAGACCGAGACCTGAAACTGTTTCTGCTATCAGGCCATTGGTTGACCATCTTCCTGATAATTCATTTCCTTCATGACATGCTATTTTCGCTTGAGCTTCGATATTTGCAAGCTATTTCTTCTCTAAGAGATGTGTATTTTCAGTTCTTGTCATTTTTTCATTCCTTATGCTTATTTCCAGGATAATGGTCTGAATACATTATCCGACTGATATTTTCGTATGACTGATAATCTGAATGATCTGAGCTTTTTTTGTCTATAAGAATAAGGATAGCGGAATCTTCAAGAAATATCTTTTACCTTTCCCTATAAAAATCGCTAAATTTATAAAATTATAATATAGAATATGGATCATTACCTGCAGATTGTTTTGGATTTTTTCGGATGATTGGATTATACTTCTATCACTTTTCTGATGGCATTGGAATCGAGTATTTTTCCAGTTCCTTCTGAAGCTGTGATGATACCAGCATGATACCTGGTTGCATCCTGAAAGCTTAATATGTTTTTGGTCATACTTTCTTGAACTGTATGAAGCGTTTTAGGTGCTACACTTAATTATTTCATACTTGGACAGCTTATCTGAAAACCATTTTTATTGAAATACTGAAAATATATCCTCATAAAAGAAAAAGATTATCACAAGGCTGAAAAGCTTTTTCTTACAAATGATAAGCTTTATACTTTTGTATGAAGACTTATCCCTGTTATACGCCATGTGATATCCATCCCTGCCTGAATATTTAAGATGAATTTTCCTATATTCACATTTATAACTGCATTATGAGCTTGACTATGGTGTACTGTACTTACACTTTTCTGATATTATTTCTGAGATGATATAATATCAATGGTTGAAAAATATACGAAGTTCATATGAATAATGTGAATTATTTTTGTCGCAAGCTATATTTTCAAGAATTTCTACAGAAAAAAATAAGGTTGACTTATTCATTATTTTCAATATAAAAAACTTATAGCAATATAAGTTTTTTATCATTATGATGAATAAATATTCCATTTCAAAGGAAAATATCTATCTATTGGAGAAATCATGAATAATAGAGAGGATAAGCAGGGTAGATAAAGATGTTTTCCCTAAGATTTCATACGAGCCGAGCAAAAGCGATATTGGCGATACCATAAGATATCTTAAAGAATGAGATTTCCTTGATGGAATAAAAGGAAAGGAACAATTTCAGAACAGATATTTATCCATATTGGATTATTCTCCTGAGAGCGTATGGAAAATTAACAGATCATGAAAGGAAGAGAAAATCCCTACCAATTATGCGGAGCTTAGGATATTCCTTTGAGAATATGCATCTCATGTACTTGGTCCTGATGAGATATGGGATCATGAAAGATTCTGATTCAGGAACTGAACCGATTTTGTCACAACCGTTAGCGTGTATATAATAAACAACATATTAGATATCGAAGATTGATATACCTGGTTCAGCGATAGGTCAGGATGAGAATACAGGAAATTCAGAGTCACAAAAACAAACGATGCTGATTTCAGGGTTCATCAGGAAAACCATGATATCTGCAAAACGATAGATCCGTTTTGAAATGAAAACTGATGTAGGCCAATCGCTGTTTCTGCAAAAGACGATATAAATGCATATCATTCAGTTGAAGCATGATTTTTTTGAACTCTTCTTCGATATATCGATCAAATATGATTCGAACCTGAGATATTTAAAGATTGAGGAAAGGAATTGATCGCATGGATAAAGAAAAATAGGTGAATCGAGCTATCTGCTAATGAAATTAACCCAGATGATTTGGATAATGAAATGGAGGATTTCCTTCAAAGGTTCAATTATAAGATAACAAAATTCGATTGAAATAAGATAATAAGACCATTTTATTTCAATATTTCCTGTTCACCTTGAAACTGAGACGGTTATAGGTCATATATTTGAGATGAAGATGAGCTTATCATAGCTATCCAAAACAATGATAGGGAAGATGTTCGTATAGTATCCAGATTTTACCCTAAGGATATCGAGCATCTGATGAAATGAATCCTTTCTGATACGAAATGACCGAATCTTGATTCGATAATCAGAATGCTTGAATTGAAACTGCTCAATAAGGATTTCAAATGATTCATTCAAGGCAGATAATACTAGAAAATCCCCAGTAAATATCCAATAATTTGTAATTATCGGATATTTTTTTATAATGAAGCAGTTTTTTAAATAAATATAAGGATAACAAATGAAACTATTAATTTTCTGAGATATATTCTGAAGAAACTGAAGAAGGCTAGTTGCTAAATATATATCATCGCTTAAAGATAAATATTCTCCAGACTTCATAATAGGGAACAGCGAGAATATCACAAGCTGAAAATGACCTGTTCTGAAGCATATCATTGAGATGAAGGAATTAGGTTTCGATTGTCTTACTTGATGAGATCATACTTTCTCGAATCTCAGGGATATAAGGGAATATCTTGAGGATAAGGATTCTATACAGCTTAGGCCGTTCAATTATTATGAATCAAGGTTATATAAAGTACCTGGAAAATGATTCAGGATCATAGAAAAGGATTGAAAAAAGCTTCTGGTCATAAATCTCATATGATCTGCATTCATATGATGACAATCACACAATCCTTTCATAAAGGTCGATGAATTGCTTGAAAGCTTTAAGGATGAGAAATTCGATGGAATCATAGTGGATTTTCATAGGGAAACAACCGCTGAGATTTATGCGATGAGCGAATTTCTGAGCTCACGGGTTTCTGTCGTATATTGAACACATACTCATGTGCAGACAAATGATGAGCATATACTTGGTACATGAACTGCGATGATAACCGATATCTGAATGGTAGGATCCCTGCATAGCTCAATATGACAGACTTTCGATACAAGATTGCCGCAATTCATTTCAGGATTGAATATATTCTGAGAGAGGCCGGAACAGGATATGTGACTCGGGTGTGTAAATTGAATCTATGTAGAAATAGAAGATTTCAAATGTATAAAGATAGAGAAGATAAGGATTATCGAAGAAAATAAATAAGTACTGCAAAAATGTCGCGCCTAAGCCATTTTTTCTTGCTTATTTTAACTTTGATTTAACATTAAATGTTAATATAATAAGCAGTTAGTTATTATATGTTTTAAACTTATAAAATATGAAATCAGCAAAAAACTTATTCATAATCACTGTATTGTTTTCATTTTCAGTTTCAATATTCTGAAGCTTTTTGGTTTTTAATTATATGAACGGAACTTCAAATAAAGATACATCTCTTTTTCCCGGAACTTCAAATCAGGACATAAAAAAAATAACATCTTCAAATCCAGATCTCAAAACACTTCAGTCGAACGTTAAAACGATAGCATCCGTTGTAAGTCCGTCAGTTGTGAATATTATCATATCAAAAGATGTACAGATATATAGAAGCGATCCATTCTGATTTTTTCAGGAACCATCTTGAACCGTAAAAAGGAATGTATGATGATGAAGCTGATTTTTCATAACAAAGAACTGATTGATACTTACAAACAAGCATGTTGTCAGTGATACCAATGCAAGCTATACCATAATAGAGGCGAACTGAGATGAATATGAAGGTAAAGTGATATCCTTGGACCCTACGAATGATCTGGCGATAATAAAAGCTTATAAATCTTGAAAGGAAATAAATGATGCAATCCCTGTAAGTTTCGTAAATGAAACAAGTTCCATTCAAGTTTGAGATTTCATAGTTGCCATATGAAATGCTTTAGCTCAGTTTCAAAACACTGTGACTTTCTGAGTGATATCCTGATTGGGTAGGAATATCCAAGCTTGAGATCAGATTGGATGAAGTGTTGAGCAATTGTCATGACTTATACAGACAGATGCAGCGATAAACCCATGAAACAGCGGATGACCCCTTGTGAACCTTTCCTGAGAAGTCGTATGAATAAATACTGCCGTAGCAGAATGAGCTAACTGACTTTGATTCGCAATACCGTTATCACAGACCGAAATTGATTATCTTATCCAATCGATAAAAAAGTATAATTCTATAAAAAGAGCATATCTGTGAATAAGATATTTTTCCATAAATAAAAGCATTCAATCACAGCTTAAATTGAAGTCAGACTTTTGAGATTATATACCTAAGGATGACAGCACAAGCATAATTTCGGGCTGACCTGCCGATAAAGCAGGATTGAAGCCTTGAGATATAATCACAGAAGTAGACTCGACACCATTATGAAATTGAATCTCAATACGTGATATCATAAAAAACAAATTCCCTGGTGAAAAGATTAAATTGAAGGTTATCAGATCTGACTGAAAAAGCGATTATATAGATCTGAAACTGTGACAATTTTAACTTATCTCAATATAGTTTGTGTCTCTTTGTATTAAAATTATTTAAAAATAGAAAACCTGAGTTATAAATTAGATTTGATTTCTTTCCCAAATATTATAAACTGATTTAATCTTTAAGTATTTTATTTGATAAATATTAATATATGGAATTGCCGCAAAAAGTTAGATGAATGCAGGATATATTTTGAGAATACCAGAGATATTTCACATTCTTAAAGAAAGTTTCCAGACATGAGTTCAGAAAAAACTGATTCACACGTATCTCTACGCCTATTTTGGAGAAAGTCGAGCTTATAAAAAGAAGTATCTGAGAGGAAACGGATATAGTTTCAAAAGAGATGTACAATGTGATAGATAAGAAAGGAAGAGAACTTGTACTTAAGCCTGAATCGACAGCATGAATAATGAGAGCATATCTCGAGAATTTTTTGGATGAGCCGCAACCTGTTTATCTATATTACATAGAACCTCATTTCAGGTATGAAAGACCTCAGAAATGAAGATATAGGCAATTCAACCAAATCTGAGCTGAAATAATCTGAGAATTCGATTCGGTTCTTGATGCCAAGGCAATCTACATTTGAAAAAGTATACTGGATTCAATCTGATTGAAATGAACTTTCAAAGTTAAGATTAATTCGATCTGAACATTGAAGGAGAGGGAAAAATATCTTGAAGAGCTTAAATGATTCTTCTCAAATAAAAAGCAGCACTTGGATGAAACCGATCTACACAGGTTGGAAACGAACCCTATGCGTATACTTGATTCAAAAAACCCTGATACTGTGGAACTTTTAAAGTTTGCACCAAAGATAACTGATTTCTTAAAGAAAGATTCAAAGGAATTCTATGAAAAGGTTAAGGAATATCTTGATATCCTTAATGTTGAATATGTTGAAGATCATACTCTTGTAAGATGATTGGACTACTATTGCCATACAGTTTGGGAATTTGTGGATTTTTCATGAAGAAGCCAAGATGCCTTAGGTTGATGATGAAGGTATGACGAGCTTTCAAAAACGATCTGATTCAAAACTGCAATTCCTGCAGTATGATTCGCATTTTGAGCTGAAAGGCTTATAGAGCAGATCATGGAGGCTTGAGTGAAATTGAAGAATAAGGATGAAATCCAGCTTTACCTTATCCAGCTTTGAGATGAAGCTAAAAAAATATTGCTTCCTTTGAATATCGAAGCGAGAAACAAATGACTTAATTCAACTCTTTCATTATGAACACCTTCACTTAAGGTTCAGATGAAAAAAGCCAATAAGATAAATGCGAAATTCGTAGCTATAGTATGAGTGATGGAAGCCAAGAATAGGGTTTGTCAGCTTAAAGATATGACAGCTTGAACGCAAGAGGAGATAAAGCTTGATAATCTTCTGGAATATATAATCGAAAAGGTCTGAAAGGATAGTTTGGATTTTTATGATCCAGCAAGGGATTTTATAATAAATAAGCCAGATATCACAGAATAGTTTTTTAAAATTAATTTTGATTATTCATACTTATATAGGTATAATATGAGAGGGAAATAATTTATCCTTATAACCAAAAAATATATGGTAATACAAAGAAAAATAAATCTAAAGAATCTTGATAATGATAAGGCTGTAGTTGATAGATTGATTGAAGAAAATATCAACAACAAGATGGATCAGTACTTACAGAAATTCGAATGAAATGATGTTGAAGGTGAGATAGCATTGAATCTTGAAAAGAACAAAAAAGATCTGTTCAATTGAGTTCTTCAAATAACGATCGATTGAAAGAAATTCAGATATAAAAGAGAAGATTTCAAGAAACTTGATGATCTTATAAATCATCTGTTCGATCACTTTAAAGAAGAATTGGCAAAAAAATAAATAATTAATTCCCGCTTTAAAGCGGGAATATTTAAATCTATAAATGTAATATTATGACAGTCGCTTTAGGTATAATACTTGCTATTTTAGTTTTTTGAGCAATCGTATTCTTCCATGAATTATGACATTTCTCTTTTGCAAAGCTTTTTTGAGTCAAAGTCGATGAATTCTGACTCTGAATCCCTCCAAAGATGATGAAATTGTTCAAAGATAAGAGCTGAACGGTATATACGCTGAATTGGTTGCCTATCTGATGATTCGTAAAGCTGAAATGAGAAGAATATTCAGAAGATGCAAGAAACGGTAATGATTCATTGATATCCAAATCCATATTCAAACAGATGATAATTGTTTTAGCTTGAGTAATGATGAATTTCCTTTTAGCTTCGATGATTTTTTCAACATTGTTCTATATTTGAACTGAACCATTAGCTATAAATACGAAATTCCAGACAACCACAAAAACCAAATTCATACCTGATATAGAAACTGCCATAAAATCGTGAATCCTCAATATAGACTGAATTTCTCTGGATCCGATAAAATGAAGCATCGCGGAAAAATCATGACTTAAGAGCTGAGATATATTGCTTCAGATCAATGATAAGAAAATCCAAACACCCGAAGAGATGGTAAATCTGGTAAAATATTCACCATGATCATTGATATTCAAGATCAAGAGGAATAATAACGAATTAACTTTCAATATAACACCTGTCTGATGAAAGGTATGAAGCTATGTATGATATAATATAAAGAATCTGAACAAGGATTTCAAATATAAGTATTCCTTAAAAGAATCTATTCGCGAATGATTCATAGAAACTTATAATGAATCAAAGCTTACAGTAGAACTCTTATGAAATCTATTCATAAAGATAGTTAAACCTAATAATGTATATGAGAGACAAGAAGCAGTAAATAGCCTTGGATGACCGATAGCTGTATGAAACCTTTTTGTTACACTTGTTGATGAGAAAGTTAAATTCAGTGTAATCCTTCTTATTGCTGCAGTTTTGAGCATCAACTTATGAGTGTTCAATCTTCTGCCTTTTCCTGCCCTGGATTGATGAAGATTCTTTGTAATGCTGATAAATTCAGTTGTCATTTTCTTTTTCTGAAAGAAAGCGATTGATGACAGGATCGAACAGCTTATCCATGTTATGGGTTTCTCAATTCTTATATTATTAAGCATATTCATAGCTTATCAGGATTTCTTTAAGATTTTCACAAAATAATTTGACATAAAATTAAATATAATGTTTAATATATATGTATCACTGAATTGTGATGCATATATATTTTAAAAAACATATTTATGAGATTACAAGAAACGCAATCAAATTCATGACAAAATAAAGTTTCTCATGGTTATCTTGATACAATAGCATTAACAAAGGAATTGCTATCTAGGACAATGGACCATACTAAACCTGAAAACATCATAGCTACAGCGAAGAGGCTCTGACATGAAATTCATACAGCAGATGCAATAATGCTTTCATATATGAATAATCCTAGATTTATAAAGGGTTCCAAAGTGAACAATTAATTTTTTTAATTTTGAAACTCCTGCAAATTCCATAAAATGAAGTAACTTTATTACTTCATTTTATTTTTTTGTGTTTGAATTTAAAATAGAATCAACAGATTGATCAGCAAGAACCTGAGTTTTTTCAACTCCGCATGGCGATATAAAAACACCTGTCTTTATGCCAGTAGGAACTCAAGCCACCGTGAAATGAATCACAAAAGAGCAGATAATGGAGATTTGATCACAGATAATGCTTTCAAATACATATCATTTATATCTTAAGCCGGGAGATGAATTGATCGAGTCTTTCTGATGACTTCATGAATTCATGTGAATCGATCTGCCGATTCTGACCGACAGCTGATGATTCCAAGTTTTCTCCTTGGGAAACCTCAGGAAATCGAATCTTATCCCCGAAAACACTTGAGAAACTGAACATAAAGGAGAGAGTCTTGTAAAGATAACTGAAGATTGAGTTTATTTCAGGTCACACAGGGATTGATCAAAGCATTTTTTCACTCCTGAAAAGGCTATGCAGATACAGGAAAAGCTCTGAGCAGACATAATTATGGCCTTTGATGAATGTGCTCCTGGCGACAGCAGCCATAGCTATGCAAGAAAAGCGATGGAAAGGACACATAGATGGGCAGTAAGGTCATTAAAGGAACATAATAGGCTTCAGATCATAAGAAAAGAGCTCTGAAAAAAACCTCAGACAATGTTTCCGATAATCCAATGAGTAATTTATGATGATCTCAGGACAGAATCAGTCAAATTCCTGAGAGATCTTAATACCGATTGAATTGCAATCTGATGATTGAGTGTATGAGAATCGAAGGAAGACCTCATAAAGATGCTGGATGTATTAAGTCCGCTTCTTCCTCCAGAAAAGCCACATTATCTCATGTGACTCTGAACCCCTGAAGATCTTGTGGAGTGAATCTACAGATGAATAGATATGTTCGATTGTGTTTTGCCGACAAGGCTCGGAAGACATTGAGTCGCATTTTCATCTATCTGAAATATAAAGATGACAAATGAAAAATACATTTATGAGAAATCTTGAATCCCTGTTGATCCAGAACTTGCTACACATGTGTCAAAAACCTATTCTTTAGGGTATCTGCGACATCTTCTCCATACTTGAGAGCTTCTCTGAGGACAACTCCTCAGTCTGCATAACCTAGAGTTCCTGCATAATATCACAAAAAGAGCCAGAGAAGCCATAGAAGCAGGGAAATATGAGGAATTCAGAAGTAGGTTTTGGAGCAATTACAACAGGAAATAATAATAACCCATCCTTAAAGGATGGGTTATTATTATTTCATATACTTGTTTATTAAAGTATAGTTCGGATGTTTCCTTGTCTTGTTTATGAAATCCTTTGAAAATCATTGCCTTTTCAAATACCAGACAATCGTTTTCATTCATGCTCATACAGGCATCTTAAACATGAATAGATCTATATTATCAAGCAATTTTCAGACCACTGAAGTTTTCTTATGTGTTATTGCAAGGCTCAGTGCAGTATAATCTCAGAGTCAGATCTGATTCACATTTATATTTTCCTGATCCAATAATGTCAGAGCATGATTTTCATAATCTTGTTCAGATGATTCTATCAGTCTCATAAGCAGATTATATCAGCTTTCATCAATTACATTCAGATCTCACGTGCTTATTATCTTTTGTACAAGATTTTTGATTTTTTCATTCTGACTATTTAAAAGTAAGGCTATAGTTGAATTAAGGTTTCATTTAACAATACCTGCAATGCAATTATTTTCCATTCATGCTCATCTAAATCTTGAAATACTCTCAGGATTCTTATCAATCAGTATCCTCATGAACTCAGGGTTGTTCTTTAATTGTTTTGGAAAGAATACAAGCAGTCTGCTGTCAGTTATTGCAAGATCGAGAAGATATCTAATATTGCTTGAGATATATGGCTTATTTAGAATATTTCATGAAGTTATATTTATCCAATGAATAGCAACTTCTTTAAAATTTTCAAAGATCATTCTTATATAGCTATCAGGTAATCTGAGAATCTGCTCGCTATCCATATTTATCACTTGATTTAATATATTTTTCTCATAAATCCTAAGAACTTCCGAAATGAACTCGGGACTATTTATCATTTCTGGATTTGATATCCTATTCAATGCGAATAATATATTTTTTGAAACTAAAAATGCCAATATATTTATATTATACTTCATGTCAGGATTCAAGATGTCATATTTTCCTATATCCTTGCCTAATATATGTATCATGAACTCGACATTGTTCTTTATCGCATTATCAAATAGGCTGTAAACGAGAATATTCGAGTCAATTGCAGATTTCACAATTTCTTTTGAATATTTCAGATAATCCCTTGAAATATATCAATAAGCAAGTCAATTTTGCTTCACAGCTTCCAAAACAATCTCGGGATCCTGTTTCAGGGAATCGCATGCAAATTGTATAGCAAGTCAATTCTGCTTCACAGCGAGCATGACCATGGATTTATCGCTTCTTGCATTCTTCAATTTTTCCTCTCAAAGCGATATTCAATCATTTGATAATATATATTCGCAAGTTCTTTTCAGTTCATTGTACAGCATCATAAATCTTCCATCAGCTTTTTTTTCTGGAGATAGGAATCCGAAAGCTAAAAAATTATTATTCAATGCAGCAAAAATGATTTCATCATTATTTTTGGCTTCAGTTCAAGCAAATTGCATAGCCATTCAGTTCTGTTTCACAGCAGCGAATACAAAAGCAATATCATTTCTGAATTCCTCATATCTTTCATTTCAAAGAAGCATTCAATCATTGTTCAGATTTTCCAAAAGAAAACCTCTTACGACTGCAGAATTCAAATGGTCCATCTGTTGCTTGATCTGCATTGAATCTTTTATGAAATCGATTTTCCTTATATTCAAACTTATATTTCACTCTTGAATCAATATATTATCAGAAAATATTCTGATATCTTCGCATTTTCTTGAAAAAACCAGTTTTCATCATACTATTATCCTAGCATCTCAACCTATAAAGGTTCAGTTTGTGGTTTTATTTCCATGATCCGCCAAAATATATATCATGGTTTTGACGTTATTGACTTGGGATTCCAAGATATAAAGTCATTTTATCTCATTTTGAATCTCATCTGCATTTAATTCCTGATTTCTGTTTTCCGGATCTGCAGGTTTCATATTTTCCATAATTTTCAATTAAATTATAAAGCAGGTTATTTATACTTTTTATATAAAAGAAAAATATTGAAAAAGGGAAGAAAAATACTGATAAAATAATCCCGGAGTCTATTGGACTCCGGGATTATATACTCCTCCTTTTATTGTCATTGATTACAAATTATGCAATCTTTTTGTTTTTCAAGCATGATGAGCATAGATGAAAGATGTTTATCTATGACATTCGCAATACCAAAAAGTGACCATAAAATCCAATTCGTGCCAACAGGAGGAAGAGAATGTTCTACATCTGCAAGTAAGACATCAAGCGCTTTCCGTGCTGCTATGGAACATAGGAATGATTGATCAATCCCGATTCCAGGTGCAGCACTTACATCTCTTGCTGATGAGCAATCTTTTTTATCTGTGGTCTCAGAATATTTTTTCAGAAAATCCTTTCTTTCTCCATGGTCTGCAAGGCAGCAGTAGCATGCAAAATCTGGAATATAAGTGAATATTTCTCCTCCTGCACCTTTTTCAAACATGCTTACGAATATGGCTGGTTTTCTTAATTCGATGCAAACCTCGTTTATGAAATATCTCGATGAATCTGTATCAGTGGCACATACCACAACATCTGACTCATGAATCAAATTATAGAATAAAGTTCTGTTGTCGAAAATATTCCAATCATAAGCGTTTATTGAACTTACTTGATTTCCGGCATATTCATCAAGAAGTTCCTTTACAGCAAAAGCTTTGTTATTTCCAATAAACCTGCTTCCGCAGATGTGCCTTACAAGATTTCCTGACTCGAGAATATCATTGTCGATGAGATTCTGCTTTACTATTCCTGAGCGCAGAAGATGCAGTGCAATCTCTCCTCCTCCGCCAAGCCCGATTACCGTGACCTTTTTTTCTGATAAAGAAGTCTTGATGAGGGTATTAATCCGTGGATTTTCCGTTCCTGTTTCATAAGCTGATTTTTTTGAAGCTTCCATGTCAATTCTCCTTTCTTTTTTTGAAGTTTGAATAAGAAAAACCTCCTCCTTCCTTTCTGGTATTTTATTTTAAAGATCTGGGATTTATATTCCCATGATCTGTTCGGAAAGATTCCGGACAGATATATGGATTCATAAAACAATCTATCTTACTATTTTCAGATTCACAGGGAAGATATCACTATCGGAATACTGTAGGGTTCAATCCTTCCTTAATACTTTCCAATAGCTCATTATATAATCATCGGTTCATCAGAAATCAGCTCATCTTATTTCAATTGCGTTCGGCAGTAATCTTCAGCACCTGGATATATAATCGTTTTTTCTGACTACTATGGAAAATGTTGTTACAGGAAGAGGTAGATAATGATTGAAGAATTTTGTTTCTCAATGAGGTCATACATCTCAATGGCTCGGAGAAAACAGACTTCACGGATGCTTATGCCAATTGAACGCGAATACTTTTCAAGACATCTTCTCAGGATTTCATGCAGAAAGCCTTATAAGGTATCTCTGTTCGATTTCATCGAAATCACCCTCGAATGATTTCTGGAAATTCCTGTTATTGAATTGATTAGGGTCATTTATATCTCAGATGATATGAAAGCTTCATCAGGTGGATATATATTCTTTGTTCAATATTGGATTTTGGATGTTTTTCATCCTCAGGACTCAATCATTCATATCATAGATGCTCTGATACCAATATCCTCACGTCTCAAGTCAATTGGCTTTTATATAGGGCTCGTTTAATTGTTTATATATCTTTGGAATATCATGAATTGATATTTCAGCGGTATGAAAATTTTCCTTGTACTCCTTATTTTTGATATCATCTCTTTTTATTAGTGCCTCAATGAATAATTTCTCTATCTTTTCAAAAACCGTTTGGCAATATCTGTTTTTGTCCATATTTCCATTGGAAATGACATCTGAAGAAGAAAACTTACAGATTCAATGATCAAGCCAATATATATTGAAGACTTCATTTCAATCTTTTACATCCAAGCTTATGGCAAATTCACCTCCTATGGTTTTTTTTGTCATCAGAAGCTTGCATGCAGTTTCAGAAATCTCAAAATCTCATTGTCTAATTCTAAATCAGAATCTTTGGCTGACAGTGCTTATGAAATAATTTATGCTTTCTGCAAAATTTAGTTTATTGTCCGTTGCATTTTTATCTTTTTCAATGTTAGGGTCTTCAGATTTGTCTCTTTTGCTGATTTGCTTATCAATCGGAACTTCTGATGGATCATCAGGCAGACTTTTGATCGGAACAGATTCAGTCTGATTTACCGGATCAGAAGGAATATCCTTATATGTGATAAGCTTTTGATCTTTCGTGGTATTATTGATATCTGTAACATTGATAATACATGGTGCATTCGATTTCTTTTTTTTCTGGGATCTTTCAATTATGGATTTAACGGAAAATATTCATCATAACAATATTAAAATCCGTTTTCATATTTCCAATATCTTCGATTTCCTATTTTTATAGCCATTTCTTATATTCATATATACATTTTCATGAGGTTTTTCCATTATAAATGTATCTGAATTTGATATAGGTTTTATTACGGAAAATCCCTTATCTGCCAATTCAGCATTTATTTCCTTTATAATATCTTCATTATTTTTACTATTAAATCCTGAACTTTTGTTTTGGTTTGTTTTCTTTATGCTTGCAATATTCAGGTTATCATTGCTTTTTTCTGCAATCGCATTTTTTCATATCAGCAATCATCATAGTATCATCGCTGTTCATATGGCAACTTTTTTTAGGGTTCATAATATGTTTGAAAGACGATTTTCCTGAATCTCATGTTTAGTGATTTCCGGAATCTTTTCATGTATCATTGTTACTGGATTCATCTCTGAAATAATCTGATTTCAGGGAATAGCAGGAGCGTTTCTATATATTTCTTCTGCTATCTTGGATATTTTCTCTTCACTGAATTTTCTTGCTGCAACTTCAAGATTCTCTCAATTTTTTATATATCAAAGGTTTTCTGCGGCTTTCATAACTTTTCATTGCGGATCATGGACAAGCTCTGATACGCTTGCATTCATAGAAATAAGCTTTTCGCTTTCATTTAATTGTATTCAATCCCTAAGTCATTCAACTCTTCTTATTGTCTGTTCCAATGTTATATATCACTGATTAGGGTGATCATTTCTTATATCGTTGAATATTTCCTTCAAGGCATCGGAATCAATCCTTTTGACCGATGAGATATTTGGATCCGATGATAATATATTCCCAACATTTTCTTTCACTGCTGCTGTAGATTCTGATATTCAAGTGCCAGAAATTGCTTCAGCAACCTTTGTTCATCATATAATTCATAAGGTGACCCCGACTCATATCGATATGGTTTTTTTTGCAAATCCTTTGGTCTTACTTCTTCTCTTTGCTTTATCTATCATTGCAATTATCTCTTCTTTTGACTTATTTCAGATTTCTTCATATATCGCCTTAAGCTCATTTTTAAGATCATCCTTATTTTGGGTTTCCTTGATTTTCATTAAAATCCTATCGATCGAACCTTTTGTTATATTCTTGTCTATGATATCGAATATAGCTTCAGATGCGATATATCATCATGCTGCAGAAATAATTGCTCTTCATGCAAGAAGCCCTCATGCCAACACAAACGCTCATGAAGCTGTTGCAGCTATCGCTCATGCTGATAGTGCCAGTCCTCATGCCAACCTTCAATATCTGTTTTTGTTCCATAGGTTCTTGAAGCTTCCATAATAGGATGAAAATATAGATTTATCCTTATTTTCTCAAATCATCTTATTTAAGAAATCGTTTATTATTTCAATTTTCTCATAGTCTGCAGTATTATTTTTTTCCATATGATTTAATTATTCAGATAATTGAATCATTTATAAGAGATTCATAAAAGAAAAATATTGAAAAACCTAAGAAAAATAAATAAAAAAAGCCATCGCAATGCGATGGCTTTCAAATAAACAAAATTCAGAAACTGCCTTGAAGGTCTTTTGCCGTTTGCAGCTTATTGCTGATATTAGGATCAATCTGCCTTATCTGATCCATTTCAGATGAGTTTGAACCGAGTATCTGTCCGCCTTGTGTTATGTTCACATCAGCAGTCCCTTCTGTAAAGGGTTTAAGAACAGATTCTGTTCCGGTGATATCTGCACGGTTGCGGTTCTCAGAGCTACCATATTGCTGCCTGAGATCATCGATTGTCAGAAGTGTTGTCATTGTTCTCTCCTTTTTTAGTTTTATTTTTATGCTTCTGGGAGCAGCCATATGCCTTTTTCTTTTTTGTATTCGTATGCATGCAGCCATAATGCCATGTAATTGATGATGGTGACGACTGAATAGTTCAACTTCCATCCTTCGCCGATAACATCATCTGGTTTCATTACACAAAGCTTGATTCCTACATCACGGAATGTTCCATAATTATGGAAATTATGCATGCCGTATGTATTGCAGAAATCCACAACATCTCTATCTGTGATTATCGGAGAGGGAGGTGAGTACGGATAATTGCTAGGATAATATGCCCTTGCAAGGTAGACATTATTGCTTCTTGTTATGAGCGGACCTTCGACGAAAAGCTCGCGATTGTCGATATGAAATCCGAATAACGGGTATGATGCTTTAAGTTGTTCTGCCTCAAATATGAGGCGTTTTCCATACTTTTCAGGATTTTGGCTTACCCAATCTATATCTTTCATTTCATCCCTCCTCTCTTATGGTTTTAAAGTAAATCCACAGGAACTCTTCCGTCGATATTTGAACCTATGTATGTATTATCTATCCTACCTCCTCTTTCATCAGTTGATGTCTGATGATTTATCCTTCCTTCAGGAATATTTGAACTTCTGGATTGAACCGGACGATTATTTCTGGCTGTATGCCGATTATTTCTTCCTATGCCTGAATTCTGCTGTATGCTTCGATTAACAGTATTATTGACTGTCTGTTGAATTTCTGCAACCGGTTCAAATCTTAGGCTTTCAGGTGAAATCGAATTTCCGAATCTGTAAGGTTCGTTGTTTGCGGCATTGTTAATCGAATCCCTTAGATTTTCTATTCCAGAATCGACCCTGACATAGGCTTTTTTTGTATTACGTCTTTGTTTAAGCCTGTTTCTGAAATTTTTCGAAAATCTGTACAATATGCCAGGTGATGACCCGATCAAAGAGGAAAGGATTTTGTAGAATATTATCCTTCCGATAAACAATAGGAAAATGAAAAGTATAGTTGTTATCATAATCTCCCTGTTATTATTTTCGACAAAACTTAGAGGAGTATTCTTAACTTCGGCTTTAGAGTCAACTGGTTCAGTCATGATTTTTTCTGTCCTCAGTACTTGCATATCAGCCACTATCGGAAGAGGAGAAGGGGGCTCAACTTTTTTTTCGGTATTATTTTTGGGAAATTCCTCAACCTCTCTTTCGGTTTGATTTAGGGTAGACTGATTTATATCAATTTTTGCAGTATCATTATCATTTTCCAATTTTTCTGTCTCTTTTTTGATATTCTCCATTAGCCAGTTCAGATTTACGAGATGCTTTTCGATTTCCTGCAATCTTTTCAGATCTTTCTGAGGATTTTCTGAATTGTAGATATTCCTATAGATATTCTCCGCTTCATTTTTCAGCTGACTCTTCCGGATTTCCATACTTTGGTAAGTCTTATTCAATCCTTCAAGATGGTCAGCGAAACAATTCTCTCCTGAAAATGAAAAGATGACAAATGAAAACAGGAGAATAAAAAAATATTTTCCACAGATATTCATATTCATTTTAACCTCCTGTTTTCCGGTTATTTTGATCTTATGGATTTGATGATTTCATACGCTTTTAGCTTTGCACCGCTTTTTTCTAATCTATCCTTGTAATAGGTGTCAGATTTTTTCGGATGATATGCGTGCCTTGAAGTTCCACATCCTGAAATGATGAAACCAATAATGATGATCATTATCATTTTCATAAGCTGCTCCTTTCTTTTTATCATGTTAATGAACATTTTTTATTTTTGTGATTGCATGATAGATTTTCAGCAAAAGAAAAATATTGAAAAATCTCAGAAATTTGATTCGTCCGTCGAAATAATTTGTTAAATCCGATATTTTGATTATCATATGGTCATATTATCATTAAGAATGTATCATGAAGAACTAACCTGAAAAGGAGTTATAGATTTCTTATCAAAATCAACATCACCCATTTTATTAGTTAATTTCATAAAATATGAAAGTAGTTTTAGTCGATATCGTACCGAAAGAAACAAAACCTGAAGATCTGAAGGATCGTATGGATGAGCTTGAAAACCTTGTTTCGACTTATTGATCCCTGGTTGTCTTGACTGAGATCCAGAAAAGGGAAACACCCGACAATCATACTTATGTCGGATCAGGGAAGCTCGAAGAGATTAAGAATATATGAGAGGAACTGGATGCAGATGTGATCATCATCTGAAATATCCTGAAATCATCACAGATCTATCATATAAATGAATATCTTAAATCCACGAAATCAAAGCTGCAGGCTTGGGATAGGGTGGATCTTATATTGAAGATTTTCGATTTGCACGCAGTATCACCGGAAGCGAAGCTACAGATAGAGCTTGCTGCGATAAAACACATGTGACCTAGGATATTCTGAATGTGAATGGAGCTTTCCCGTCAGGGTTGATGAGGTAGCTGAGCTATGAGATGACTTTGAGAGACAAATACTGAGATAATGAAAAGGCATCTGCGCGAGAAAGAATATAAGATAATGGATAAGCTTGAGAAATATAAGCAAACAAGAGCTCAGCACAGACAATGAAGATTAAGGAAAAACCTTTTGACTGTCTGAATAGTCTGATATACCAATGCATGAAAATCAAGTCTGATGAATGCACTTACCCACAAATGAGTCCTTTCCGAAAACAAGCTTTTTGCAACGCTTTGAACAAGTGTAGGTAAGATGTTCATAGAAACAGAAAATTGAGGACATGAAATCCTTATGAATGATACGATATGATTCATAAGGGATCTTCCGCCAAAACTCATAAAAGCATTCTCTTCAACTCTTGAAGATAGCATCGAGAGCGAATTGCTTCTTCATGTGGTGGATAGTTCAGATATGAAAGTCTGAGATAAGATAAAAATCGTTGATGATACTCTTGATCAGATCTGAGCCAAACAAGAAAGGATATATGTTTTCAATAAGACAGATCTTATCACAGAAGAAAAGCAAAGAGAGCTATCAAAGGAATTTAAGGACTTGAAGCCTATATTCATAAGTGCTGAAAATAAGACAGGATTTGAAGAATTGAAAGATAGGCTGATTGAAAAATTATTTTAATTCTAAGAATAAAAAAGCTTCCCGATTATCGGGAAGCTTTTTTTGCATAAAATATAATTATGCTGCAGTTGTTTCTTCTATAGTAGTTTCAGTAGCTTCCGTTTCTGTAGTCTCTACTTCTGGTGTTTCTACTTCTGGAGTTGCAGTTGTTTCATCTGTCATAATATTTTCTGGTTAATGAATAAAATGTTCTCGCATCATATTATCAACACGAATCATGAGTGTATGTTAATAAAAATAAATAGCAATACTTAATTATGTATTGCATAAACCGAAAATATCATATTGAAATTAAATGAAGCATAATTCATTCCTTCAGATGACCCTTGATAGCAATTCATGCGAATTATCATCAAGAGCTTCAAAGACAATATCTCATTTGATGTAATATTCTCTGGCATTTTCCTTGTTCTGGAGAAAGCCTATCAATATATCAAAATCCTTGTTTATTGAACATTTCAGGACTTTCGGGTTAGTGAAAAAATCTGTCATCGCATCCAAAAAACGTTCTATTTCTATCTGAGATTTATGGAAATTTATATAGCGCCATACTGAAATTATAGGTTCCATCTTATCTAACATTCAGAAAAAATTCATGATATCGATATATTCGTCGGTTTCATTATCCTCAAGCATGCTAATGGTGTTTTCAAAATCTATCTTAAGGTCATTCGGAAGATTTTCCATTATCAATCTATTTGCCTTATTCTCCATCTCTTTTTTCATGGATCTATCCAGATATGTGTTACCAGCCAATTCCTTCGGAGTAAAATCGGGTACATCTCAAATTATTACCTCAGACAGATCATGAAAGGCGCAGATATTTGCCAATGATTTCTTATCGAAATCATAATCGAACAATTCCAGAATCGAATCACTCAGAAATGCTAAAGTCATCACATGGCAGTAAATCGATTGTTTCTCAAGATTCAGATCGTACTTATCTATCCTTACTGCTTTTCATGTTCGAGGCAACCTTTTGAATTTTGATAATATCTGGATATTCTCGCCGTCGAATTCAAGATTAATGTAGAAATTTTTGAAAATATCTCTGAAGTATATTCAAGCACTGTTTTCATTTTTTGATATTTAATATTTATGTGTTTTGGATTCGCTGAACTCAATCCATGATTTTTCCTTGAAAGTTTTCTCATCTTTTGCTTGAACTGATATAGTTCATTTTATCTTTATTATCTCAGCCTTATTAGTTTCTGAATCATAAATTGCGAAAGTCGCCACATTTGTCTTATGTGCCGATATCTCTCATGGGTCAACGATAAGACAGTCATTTATCTGATCGATATTATAGATATGGTCATGTCAATAGAAGACCGCATCAAAATCTCATGATTTTGCCATTGGGCGTGCAAGCATAGGATAATGTGTGATGAATATCTTTCTGTTTTCGATCTCTATCATGTCAAAAGTATCAAATCAGACTTCAAGATTGCTTCATTTGGTGAAAGATGTTTTTGTTATTGCAACCCTATCGCCATCATTGTTTCACCAGATTGCATATACAGGAACTTCGCAAGCAGCAAGCATTTTCGCTATGCCATTATTTATAAAGTCTCCTAAAAATATTATTTTTTTGATATCATGATTTTCTATCTCTTTCAAGAACAATGTAAGGTTTAGAACATTCTCATGAATATCAGAAATTATGGCAACTTTCATATTTTTCCGGTTAAAATTAAAAATATCTGATTATCTTATTATTTCTGATTCGAAGAACCTTTCCTGGAATTCTGTCAGGGCTCTTATTTGCTCATCTGTGTAATTTTTCCCTTCTTCGACAATCACAAGCTTATCATCATCGTCATTTGTCCTGTGGATTATAGCAATGCAAACGCCTTCGAATTCATCTATAGGTTCGAATTCTCCAAGTACATAGGCATCTATCTCTTCTCAGTCTGGCGCTATGGTTCCAGGTATGAATCAGTAATTCAGACAATATATGAATCCATGTTTAGGATGCTTTGTACCTAAAAGCCTATCCATCTTAACTTTAACCTTTCGGTTTAGAAATCCTTTTGAATAATCCATTTTCATAAAAGATTATATAATGAAAGAAAACTTATCTATAAAATCTAATAGATTCTATAAATATTACAGCTTAACGCAAGAATAATTTGAAAATAGGGGAGACTTGAAAAAATGATTTGATAATCACACAAAAAAAAGTAATCTAGGAAACGATTTTTTGTATGACATCAATGAAAAGATTTTTAAGAGAACATTTTTTACAGATAATAACCTTCATATTTTGGTTAGCTATTATTTATTTGTATTTCCATTATAAGATAAAGCATGATCTGACGAATTCAGACATTGCGAAAAGCATATATTTCTTCATAAAGGCAGATATCATATACTGATGATTCATATATATCTGAGTATATATATTAAGGACAATCATTTTCGTCCCAGCATCCCTTCTTGTTATTCTTTCACCTTCATTGTTCTGATTCACATATGCTTTCATATATACTGTGATATGAGAGAATATAAGCGCAGTTCTATGATACTATCTTTGAAATTTTTTCTGAAAGATTCTTCTTAATGATTGGTTTCTGAAGAAATTCATGAAACTTAGGAAATTATTGAAAAAAGAGACATTCGGCACTATAGTGATTTCAAGATTGCTTTTTCTGCCGTTCGATGCTATCAATTATCTGTCCTGATTCCTGAGATTGAATTTCAAACAATATTTCCTTTGAACCTTTTTCTGAATAATCCCTTGAATCCTAATGCTTCTTTTTGTCTGAAGTTCCATAAAGAATGTCGATAAGTTCAATCTGGAGCATATCACAATCGAACCAAGATATATAATTTACGCGGCTTTCATATTCATAATACCTTTGATTGCATACTACCTTTATAGGTTCAGATGAAATTATAAAAAGATATAGGAATATAAATATTCCTATATCTTTTTATTTTGGTTCTTATTTTGCCATCACACTGAATTTCACATCCTTAGAAACTCTGCTATTTCCTAGGATTCATTCAACTTTCAAGGTATAACTTCAAGGAATCAGATCATTTCAATCATTTATAGGCACTGTGAAATTCTTCGCAGAATCCACTATCTTTAGCAGATTTCAGTTCATGTAGACATTTATTACATCTGGTTCTACGCTGAAGCTTCATCTTAGATTGAAGAACTGGTCTGCGTATATCTTTTTCGAACTTCATTCTGGCGGATTTATCAGTGTAAGTGAAAGAGTATTTTTGATCTCTATCTTATCAGGCTTAACAGATGCAGTAGATCATGAATCAGTGCTTCAGGAATCATTTATGATCTGAGGTAAATCAGAATTGTTTGTTATATTTATCTTATATGCATTCTCTCCTGAATAATAGAACTTATCGATAGCTTTGAAAATCAACTTATGGGTTCATACTGCATCTTTGCTGAAATCGAAAACCTGATCTATATTTCATCAGTTCTTCTCATCGATAGGAATGGTTTTATATATCTCTCAATCCTTATATATCATTATCTTTATTATAGGATTGTTGGAATCGAACCTTATATCAACAGTTTTTTTGATTGCTGCATCTATATTCTCTCAATCTGTTATATTTGTGGAAACCATTATTGAAGATGAATCTTTCGTTGGTCTGATACATGGCTCGCTGCTGACAGAAGATACAAGACTTCAGCTTCAGGTTGAATCTCATCAGATATATCATCTTACTGTTTTCATCCATTCCTTATCATATGAATCTATTATCGGATTTGTACTTGTGCCAAGATAGACTGTTCTGATCGCTTCCTCTGGGGTTGAATCTGAGATCTTTCAATTACATAGGCTGTCTACCTTTACACTTGTATATCATCCGTCATATTCGGTAGGTTTTACGGCGAATATGGATGATACCTTAAGATCAGCAGGAGTAGAATCCGTTACAAGCTTTCATGAAGCTCTGGAGATAGTAGCATGGATAACTGAATCCGGTTCTATGAATGTTTTTTTCTCCAATCATCTATGAGCATATTCCATATAATCGTGCCAAATCGGAGCTGCACAGTTAAGTCAGTCACAAGTTCACTTAGTAGCTGATCAATCAGTGTTTCATGCCCAAACCACAGTCGTTATCTGAGGAGTATATCATGCTGTCCATAAATCTCAAGGAAGAATCTTCTTCTCTTTTCATTTGATTGTCACATCCTTATTTGATGTTCATGTCTTAGCAGCGATTTTCCTGTCTTTTAGAGTAAGTACATTGTTCCAGAAATCATTGGGACGATTTGCAGGGTCTGATAATATATTCGTTATGACATATGCTGCTGCATCGCTCAATACCTGAACTCATCTGTTTTCTTTCGTATCTTCTATTATGTTTCATTTCTTGTCTTCAATCCTTATTATAGGAGTTACATCTTTTCTGATTCACATGTTTGCGAAAACGCTGTATGCCTGAACAAGTTCAATCGGCTTCAATTCTCATGTTCATATCGCAAGAGGTCATCCGTAATAGTTTCAATTCTTCAATGATTCTATTCATAATGAGTTTGCATATCTTATGATCTCATTTTCTCACCCTCCGTAGAAGAATACCTTGATAGCAGGTATATTCCTAGAATATCACAATGCTTTCTTAAGCGGCATCCTTCACATGAATTTCGTATCATAGTTATCAGGTTCCCAATCTCAGAATTCTGTGCTCGTGTCATATATTGGCGTATCAGGTCAGATAGGATTCACTGATATCGCATGGGAATATACTATAGGCTTAAAGCTAGATCCAGGTTGTCTCTCTGATGTTATTACATTTACATTGGATCATTTATCATCTGAAAAATAATCAACTCATCATACCATAGCAAGAATCTGTCATGTCTTGTTATCTATGCTTATCAGTGCAGCATTTGAAGCTCAGTATTTGACTTTATTTATCCCAACTTGTTTCTTTACCAGCTCCTCAGCCTTATCTTGAAGATTAGGATCGATAGAAGTGTATATCTTAAGTCATCATTGCGATTCGAAATCCTTTCAATATTTGTTCTCAAGATATTCCTTAACATAGAATATGAAATAAGGATATTTTATATTTTCCGTATATCTTTTGAATTTGAAATCAAGAGCTTTTATAAAAGCGTTTTTATAATCCTCTGAATTTATCTTATCATCCTCAAACATTCTTCATAGCACGAAATCCTTTCTTCATGTATTGTATTCAAGAATATATGATAGGAGATTCTCATTAGGGTTTTCTATATTAAGCTTGGAATATGGTATCACTATATTGTTTATCAATGTCATAAGCTCATTATAATCTATCTGCGTACATCAGTTTGTTATGTTTATATCTTTCTTGAAAAAGACAGGATTAAGATTACATACCTTAACTTTGCTCTCATTTACCTCTTCGAATTTCATGTCGGTTATTATAGCTTTGAATTTATCTTTCAGCGGCTTATAGAAATTAGGGTTTTCTGTCTCTTCTATCTTTATCGTATCTTTCGGTGAATTCTCATTGTATGCATAAATATATCACATCAATCTGTCACTGTGATTATAAGGAGAATAATATGTAGGTCATTTTGGAATCGATGCCATTATGGAACTTTCAAGTATTCATAGTTCAGAAGCTTTTTTTCAGAAGAATGTCTTTGAAGCTTCTTCTATTCAATATGCATTGCTTCAATAGGATATCTTATTGAGATACAGTTCAAGGATTTTGTCCTTTGAATAATTGGAATTAAGCTGGTATGATAGAAATAGCTCTTGAGCCTTCCTCTTGATGCTTCTTTCTTGGTTCAGAAAAATATTTCTTATAAGCTGTTGGCTTATTGTAGATGTTCATTGTATCTTATCTGTTTTTCCTAATATATAATTTGCTCAAGCCCTTATAAGTCATTTGAAATCAAATCATTTGTTCTGATAGAATGTCTTGTCTTCAGTGCTGACTATTGCATCTTTCATGGTTGTCGATATCTTCCCGATATCCACATAGGTTCTCTTTTCCTTTCAATAGAGATTGTATAGTTCATTTCATTTCTTATCATAGATCATCACACTTTCAGGAAGGATATCTTCTCATACCCTTTTGATCGAAGGAAGATCGTGCGCATATACTAGCCATATTATTGCTAAAAAAAGAATCATCAGTCATAATACTATCCATAACAGATGACCAATGATAGCTTTTTTATCATCCTGTTCCATTTCCTGAAAATGTTTTTTTTCTATCCTTTTCTTGATTTGTTCTTTAGAGAAGTTTTGCATATTTCGCTTTTATTTAAAATATAATTTATAGTCATTTCATATTACAATCTCGATTTTGGTACCTGGATTTTTTGAATATGTAAGTTTCTTGCTTGGAATCTGTTCTGAGAATATGAATTGAGATATCGCTTCCAGGCTTTTATTATCTGGGCTGACTCAGGTTTTATTTACTTCGTCATATAGGAAATTGATCTTTGTCTTCTCGAATTTATCCTTTGTACTAAGTATAGAATCCTTCTCGGGAATATTGAATCAATATTTTTTCAATTCCGTCGCAAATCTGTTGGCTAATCATGAAACCTTTGTGGTATTCACTATGTTTATCTCGTATTTATCCTTGAAAACTTCAGGATAATTGAAAATCATGTTTGAGAATTTGTTTATATCTCAATATCTTGAAAGGTTTGATGCTGTGGCTCATTCAGGAAGTACGACGGAAGCTCATCAGAAAGCTGATCTATCTCAATAATAAAGGAATCAACCTCTTTCACACAGATTTATATTATCGAAGCATGAAGTATTAAGATTGAAAGAATATATGTTTTCGGTTGGGATACTTTTTGCGAGCAGAGCAAAGGATATCATATCAGTCAAGCTTAAATCTGTCTTTATATTTGAGCTTATAGCATAGAACAATGATTTCAATTTTACAGGGTTTCATATGTATTCAAGCTTGAAAAGCTTGTCTTTTATGGCTTTGATCACAAGCTGCTGTCTCAATGACCTGTCGAAATCGCTTGTTGAATGCCTGCTTCTTGCGTATTTCAATGCTGTTGTTCAATTCAGCTTCTGAAGTCATTTCTTTATGGAGAAGGTTTCATATCACCAATTCGAATCAGGATATTCGGTATCCACAAGTTTTTCAGGAACATCCACCTTTATTCAATCTATAAGATCCACGAATTTTATGAAACCGTCAAAATCGATGTTTGCATAGTAATCGATTTTCTCTCAAGTGATTTCGCTCACCTTATCTTCAAGATAGGTCATCGCTTTTGAAGGCGATAGATTTTTCAGTCATCTGAAATATAGCTCATTTATCCTTCATGCTCATCATGCAGGATAAGACACATATAGATCTCTAGGTAGAGATAGCATTGTAACCATCTTCTTTTTCGTATTTATGGAGGCAAGTATTATTGTATCGGTAAGCTCTGCTCATTCATGGCTTCATCCTCATACTCAAGTAAGCAGGATATTGATCTTTTCCTGCTGAGGTCATGCAGATGATAGGCTGGACATGTTAAGCACATTAAGGAAGCTTAGGTCAAATTTGAAAGCTGAAAGCTTTCAAAATGTGAAAGTACCTATGAAGAATATTATCAGTATTCATATCACTGAAAGCAATACTCATGAGATGAAATTTTTTTTCTTTGCACTTATATATGAATTCCTTAGTTCGCCTATCTTATTTATGAGAATTTCTCAAACGTTATCATTTTTGATTTTCGATTTTTTAAAAGACACGATTTTTCTGGTTAGAAAGTACGGTATAAATGATTTTATTATTTTTTTATATACCTGTTTTTTTTGCTCTGAAAAGCAGTCGGATTATATGAAATAATATGAATTTTGCAAGGTTAAATTTGAGGAAATGAATATGGATTAAGGTTATATGGGATACATTGCATATGCAGGAAAACATATCCTGCCATTTCCGATAATAACAGTAATATCATCGAAAATAATTTTCTATTTACAAATTTCAATAAGTGATTATTCTATAATTAGTTCATATTCTTATCAACATGTATCATGAATAGGATTGTAATAAAAATAGGCACAGAATCACTTCTTAACGAAGAGGGGAGATTTGATCTCAGAAAACCTAAGGTGAGCTCAATGATAGCCGACATAATATGTTTGATGGAAAGGAATGTCGATGTAGCTTTGGTAACTTCATGAGCCGTATGATTAGGGAAAAGCATTGTTCCAAGGCTTGAATGATACAGTGATATAGCTTACAAGCAAACCTGCGCAGGAGTTGGACAGACAAAACTCATAAAGGAATATTCAAATGCATTCGCGTGATACGATATATCAGTCTCTCAGATACTTTGCACACATGCTGATTTCCATAATAAGATCAGATCGAATAGCCTGAAAAACGTATTCGAATATTATTTCAGATCAAGGATATTGTCCATAATAAATGAAAATGACCTTCTGACAAAAGAAGAACTTACTCTAGTAAAATCAACTTCAGAGAACGATAATCTATGATTTCACGTAGCAAGGCTTGTCGAGGCTACGGAATATATGGTGATAACGAATACGAATTGAGTATATACATGAGACCCGGCAAATCCTGAATCGGTAAGGATACCTATATTGAATGAAATATCCAATGAATTATTGGAAGCCTCAAAATCGAAATCCAATTCCTGAACCTGATGAATGCATTCAAAGCTGAAAGTGGCAAAAGAATCTCTGAATAGCTGAATGAGGATGCATGTATTGGATTGAGAGAATTCAACTGTCATGGATCATTTCGAGTGAAGGCAAAGCTGATGAACTGTCATTTTCAGATAAATGAAGCAAGTCATTGATAACTTTTTAACAATCTGCATAAAAGTCAGAAAAATGTCAGTAACTTTTTATAACCAAAATAGTAGATTTTGTCAATATAAAAAATGTCTATTTAAAAGGATTTTAATTTGACAATAGAACAAAAAAGATTAATTTACCTGAGAACAAATACAAATATAGACAACATGGACTTTTTAACATTTTTTTGACAATATTGGAAGATTCGAATTTTTGACATAAGTCTGTTCTTTTAAATGAGCTAGTTAGTGCGATTAAGCTAGATGAAAACAAGAAAAATATAGTAGTCGACTGTACACTTTGACTTGCATGACATGCAATAGAGGTAATAAAAAAGATGAATCCATGAGATATTTTTGTCGGATTTGATGCGGATAATGATAATCTTGAATCTGCCAGGAAAATCATAGAGGAAAAGGTTTGAGATGAAGCGGAAAAGAAATGAATAAAGATTTATCTTATTAATTCAAATTTCAGATTCCTTAAAGAGAAACTGAATGAAATTTGAATAGATAAAGTAAATAATATATATTACGATCTTTGAGTAAGCAGTGTCCATCTTGATGATTTCAACAAATGATTTTCATTCAGATGAGAATGAGCCCTTGATATGAGATATGATAGGACTTCATGAATTACAGCAAAAGACGTGATAAACGAATATTCGGAAAATGATCTTTATAGGGTTTTCAGGGAATACTGAGAAGAGAAGAAATCAAAGTTCATTGTTGACGAAATATTATTGCAAAGAAAAACAAAACAAATAGAGACAACAAAAGATTTGCTTGAGATAATAGAAAAATCAAGCTTTGATCCTAAATCGAAAACAAGGGTTTTCCAGGCAATCAGGATAGAAGTCAATGATGAGTTCTGAGTAATAAGAGAATCGGTTAAGGATGCGGTAAAAATTCTTGAAATATGATGAATACTTGCAATCATAACATTCCATTCGCTTGAAGACAGGATAGCAAAACAGATAATAAACGGTTTCATAGAAACAGAGATAGATCAGATTACATGACAAAGCCTTACAAAACCAGTATTGGAAAAGGTAAGTAAAAAACCTATAGAGCCTAGTGAATCAGAAATCAGGCATAATCCAAGATCAAGAAGCTCAAAGTTAAGGATTGCCAGAAAAATAAATAATATAACTTAACTTTTTATACAAAAGATGAATCCAAACATCATTGTAATGAAAAAATGAAAGATTCCTTTCTTCTCTGAAAGAAAAACCACAAGAGAAAACTATAAGATGTCTTTCACAAAAACCTATATTCTTACAATCTCCATGATCTGATTCCTTTGAATCTATTATGTTTGGACTCTCAATGTAAATGCAACGAAATGATATCAGATAAGAAATCTTGAAATAGAAAGAAGAAATCTGGCCTTTGAAGAGAATCTGCTGAATATGAAGATAGCAGAAGTCCAGTCATTAAGCAATATATCTGAAGATAAAACGATCAATGCGATGGAAACTATAGATAATCCCAACTACTTGGTTCTGAAAGATGTAAATCTAGCTTACATAGCAAACAAATAAAAATAAATATCTTAATGTAGAGATTCGCTCAATCGAATCTCTACATTTTTGTTTAATAAAATGATGAATATGATTTGAATATTTGATTCCTGATTCTGATGACTTTCAGTATTGAATGAATTCAGGAAAAATCTTGGAGAATATGACTACATCTATTTCTGAGATTCCGAAAACATACCTTATTGAGATAAGGATCTTGAAGAGATAAAGGAACTAACTATCAGATGAGTTAATTTTCTTTTCGATAAATGAGCTAAAATCGTGATACTTGCCTGTAATACCGCAACATCGAATATAAGAGTACTTCAGCAGGAGATATTTCCAGATAGGAAAATCTTATGAGTGACTATTCCAGCAGCTGAAAAAATAGCAGAGCTATGATTGAAGAAAGTTTGAGTCTTGGCGACAAATAGTACAGTCAAATCTCACTTATATAAAGAAAGGGTGCAAAGATTAGATGAAAGGATCATTGTTCAGGAAATAGGATCACCTAAGCTTGTTCCGCTTATAGAAAGCTGAAATCATCAGACTGATGAATTCAAAGAGATACTGAAATGATATCTGTATATGTTCGATAAAGATATTGAATACCTTGTTTTATGATGTACGCATTATTCTCTTGTTTCTGAAGAATTCAGAAAATTGCTTTCTACGGATATCGGAATCATAGATCCAAGCTATGAATCTTCAATGAAATTCAGGCAATATCTTGAAAAACACTCTGATATAGAGAAATGATTGTCTAAGAATTGAAATCTGGAGATATTCACAAGCTGAGATCATGATGAATTCATGAGGATATGAGGGGAATTTTTAAGAGACCGGTCTCCAGTTTAACGGATATGGCTTATTATGGATGAAAGCTTTATATGGGAGACCGGTCTCCTAATGACATATTTTTTAATTGCTCAATCCGAAAAAATCTATAGAATATCGGAAATCAAAATATTTAAAATAACTTATGCCTGAAACTTTAAAGAAGCTTGTTGATATAATATCATTCTTGCCTTGAATCTGAGAAAAGACCGCAGTTAAGCTCGCATTTTTCCTGCTGAAGTCGAATCCTAATTATCTTAGGAACTTTACAAGTTGCCTTGAAAAGGTTCAAAAGGATATAAGGGAATGTAAGGTATGTTTTTCTTATACGGATAAGGAAAATGATATCTGTGACATCTGTGAGAATCGAAATAGGGATAATCACCTTATATGTGTGGTTGAGGATTATCTTGATATGGTAAGCATAGAGAGGCTTCATATATATAAATGACATTATCATGTCCTTGGTTGATCAATATCACCTATTAACTGAATCCTATCCAAAGACCTTAAATTTGTAGAATTGTTTTCTAGAATCGAAAACTGAAGCTTCACAGAGATTATAATTGCAACTAATCCTAATATAGAATGAGAGGCAACAGCTATGTACATAAAAGAAAACATGCCAAAATCTGATGTAAGCATAACACGTCTTTCAAAATGACTTCCCAATTCAGGATATATAGAATATGCCGATGAGATAACACTTATCAACGCATTCAAATGAAGGAACTAAACAATAAAAAAAACCGTATATGAGATTAATCTCATATACGGTTTTTTTGGAAATCTATTATTTCATGTCTAATTTTATTCAAGGTCACATAGCATTACAAACATATATCGTATTGATATAATTTCCCTTAACTCAAGTTGGTTTAACTTCTTTTATGGTTTTAACGAAAGCTAATATATTAGTCTTCAATTTATCTTGTCCGAATGAAAGTTTACCTACGATTGAATGGACATTTCATTGTTTATCATTTTTGAATTCGAATTTTCAAGCAACCAATTCCTTGATTATTGACAATAGATCATCTCATACAGTTCCTGCTTTAGGATTTGGCATAAGACCTTTTGGTCAAAGAACCTTGGCAACCTTTCACATCTTTCTCATCATTGCTGTTGTTGCGATAGCAACATCAAATTCTATTTTTCCTTGAGATACAGTATCTATAAGATCATCTCATCCAGCTACAGTAGCTCCAGCTGCAATCAATGCCTTCTCATTTCCTGAATCATCAAAAGCTCAGATTCTTACAGTCTTACCTGATCCGTTAGGAAGGGTAATAGTAGATCTAACCATCTGATCAGAATATTTAGGATCAATTCCTAGGTTGAAATGAATTTCAACTGTTGGGTCGAACTTAACTGTATTTGTCCTTTCTAGAAGCTCAACAGCTTCATCGATCGTATAAGCTTTTTCTGCCTCTATCAGAGTCATAGCTTGCTTATATTTCTTACCTCTTTTTTGCATAAAAATACGTTTTATTAAATAAATTGGTGCAAGTGATAGATTACTCTATCTCCCAAAATGCCTGTATATTTTATGTATTTTTCTGAAATTGCAAAAGTTTTTGGAAACTTAATCATTTTATCATATCTGCCTTGAATTTATGTTGTTTTTATATATCATCGGCATATATATTACTATTTAGCAATCTGTCTGATGTCTCATACAAACAATTGATTCCTATCCATGCCATCTTCATCTGATCTTATAAAATCAATGGTATTTGCATCATGCATCGATTCAGATCCGAAAAATTTAGAAAAATGATGCACCAGATGTGATCTATGTGCAGCACACATCAGTTGATGTATAAATGATAGGATATTAAAATCGGTTTAAAACTGTTTCAAGAATGCTACGTTAGGATGCTGGAAATATCTCATATCAGGAATTGAATATTTTATCATAGCTAGCCTATTCATTCAGAATCAGAAAGCGAATCATGAGTATTTTTCAGGATCTATTCATCATTCCTTCAATACATTCGGATGTATAAGTCATGCTCACATGAATTCTATCCATCAGGTATGCTTGCATATCCTGCAATTATCTCCTGTTCACTTGCAGAAAGGGCAAGAGAAATCCACTTCCACCCCAGGTTCCACGAAAGGGAAATATCATGGCCTTAACCTTATTGTGACCTCGCTTTCGAAAAGATCGGAAAGCATAGTCCTTATCGTATATTTAAGGTTTCAAAGAGTTATTCATTCATCGATGACGATTCATTCGACCTGATAGAAAGTATTCTCATGGGTTGCATCTATGTCTTCATTCCTGAAAACCCTTCAAGGTATAATCGCTCTTATAGGTGGATTTTGAGACTTCATTATTATATTCTGCATGCTTGATGTCTGTGTAGACAATACGTTTCATATTCATTCAAGCCAGAAAGTGTCTTGCATATCGCGAGCTGGATGAGTTGCAGGAACATTCAGGGAATCGAAATTGAAATATTCTGTTGTAACCTCATTTGATTCATAGATATCGAAACCCATTCTTTTGAAAGTGTCCTCTATCTGCCTCAATACGCTTGTAAGGGGGTGAGAATGGACTCAGAAATCTGCCTTACCAGGGATAGTGACATCAAAGAACTCATTCTTAAGTTTTTCCTGTATAAGATATTGTTTTATCTCATTCAATCTTTTTTCGAACGCATTCAGTATGACTGTCTTGATATCGTTTGAAAGCTTTCAGATTGTCTGCTTTTCCTCTATTGAAAGATCCTTTATTCATTTTAGGATTTCTGTAAGGGATCAATTCTTACCTGTTATATCATTCCTGTAATCTATAACTTCCTGTTCGGTCTTGAGATCACCTATTTTCATAAGAACCTCTTCTTGAAGTTTTGTTAGTTTTTGCTGCATATTGAAAATTATATCTTAAGTGGCATTATTATGTGTTTATATTCGAAATCGCTTTCTTTTTCAGTGATTCATCTCAGCATTATCGGTGAAAGGCTTGTCTCGAAATCAAGAGAGACATAATCATCTTTTATGACATTCAAAGCCTCTATAAGATACGTCGAGTTCAGTCATATCATAGCATTCTCTCATTCGATTGAAGCTGGAAGACTTATCCTTCATGCTCAGATTTCAGTATCTCCTGTGGATAGCTCGATTCAATTCTCTGAGTTGAAATCCATTCTTGTATTGAAATTGTTCTCCTTTGATATAAGATTGATCCTTTTAAGCGCCTGGATAAGATCCTGCCTCTGGATAACTCATTTGGTGGAATATGATTTTGGGAAGAAAACCCTATGATCAGGAAAATGTCCATTAAGCAGACGTGAGAAGAGCTTGATATTTCAGAATGTGAAAAGTATCTGATTATCGCTTATGAAAAGTTCAACCTTAGCATTTTCAGGTAGGATCCTTGATAGTTCCAATGCAGTTTTTGATGGTATTATTATGGATATCACCTTGTCTATGTTCGATTTGTTCTTTGTCTTGAATTCACTGAGTCTGAAGCTGTCAGTTGAAGCGAACAGAATCTCAGATTCGTTTATGGAAAGATGGATTCATGCTAAAGTCGGCCTTATATTTCATGATGCGGTGGAGAAAATGGTTTTTTCTATGGCTTTCTTAAGATCCGCAGAATTCATGTTAAATGAATATTCCTGCTTGAATACAGGGATAAGCGGAAATTTGGATGCTTCGATTCATTTTATCTTTGTCTCTGAGGAAGGGGTTTTCAATCAAAGGCTCGAGTTTCAGAGAAGCTCCAGATTTATCTTCTCATCGTTTACAAGTGATATGAAAGAAGATATGAACCTTGAAGATACAGTGAAGCTTCACTCGGATTTTACATCAACTCATTCTGAAATCACATATTCGATCGCCATTTCAAGATTATTCGAAGTCAGCATTACTTTCTTATATTGTGCGTTTATCAGGATATTTTCAAGAATCGGAGTAAGATTCCCTGAACTTGAAGCATGATTTACAGTATCTATAGCCTCTTTCAAGGATTTTGTATCTATTTCAAAATTCATAAATGTGAAATAGTTATAATATAAGATTTTTATTGGTTCTAATTTACATAATTGATTCAGAAAATCAACTAAAAATATAATTTTATTGTATTTTAAAAAAATATGATTATATTTGGGGCAATTATTAAAAAACATATATATGGCAAGACTTTTTGAAAAAAGCTCTTGAGGTATTGTCTATCGCAAAAAATGAAGCCAATATGAAGTTCTTTTGCTTGAAAGAAAAAATCCGAAAGGGAAGATTGTCTATGTGATACCGAAGTGACACATTGAAAATGAAGAGAAAGCAAAGGAAACAGCATTAAGGGAAATTAGCGAAGAGACATGACTTCCTCATGAAGATTTGGAGATAATCAAATTTATAACAAAGATAAATTTTACCTTTATCGCAACATACAAGGATGGGAATCCTACGATAAATAAAGATGTTTATCTATTTTTGGTGAAGCTTAATTGAGACAAGGAACCTGATTTGAGCGCGTTTGAAAATTCAGTTGAAAAAAAGGAAAAAATCATATGATATAAATGGTACAGACTTGAAGACCTAAAGAATGTTGAGATAAAGCCGGATATCTATACATACATAAAGAAGAATCTTCAATATATGTAGGCATATCTTTTAAAAACAATAAAATATTATTTTAATAATCAAGAAAATATGGAAATATTTGCTAGAAACTGAGATATAGTTTTTATATCAGATAAGAAAGAAGTTGTATTCAATGATACTAGGGTTATTATAGAATGAATGGTTTTGGATTTTCCAGGTGAATATGAGAAATCAGGTTTTCTTGCTCAGATAGTTGAAAATAAGGAAAAATTGTTTTTTCAGGTAAGGATAGAAGATAAGAATGTTGCATACATACCTTATGATGAAATTGAAATAACAGAGGAACTTTGAGATCTTTTCGGTAATATAAACATACTTGTCATAAAATGAAGCAAGAATTCGATAAAGATATATGAGAATCTCGAGGTTCAATATGTGGTTCCATATTGAGACCAGAAAGATATATTCTTCTCAACGTTATGACAACATCCAGAAGCAGTAAAAAGCTATAAGGTGAAAGAATTGGCAAATGACAACGAGATTGTCTTCATAAATATTGAAGGATAATAAAAACTAAGGAATAAAAATAGAAATCCAATATCTGGGAATATTCAAATATATCTTCATTAATATCATCTGAAACCATTGATTTTTTTGTATCAGCATTATATTTTCCATTGTTTCTGTATTTTTTGATGACATCTGATACAGTAATTAAATGTGTTAAATCCTTTTTGGATTTATATGAAAAGAATTACTTTTTTGATAAAAGTAATTCTTTTGTTATTTTGTTTTGAATCAGTTATTTAAACAAAAAACTGATTTTTTTTATAAATTTGATTTTTCGATATATTTTATATAATGGAGCAATTCTTGAAACTTATATGTATTAATTAAGATATTTTTATGGCTTGAACAGAAAGCTGACCACACATTCCTTCAATGCAATGAGAATTGATTCCGAACTTCGGCTTCGATATCTTATGAATGCATTTCTGAATCTCAAATACCGTATTATCCACATGGATTTTCATGGTATTCCTATTTGTGGCATTGTTGCTATTCAGGACAAACATAAATAAGAAATGATGATTCTTCAAAACAACCGGACTTATAATAGTTAAGCTTATATATGATTTCGCTGCTGATTTCATATGAGACAGGAAATTCGCTAAAAAGATACTTTTCTTGATCTGATGAATGTTCATTTTCATATTCCTATCAAACATATTCTCCCTATTCTTGGATTGGATACTTCTTTTCGCATGAGAAGACCTTAAGCTTCATGAATATCTGAGACCTATAAACAGTGATCCTAACACGACTTTCGCACTTTCTCTCATAATAATATTCGTCTCCCATTTCGTTGCTGTATTCAAAAGATGAATACCTAAATATCTGAAAGGCTACATGTTCAATTTCCATTGAGACTGACTTTTTGAAAAGATAATAAACGTATTCGTAGGTTGGCTTCATCTTATCGGAGAGGTTGTTAAAGCGCTTTCACTTTCTCTGAGGCTTTTCTGAAACATATTCGCATGAGTCGTACTTATAGCGATGCTTGCATATTTATGATGAATGATAAGCCTTTTCGGCATAAGGATCTGAGAATTATTCGTTCTCCCTTTCTGGTTTTTCGAGCTTTTCGTTGCATTGATACAGGCGATAGTGTTCTTCGTACTCGCTTCGATATACTTCAAGCAGGCTATAGAGGAACACCACTAAAAAATAAGAAGTGGAAAATTCAAAACATGCTTTGAATTTTCTCTTTTTACTTTTTAAATTAATTATTATGAGTTTACAAGATATAGCTATGGCTCTTGCTTTCGGTTTATGAGCTTTCGCTCCAGCAATCGCTATCTGATTGATAGGTTTTAGCGCTTTGAATGCTATCGGTAGAAATCCTTCTGCTTCAAATGATATCAAATCAACAATGATTCTTGCTATCGCATTTGCTGAGGCACTTTGAATCTTCGCTTTCGTTATTGCAATCATGATCAAGTTTGTTAAATAGTTGTTTAGTTTTTAAATCAGTATAAAAAATGAATTCTTTTGTAAATCTAGGATCCTTTATTATTCAGTTGATAAATATCGCTGTAATAATATTTATCTTAAATAAGTTCTTATTTAAGCCTTATTTGAAGTATTTGACTTCTGAGGAAAAAAAGAGGAGAGAGCTCGAAGAGGCACATATAATACTACACGACATCAAAGATGAGGCCAAGAAAGAAGCTAGGGATATTATCGATGAAGCTAAGAAGGAATCTCATTTCATAAAGAATGAGGCTTGAATTATAGCAAAAGAGGAAGCAAAAGAAATTGTCGATGAAGCTAAAGATGAAGCTGAAAAAATAAAACACAAAGCAATGCTTGATATCGAAAATGAAAGAAAATCAATGAACGAGAGCATGAGGGAAAAAATTCTTGAAGTGGCTTTGAAGCTGAATCAGAAATTATTTTCTAAAAGCGATGCAAATGTTGATTTCATAAAGAAAAGCACTGAAAAGGAAATCATTTAATTATTTCATTATGGTATCATGAAAGATCACTAAGGATTTATATTGACTTGATGTAAGAGATTTTCATGATACTATGAAATGACAAATGCCATAAATGAGGTCCGAAGAAGATTCTGAATGTCTGAAATCTGAGTTGCTGATGATATTGGTTTTAACAGGAAAGAAGATTTTATCTGACACTTCAGAGAAGGCGGATGATGATTCAGGGCTAAGCTTTGACTTGAGACGATAGATGAGACCTTTGATAGATACCTAGCTAATTTATAATATTAATTTGAAGATGGATATAAATAAATATTCAAAAACTGAGCTTTCTAAGATCATTAAGCTCATGAAGAAATATAGGACACTTAAGAAGAATATCTGAAGGAAATCCTATGAGGTGATTCATGCTGAATTGACTCAAGAGCAGAGGCTTTCTGTGGAATATTTTCCAGAAGTCCAGAAAAACGATATTCTTGTTCTTGTAAAAGATTTATATAAAGATGTTTTTTGAATCGAAACCTCGGAAGATAAGATAATATGGAAAGAAAATCCTAATCTTCGATGATGATTGAGATTATTTTTCTGAGATGAACTTATGGATGTGAGTTTTGAGAGTGTTGAGAATAAGATAAGGAAGATTTAATGGAATAAATGTTCATATCTTTGATTTATCCTCTACGATACAATCATTGATCCATGACCGGATGAAATAAAACAAAAAAATAAACCTATAATTAATTACTAATTAAATCACCATGACAAATACAAATCTTTTAGATTGAATAATCAAAGAAATTGAAGAAAGATTGGATTCAGCTGATTTGAGTCCTGAGAGAGTGAATAGCTGAGAGGTTATCTATCTTTGAGACGGTATCGCGAAAGTCGTAGGGCTTAGGGATATTTCATATAATGAGCTTGTAGAATTCGAATCAGGAGCGACATGAGTTGCACTTAACCTTGAGGAGAATTTCGTTTGAGTCGTTATCCTTGCATGATTCAGCACTATTAAAGAATGAATGATAGCAAAGAAAACATGAAAAGTTTTGGAAGTTCCGGTTTGAGAATGATTGCTCGGAAGAGTTGTCGATGCCCTTGGAAATCCAATTGACTGATTCGGAGAAATCAAATCGACAGAATTCTATCCGACAGAAAGGGTTGCAACTTGAGTCATGAGCAGAAAATCTGTTCATGAGCCGCTTGAAACCTGAATAAAGGCAATCGATTCATTGGTGCCTATCGGTAGATGACAGAGAGAGCTTATCATATGAGACAGACAAACAGGTAAGACCCAGATAGCGATAGATACTATCCTTAATCAGAAATGAAAAGGTGTAAAGTGTGTCTATGTTTCAATCTGACAAAAAGATTCAAAAGTAGTTGCAATCGCAGAAGAGCTAAGAAAAGCATGAGCTATGGATTATACGATCATAGTTTCTGCAGGATCAAGTACTCCTGCTTCCATGCAATGGCTTTCTCCATATTCAGGTTGTGCTATGGCAGAGTACTTCATGTTCAAATGAGAGCATGCCCTTATTATCTTCGATGATCTTACAAAGCATGCTAATGCTTATAGAGAGATGTCATTGCTTCTTAGAAGACCACCAGGAAGAGAAGCATATCCATGAGATGTATTCTACCTTCACTCAAGGCTTCTTGAGAGAGCTGCAAAATTAAACGATAAGTTATGAGCATGATCTCTCACAGCACTTCCTATAATCGAAACACAGGCTTGAGACGTATCAGCATATATACCTACAAATGTGATATCAATAACAGACTGACAGATATTCCTTGAGACATGATTGTTCAATGCATGAATCAAACCAGCGATAAATGTATGACTTTCAGTTTCTCGCGTATGATCATCAGCTCAGACAAAAGCAATGAAAAAAGTTGCAGGAACACTTAAATTATCATTGGCTCAATTCAGGGAATTGGAAGCGTTTTCACAATTCGCATCAGATCTTGATGAGGATACCAGAGCTCAGCTTGAAAGAGGTAAGAGGAATGTTGAGATACTTAAGCAATGAATATATTCTCCGATATCATCAGATAAGCAGACCTGTGTCATATTTGCTTCGACAAACTGATATCTGGATAGCCTTGAAGTATCTAAGATAGGAGAATTTGAAAAAGACCTATATGCAAAGCTTGAGAAAGAATGATCTATCCTATCTTCAATCAAGGATAAGAAAGATTTGGATGATGAATCAAAAGCTAAATTAATCAAAGTTTTGGAAGAATTAAAGGAAATGTATTAATTAACAATATTAATCATGTCAGCAATATCTTGAACTATGGATGGTTCGTTCTTCTGAATATCAAGGACAAAAGAACAACCCAAAGCTATAAAGAGAACAGAAGCAATACCTGAAATCGCAAATTCTAAAAATTGTGATTTCATCTGAACCAAGGAAGCTTGCATGGATATCAGGGCTAATTACTTCAATGATTTCGATTTTTCCATAGATTGAATAAATACAAATCTTAAGGATGTGATATGAAAGAAACCTGAATGAGATAGCTTTATGAAATATATATTCGAGAAAAGGCAGATCCTTTCCAAGATACCTGGTTTTAGTTTTCAAGAGCTTGCCGCATGTGGAAGCCTTATTTGATCCATCGAATATATATGAAAGATAACCAAGGATTATATAAGCAGAAGATGATGAGGAAAAGAGCAAAACAAAGATATAATCGATCTATTGGAAAGTAACTTCATCAATCATTGCTTTTACTACGTTGAAAAATCGATGAAAGAATATAATGATAGGATGTTTGATTTCTTTAAGAATTTCTATTCTAAAAGATATATTGAAGTAGGAAAGAAACAGAGACCGATCCCTCAAGAGCAGATAGATTATCTGAGGAATACGATTGCAAGCCTTGCTGAATATTCCAGAAACATGACAATGCAGTATAAGAATGTGATAAGAGAAAAAGTCCTATGAAAAGGCTTTTACGATGATAAGGCAACTGAAATCACAACAAGGCAGATAAAAAAGCCCTATGTTGAGAAGAAAACCGTGGATGGTATAATGAACAGAGTAAGGAATTTATTACATATTAATTAAAATATGGCATCAGGAAAAGAAATCATAGCAAGAATAAAGACAGTTAAGAATACAGCAAAGATCACGAAAGCGATGGAGCTTATCTCGACCGTTAAAATGAAGAAGGCTCAAGACAATGTTTTGGCTAGTCGTCCTTTTGCCCTTGAATCATTGAAGATTCTGAGCATGGTATGAGATAGTCTGAAAGATTCAATATTCCTATCTTGAAATAAGATAAGGACAGGTAAGGAACTTTTGGTTGTTGTTTCATCCAATAAATGACTTTGCGGATGATACAATGTTAATATATTCAAGAAAGTCGCTCAATATACCAAAGCAAATGATAAGAAATTCGATTTCGTATCTATAGGTAAGAAATCTCAGGATTTCATATTAAGGACATGATGAAACCTTATAGAGGATTTTTCAGAAAGCATAAAGGATAATATTGAACTAGCGGATACAAAGAAGATTTCCAAGGATCTTGTGAATAGATTCAAATCAGGTGAATATGATAAGGTTGTGGTTTTTTATAGCTATTATGTTTCTGCTATAACACAAAAGTCATTTGCGAAGCAGTTTCTATCTATAGATAAGGAAGATATAATGAATTATCTTAAGGATATAGTATGAATGAAAATCGATGAAGAGATAAAAGCTACAGATTATAAGATAGAGCCAGATAAGGAAACCATAGCAAATGAGGTGATTCCGATGATTCTTGATATGATGTTCTATGAGATGATTTTGGAATCAAAAGCATCTGAACATTGATCTCGTATGGTTGCCATGAAAAATGCGAAAGACAGTGCAGGTAAGAAAGTTTTTGAACTTACATTGAAATACAACAAAGCAAGGCAGGCTTCCATAACGAAGGAGGTTTCTGAGATTGTAAGCTGAGTTGAAAGTATGAAGGATTAACCTACCTAAAAGCATGATCTTAAAAGTTTATACTGATTGATGAGCCAGAGGAAATCCAGGAAGTGCAGGACTCTGAGTTTATATAATTGATGAAAAATGAACCCCTGTCGAAAAAAGATATAAATCGCTTTGAGTCAAGACAAATAATCAAGCGGAATATCTGGGAGCTCTGAATTGAATACAAAGAGCGATAGAGCTATGAGCAAAAGAGATAGAATTATATATGGATAGCCAATTGGTTGTCAATCAACTGTCTTGAATATTCAAGATGAAAAATCCGGAATTGAAAGAGATAAAATTTGAAATCGATAAGATGATAAATGCCTGGTGATGAAAGATAAGCTTCATTCATATACCAAGAGAAAAAAATAAAGAAGCTGACAGATTGAGTAATATTGCCATGGATAAGAATGAAATCTAATTTTACCTAATATGTGAAAAACCTTAGATATCGGTGATTCGTCAAAACAGTTTTTGCTTTCAGATGAGGAAATGGAATTTTTCAGAAGTTGGCATCCTAAGAAAAACGCTGATGATATAATCGAGGTATGGCAAGATTGAAAATTGAAAATGGTAAAGTTTGCAGATTGAAAGAAAATTTGATTTCCGTCTTTCACAAAAGAATATACTACAACTGCAATAATGACTTTGAAGAATAAATTGCTAGAGACACTTTTAAACAATTAATTTACTCCTAATCATAATACTATGACAATATGGAAATGCCCTGACTGTGAATACAGCAAGGAATCTAGATGTAAGCAGAATAAATGCCCTAATTGCGGCGATGTTGAATTCTTGAAGATAGAAGATAAATGATCTTGTGGATCATGTAAAAGTTGCTGTTGCAAATAATAACAAACAAAATAATAACTAACCTTTAACCTAATTTACTATGAATAAGTGAACCATTACAAAAATTATTTGAGTAGTCATAGATGTTGAATTCAAAGATGGATATGTGCCAAATATATATGATGCCCTTGAAGTTATCTGAGCTCCTTCAAAATTAATCCTTGAAGTACAACAACAACTTTGAGATTGAGTGGTCAGAACCATTGCCATGAATCCGGTAGAATGAGTTAAAAGATGACTTGAAGTAACCGCAACTGAGGCACCGATAAGAGTTCCAGTTTGAAGTGCTGTTCTTTGAAGGATGTTCAATGTCTTATGAGATCCTATTGATGAGATGGACGCACCTAAATGAGATAATAAATTACCTATTCATAGAAAAGCTCCGGAATTCGCTGAACTTTCTACGCAGACTGAAGTTTTCGAAACCTGAATCAAGGTAGTCGATCTTATAGCTCCTATGCTTAAATGATGAAAGGTATGACTTTTCGGATGAGCTTGAGTAGGTAAGACAGTTATAATGCAGGAATTGATCCATAATATAGCGAGTGAGCATGGATGATATTCTGTAGTTGCATGAGTTTGAGAAAGAACAAGGGAATGAAACGATCTTTATCATGAAATGAAGGAATCAGGTGTAATAGATAAGACTGCCATGGTTTTCGGTCAGATGAATGAAGCTCCAGGACCAAGAGCAAGAGTTGCATTGACTTGACTGACAATGGCTGAATATTTCAGAGATATAGAAAAAAGGGATGTTCTTCTGTTCGTTGATAATATATTCCGTTTTACTCAGGCTTGATCAGAGATTTCAGCACTTCTAGGACGTATTCCATCTGCAGTTTGATATCAACCAACACTTGCAACTGACATGTGAGCATTACAAGAAAGAATCGCTTCCACTAAAAACGGATCAATAACTTCAGTTCAGGCTGTATATGTTCCTGCAGATGATCTTACAGATCCAGCTCCAGCAAATACATTCGCCCATCTTGATTCTACAGTCGTACTTGCAAGATGAATTGCAGAATTGGGTATATATCCAGCTGTAGATCCTCTTGATTCAACTTCTACGGTTCTGATACCGAAAGTCGTATGAGACGATCATTATAACACAGCAAGACTTACACAGAAAATACTTCAAAGATATAAGGAACTTCAGGATATCATTTCAATCCTATGAATGGATGAGCTTTCCGAAGAAGATAAGTTAGCAGTTTCCCGTGCACGTAAGATTCAGAGATTTTTCTCTCAGCCATTCTTCGTTGCGGAACAGTTCACTTGAACTCCATGAGTATATGTAAAGCTTGAAGATACCGTAAAATGATTCAAGATGATTGCAGCTTGAGAGCTTGATCATATCTGAGAGAAATATTTCATGTACAAAGGTAAGATAGAACAGGTTATCGAAGCTTATGAAAAAGAGAAGAATAGTTAATAATCTTGTTTTTTATGAGACTTTGGTCAATACATCCAAAATATCTTGATAGAGCTTGATTGTTAGCATGTTGGCGAGAATGATTACTTGCTAAGAAAGTTCTTGAAGGTAACACTGTATGATATAAGAACCATTCTCAATTAAACAGGTTTAAAGCCATTTCTAATCCATCATTATGAATAAATGCTTTTTTAACACAGATTTATCTAGAAGCAAAAAATAGGGGTTATAATTTTTCGAAAAATAAAATAGAGATTATTGATACGATTTGAATTATTGAAGTAACAGATTGACAAATAGAATTTGAAAAAAAAACATCTGCTTGATAAATTAAAAAATAGGAATGAAGAGAAATTTTTGATTTTATCTAGATCTGATTCAATTGAATTGAATATAATTTTTACTAGAATAATCTGATGAATAGAAGATTGGGAAAGAATTTAATTAAAGTATTTGAAATTTTTAATTAACAATTATTTCTTTAAAATAAAATATGTCTGCATTATTAAAATTGATAGAACTTACCGAACTTAATAGGAAACTTGATCCGTATTATGATTGAGTCAAATCTGAAGACAGCTTTGAATTGGTTGTATGAGAGGTGAATGAAGCGAAAGCGGAATATGATAAAGAGGATTACAATGAGCTTGAAAAAGAGATTTGAGATGTCTATTGGAATCTGTTGATCCTTACGAACAAGCTTGAAGATGAAGGGAAGATAAATAAGGAAAAAGCTTTTGAAAGTATCTTTAAAAAGATGTCCAACAGGAAATCATTCTTACTGGAATGAAGGAAAGTTAATAAGGAAGAGGCTATGAAAATATGGAATGACGCCAAGAGGAAAGAATGATATGAAGAATCAAGGCTTTGGAACAAATAATCCTGTATAGACTTTTGATAATCTAATATATTTTTATAACAGAAAACATGAAATTAACATTAACATCTATAAAGAAGAAAATTCTTGAAATCAATGATCTTGAACAGGCGATAATCCCTACAATGGCAGGGGAGATAACTGTACTTGCATCTCATGTGCCAATCATTTCAGCTCTAAGACCTGGAATATTGAAACTCAGATTTAACGACGGTAAGGAAGAAAAGTTTGCCATCGGTTGATGAGTTTTGGAAACCGATTGAAAAACTATCTCAATCATTGCTGATATGGTTGAGGATTGAGCTTGACTTGATATCGAAGAGATAAAGAAAAAGAAAGAAGAAGCAAAAAGGCTTATGTCTGAAATATCTTCATCTTGAAAGATTACCGATATGGAAAGATATATAGAGATAGAGCTTGAGTTCCTGAAGGAAAGTGCCAAGGAAAGATTGACAATCTGATAATATCTTAATAAAAAAAGATGCACTAGTGCATCTTTTTTTATTTATTAATCTATTTCACATAAACCGTCTTCACTATCATATCGACGACCTGTTGTATGTTTCAGGAATTTTCTATGACTATAGAACTGTTTTCCACTTGCATATATGTTTTATTTCAATTAGTGTAGAAACCATAATGCGAATCTTTCAATTCATCAATTATCTTATCTTTATAGAATAGCACCTTAATATCAGAACTATCATAATCTACTATATCCCTTCAGAAATTTATACCTATGGAATGATTTGCTCAGTCTTTTCATCCGAATCATGAATAGTAGCTTCTAGCTGGAATGCTGAATCAATATCAGAAATTTGAATTGAAATAATTAAGCACTTTCTCTCAATTGATAATTCAAGTCTGACTTAGTGATCAGCTTAGACTGGTTCAGCTCTGACTTAGCGATCAGCTAGAATCTGTTGTTATGGCTCATTCAGCAATGATTTCAGTTGCTCATGATGAAGTTCAGCTTGTACATCATCATACTAATCCTCAGCAATTCTCAGATCATATGTCTTTCTCTTGTTTTTCCAATTCAGTCTCTCATAGGTTATTCTCTCATATCTCAGACCCGGTATTTCAGCTTACAACATTTACCTCATCTTTCTTGCATACTCATTCATATCTTACTTTCAGATTATTCTGATTTTCTGCTACACATCTGTTTGAATATGTATTGTTATCTTCTCAGCAGACCGGGCTGTAATCTTCAGTGCAGACTACAGCATTTGCACTTCATTGATTTTGTGATTGGTTTTCCTTCAGATGTTTGAGATTCGATTCCCTATATATGAACAATAAGATTATAAGAATAGGAAGAACAGCTATCAGAACGATTTTTTTTATTGATTTCATAGTTTAGATTGATTAGATGTTTAATGATTCAATTTTATCTTTTTTTGATATTTATCAACTAAAAAACATCAGAATATTTGACTTTAATAGTTTTATATAATATATTCAGGATACCACATTTTTAAATGTGGTCTATATCATAAAGGTATAGCATTTTGTTTAAAGGAGAGTGTCTCATGAATTCAAACACAATTTCAGGAGTTGTAGCAACTGTAGGAAGTCAGGATATCATCCATATTCTTCCCAATCAGGTCCTCAAGGCCAGCCAAAAACCGGATGTCCTCGTGGAACTGAGGGCTAAAATAGCTTCAGGAGCAAAATTGACAGCAATGGCTGAATTGTTAGTGCTTGCCTTAGGCTTGACACTATAGAATCATCTGATACAAGTCTAGAACCGTGGAGAAATCCACGGTTTTTTACTATTTAAGAAATCAATATATTATAAAAAATTGACAAAACAATCATTATCCTTATATTTCACTTTACCTTAACTCCGTCAAAGGATTTAAGCGAAAATTCAATTAACCCTAACGGGTTAAATTATATCAATGGGAGGTGTTCCATGGCAAAACTTAATTCTGGTACAAAGGAAAAAGAAGTAGTCAAACAGCCAAAAAAATGTCGTCACACTGGAAATGTTCCAGGTACTCGTGCTTGTAAAACTGCAAGGTCTAATAACCGAAAATGTAGTATTTTCCAGCGAAGATCATGTGATCAGATATGATATTAATTTAACCCTCGATTAAACGGAGGGAAAAAGGAGAAAATGTATGAAATGATCGTCATAAACAGCAACCCAGATTTTGACCACATTTTCAAAGCATAAGAGAAAGGCCGCCCAAGCGGCCTTTTTTATACAAAAATTTCCAATAAACCGTTTTTTATATATAATTTCAGCGATACAGGATATTAACTCAAAACTGATGAAAAAAGATAAATCTTTCTGAATAGCTTTCTGATGATGAGCTGCAAGATGACTTGCTCATATATGAGTCCTGAGATATCTTGAGGAGAATTCCTTGAAAGCCAAAGATGTATCAGGAACCAGTATCTGAGCAATAATAGCATCATTGTATGCTTTTTGAAAGACATCGCAAGAGATGAGAGATATATGCGCTTCTATAAATTATCTCAAGCTGATAGATTTTGATCTCAAGAAATGACTTATAGCATGAAATAAGATAAAAGTTTTCCTTAAGGATATTTTCTGAAGCACAAAAATTGAAGATTTAGATATGCCTCTTCATATAATCTCAACCAATATCAATACCTGAGAGAAGAAGATATTTGATTCAGGGAGCATAGTCGATGCTATAAGATCATCAATAAGTATTCCGTGAATAATCATGCCAAACAAGATAAAGCATGAGGATCTGGTTGATTGATGAATAAACAATAATCTGCCGATAGAAGTATCGAAACAAGATAAGGTACTTGCCATATCTGTTTTAAGGGATATATCAAGACCCATAGAAACCAAGATTAATTTCCTTTGATTTGAGATAAAGCAGAATATCTTCGGATTAGGTTATCAGATTCTTCAGAAATCGATAGACATAATGATGGAGCAGAATGAGAATAATTCAGTAAAAAGCAGGGAATGAATAGTATTTCTGCATCCTATAATGCCTTGAATAGATTATTACGAATTCCATAAATATGATGAGATAATAGAGATATGATACAAATCAGCTATGGAAAATAACTTATGTAAAAAGCTTTCAGATTAAAAAAAGATTCCTATATTTTACATTAATTTTAATTAAACAAATATGCAGCTAACAAACACATTGACCAGGAAAAAAGAGAATTTTAAACCTATGAAAGAAGAAAAAGTAAAGGTATATTACTGTGGACCAACTCCATATGATTATACAACAATATGAAATTTTAGAGCCTATCTTGTTTCTGATATGGTAGTTAGAACCCTGAGGTTTTTAGGTTATAAGGTTGAGACCTCAATGAATATAACCGATATAGATGATAAGACCATAAAGAATAGTCAAATTGAATGAGTTGATCTGAAAACATTTACAGAAAGATATTTCAATTATTTCCTGATTGATCTTGAAAATCTTTGAATTAGGAAAGCTGATAATATTTCACCTATTTCACTTCTGATACCTGAGATGGTCAGCATGATCAACTGACTTCTAGAAAAGTGATATGCATATCTGGCAGAAGACTGAAGCATATATTATTCGATAGCAAAATTTAAAAATTATTGAGATCTTGCTCATCTTGATAAAAAATGAATGAAAACTGGTGTTAGGATCTCACTTGATGAATATGAGAAGGAAGAAGTTTGAGATTTTGCCCTTTGGAAAGCTTATGATGAAAAAAATGACTGACCTAACAGATGGGAAGGAAAATTCATGATAAACTGAAAAGAAGAAACTATTTATTGAAGGCCAGGTTGGCATATAGAATGCAGCGCATGCAACATGAAGTTCTTCTGAGAACAGATTGATCTTCATATGGGATGAATAGATAATATATTCCCTCATCACCAGAATGAGATTGCACAGACCGAAGCTTATACTTGAAAGATATTTTCGAAATATTGGCTGCATAATGGTTATCTGCTTGTAGATAACAAGAAAATGTCCAAAAGCAAGAAGAATTTCTATACTTTAGTTGATGTTGTAGATAAAATGAAAGGTGAAGCAAATGAATCATATATCTATAGATGATATAGATTCATGAACTATGGTGCGAAATATTCGGAGAGCTTTAATTTTACTTTTGATAGACTAAGGCAGGCTATCCAAAACATCAAGACTTTTGATGAAGCATTCAGAAGAATAAAGAATTATAAGAAAATCGAATGAAAAGTAAGTAAAGAAACCAGTGATAACCTACAATATTTCGTACAGAATTACATAACAAGTTTGGAAGATGATTTCAGTACAGTAGAGGCGCTTGTTTCTGTTTTTGATCTGGTTAAATATGTCAACTCATGAATAGATGATAATTTATTCAATTCAGCTGAGATAGATGCTATAATCTGAGTATTCAAGACTTTCAATGAAGTTTTGAATGTATTTGATTTCAATATATTCGAAGAGCAAGAACCGATACCTGAAAATATAATCAAGTTATTGGAACAGAGGAACGCTGAAAAATCAGCTAAGAATTTTGAAATGGCTGATAAACTCAGGGATGAGATATCTCTTCTATGATATAAGATAGTCGATGATAAGAATTGAAGTAGGGCAGAAAGACAATAACCCCTCTGTCCTTCGGACATCTCCCCTTTATAAGAGGAGAAAAATTATACATCCCTTCCTTAATATAGGGAAGGTGGCTCTAAAGCCGGAAGGGTTATATTATCAGCAAATCATATATTATTTAAATAATTTGAAAAAAAAGTGTTTTTAGATATTCTAAGGGCACTTTTTTAAAAAATAAAAAACATAAGGATGTTAAAAGTAATCTGATGACAGAAACTCTCTGGAGTCGTGGAAATAAGCTGATCGAAAAATGCAAGCCTGCCGATTATTGCAGCTTCGCTTCTTCTGAAAAGAGTCACGCTTAATAATGTACCTAGAATCTGAGATGTATTGACTTTTCTCGATATAATTAAAAGCCTTTGAGTGAAGGTTGATTTTGTCTGAAACACTTTGAAGATGGATAGCACCAGAATGAATATGGATGATTTCAAAAAGGAGCTTATCAATAAGATAAGGGTTTGAATATTCCTCCTTCCTTCCATACTGCAGAAATTCTCTGAGATAAACATACCTTTTCCAGGTTGATGCAACATCTGAAAAAGGCCTATCGATGAGCATATAAAATGACTTGTGAAACTAGGTTATAAGAATATAGAATGAGATGAGAAAGTCCATCTTTCATGAAAGATGGACTCATGAGAAAAGGAAATAATTATAGATTGGTTTTCAGTTACAGCAACAGAAAATCTAATAATAGCAAGCGTATTGAGGCCTTGAAAAACAACATTAAGGCTTTGAGCCATAGAACCGCATGTCATAAACCTTATTAATTTCTTCAATTGTGCATGAGCTAAGATAACGCTTGAATATGACCATTCCATTATAATAGAATGAGTCGAGAATCTGAAAGACGAGATAGATTTTAAAATCTGCAGCGATTACATCGAGGCTGGTACATTCATGGTCTTATGAGCATTGGCAAGCGAAAAATATATTGATATCAAAAATGCATGCATACGGGATTCAAAAAGCTTCCTAAGTAAATTAGAAGAAGCCTGAGTGAAATTCGAGCAAACTTGAACTGATGAGTTGAGGATTTATAATTCGATTGAAAATCTGAAAGCTGTAAGGTTCCAGACAAAAGTTTTCCCATGACTTCCGACTGATCTGCAATCACCGCTTTGTGTTCTTCTTACTCAAGCCGATTGAATCAGCAAGGTGGAAGAGGTCATATATGAATGAAGGCTTAATTTCCTTGTTGAGATTGAGAAGATGAAATGACATCCTGCAATATTGAATCCGCATGAGGCTCTGATTTTCTGAAAGACAAAGCTTAAGTGAGCAACGGTTTCAAGCTGGGATCTCAGGGCATGAGTCGCTATGATCATAGCATGACTTGTGGCTTCCGGTGATACCTATATCACGAATGTCGAATACATAGAAAGATGATATGAGGACATAATAGGGAAGATAAGAAAACTATGAGCTGTAATTGAAAAGGTGGATAACGAAGAAAATTAAATTAATATTATGCCAAAACGGCAAATTTAAATATAATATGCAGGAATCTTTAAAATTAATCTTTCAAAAATGGCAGTACTTTGATTTTTCATAATGATGTTTTGAATCATTATAATCTACAATCCTGATCTTATAGCTATCCTGCTTTGAATATTCTTTGTTATAGTTTGAGCCAATATGCTTTTCTTGAATGTGATGTTCAAAAAATCAGAGAAAGAAAGCTTCAAAATCTGAAATTTCGAAATTTTTAGACATAAGCCGAAAAAATAATGGTTTCAGATATATTTAGGATATTTTTCATTTGAATATTTTGTCTTTTCCCGATTTTGATTTGGGGATATATTTTTTCATACATAGACAATTCAGATTTCCATTCAAGAAGATTTGTCTCCTGAATCATCGCTTGAGCTTTTTCTGTGGTGCCTGTGTTATATCTCGAAAATATCCTGAGATTCTTCTGACTTAACGATATAAACATATTCTCCCTTGTAAGCACTTGAAGCTGATTTTTCTTAATCTTCTCGTCTATATTTGCGATTTCCATGATAATTGCAATCCTACTGTTTTTCATGACATTATTCTTCATAAATGATTTTGCGAATCTGATCAAGATTTATTATAGGAATATATTGTCATTGCTTCTATATTCCGCGTTATTCTGATTTGTCTATATGATAGCACGGAATATCCCTTTTCTAGATTTTGAAATCAAGAATCCTGTATCCATATGATCGAATATATTCAATACATTCTTTCTGATCCTTATATATTACATGATAATCTGATTTATTGAGGAAATAAGCAAACACTTCAGTTTTCTCCCTAGTTCGCTTTCTGAGATAAATTCAGCCAAAAGCTGAGTTCTTCTTGCAATATTCATAGCATTATGATTCTGATTCATAGAGAATATATTGTACATAAATAATATCTATCTGGATAAATGATGATTATCAGGAGATATTTTCTCTACTTGGATTTTCAGATGAATATTCTCATTGTTCGTACATGTTCTTTGTTCTGTCATTGTCTGATCCTATTTCTCTAAAGCTTACCTGTTCTACTCTGACAGCATGATAAGATATATAAGGGTATTCTTATCCTGAATCATAATTTCAGTCATAATCCATGCAATCTTCGATATATCTCTGACACTTAGCTTCACAGCTATAATATTCATATATCTCATGTTCGGCTATCTTTATGTGACAAAGATTTTTTATAAGGAAAATTAAAATAAATTTGAATTTATGATGCTTATATGGTAATTTTAATTAAATTTTAAGACATTTTAAATGAAAAATTCAGTAAACAGCATCAATTTCCTAAATAAGACATTGTTCATAGCGATTCTTCTTTTGAACATATTCTTCGTATATATCGTGTTGATAACGGTTGATTATCTTATGATCACCTATATAACGATATTAAACGGTTTTTTGAATGTATTGCTGTTCTGATTATATTTTTATGTAAATTCAAGGTATCAGAAGGATTTAAGTTCGCTTGTCAGATCTTTCAAGGATTTCATCGATAACAAGACGAACTCAATAGGTGCGAATAAGCCTATATTCATAGAGAATAAAAGCATAGAGACATTGTTCAAGAATATTTCCATAAAGAATAATCTTCTGAAAAAGGATTTCAAGGATCTGAAAAACGTCTTTGAAAAATTCATTCCGCAAGACATATATAAGGAAATATGATTCAAATGATATGAGAAAGTCATATTATGAAGCTGTATATCGAAAAACCTTACCGTGATGTTCCTTGATATAGTTTGATTCACCACGATGAGCGAAAATATAACTCCCGAAAGGACATTGCTTCTTCTGAATATCTACTTTGACTGAATATGAGAGATAATATATAAGAACTGATGATATATAGATAAGTTTCTCTGAGATTGAATAATGATAATATTCGAAGCTGAAAATTCAGATAATTCTATAATCTGTGCCATAGAGATACAGGATTTCATAAAGAAGTTCCAGATATCGACAATCTGAAAGAAGATCAATATATGAATCTGAATAAACTCATGAGAGGTTATAGTATGAACCATATGAACAAAAAAGAGAATGGATGCGACTGTCATCTGAGATAGCGTAAATATCTCATCAAGGCTTGAATGACTTACAAGGAAATTCAGCAAGAGCATAATAATAAGCGAGAATACATTCGACCTTATAAAAAACAAGCAGAACTTCATGATAAATCATCTTTGAAAGGAAACATTATCATGAAGATCCAAGGATGTGAATATCTATCATGTGGAAGAATTTTACAATGTCACGGTTTAATTTAAAATTTTAAATTCTTTTGATTTTTTGTTTTTTTTATATACAATTCACACGTTTTCTAAAAAAGATAGAAATTATTTAATTATATAACACTGACAATATGACTTTTTCTCCTACTAAAAAGATGTCTAAATCTAGATCTTGAACAAGAACTAGCAACTGGACAAGAATAACTGCAAAAAAACTTCTAGACAAGACTTCTTTGCAATATGATAAAGACGGTAATGCTATTGGATTATCTCATTTTGCTTCTCCTGTTACTTGAGAATACAAATGAAGAAAAGTCATAAAAGTTACTAAAACTAAAAAAGTAACTAAGGTTAGAGTTTAATTATCTGCTTCTGGCTATTTTCCAGAAGATATAATCTAACCTAAAAAAACCCTATAATTATGCAAAAAATATCAAGACATAAGACAAGAAGTTGCGTATTTCAGGCTTTATATTCAAAAATTTATTTGAAAGACTCTTTTTCAAAAGAGTCTTTTGTAGATTCTTTTTTTGATGAATGAAGCGATTTCGTCGATCATAAATATTTTGATGAGGTATTTGCATGAGTCCAGGATAATGAGACCAGGCTTTTGTACGTGATAAACAAATATGCGCCTAGATTCGATATATGAAGCATGCCTACTATAAATATCATTCCGATTCTAATCGCCTGATATGAAATGCTTTATATAAAATGCGATACTATTCCAGAAAAGGTTTCCATAGATGAGGCCTTGGAGCTTACAAAGGAATTTTCTGATGGAGCTGCCAGATCTTTTGTTAATTGAGTGTTGAATTCACTGAAAGAGAATAAAGTAAGCATTTTAAAGGAAATAGAAGAGATACAGAATACAAATTTATTTTTTCCTATTCATGATTAAAAAAAATTCACGTTTTGATTATGATGAATTTAAAGATTCAGTAACTAAGCTTTTATCGGATCTTGAGATTCCTTATAATGACATCCTTCTTTATATACAATCATTTGTACATAAATCTGTATTAAATGAAAAATCAACCCAATTCAAAGAAAGCAATGAAAGATTGGAATTTTTTTGAGATGCGGTTCTTGAACTTATAGTTACGGAAATGCTCTATTTCAACTATCCGGAAAAATCAGAAGGCGATCTTACGGATATAAGAAGTGCAGTCGTTCGATGAAAAAATCTCGCTATAGTTTCAAGCAACTTGAAGTTTCAGAACTATGTGATACTTTCAAAGTGAGAGATACTGGCATGATGAAATGAAAACCCATATATATTAGCAAATACCCTAGAGGCTTTCCTAGGAGGACTTTATATCGATCTTTGATATGATAAGGCAAAGGATTTCGTGAAGGAACATATCTTCTCAACCTTGAGTGAAATCATGGAAAATAAGCTTCATATCGATCCGAAATCATATCTTCAGGAGATAGTCCAATCGAAATATAATGTAACTCCGAATTATGAAGTGATTTCAGAATCAGGTATGGATCACGAAAAGAATTATCTTATCTGAGTTTATTTCGATGAGAAGAAAATAGGGGAATGAACAGGATCTTCAAAGAAAAAAGCACAGAAAAATGCGGCTGAGAATGCATTGGAGAATTTATCTGAATGGTTTAATTAAAAATTATTTTGACATTTCTATTTTTTATATACAATACGGAGGCAATTTTTTAAATATTATACAAATTTTATGTTAGGAAAATTAAAGAAAAGAAAAAGACTTAGAACTCACGGATTTCTTGAGAGATCTTCGACTTTCAACTGAAAAAAGGTTCTAAAGGCTAGAAGAAGAAAAGGTAGATATGAATTAGCTGTTAGTTATCCAAATAGATACAAAGCTACTAGAGGTAAATCTAAAATGCACATCATTGCATGAGGTACTGCTAGAGTTGTTACTTATCCTGGATCAACAGAGAGATTTAGAAAGGCTTAATTTAGCTTTCTTAGATTTATGATAAAGAAAATTTTTAGATTAAAAGAAACAGAAGTAAAAAAGGTTTTAAAATCAAGAAAACCTTTTTTTTCTTATGGTTTTGTTGCAAATTCGAGACAGAACAATCTTTGATTCAATAGATTTGCAATCATCTTAAGCTCAAAAAATACCAAAACATCGATAAATAGGAACTTTTTCAGGAGAAAATTCTATGCTCTTGCTGAGGATTCCATATCTAAAGGGGATATCGATATTGTTTTTGTGCCAAAAAAATGAAAAATTTTTGACAAAAATAGTAACGAAAGTATAGTTGAATTCGAAAATGATATCAAATTTATACTTAAGAAAATATTCAATGGCAAGCAATAATCCTTCTGAGGCTACTCATTCATCAAATAGCTCTGTAAAAGAGATTGTAGAAAAAAATGCTTCCTCAAGGATTAGAGAGATATCATTCATTAGAAATTGAGAGGATAAGACCCAATTCATATCAAATCTGCAAAATTATTTCACTTCAGACTGATTATATATCGAACTTAAGGATGAAAATATCATATTAGAAGTGTATAAGAATTATCTGGAATCTAACATGCTTGAATTCAAAAGGGAAATAGCAGCTCATTTCAGAAAGAAAAGAGATGATTTCTCATCTTCTTCAAACAGATGAAAATTGGAATTTTCGACACAAACGAGTCAAAAGGAAGTTAAAATGCTGAACATTGCAAATGAAAAGATTCAGGAGGAACTAAGGAAAGCAAAAAAACTTCTTTCTGAGAATGTGCAGGTTATTGAAGATGTTATGGCAAATACTCAAGAATCCCTATCAGAAGTGATGGAAAATCCTAGTGCTGATATCAAGACAGAGACTTCAGTCATAGGAAATATCAGAAGAATGTTCTCAACATTACTTAATTTAAAATAATTAATAATTACATACTCATATGAAAAACGACAAGATATTGAATTACATGATTGCATTCCTGCTTGCGCTTATTGCATTCAATTGGCTTTTTCCTACACAGAAAGATACTAAGCAGCAAACTCAGACCTGAATAATATTCAAGGTTTCCAGTACTGATTATACAATACCTAATTCTCCGATATTGGAGATAGATAATAATGCTCCAGATAAGCTTACGTTCAATACATGTAAGAATATAACCATATATAAGGATTCATTGAAAGTGGAGAATCTGCCTAAAACATTCTGTAAGGATGTCGATATAGCTAAGAATTCCAAAGCAACTTTGGATGTCAGCTCTATATCAAAGCTTTTTTCAGGTACATGACAATTTTCTTTCAAGCTTAACGTTTGAAACAAGGAATATTCCACTCTTTTCAACATCAGCGAGAAATGATTCTTCAATAATTTCTTCTCAACAATATTCTATGCTCCGGTTTATAATCTTTTTGTCTTTCTTATAAGCTTCCTTCCTTGACATAATCTTTGACTTGCTATAATCCTTGTCACTCTGATAATAAGGTTACTTATACTTGTACCTCAGCATCATATACTTATGAACAGTAAGAAGATGCAATCTATTCAACCAAAGATAAAGGAAATCCAGACTAAATACAAATGAGACCAATCAAAGATATGAATGGAACTGCTTGAGCTTTATAAGAAAGAGAAGGTGAATCCTATGTGATCATGCTTACCGCTTCTTATACAATTTCCGCTGCTTATAGTGCTTTATTGGGTAATATCAGGAATCACAAATTCAGCAAATTATTTTTATCTGTACTGACCGCTTCAGAGCTTTGATACTTCTAAGATAAACGCTAATTTCCTATGACTTGATCTGATAAAGCAAGAATGGAAATCTTGAATAATCCTTGCGATAATAATCTGATTGGCTCAATTCGTTCAGATAAAAGCTTCTCTTACGATCCATAAGACTACAAAGACAAAACAATGAGAGATAATCAAGAAAGATGAAATTGTCGATAATCCGGTTTCAGAGTTCATGCCTGATCCGAATGTCATGAATGCATTCATGCTTTGGTGAATGCCTATAATGCTTGCTTTCACAGCATATTTCATGCCATCTGGAGTTTGAATATATTGGCTTATATGAACATTATTCACTCTTGCTCAGCAGGTTGTTGTAAATAAGATCACAAAGAAATAATATTTTCCGTAGGAAATGCAATATTGCATTTCCTACGGATTTTTTAAATTACCATTAATATAATTCCAATGAATAAAACAGAATTAACCATATATATAGATGAATATCTTAAGATAAAGGATTTTCAGGATTGAAGCAAAAACTGAGTTCAGGTAGATACAACAAAGCAGGAAATAAAAAAGATCTGATATGCAGTCGATGCCAGTTCATATATTTTCGATAGTGCGATAGAAGAGAAAATCGATCTCTTATTGGTTCATCATGGTCTGTTTTGGGGGTTCGACAATGTTCTTACCTGATTGCATTATGAAAGGGTATCGAAGCTGATAAAAAATGATATAGCTTTATATTGAGTTCATCTTCCTCTTGATGCGAATGAGAATGTCGGAAATAACATATGAATAATAAACGCATTCGTAAGTTTTTTTGATCTTAACGATTATTCTATTGAAAAATTCTGATTGTATCATGGTGAGACCATATGATACTGAGTAAGATTCAGCCAAAAAATCGAGATAAGCAGATTAAAGGATTTTTGTGAAAAGATGAGATTCATATTCGATTTCTATAATTTCTGAAACCTATCCGAAATCTCAAGCTTCTGTGTTATCAGCTGAGGGGGATGAGAGGATATAAATCAGGCGAAGGAATGATGATATGATCTATATCTGACATGAGAGGCTGCACATCATGAATTATCTTCAGCAAAGGATATATGACAATCTGTGATATTAGGATGACATTATGAGACAGAAACAGTTTGAGTCAGATTATTATCAGATCATCTGAAAGAAAAGTTTGGAATGGATATTGTATTCATTGATGAAAAATATTAATCCATAAAATAAACCTTCCCATTTTTTTTCAGTAATTTCATTTGCTTGATCTCCTTTTTGGTATGATTTCATTTATCTCAGATAAATCTTATGACCTCATCGATATTTGATCGCGTAAGTCATATGGTTCAATTGTTGGTTTTTTCGAAAACATATCTTATAAGCTCTTTTTTCATGAATAAGGAAAGAATCTCGAATTCACTTATCTCGAAATAATCCTTGCCATCAATGATAGCTCTGATCTGATCATCGAAACTGTTTTTCAATTCTCAGAAATATTCCATTATCGAATCGAATGAAGACCTGTAATTAGGGTTGATTTTTTCGAATAAGGGAGTTATATTAAGTCTTATGTGGTTTCTTAGATAATTGTCATCAGAATTGCTGGAGTCTTCTATAAAAGGGATTTTACAATCATTCAAATGTTTTAAGATATCCTTTTTTGAGATATGTAGAAGAGGTCGCAGCAGATCATCATTTTTCTCTTCGATTGAAATAAGTCATTTCAGCTTCGTTCATCTTATAAGATTAAGCATGAATGTCTCAATCTTGTCATCAAGATGATGTGCTGTCAATATGTACTTTGAATCATATTTAACTTTCATTTCCCTTAAGAACTCATATCTTTTTATCCTTGCTGTTTCCTCGATTCAGATCTTCAATGATTCTGATATCTTTTTGATGTCTGATTCTCAGATTTCATACTTCAACTGATTTTCAGCACAGAAATCACTTACGAATTTTTCATCTCTTGTTGATTCCTCAGCTCTCAGATTATGATTGAAATGACATACGATAATATCTTCATTTTTTTTGTACTTTAGGATTTCTGACAACAGATAAATACTATCGCTTCATCATGAACAGGCAATGATTATCTTTCATGATTCTAAGATATCATATTTTTTTAGGAATTCTTCTATCATCATTAAAGGCTTTTATTTAGTTTTTTTACGAAATCCAAGAAATCATCATCGCTTGCAACCTTGTTTAGAATTTCCTTTCCGCATTTCAGGCATCTGTGCTTTATCATGTAATCCTTATTTTTCTTGTAGTCGATTCAAACAGGCTTCATCAATGATTCGCATGTTGATAATCTGTCTCATGGGAAATTCTTGTCAAGATGCTTTGAATATAGGCATTTCGGGCAATGGTTTCTTGCAGATCAGTCCGGATGAGGGAGTACCTGGCTATGGCAGAATATGCATTTGAACTGCTCATTTCTCATTATGAATCACATTTTATATATCTTTATATTTTATTATTCTTGTTCTGGATTATTTTTGCGTATTCAGGAAGCTTGTGGCATCATCTTTACTTGATACATATGTTGTTTTCTCCCTTAATATCTGAAATATCTTATATGGTTTCGGTATGAAATGAAGAATCCTCAATTCATCCCTTTGCTGCTCTATCACAAGATTTCAGAATCATATCATATTGCTTAGCAATCAATGGCAATGCACATCTATCTTCATGACTTTGGATATATCTATTATCTCAAGGTCATCCTGCATGAAAAGCGAACTTTTCAATATTATTATCTTATCCTTCAATAATATAACAAGATCATTGTAATAGAATATAAGTCAGAGCATGAACTTTATGAAGGCATAATTCAATATGAACAATATGATAGGGAATATGAAGTAATGTATTACCTCATCTCAGAGTATGATTTTGAACTTGTATGTCAGTATATAGATCAATACCGCTATGATTATAAGGAACAGAAACTTGATTATATATAGGAGAAGAATTATGTTATGCTTCTTTATTATAGTATAGTCATTTGTATTTATTATGCTCATGTTATACTAAGGTAATTATTATAGTTGTTCAGGCAATGAATAATGAAATCATAAGGAACCTCAAAAGTATCTTGAGCTTTTTATGTAATGTAAGAAGTCAATATGATCAATAACCTCATCATATCTTCTGCATATGCCTCAGATTAAGGATATTAAGCCTTTTTTCTATGAATATCTGAATTCAGATGAGAAATAGAATATACAGGACAATCAATATAATTCTTATGTTTGCTATTATAAAAGTCAATATATCATCCATATTCTTTTTATTAGTTTTGGATATATTAATTATATTTTTAGATTTTGCAAAAAAACTATAAATATGTTAAGATTTAAAAAATATTAAGAATAAAACGATGAATATCGAAAACGAAGAACAATTTGATAAGGTTAAGAGTGTTTTTAAGGTACAAGATGACCAAGACCTTAAATCCTCAAGGTTTTTCGATTTGGAAAAGCTTATAAAAGATGCTTTGGATTATCAGCAGGATTCTGAAAAAGCCCTGACTCTGATAACAAAATGAGCACTTTCTTTTTGAAGTTCTGACATCCATTATGATATTCTGGAAAATGATGTACAGCTGAGATTCAGGATAGACGGTAATCTTGCTAACGTATTCACATTAAGCAAAGCTCAATACAAACTTATACTTGAGAGATTGAAATATAAATCTGACCTGAAACTCAATATCACCGATGTACCGCAGGACTGAAAATATAGGATAAATGACACTGAAAGGAAGATTGATGTAAGGATATCAACTTTGCCGGTTAAGAATTGAGAGAATGTTGTTTGCAGGATTCTTGATTCGACAAATTCGATACCTTTGTTGAGCGATCTCTGATTCATGTGGACGTCCAAGCGCCAAATTGAAAAGAGCATCAAGAAGAAAAACTGAATGATTCTTGTAACATGACCTACATGAAGCTGAAAAACAACTACGCTTTACAGTGTATTGAATGAACTGAATATTTCACAGAAAAAGATAATCACCCTTGAGGACCCTATAGAATATGAGCTTCCTTGAGTGGTTCAAAGCGAGGTGAATGAAAAGAAATGATATACGTACACAACCTGACTTAAAGCATTGCTTAGGCAAGATCCTGATATCATAATGATATGAGAGATAAGAGATATCGAAACAGCACAGATAGCCGCACAATCTTCTCTTACATGACATCTGGTACTGTCTACGCTGCATACTAAAAGCGCTTCAGAGACCCTTGAAAGGCTTATAAACATGTGACTTCCTCCATATATATTATCTTCCTCCATAGATATCATCATAGCGCAAAGGCTTGTAAGGAAAATCTGTCCTGATTGCATAGAAAAGGTTGAAGCTGACGCATCTCAAAATGAGATAATAAAATGGATGATGAAAGATATATGAATTGAGGCCGTTTCAAAAGCAAAAAAATCATGATTCACGCTTTATAGATGAGCATGATGTGAAAAATGCCTGTATTCCTGATATAAATGAAGGATATGAATATATGAAGTCCTTTATTTCAGCGATACGATAAGAGAGATGATAAGAGAGGGAACAAGTCCTGCAGAGATATTGAAAGAGGCCAGAAATCAGGATCTTATCCTTATGAGGGAAGATTGAGTATTGAAAGCGATGAGATGAAAGACTACGATCGAAGAGCTATTTAAAGTTATCGATTAACTATTATAAACCTATAATCTTAAAAGTATACTTATCCTTATATTTTTCAATTATATCAAACAATATAGAGGTACATATGTGTTTTTCTCATACTTTAAAACAGTAAAGACCTCACTTTTTGGTTATTTCCAAATTTCCTTTTTCAGGCATTCTATTTAATTCCTATTATGGTATCAATATACGGAATAATAAGTATTTATCCTGATTTTCAAAATATTTATATTAGTTTGTATTTTTTTCAAAATTGAATATCATACGGCCACTTTAAAATAGTATATTTCGTATGAAAAACAAATCTTTAGAAAAATTTTTTTTAAGCCAAAAATTTTTATCAAAAATCCCTTTCCTGCTCTTTGTGATAATCTTATTTTTCCCTATAGGTCTTCTTAGGACAAATTATAGGATATGATTGTTTTTCATTGCTTTCTATATATCTTATTGGGCTATAAAAGCATTTGAATCCTATTATTATATCCTTGTTTCATATCTGCATCTTTTAAGCGTGAACCAGAAAGATTATAAGAAGACCAGAATAATCAAGGAAGACGCGAAAAACCTTAAATTTGCAATTGTTCTTCCATATATCTCAACCCCATATGATGTAATAGAAGACAGCATCATATCAGTATTAAACAATGATTTCCCTTATATGAAGAATATCACTGTAATATTGGCTCCTGAAGAAAGGGATGTTGAAACCACAGAGAACGTTTATAAGATATATGAGAAATACAAAGATTCCGAAGCTAATATAGTTGTCATTCCCCATGCCATACAACCATGAGACTGAAAAGTGAAATGAGCCAACATAACATATGCCATAAAGGAATTCACGAGATTATATTCGCCCGATGAAGAGAATACGCTTATAATAACCACAGATTGAGATGCAAAAGTTGAAAAAAACATATTCACATTCTTAGCATATCATTTTCTTGTTACAGAAATGCCTCATAATGCAATATATCAGTTCACTCCGGTATATTCGAACAATTGGATAAAATCTACTTTTTTTGCAAGGCTTATAGCCATATGAACAACTTTTTGGCAATTGGCAGAATCTCAGAATCCTGAATTCTACAGATGTTTCTCCACTTATGCAATGTCTCTGAAATGTCTGAGGAAATCGGATTATTGGTCAAGAACAAGTATAGTTGAAGATTGATTCCAATATTGGAGAAGTTATTTCGCTTGGGATTGAGTTTTCAGGATCGTAAATGTTCCAGCTGTCGTAAAGATGGATGTTGTAGAGGAAGAAAATCTTTACAAAACAATAAAATCACAATACAAGCAACTTAGGAGATGGTCTTGGGGTTGTAGCGATATTGAATATGTTATCCCTGAATTCTATCATAACAAGAAGATAAAATTGATTGAAAAGATTAGGAAGATAACTTATCTTGTGGTAAATCATCTTTTCTGGTCATGATGAGCATTAACATTGTTTTTCATAGGTTATCTTCCATGAGTTATCGATAATCTGAAAAACAGCATAATCACTTTGACTATCCCACTTTCAGTATCTCTGGTCTTCACGTTGATATTCGCAACCATTGCATTCCCTAGCTTCTTGTCGATTCTGATCATGAAGAAATATACGAAATTCAGAAAAAGGGATTATCTTATAAATATTTTCCAATGGCTTTTGATACCAACCCTGACTTTGACATTATTTTCCATACCTGCGATAGAAAGCCAATTAAGATATTTCTTTAATTGGAGGATAGATGTCTTTGAAGCTACAAAGAAAATGAAAAGAAATTAAAACTTAAATACTAATCCTAAATATGATCCAATCATACAAAGAAGAGATAAAATCAAAAAAAAGAAAGAATATGATATTTTGGGCAGTTGTCTTGACTCTTGCTTGTTATCTGTATCTGTTTTTCCAATGATATTACCTTAATGTTGATTTTAATCTGAAGACACAGAAAACTACAGATATATTCAAACAATTCTGAATCATCAATGTTCAGGTTTTTCCTGATTCCGATAGTATAAAGATCAATTGAATCGAACATTGAAATGTGTCTAAAAGCATATTCAACTTATGAAAATATGAGGTATTGATCGAAAGGGAATGATATATACCGGTTTCTCTGAACTTATATTTGAATAAGGACAATCTCTTCTATACGAATACAATAAACCTTATCAAGAAACCCTTATATTTTGAAATAGCGTCCCCATTTGATTCTATGAGCAACATATGAGATTATTATCTTGCTGTCGATAAAAGCGAAAAATCCATAAGGCTTTTTGATAAGAAGTTGATTCTCATTAAAACTTTGCCATTATGAGATTATAATTACATCTGAAAAAACTATTTCACTATAGAAGATCAGATGTATATATATGATTTTGATCTGAATATCATAAAACCATTGCTTACTAAAGACTCCATACCTAAGAATATTTTCTGCAAGAACCTTAGGCTTATAAACGATGACTTTTTCTGTTACGATACTATGACATTCCTTACTTCACAAAGGAATTTCTGAAAATATGAAACTATTCTAAGGATAAATAATAATATAATTTTGACAGAGAATTCCATCTATAATAATATGAAAGATTCGAACTGGAGCTATTATAAGCATGAGGATAAGAATTTCACCGAGCCTGAAGCTATAGTGCTTTATGATGGACTGCCATATTATCTAAAAGATTGAAGCCTTTATAGCCTTCAGACTAAAAAGCAGGAAAAATTGTATGTTCCGGAAATCACAAGCATCATCAAAGCTCAGAATTTCCAGGATGATATGTTTTTGGTCTGATATGATAAAGATAAAAGGATAATATTTGTGCTTTCTGACTGAAAAAGAAGATATACCTGATACCTTGATAATACCGATATCAACAATCTGGAAATAACAAAAAACAATTGAATATATTTTTTCAAGACAAAGAACTCTTTGGAAATGTACTATAAATGATGAAAGAATATCATAAAGATAATTGAGTGAGAGATTCTATGAATATTCGATAATAAGGCATTCTTCAAGATGAATTGAAAGAATTATTATATGCAGATCCTAGAAGATTAATTTTTTAGTTTTTAAAGAATCTTTCTTTGAATTCATCAAATGTTATATCCTCATTTTTAAGTGTTTCAAACATAAGTTTTTTTATCTCTAGATCAATTGAATAGAAATCTTTGATTGTGTTGAGGGAATATGGTAATATCTTTTTTGCTTCAGGAGAAATGAGTACATTTTTTTCTATGCTCATTAGATATTTGAAATATCATTTTTCTACTTTTACGAAGAAATCATCCATACTAACCTTAAGTTCGAGAGCAAAGAGGGGTCAATAATATAAGAAGCTTTCAATTCATTTTCCTATATATCATATGTCGAAATCTGATAGGATCACAGAATATCTATTGGTCCTTTTTCATCTTTCTTTGAATACAGTTCACATGATGGAATTCCTGACAATTGAATAATCGATTATGAAATTACCATTTTTCTGGATCCTATCTATTGATTCTTGTAATAATCCAAGTGAAATAAATTCATCCAACGGATTTGCTATTCATGTATGTCATGCATCATGAAAAAGAGCTGCTACAAGCATTGAACGTAGTTCCAGTGCTGTGAACGAATCTCATGGCAATTCTAATATATAGCTCGCAACATTTAGTGCATGCAAGAAATTATGGAAAGGATTTGGAAGATATTGTTTCCTCGCTTCCTCTATGACATCTTTTGATACTAATCAAGAGTCTAGGATCTTTTTCTCCAATATTTTCTCTTGTCTTTTCTTTTGGGTAAATTCCATCATATTTTTTTTAAAGATTATAACTGCCTCATTCAATATCAGAAAAAATAATTCATTCCTTAAAAGTTATCACCCTTTTTTTCAGTCTGTTGACTATCTTATCATCATGGGTTGCTATGATAATGGTTTTTCATGCCTTATTGAGCTCTAGCAAGATTGACATGATTTCTTCAGCGTTATGTGGATCTAGATTTCAGGTAGGCTCATCTCATATTATCATTTCAGGATTATGTATCAAAGCTCTCGCTATAGCGATTCTTTGGGCTTCTCAACCTGATAAAGTATCGATGAAATTATTTTTTTTATTAAGCAATCAGACCTGACTTAATACTTCAGGAACCTTTTGGGATATCTGCTTGTCATTATATCAGCATACTTCCATAGCAAATGCTACGTTTTCTTTTACATTCTTACTTTTTAATAGCTTGTAATCCTGGAATATGACTCATATGGTCCTTCTATATTTTGTAAGTTCCTTTAGTGAGAAATCATATATATCTCTTCATAGGCTATCAAATATTTTTCATCATTTAGGTTTAAGATCTCAGATAAGAGCTTTTATCAGGCTTGTTTTTCATGAGCCTGAATTTCCTATAAGAAAAACGAAATCCCCTGGTTTTATCTCGATATTTATATTTTTTAATATATTTTTATTTGTATATGCGATGGTCAGATTTTCAATTTTCATTTGTTTTGAGCTGATTTAAATATTGATTCAGATATGATACATGTTTTTTATTTTATTAAAAAATTAATATTTGCAAAGTTTTACTTATAAATTTGTAAAAATCGTTTATTTTTGGTAAGATAGAAACATATTATTTTTTAAACACGGAAATATGGAATTACAGGATCTATATATATTTGAATGATTGAGTAAGGATGAATTATCTTATTTTTCCCTTATCATTCAAAATGAAGAATATAATGCATGAGATGTTATATTGAAAGAATGAGAAGAATCAGATGATAAGGCATATATAATAGAATCCTGAGAAGTTGAGATTTTCAGATGATGAGAAAAAGTTACAGATCTGTGAGTATGAGAGCTTTTTTGAGAGATAGCACTGATAACACATGAACCAAGAACTGCAACTGTGAAGACAAAAACTCCGACAAAACTTCTAACCTTATATAAGGATGATTTTCTCATGCTTTATGAAAAATCTTGAAATTATGAGGAAATAAAACAAAAGATCCTGAAAAGGATACAGGATAATTTTTATTGAATCAGAAATTAATATCCAACTGATAAAATTTATCAAAAGAAAACTTAAATTAATTTGCATTTTCTGATTTTTTTCATATATTTTTGTGGCTAAGTCTGGTGTATTTTCTGGATAAGCATTTAAATTATTAACTATAAAAATACATATGGAAAGAAAAGAAAAAAAATGATTAATGGAGAAATTCGCTACTCATAAGGGAGATACTGGTTCTCCAGAAGTTCAGATTGCCATTCTTACTACAAGGATTGAAAATCTAAAAGATCATCTTGAAGCTCATAAGAAAGACAATCACTCAAGAAGATGAATCATGCTTATGGTTGCAAAAAGAAGAAAGCTTCTTAATTACCTTAAGAAAAAAGATAATACCAGATATGAGGTAATATTAGAAAAACTAGAATTAAGAAAATAATAAACAATAAAAAAACAGAGAATGGATATCCATTCTCTGTTTTTTTTATTTGATAAATGGGAGTTTATTTTTATACTTGAACCAACATAATAATCAAATTCATGAGATATAAGATGATACTTTGAGGTTCGATATTCCTATTTGTCTTAAGCCTTCTGTTCTTTTTCGAGAGCAGCAACAAACTGGATAAGACAGATATTTCAAAGGTCATCAATTATGAAAACATAGATTTTGCCTGAGAAAAGGTTGATTTCAACGGGAAATATTATTTCAATAAGGAAAAGTTCGAAAAGGAATTAAGTATCACGAGATTCAACCTTTATCAGTTCATACTTTATCATAAAAGGGAGCCGATATATTTTCCTATAATTGAGGAAAAACTGAAGCAAGCTTGAATACCGGATGATTTCAAATATCTTGCAGTTGCTGAGAGTTCACTGAAAAACGATGCGCTGTCAGATTCAAATGCATGATGAATATGGCAATTCGTTCCTGAAACCGCAAAGATGTACGGGCTTACCATAAATGATGATATAGATGAAAGATATAATTTTGAAAAGGAGACAGATGCGGCCATAAGATATCTCAAGAAGCTATATGATGATTTTTGAGATTGGACACTTGCAGCAGCAGCGTATAACAGATGAGAGAATTGACTGAGAAGGGCCATGGACGATCAGAAGGTCAAATCATATTACGATCTTTATCTTAATGAAGAGACTTCAAGATATGTATGGAGAATCCTTGCAATTAAATATCTAATTAAGAATAAATATGAGATTTTCGATAAGGAAGATCTTTGAGATCAATTTGAATTGCCGAAAACCAAGAATATCGTGATTTCAGATAAGATAGATAACCTGAAAGATTGGTGTTATGAAAAATGATATAATTATGCATCCTTGAAACAGCTCAATTCTTGGATAATATGAGAAAAATTACCGAGCTGAACATGGATAATAAAAGTTCTGGATTATTAGTTAACCGTTAAATATGTCTATAAATTATTTTGATGAGATATTTTTTTCAAAATACATAAATGATGAGGATGAAGTCCTTGATGTTTGCCATAAGCATATAGTTTGAATCATAGATAATATCGTATTATGGATGTTTTTCGGGGTTATCGTACCAGCTTTCTTCTATTATAATAATACATTCAACCTGAAGGAGATTGTTGATTTCTTATATTTTGAGGCGTATCTTCTATTTATGTATATATTTCTTTTGTATCAGATATTCGATTGGTACAATGATGTCTGGATAATAACAGAGAAATGAATAATAGATCTGGATTGGCAGCTTCTGAAGACCAATATAGTCTATATCGACTATAAGAACATAAGGTGAATCGAATTGAAGCAAGATAGCATGTGGGATTGAATCCTGCATAAATGAAGCATAATAATCCATCTTGAATGAGAAAATTCGAATTTCATCCTGGAGGAAGCCAAATCCCCTCAAGAGATCGTAGGTTATATACAATGAGTGATAGAAGATCAATGAAAGGATGATGAAGAGGAAGAACAGACCTCTTTCGATATGCTTATATGAGCATTGAAAAAAGTAGTGAAGGAACACTTGAAGGAACAGAAAGAAGAGGATGAGATGGTGGATGAGGATGAGGTTCTCATTGAAAAGATAAAAAAAAGGAAAGGAACAGTAGATCTAAGAAATTAATATAATAAAAACCCCTCACTTGAGGGGTTTTTATTATATTAATTTCTGCCGAAATCATCATCGAAGCGGACTATGTCATCTTCTTCAAGATAATCTCATATTTGGCTTTCTATAAGATGCAGATCAACTTTTCAGCTATTTTCCAACCTATGTTTGACTCATGCAGGTATGAACACACTTTCTCATTTCCTCACGATCTTCTCTTCGTTTCATATTGTTACAAGTGCAGTTCAACTTACCACAACCCAATGTTCTGACCTATGATAATGCATCTGAAGCGAAAGCTTTTTGCCTGACAATACGCTGATTCTCTTTGATTTGAATCAGATTCATTCATCGATTATCGTATAGCTTCACCAAGGCCTATATACTGTGATTCAATAGTTTGCAAGCTCTGATTTCTCATCCTTAAGGATATTCACGACTTCTTTGATTTTCTGTGTCTCTCATTTTTTTGCGACCAATAATGCATCTTTCGTGTCTATTACTATGCAATCCTCCATTCATATCAATGCTATCTTCTTGTTTTTCACCTCTGACAATGTGAAGTTATTTTTTGAATCTATTGAAATAAGATTCCTGTTCTCATAATTATCCTTTTTACGATAATCATCTATGGCTTCAAAGCTTCATAAGTCATTCCAATAGATCGGAAGGGGAGTAAGATAAATGTTTTCGGATTTTTCAAAAAGTCAATAATCTATTGATAAGTCTGGCAATTTTTCAAATATATCATTCAAATCATCATTGTTCTCAAAAATATCGAATACTTCATTGTTGCATTTTTTCAGTTCTCCGAAATATGCTTCCTTTGAAAATAGGAAAATCGCACTATTCCAAAGATAACCTTTTTTTATGAATTCCTCGGCAACTTCCTTTTTCGGCTTCTCCTTATAATTAAGAACCTTGAAAGGAGATTTTCATTCTCTTTTAGCTTCGATATATCAGTATCACGTATGAGGGCAGAACGGCTCTATTCAGAAAGTCACCAATGATTTCTTCGCTATTTCTTTAGCTTCATTTATCGCTTCAATGAGTATTTCCTCATTTTCCATCAGCTGATCGGAATTCCAGATCAATCAAAGTGACTCATCCTCTATATTCTTCATTCAGAATGTTATTGCTCATAGCGTGTTTTTAGCCTGTGGCTCAACAAGGATCTGAGATTCGCTTAGTTTTACGCCGATCTCTTCTGCTTGCGTCTGACAATTGAATCTATAGTCCTTATTCGTCACTATCAGTATATTTTCTTTGTCAGAAATCTTCAAAGCCCTTTCCAATGTTTTTTGGAACAAAGATGCATCGTTAAGCTCCTCAAGCTTTATGAATTGCTTAGGATAATATTTCCTTGATATAGGCCAAAGTCTGGTTCAGCTTCATCAAGCCAAAATTATAGAATATGTTTTCATGATTTTATGGTTTTTATTTAAACGGAACCATTTTATTAAAAAATTTTAATATTCAATAGAATATTTATTTTAACTTTAATGTGATGAATTTTTATATTGATAGCAGTGAATATTTTACGGAATAATCTTTAAAATATCAGACTCAAATATTTGCTCATTTAAAATATATCTGATAATATTATCCTGATTTAACATTAAAAACATATCTATGAGTTCCATTGAAAGCCAAAATCCCGATAAAGTTGAGAAGATAAGAAAGAGGAACGAGAAAAAGCAAGAGCTGCAAAGGCTGATATCAGATGATAATAAGGATGTGAAGAATCAAAGCGTAATCGATAATTCCATCCTAAAACAGGAATTGCTGAAAGATTCCTTCAAAGCTTGAATAATTCTCGAATCTTCAATTACAAACCCTAGAATACTTGATAAGTTCAAGAAAGGCAGATTATTCGAAAATATAGGTTCTAATGAGAAAGATAGTGAATTCATAGTCGATTTTTGATCCAATAAGAGTGCAGAATATAACATATGACTTGCAGATCTTGTCGATAAATGAGTTGAAACCATTGAAATCACATGAGAAAGGCATTGAAGGCAATATAGGCATATCTGAATAAGGCAATGAATAAAATGATCTTTTTTTGATGAGCAGACAAACAGATATATTCCGGTCTTTTCATGAGATAAAGTAAGAGTCATAAATAGGATTTCCCAAAAAGAGCTTGAAAAGAAAGAAGAAGAAAACAAAAATAGGGAAATTGAAATAAAATCCAGTCCCGATGCACAGAAATTCTTAAGCGACAATAACCATTCAAAAGAAGAATTCGACCTTATTACCAAGATTTCCATAGAATATGGAATCGACCCTTGTTTAGTCATGGCTTTGCGAACCCAAGAGAATGGATGAGATCTTAAGGAGTTCTGAGTTCTGAAAGATGACCTTAATACATATTGAAGCCAGCTTATTTTCGCTTGCAGGATCATCCAGAAAAACATGAATAAATATAAGAAGCTTTGAAATGAACCTATGAACTGAAACCGATTCGACAAGAAATTCATATGTTTCCTTTCAAACATATATGCACCTATTTGAGCTTCAAATGATCCTGATAACCTGAATTCAAACCATATGAGCTGAGTTCTTAAATTATACTCAAAATATAGCTGAGAGAATCTGGGTGATATCGATAGCTTCGTAAAGAATGAATCAAAGACATTGATTCAGGATTGGGAAAGTAAGATGAACGAATGAAACAATATATGAAAATTTTCAGATGCAGAATTCAGCAAGATCCTATGTTGATCAGAAAATATTTCAAAAGAACTTATGAAGCCTCAAATGGTTGAAGTAGATTTCCTATGAAGAAAGGTTGAAGTGCATAAATTCATAGCTACAAGGCTTTTGCAAGCTCAAGATGAAATACTTAGAGATCCAGAGGCGTCTCAATATTTCATAAAATCTGTAGGATGATACAATTTCAGAAATGCAAAAAAACCAGGATGATGAGAATACGATTCATTAAGCAAACATGCATATTGATTAGCTATTGATATCAATCCTTGAGAGAATCCATATCTGTCATGAAACAGCGATGATTCAAAATATATGAAATGCGCAATACCTAGAAGTTTTGTCGATATCATGAAAAATAACTGATTCAACTGGTGATGAGATTGGAAAAATAGCTATGATGCAATGCATTTTGAATTTTCAAATCTGGAAGAATTGAAAAAAGAGAAGGAATTCTACGAAAGAAAATCTTAAATATCAATCAGGAAAACACAAGAAAACCGAAGGATATCCTTCGGTTTTCTTGTGTTTTCCTTTAAACTCCAAAAATCAGATATGAAATCATTTGTTTTTGAAAAACTTGATTGCCAATATATATAATATAAGACAGTTTAATTATTTATTATTTCAGATAAATCGATATAATTAGAATATTGATTTATCTTTTTGCTTTTAGATTATGAAGAATCTGATTTCGATAGCGCAGAAACTTGATAGGATCTGAAGAAAGGCCTATATAGTATGATCCTATAATGTGCATAAGATATTGAACAGGAATTTCTGAAGCGATTTCGATCTTACAACACCAGCAACTCCAGAAGAGATAAGATCAGTTCTGAAGGTCACATGAGAGATCTGATCGAAATATTGAACATTGATAATTAAGGAATGATGACAAGCATTCGAGATAACCACTTTCAGAAAAGATATATGAACAGTAAATCACAGGAAGCCAGCAGAGGTCATATTCACTGAATTCCTAGAAGAAGATGCTATAAGAAGGGATTTTACATTCAATGCCATATATTATGATATATTGGAGGATAGATATATAGATCCAACATGATGAATAAAAGACCTTGAAAATTGAACAATACGGTTTGTCTGAGATATAAATAAAAGGCTTGATGAAGATATATTGAGATTACTTAGATATATAAGGCTTAAGAATAAATATGGTCTGAATCCTGCAGATAACCGATATGATGATATAATCAGATCCAGGATATCTGAGCTTGAGAATATATCTAAGGAAAGGATAAAACAGGAGCTTGACAAGATGATCATAGATAAGACAAATATAAAGGCGCTTAATGATTTGAAAGATCTTGGTTTCTTTAGATTTTTCATTCCACATATAGATAATCTGTCTTTAACTCCAGGCTGAAAGCTCATGCATAAAGAGGGGAATGTATGGATTCATGTGCTTCTTTCTATTGAAGCCTTAAATAGGATGAAAATCAAGGATATCGATATATTTTGGGCGACATTGCTGCATGATATAGGTAAATATTCAACCTATTCCTATGATGATTTCGGAAACGTACATTACTTCCGTCATGAATTGGAATGAGTCAAAATGTTCGATGATATCATTTCCAAGGATATGTATTTCAGCAAAAAAAGCGCAAGGAAGATATCATATCTCATAAAGAACCATATAAGGGTCTGAACCATAGAACAGATGAAAAAGATAAAAGCTAACAGATTTATGATGGACAGATATTTCGAAGATCTTATAACCCTTTATGATGTTGATAATATATGAAAATATCCGCCTGATCTTGAATGCGGGCCAAGGCTTAAGAAGATGCATGAAGAGTTCAAGATCAGATTATCAAAAACCGATTTTTTGAATTGAAATGATATCATAAAGATGAATCCTTCATTGAAGTGATCAATGATCTGATATAGGCTTAAACAAGAAAATGACAAGATATTATCCCGTATTTAATTCCTGAAATCAAAAAATTTATTTGACAAATCTAATAAAAAAATTATTTTAAGTCTGTAGTTAAAAAAAAATTACTTATGAAAAGAGCATTTGATACATCTATTTCTCTCCTTCTCCTAGTCTTAAGATTTAGGGAGATTTTATAGATTTATTAAATTAAATATACGAATCATGTCTCCCTAAATTCTAATCGGATTTCGGGAGATTTTTTATTTTTTAATTTTAATCATTATGAAAGATATCATTAATTGAGCTGCATCAGTGGACGAAAAACAAGAAACTTCTATAAATACTTCTTCTGCTGATATGAAATGAGTACAAGATAAAGCAGAAAAACTTATGCAGATACCATCTGAAAATGCGGTTTACTTTGAAAGATGAGTTGAATATGTTGCAGGAATAATAGATTGAATCAAGCTTAATCTTGCAGAATGAGTTGCAAAAAAGACAAAGGATTCACTGAAATCTGGTATTTACAGATGCAAGCAGAATATCTACAAGAAGTCTGAAAAATGGCAAAAGGAAATTTCTGATGAAACCCATATGTTTTTAGAATGAGTCAATGATGCGATATCTTTCATATATGGCTTTTGAAATATCTGAGATAGGATTTCGCTTGATTGACAGAAAATCACAAAACGTGAACTTATAAGATATATAGAACAAAAAGCATCTATAGCATCTGAAATAATAGCTTCTCAGATAAAAAGCAATATGGAACTGAAAAACAGGCAGAAAAAATATCATGACCATATAATGAGCTTGCCTTTACATCCGATTTTAGATGATTGCAGCATAAATTTCATCTGACCAAGATAATCCTCATTTCTTCAAATCTTTCTACTCAAAATATAATAAGTCAAACAACAAAATTGTTTGACTTATTATTCGTATTGTGATTTAATATTAGCAACATTATAAATATATTCAAAAAATATAAAGATGAAAAAACTGATATTAGCTCACATACTTTTTTTCATATCAACCATGTATTCTTTTGTACATGCGGATTCTGCAACGGTTCAATGCCTAAAT
>JAQUEK010000004.1 GCA_028685185.1 Candidatus Altimarinota bacterium
TCAAGTTGTTTTTGTAAATTACTTTTAATTTGTGAATTTGATGCTAACTTTACTTCAATCAATGTGCTATCTTTTCATTTTGAAACCTTAAAATCAACCGGTCATCTTCAATTATTAACTTCTTTATCAACAGAAAAACCCGAAGCATTAAACATTAAATCAAGCATAATTTGGGCATCACTCTCACGAATTCTTAATTCTTCTCAATCCCAGAAAATCTTATAACTGTCTCTTTCTTCAAGATAATGTTTAAATGATTTTACTTTTTCTATTACTTCATCAAAAGAGGTAATTTCTTTTTCATAAAATTGTTTTTTATTTAGTTCACCTATTGCAGTCTTTATAGATTGGTAAAGATAAGTTTCTATATTAGAAACATCAGAAGCATTATTAATTAAAGATTTATCTCAATTTTCTTCTTTATCTTTGATATAGTAATCCAATAATACTGGAAATTCTAATGTCGTTCATATGAGTGCCTTTTGCCTATTTGCCTTGTTATCGTCAATAGTTATTTCCCCAGTTTTTTTGTCTCTCTTTTTCGGCATCAGTCATATGAAATATTTATTGATTTTTTCTTTTAATTCATCATTAGTAATCTTGTTGATAATAGTGGTATCTTGCTCTAAATAATCATTTTTTGTAATCCATCAATTTTCTTTCACGAGAATATCCTTTGGTGTAAGCAAAACAAACTCTTTTTTACCTTTTTTGTTTATTATAAAAGGAAGTTTGGCAATTTTACTATTCCATTCTCAAAAATTATAATCAAAAACTGATCTTGGGACATTAAAATTACATAAATACTTCTCATCTATATTTTTTTGGGCAAATTTTTGAGTGTAATCAATCAAAAAAGACTTGATAAGATTAAGTGTAAAATCACTTATCTTATCAGCTCAAACTCTATCTCAAATCAAACATAACTTCTCTAAATGTGAGCTTTTTGTTATACCTCATCCCCTACTTAATAATGAACTTAAATTATTTTTCAATTCATTAGCAAAATGCTTATTTAGTCATATTCATAAGTTGGAGTTTTTTGAAAATCATAGCCATACCTCTTTGACTTCCGAAAAAATAGCATTTCTTTCTTCGAATAGTCATTCGTCAGATTTTTCTTTTAAATATGAGATATATTCAATAATATTCTTATGTAATTCTTTATATTCTGACTTACTACTAAAAAATATCAAAAATGGATCAACAAAGGCAGGGTTATCACAAATGAGAGAAATATCAAGTGCTCAATACTTTTCAATCTTTTCATGATTAACTTCAAAGAAATCAGAAAAATATATTTTAAAATTAATTTCTGCCATAAAACATTGAATTAATAATTAACTACTTATTTATTTTGAGTTTATTTAGTTTTACTATTTTTTAATATTACAGAACTTGTTTCTTGGTTTTCAGAAGTCATAACAGCCATATTTCAAAGACGTCAAAGCTCAATGTATCTATGAAAGCACGCTATGAAAAGGTTATTTAGAGCATCTTCTTCTTTTCTGTAATAGTAGTTATCTCAATAATATTCTTTTAATATCATATCCCATTCATTCTCAAATATATGAAAATCATCATAGAAATCACTTGAAGTCTTTATTTCAAATCTATCTTTTCAGAAAATTATATCATCTTTATCAATCCAAGATTTTGTTGAGCATATAAATATAAGCACATTATAAATTTCCTCGTTGGTATCTTTAATATTTTTAGAGTTTAAATGTTCTCTTATAAATAAGCTCTCTTTATCATCTCATGAATAATCAAACTTCATATTGAATTTGCTTTGTAATTCGCTAATTTTTTCAGTAATAACCTCTTTTTCTTCTTTATTATTAGTCTGCTCTTCAAGAATATGAAGTATTTCTAAAATATTATCCTTTTCTTCATAATTATTTAAATCGTATTCTTCAATCTTCGTTGCATTCACAAAATAATTGAGTATATCTATTATATTTACTCATTCAATTTCAAAAACTCAAAGGAACAATTTATTGAAATGTAGTAAGAATAATTTTAATCCTGTTTCATTTATCTCTCATAATTTGGCAAGCAAAATGAGTATAATAATCTTCCTACTAAATGTTGCATAATTTCTATCAGGTTTTCACTTTATATAGTGATTATTTATATTATTATTTCATAAACATAAATCATTAATCATTTCAATTTCTATCGAAGAGAACACGTTTCTTAAAAATAGTCCTTGAATTTTATCTTCTGCCGTATCGAATATATTTCATTCATCTTTATTTAAAAAAGAATTATCTATAAATCAATCAATAATCTTTTTGATAATAGATTTATGTTTTTCATTAATTGATTTTATATTATTTAGAATATTAATAAATACCGTATGGCAATCAAAACAATTCTTTATGTAAACATCTCAATTTGAATGAGCACAATCATTCCTGTGTTTTATAGGCATAGATATAAATCTCTCTATTTCTCTTGGGTTAAATCAATAATATTCTCATATTATTTTTACAAAATCACTCTCTCATAAGTTTGATAAATCGAAAGATTTATTGAATGGTTTACTGTTGAGTTCTTTTCTTATATTTTTTGAAAAATCAGAATTTGTATCATAGAAATAAATCTGTTGTGCGTTTTTATATAGATACGTAAGATAAAGCATATTTAATCAAAGCACCGCAAATCTATATTTCTCTTTATCAAGAAATATATTTATACTTTCATATAGATATCTTAAAAAATCATTATTATCTTCATAATAGTAATCTTTTGGCAGATAAGTCATTATCTCATCCGTAATGTCTAATAGTTGCTGTTTTTCTGGCAAAGTAGTTATTTTAAAATAATTTATTAATAATCCTGTCTATATCTTCTTGTTTATTATCTCTTACTTTTTTTAATTTTACTATTAATTCCTCTTGTGTTTCAAGTTGTTCTATTATTTCTTTTTGTTTTTCAATTGAAATAATCGGGACTTTAATTTGTTTTATGGCATTAGCATTAAACTGAGGTTGTCATCATCAACTTACCAATTCTTTTTTTTGCTCTTCGTATTTATCGCTAAATGAATAAAAGAAATAATATTTATTTAACAGTTTTGAGTTGTCTATATTAAGTCTAATCAAAAATCAAGCAAATGCCGATCGAATATCTGAATTAAAATATAATGTTTTTCAATAAGTAGCTCATGTTCTTGCTACGAGTATATCTCATTTATTTAAAATATATGTTTTAGTTTCTTCATTTAATGGTATATATTTAAAGTCTTTATTTTTAAGTAATCAGTTCTCATCAATATCGGTAATTCTAACATATCTTAATTCTCAATCATCTAATCAGGCTAATCATATTCAATATTCAGTATTACATAGTTCATTTAACTCAACCCACTCAACATCTAATCATTCAATATATTCCTCAAAATTGCCTCTCTCTCTCTCTGTTGCCTCTATAAGTTCATTTGCCTTGTTTATTATTTCTTGCTTTTCATTAATTTTATCTATTATTTCTTGTTGTATTACTAATGGAGGTAATGGTATTTCAAAGTTATATAATATTTTAGAGTTCAAATTATTTATATTTGCTCAGGAAATTGTATTCCTAAGATAAGTATTAAAATATTCTCACCTTAGTAAATTAAATAAATATTTTGGTAAAACTTTATCATTAGCTACTATTGCTCACATAAATCATCAAAAATAATATTCAGTATTAATATCGATATAAGCAATTTTTCAAATATGTTCTTTACTTCAACTTGCTAAACAAATAAATATATCATCTTTGTGTAATTTTTTCTTTTCATCTCATCATACTGATATATTAATTGTTTTAATATCGGTTAAATTTAGATTGCTATTTTTAACATTGATATTATTGGCTCTTAATACCTTTATTCAATTTTCACTATCTAATTCATCATCTTTTGAATATACAAGTCATCTTCTTAATTCACAAATTTCTCATAGTTTTATTCTTGGAAATGCTTGAATTCAATCTTTAATAATACTTTTTTTATATCTTCAAGCACTTAAAATATACTCATTTTTAGCAATATCTTCTATTGAAGCAAACCATGCATTTTTTGAGTTTAACTTTTCATCTTCTAAGATATTATTTCAATTGTAATGTTTTAGATATTCATATCTTTCTAATAAATCCGGAATGTCATTAGTTTTTATTGGTCTTCTTTGCGCTCATAGGTCATATCAATCATTTTGCAAATCGTAGAACCAAACCTTTTCTGTTGGTTTTCATTTTGTAAATATGAGAATGTTTGTCTTAACTCAACTGTAAGGCTGAAAAATTCAGCTTGGCAACGAAATTACAGCATTAAGACTACATTTCTCTACTAAATGTTTTCTGATATTAACATAATCGTTATTAGTTTTAAATACCATACCTTCTGGAACTATAACTACACATCTACCACCTTTATTAAGTTTATTAATCATATGTCATAAAAACAATACCTCCGTTGCGCTTGAAAAAACTGGGAAATCAAGCTTATCAATCCTATCTTTTGCTATACTTCAAGCAAAAGGCGGATTTGCAAGAATAACATCATAACTTCTTCATTCTTCTATTTCGTCTTTATTTTTTCATAGAACATCCTTAATTCTAATACTGGTTCATTCACTAAATCAATGTAGGATCATATTCATTATTGAGAACCTTACCATATTGATATCTATATCGTATCAATAGAAAGTTTTGGTATAAAGGAAATCTCTCTGATTATCATTTAATAAATCACCAGTTCAAAGGTTGTATTTCTCTCATCTTCAATCTGTCTTCTCAATAAGAGTATTATTATGTGAGTGTTTCGTAAGTATATGATTATATGTTCATATTAGAAATCATGCAGTTCAGCAAGCTGGATCATATATTGTCTCCATAACATCAGGATCAGCAAGCTTTACCATCATATCTATTACATTTCTTGGAGTTCTAAATTGCCCATTTGTTCAAGACTTGCTTATTTTTGATAGCATATATTCATATAAATCTCATTTATCGATGAAATCAAACTTTGAGAAATCAAGATTTGCAATACTTTCTACTACTGCTTTTAATGTAGATGGTTCATATATTTTAAGATGAGCATTTTTAAAAAACTCTCTTTCTTCTTGTTTTAGAACGCTTAAATTTCTTATAAAAGGAAAAATATCGCTTTCTATGAATAATCTTAACTCATCACCATTGAGATTATGGGCCCAATTCCTGAACTTGTATTTTTCTTTGTCTCCCTTGAAAATTCAATCATATGTTTTATTTTGCATTCGTGCTATCGCTTCTCTCTCTTCTTCTTTCTCATCAAGAAGCTTCAAAAATATGAAGTATGAAATCTGCTCTATATAGTCAACAGGATTATTGACTCATCCAGACCAAAGATTTTGTATGATATTATCTATTTTAGCGATAAGTTCAGTGTGATTTGCCATTGTTTATTTAATTTAAAAAACTATTGAAAACATATTGTATTAAGTTCTTCTATTTTTCCTACTATTTCTTGTCAAAAAAGGCTGTTGGCCTTGTTAAATCATCATAAGGCTGTATAGGGTGGCCTTTGTAAATCTTCAAGCTGTAATCTCTTATTATTTGCGATTATCTGATTTTTTAGAGTTTCAAGGTAATTGATTTGTTCATCTGAAAAATTTTGGTTAGCAATCCATCAATTAAATATATCTTCAATATGCTCTTGTCTTGTGGGGAATTTTGTTAATCAATATGCTACTTTCAAGAAATCAAGAAAATCTGCTTTTGGTTGTTCGTAGGCTTTTCTTAAATTTTCAATATTAAAATGTCATTTCTGCCTTAATATCTCTTTTTCAACATTTTCAACATTATCTTGTGTTATATCGTCATATTTTCAGTCTTTAATTTTCTTTAATATCTCAATTTCTTCTGTTTTGGAAATAATAAGGCTTTCAAACTGCTCCTTATAATTTCTAATATCTATCTTTTCACCAGCTCAAATGTTCATAAATCAACTTTCGATCATTCTATCTTCTGCGTGTATTTCTTTAAATTCTCCCTTTTTATCAATTTCTCCTTGTGTTTCTTCGTCTTCAAATATATTTTTTGGGCTGTATTCTATATTTTTAATAAGTCAGGGCTTTGTTTCTTTCTCTTCATATCATAAAGATTTGAAATACTCATATATTCAAACATAATCATACATTACAAACTTATTTTTAATAAGCTCTCAATTCCTGAAATATAGACGGGTTCATCGTCATCTTATTTGTTGGTAAAGTATAGGTGATTTTGTCGGTCTCACAATAACTATATTTTCTACTTTTGGCGCATCAAATCAAGTTGTAAGCATGTCAACACTTACTATTGATAGTGGTAAAGTGTCATTTTTAAATCTTTTAATTATATCATCCTTATTTTCTACTGTATAATCAATTAATTCTGCGTAATTTCCTTTATATTCAGGATGTTCTTCATTTAGCATTCTACATAGAGTTGCTGCATGTCTCTGATTTACTGCAAACCAAATTGATTTTGTATTAGGTTTTGCTTTTTCTTTGAAGTCTCTTACTATTTCAAGGTTTCTTTCGGGAACTGTAATTTTTCTTTCAAGATCAGATGGTAAATAAGTTTCGCCAGTTTCTGTATCTACAACTCAATTTAAGCTTATATCTGTTCTTCATACATAGACAGTATAATCAGCAAGAAATCAATCTTTTATTGCCTCTCTCATTCAATAAACAAAGTGTGGTTGTTTTGTTTCAAAGAATGTAAAAGTGTTTCTATCTTGTAGGATTGCAGGAGTTGCAGTTAGACCAATCTTTATAGCATCAAAATAATCAAGTATCTTTCTCCATTCTCAATAAATACTTCTGTGGCATTCATCAACTACTACTAAATCAAAATATCATGCTGTGAATTTGTTATAATGATTTTGTAAGGTTTGAAGTGTTGAAACTGTTATTGTATTTCATTCTCTCGGTTTTGCATAACTGTAAATATAACTTCAATATTCTCTTGTATGTTCTTTAAAAGTTCATAGTGCTTGATTGGCAAGTTCTTCTCTATCTACAAGAAATAAAACCTTATTTACAAGGCCACATTGAATAAGTCTTTTGATTTCTGCTGTGATTGTTCTTGTTTTTCAAGTTCCTGTTGCCATTTCTATAAGAACCTTCCTTTTTCATCTTAAAATGGCTTCATCAATAGCCTTACAACAATCCGTTTGATATGGTCTTTCTACTATAAAATTATCTACTGGAATATCTGAAAGAGGCTTGATATACAATTCTCTTGCTTGTATTCTCATTAAATCATCTTGTGAATAAAATCAATTGATAGGTCTGGCATCTGAATTATTAACATCCCAGAAATATATTTGATTTCAATTAGCAAGAAAGGCATACTTGATTTTTAAATCTTCCGTATACCTTTTGGCTTGGTTTTTTGCAGTGTATGGATCAATTGCTTCTTTTTTTGCTTCAACAATTGCTAATGGTCTTCCTGCTTTATCTCTTAAAAGATAATCAGCTCTTCCGTCAGCATATATTTCTGTTGATACCTGTGATTTATCTTCTATATTCCATCATGCTTCTCTTAAATTTCTATCAATTATAATTCTTGCATCTGTTTCTGGCATTTAATTTTTATTTATTATATAAATTGCTTTACAGTCTATCTATTTTTATAGATAATTCAATTTTTATATTTTTTAAAAAACTATACCAATATATATGGGATGATTGCTTTTATAATTTGATATTTGTTTAAATATTCTTATATTAAGAACTGCTATTTATAGTATATTTTCAAATATTTTTAATAGTCTTTATATGTCAAAATCAACAAATATTTTTTTTAAAGAACAATCAGAAATTACTCGTCAAAAATTAGAGCTTTATAATTGATATATAAAGAAATATGCTATTACTCTTTTAATGGCTAATTTTTGGGATTGAAAAATATTTATTGCTGATTTATTTTCATGACCATGATTTAATTGAAAAGATAAATGAAGCCCTTTATTATTAATTGATACATTAAATGAATTGCTTTCTAACCCTGTATTACTTAATAAATATGCCAATCCGGAAGTTATAATGCTTTTTAATGATAAAGACAATATTGAAGAGTTAAAAACAAATATATCAAATTATTCTGTTAGTAAACATATTAAACTTAATTATGAAAGTAAAAGTTTTTCAGATATATTACCTTGATTGAAAGAAATAATTGATAAATCAAATATTCCTAAATTTTTTTTCTTGGATCAATTTAGTTATTCAACTGTATCTTTAAATGACATAAAAACTCTTTTTTCAGCTAAAAATACAGAAATACTCTTATTTTCTCCTGTAATTGATTTGCATAGATTTGTAAATGCCGAAAATTTAAAAAATAATAAAGACCATAAGACTCGCAAAGTAATTGAAGACTATACAGATAAATGAATATGAGATCATTACGAATGAGATATTTATAAATTATGTGATGAAATTGTATGTAAATTAAAAAAGGAACTTAAAAGTGATTATATAAGATATATATTATTAGATGACTGAAAAAGAAAAAATGCTTTATTTTATCTTACCCGTCATCCCTTATGATTAATTAAATTTAATAATGTAGCTATAAAATTATGAGATTATTGAATTTGAAGGCTTGATATTAAAAAGAAAAAAAATGAAAAAGAAGAATGATTTCAGATATGCCTTTTTTCAGAAAAAGAAATTGATGAAAAAGCAATATGTAAGCATGCTTTATTTGAAAGTAAACTCATTGAATTATTAACTGATAAAGAAGTATCAAATAAAGATATTATAATATTCAGTGCAATCAATTGGATTGAAGTTAGTGAAACAAACAAGATTTTAAAGGAATACAAAAAGCAATGAAAATTACAAGTTAGATATGTAAATTGACTAAATACAAAATGATTATATATTTCTGATAAACACTGGAATGAAGTTATAAGTTTTATTAAGCTAAAAAAATAATAATATGACACAGAAGTCAAAGATAGAATGGACCCAATTAACTTGGAACCCGGTAACTGGTTGTTCAAAGATTAGTGAGGGGTGCAAAAATTGTTATGCTGAGAGAATGTCAAGAAGACTACAATTAATGGGACAGAAAAAATATATTAATTGATTTGAGTTAACTTTACATCCTGACACTTTAAACTATCCATCAAAATTAAAGAAACCATCAATTATATTTGTTAATTCTATGAGTGATCTATTTCATGAAAATGTTCCCTTTGATTTTGTGAAACAGGTATTTGATGTCATGAATAAAGAAAAACAGCATATTTTTCAAGTCGTAACCAAAAGAGCTGATATTATGTTAGATATTGTCTCTAAACTTGAAATATGAGATAATATATGGCTATGAGTTACCATTGAGAATAACAAACATTTAGATAGACTTGAATATCTTAAAAAAACAAAAGCAAGAATTAAATTTTTATCATTAGAACCTTTGCTTAGTGATTTATTTGATTTAGATCCCAAATGAGTTAATTGGGTAATTGTCTGATGAGAATCTTGACCTTGATCGAGAGAAATAAAGGAAGAATGGGTAACTGATATTAGAGATAAATGCATTAAGAATAAAATACCATTCTTTTTTAAGCAATGGTGATGAATTAATAAGAAAAAATCTTGAAAATTACTTGAATGAAAAGTATATAATGAATTTCCAATTTAACAATCAAAAACTATCTGATTATATGTCTTTATTTTAAATATTTTTATTTTTAATAGATATAATAAGACATTTTTTTATTCCACAATTTTTCAGATAATTTATATCATTTCGTAAACTTTCAACTCCATTTTTTATATGTAAGTGTAATTAATAAATTTCCGTATATATAGCAATATATAATTAATGATTTATTAATATCTATGTCTATAAATAAAAAAGTCTTGGTATGCTTATGAATTACATTTCTTTTATCAATTCCTTCATCAACTCCAACGCATGCTTTTGAAGATACAGAACTTGATACTTTTTCAGAATTTCCCAATTCTTATGAGATATTTTTGAATGAAGCAATAAAACAATCTAAAAATTTCGGTTTTTGTAAATGAATTAAAGAATGTATATTTTATGATGAATATGTAGATGTCCTTAATTTTCATATTTTTACACTCTCAAACAATCTGGATGATTTGTATTATATCGAAAATCAGTATTGAAAATATTATCACGATTGGATTTTAGATAATAGATTACTTATTGAAGAAAAATTTGATGAGTATCTGACAAAAGATATAATGAACTATTTATGATGAATGATTTTAAATGAAGAAAATGGTTTTAATGAAGAGCAAATCCATAACATATATTTTTGATATATAAAAAATGAAGGATTTTATAAACTTTATAAAGCTAAAAATAAAACCAAGGATTTGAAGCAACAAGTGATATATGATTATATGATCTATCTGTTATTTTCAGATATTAGATTATATAAAATAAATTAATTTCTATTGAAGATATACTTGTAATTAGTCGGAATATTTCTCTATTTTTATTAAAAATAAATCTCCTTTTTCAAGGAGATTTTGTTATAGATGTTTATTTTAACCTTCTGGAAATGGAATGATTGATAAAAAATTATTCATTTTAGATTCTCATAGGTAATTGCTATTTTCTTCAAGCCATTCTGATAAGCCTTCAATGGTTAATAATTCAATAGATTCTCATTCGCTTCGACTGTTTCAATAATGAGTTGCATATCAAGTATTAGCTCATCACCAGCTATATAGGAATAATTGTCAGTTTTTTGTTCTATAAATATCTTGTTCCACGTAATTAAAATCACTTTTACTTGTTCATCATTTATAAAATCATCAGATATGTTCAGCTGTGTCAGTATCATATAATTTTCAGTTGATTATTGTTTTCATAGTTCTAATTAGTTATATATTAAAATGTTAATTTATTTTTAAATAGTATTCTTTATGTCTATTCAGCTTCTACAAGCTTATTTGTAAGTAGGAAAAGAATAGGTATTTTTTGAAAATATTGCTTTGAATATATTATTTCTTTATATTCGGATAAATGGATATTGATTATTCAAGTGGAATCATAGCTATCCGGGTAGTAATATGTATCTTGATTTTCATCGTAAAATCTAATTCAGAAAACTACTTCAAGATCTCAAAATTGGAATGATCAGGAGTTATGTATTCCGAATGGATCATTGTAAATATCGAAACTATCAAATGTATGAATTTTTTGAATAATTTCATAAAGTTGATCGGGAGTAAAGTCATCATTATGGTCTACTATATCTATATTGGAAACTTCAAAATTCTTAATGAAGTCATCGTTTGCTTGTCGTATTATGTCAAGCGTTGCATTTTGTTCATTCATATTGTAAGGGTTGTTAAAAAATAAGTAAAAAAGAACTCTAAATCCCGCTATCTATTTTCATGCTCCCTATAAGCAATAACGAAATTTTAGATAACAGGATCCAAAGTTCTTTATCGGATCATATATTTTTTAAAATTTGGAATAGGGAGAATTATTTTGCGGTTCCAAGAATTTCTTTTAATGAACGTTTTGAGAGTAATTTCTTAAACTCTTTAATCATATACATTTATAATTTACTAATTTTGGACTTTTTTTGAAAATCAAATTGACGATTTTTAAATTTGTGTTTTAAATATATTTAGTGTATACTATGTCTATTCAATCTTAACTATTTTATATCTTGATTATGCTTATAAATATGCCGTTAGAATATGCTTCTCTTTTAAAATATATCTTATTTCCAATAGGCTTTGTTATTGTGAGTTTTATATTACAGAAATGGCTGAATATTATAATTACCACTCTTCGAAAATTGGACGAGTTCATAGTTAGTTTTAACAAATCAAGTCTTCTTCTGTTATCTCTTTATTTTGTAGTTCTTATTTATATCAAATTCAGTTAGTAGTCATGAATATTTATTTACAATTAATCTTTTAAAAAATGACAACAGAAAACGAAAAAGAATATAAGAATACAGATCCTGATTTTAAAACTTGATGATCTGACATAATTGATATACGACCATTACTATCAGACAAATGGTATTTAGAAGATCAAGAGTATTGAGAAAGAGAAAGAGGAGAGCCTTTAATCCCGAAAGTTATTGTTTCTCAATCAAGGAAGATAGAAATCAAAAATAGAAAGATTTTAGCAAGGAGAAAAAAAATCAAGGCGTTAATAATCAAGTTGAAGTATTGAGTATTTAGAGTATTTCTATTTATTTACAGAAAGATTTTAATTTTATTTATAGGCGTATATCAGAAGCTTGAAAACAAGATAAGAAGCCTTGAATGGGGTTGAATTAACTTCGATGTCAAATATGATGAAAAAACTCTGTATTTTCTCGCCGTTAGTCTTCCGCAGACTGTCTATAATGTAGAACAGATTTTGATGTATTATCCAATTTTAAGCAAGAAGAATTGCTATAAGCTTTTAGAAATAAGAAGGAATGAACTTAAAAAGTTCAATGAGATATTCAATAAAAGGAATACTATGTGTCAAAAATAGTCGATTTATAGAATATCTGATTTATATTATGAAGCTTTTACCGAAAGAAAATTTGCTTGTATTCAAGGCTAATTTGAGCTGAGACATTGTCTATTTTCAATACTGGGACATTGACTACTTCTGATTTTGAAAGCCAGAAAAGATTATTGAGTTCATTAGAATCTGAAAAAGTGAGCCCTTCCTTTTATTGAAGCCACTTCTTATAATCAATCCACCAAGAATAGACTGAATATATGATAAAAGGGAGCTTTGAAATTATATAAGTAATGAAATAGAAAAGAAAAGGGTATATCTTAATAGGTTATGAGTTCAATTATCTAAACAAATTAAAGATTATATAATAAATGATGAGATTGTTTTTTATAACAAGAACGGCATTATTAAGGAAAAATATGTTTGGGTGAAAATACCGAAGAAATATAAGTTTCTTATTGATTACTTTTTTTGAGATGAACCCGAAGATCCGGAAGATAAAATTCCGCCATAATCCCCATTATTTCTATCGGTTGAATTTCTATATATTTTCAGTTGTTTTTCAGTTGGTGTGCCATATATAAAATTCAGCAAAATCATCATTTAGAATAATGCTATATTTTATAGATATTTCTATCAAATTATTCCTGAAATAATTTAAACAATAAAAGCTGTCATTAATTTTGACAGCTTTTATTAAAGTTAATATTCATTAGAATTCATAATCGTCAATAGACGTCATGTGATTTTAGCATTAGATGCGTCTTCGCTTCAAAAGTTGTAGTCAGTATCGTAATAGTCAATTTTCCAATAAATTTGATTTCATCCAATTTTTAAGCTTCAAAAATCATGTTCTCAATATGGATCATTTCATTTTCTGAAATCTGTGTAATATTTTACTTCTTGTATTATCTTATAAACCATTTCTTCTCATAAGTCTTTGACTCATTTAGTGATTAAAGTTTTTGAGTTTGGGATATTTTCTCTGTGTTTGTCGTTTAGCTCTTTTATTATTTCTGACTTTTCCATATTTTATTTTTTTAAATGTTAAAAATTATATTTTACATTTAATACATACATTAATTTCTTTCAATTATCTTTTATTAGCTACAAGTATATTGTAGCCAATAAAATCCAGTAGCTCTATGTTTAAAACAAAATATAAACTTGCTTTATTTCTCTTATGTGATATTATTAGACTCGTTATATGTATTTTAACATTAAGTCTAATATAATTATGAAATTTGTAGAACCTATAAGATTTCCGAAATCCATAGCTGCCATTAAAAATATCTTTCGTTGAGAATGAAACATTAGAGATTTATTGTTGGTGGAACTTTGAATAAATAGTGCTCTGAGGATTTCAGATCTCTTAACTATTAAAGTAAATTATTTATTTGAAAAAGATCTTACTATAAAAGATTTCTTTGATATTAAGGAAATGAAAACCGGAAAGATGAGTAGAATAACAATTACTCCAAAAGTAAGAGCTACCCTTGAAGAATATAAAAAAGCTTATCCTGAAATTGTTTCTTTGGAAAATAATTATATCTTTTTCAAAAGAAAAACTTTTCCCCTTGGGTCTGCTCCTATTTGAAGAAAAATGTCTTGATATATAATTTCAAATATCTGCGAGCAAGTAGGTTTGAAGTGAAATTTTTCAAATCACAGTTTACGTAAGACTTGGGGTTTTATCGCAAGGACAAGCGGAATACCTATCGAAATTATCCAGCATAAATTAAACCATTCATCATTACTAATCACTCAAAAATATTTGGGGATTACTGCTGATGAAATAGCCGATGCTTGTATGAAATTAGATATTTAATTTTACTTCTTCAATATGTTTGATAAGTTGAATTCATCCAAATCATTTACATGTTCTCATTTATTATTAACTTTCCTTACTTTTCAATCTATTTTTACAAATATATTTCATATAGGAAAATATAAGCTTCACTTTCACTTATCTACAACTATTTTTCATTTTTCATCTATATAATAATCATACCAATCGCTTCATTCCTTATTTTCAATTAAGGCTTTTCATTTATATTTTCTATTTATTCAAAACATATTGTATTTATTAAAAATCGATAATAAACACATACATTCTTTTCTAATTTGTGGATTTTTTAAAAATGTGTTATTATACAACAAATAAAAATAAATAATCAATAATGGCTTGATTGGATCAAGTGGCATATTACAGACCACCAGAAACAGAAGTTAGAACAAGCACCCCTGAAAAAGATAATAATTCAGGGTGAAATGTTGATTTTAAAAAGGAAGGTGCTAAAAGAAATTTTACGAACATACTAAATCAGCTTTGAGAAACACAGAATGAAATAGATGATATCAACAGTATTAATTGAGATTTAACAAGAGATGAAATCGATGCTCTACTACAAGTAAAAGAAACAAAGAAACAATTATTAGCTTATAATTTACATGTAGAAATTTCTGATGATGGCGTAGCTACTTTAAGAGATTTTGACAAACAGACACAAGATGAATTGATAGGAGAACTTAAACCTGAAAATTGGGAATCATTATTAGCTTTGCCTATATGATGAAGGGTTGAAAAAACAATAAAAATGTGATTAGTTCTAAAAAGATTAGCAATAAGGATCAATAAGTTATATAAAGATGAAAAACTGCTCGATAGCTGAAAGGAAGTTATATTAAAAGCCTGCGAACTTGCTAAAAATTGAGATTTATATAAAATAAAGAGAATTATTGATGTATTGAAAAAATCAAGTGATACTGAATGAACTTTGACAAGAATACAAAAAAATAAAATAGTTGATGAACTTGTTTCCACTAAACGAGACATTCAGAAAATAAAGACAGAGTGAAGATCTTCAAGAGCTGTTGAAAAATTAAGTGAAGTTGAATATGAACCTATTTGAAGACTTTGAGATAATTTACATAAGTTATTCAAACATAACCCTAATACCAAACCAGAGTTTTGAAACATAAAAGATCAGGCATTTACTGAAATTAGGAAATTCGAAAAATGGGAAGCTAAAAACTTTAAAATTCCTGATTTTAAGGAAATTAAAGAAAAATACATATGAGACTTTCTTCAAATGTTAGAGAGCCATTGAGTTAATACAAAGAATTTAAAAAATATTGAAGATATTAAAAGTTTATTTACTAAATAAGCAAGTATGCCTAATACAATTAATACATACTCCGGAAATGATGCAAGAGAAAAAACTTCTGAAAAAGTCAAAACAATATCTCATGATTATGATTATTTTATTTGATGTATTGAATGAAATGATAAAACAAAATTTGTTCCAGAGAATCCAGATAAACAAATGAGAGATGAAATAGCTGAATATAACTTTAATTCTCTATTTTGAAAGGTGGAATTATACAGAGAAAGAATTAGTTCAGAAACATATTCTGATTATAGTGATTTTATTTTCTTACAAAATTACATAAAAAAATTGTTTTCAGTCTCTTATACTAATCAACCTTTATTATCTGCTTTTGAAACTCCTGAAATTAAAGATAAGTTTTTCAATCTTATGAAGAAATACATTTATGATAATTTTCCTTGATTTATGATGGATCTTACAAAACAATTTCCAATTTTATCAGATAATGAAATTAATTCTCTCCTAAATAATAATCCTGATATTAAATAATTGTTTTCTTGCTACTACTACAAATAAGTTTTATAATTTATCTATTACTTCTACTTTAATATCTACTATATTACAATACTATTATCTACTATTATTATCATATATATCTAATGTCTTACTGTTAATATAATACTATTACATACTAATAACTATTATATTATTAGATATATATTATTAATTAGTTTCTCTTATGCTTTACTATAAATAACAAGAAGAATGTTTTATATCAGGGCTTACCATACGACCTTTCGCAATATCTTGAAAAATCCACATTTTCTTTCTTAATTAAGTATATACTTTGTATATATAAGGCAATCTTGAAGATTTTAATTTTTATGTATTGTATAAAATATATTGAGTGCTAAATATGCTTCAAATTTTTCCAACAACTCTTTGATGTATTTTTCTTTTCAATATCGGGATTAAGTCAAAGAATTCATCCAGAATTTCCATATCGAATTCCAATGTCAAAGTTTTGTTTAGAAATTTGCCACATTTGAGCAACCATAAAGGGGAACTAAAATAAATAATCCCATCCTTATAACAAGAATGGGATTATTATGGTTAGAGAGGTGAGTTTTGGATTTGGTTAGAGTTTTTGTAAAATAGTGGTTATTTTTAGGTATTCATATATTATTTAAATCACCTTATATCAAATCACCTTATATCAAATCAATCAGCATTAAATCAGTAAAAATCATATCAATAATCATCATATTTTGTTCAAGTGATTTTATGTGTTCAATCTATATTAAAGAATCTCTTATTATATCATTCATAATCAAATCATTTTAAGTCAAATCATTCAGGGTCATATTTTGTTCAAGTGATTTTATGTGTTCAATAATCATCAAATCATCTCTTATTATATCATTCAGAATCAAATCACCTCTTATTATATCATTTTTCGTCATATTTTGTTCAAGTGATTTTATGTGTTCAATAATCATCAAATCATTTCTTATTATATCATTCAGAATCAAATCACTTTGAATCTTGATTATATCAGTTAAAATGCACTCAATTTTTATTAAATCATTTCTTATTATATCAATTTATATCGTATCAATAAATATTGTATCAAAAAAAATCAAATCACTCTAAATCGAATGATTCTCAATTCATATATAACTTTTTTACATTAAATCATCTTTCATTATATCAATATTCATTGAATAAATATTGACTTGATTTATCAATTCAAATTCAGAATACATCATCAACTTTATTAAGTTTAAATTTTTTAGTTAAAAGAAAATCTTCTTTTCATTCAAAATTAATGAAATACCCAGAATTAACTTCACAAATCTTATTTCATTTTTTATCTAATCAATTTACGTTAATTCAATAAACATCAAATCACTTATAGTCATATCAATTTAAATCAAATCCATAAGTATTATATCATTTTTCATCATATTTTGTTAATGTTATTTTATGAATTCATTCTCTATTAAATCAATAGTGATTATACAATGTTCATGTGTATCTATAAATTCAATTCATATCGTATCATTTTTCATCATATTTTGTTAACGTTATTTTATGAATTCATTCTCTATTAAATCACTTTTTATTAAATCACTTATAGTCATATCAATTTAAATCAAATCCATAAGTATTATATCATTTTTCATTAAATTTAGTTCCTGTAAATTTATGAAATCATTCTCTATTAAATCAATTCGCATCATAATAAGTTCAAGTATCTTTATGTAATCAATTTTGATAAAATCAAAAATAATCAGGAATACCATTTTCATAAAATCAATTCATAATAATGAAAGATATAAAAATATATTAATATTTTGAATTATATCTATTTTTATAATTTATCAAACTTTCCCAATAATTCTTCTTCATATTCTTCTCTATCAATTTCAGGATTCAATTCAAAGAATTCATCTGGAATTTCCATGTCGCATTCTACTGCCAAAGTTTTGGTTAGAGATTTGCCACCTTTGGGCAACCATAGAATCAAATTTATAAAAAATAGCTTTTTCAGCAATGAGAAGCTATTTTTTTGGTTAGAGTTGATATTTTTGATTCCGTAAAATATTATTTTGTTATATTCTTTTTTTAAATATAGTTTCTATGAAATTTTTTAAGTCTCTTCTTAATTTATAAACTATGAAAATTTATATCACATGACCTTGATGATCTTGAAAATCAACAATTTCAATCAAATTAGCGAAGCTATATAATTTACCTGTTATTCATTTAGATAAACTGCTTTGGGTACAACCTTGAGTTGAAAATAAAAATTATTGAGATTTACAAAGGGCTGCCATTAAAGAAGAAAAATGGATAATTGAATGACCGAGTTGTTCAATAGTTAAAGAAATGAAGAATGATATTGATTTGATAATTCTTTTAAATCCTAATCCAATTATTAATGTTTTCAATGTTGTAAAAAGATATATAAAATGACGTTTTTTTAACGGGGAGAGAATAGGTGTTAATATAGAATCTGAAAATCAACTTTCATTAAATTTTCTATATAGAACATTAATTTACAGAAAAAGGCAACTTCCACGACTACTTAAAAATATAAATGATTCATGATTGATTCCTAAATTATTAGAAATTAACTCTTTTAGCAAATCGTTCGATATAGTCAAAGACCATATTGATAATTTATAAATCTTTAAATTTGTCTAACAACTCTTCTTCAAAAATAATTTTTTCAATATCAGGGTTCAATTCATAGAACTCATCCGGAATTTCCATATCGCATTCTATTGCGAAAGTTTTGGTTAGAGACTTATGACCTTTGGGCAACCATAGAATTTTATAAAACAATCCCTCAGGAAAACCTGAGGGATTGTTTTATATTAGTGTTTTTGCATCCCTATTTATCTTGTGTTCTATTTCATCTGATATATCAACATATAATTTAGGAGAAAGGAATTCTTTTTCAAATAACACTTTAACTGTCTTTTCCTCTAATTTCAAGAGTGATTTATTCACAAGTCGTATATCCAATTTACTTATCATTTTTTCATTTTTTGAATAGATCTCATTCATTTTTTGTCTGCTTAATCAATTGAATTTTGAATATAATTCAATTATGGAATTAAAGGAATTTTCTGATATTCAAATATCAATTTTTCTAAGCTTTTGGAATTCATCTATTACTTTGCTTGATACTATATATTTTGTCCTATTTTTCAGGTACTGGTATATGATATCATCATTTTTTGAATGGAGATATATTATGATTTTATCAATTACCCCCATCTCTTCAATTAATGTCTCTTGTTTAACCTGTGTCTTATCATTTTCAATCCTTTCAATTTGCCTGTCTATTTTTCATAGCATATATTTGAATATATATTCATCGATCTCATTATATCTGAATAATTCCTTGAGATATTGTTTCTCTATTCATAATGCATGCAAAGAAAACGCCTTATTTATCAATTCATCAGGATTTTTATTTTTTGAAAGCAATTTTTTGAATTCTTCAATCTCATGGCTTAATTTTTTCTGATATTTGCTATTCAATTCTACATATTCAGATTCAGAGATATGTCATTTTAAATTAATCTGTTCTATTTTTTCTATGATTTCCAAATAAATCAATATCATGGATTCATGTTTCTGGAAATGTTCAATTTCATGCAGCTTATTGATTTTAAGCTTCTTCACAAGATATCAGATGCTAGGAGCTTTTATGAATAAGGTAAACATTATGCTTCATATTGTTATTGCCAATAAGAAGTCTTTTATGCTATATGGAAGAGTCCAGCTTTGGATTATAAAATCATCAGGTATCATAAGAACCATCATTAATGCAAGCGCACCCCTTAAACTTCACCAAGCTAGAAGATTCTGCCATGATTTTGGAATATTATCCTCAAGCTTCAGGATATTAAAAATGCTTATGGGAATATAGATACTTATTCATCTGGCAATTATTACCACTAATATGGTAATGATTACAGGTATAATGAAATTAATCAGATTAACATTCAAAGAAACGAACATAACTCACATCAATAAGAATACCAATGAATTTGCAACGAATCATACAAATCACCAAAAATTCTCCATATATTCCTCCACTTTATGAGATATCTTATATCTTCAGTAATTTCCGACAACTATGGAAGCTACGGCTGTAGCGATAACTCAAGATATTTTGATTTCAAATCATCATATTTTAACAAATTCACTTATCACTTCAGAAAGTATAAATGTCAAATGTGCTACAATCATCGTAAGAGCTATTTCCAGATTTTCATTTCATCTAACTTTTTCAATTAGCTTGGAAAATCAAAATCACATCACAGATCCAAAAACTATTCATCAGATCAACATGCATAAAAATGTTGCTATTCAGATTCATATGGTTCAAGTGGATACAACTCAGCTTTTTATCACAGCAAGCATTACCAGAAACAAAGCCAAAGCTGTTCAATCATTAAATAAGCTTTCTCATTCGAAAATCAAAACAAGACGACGAGGTGCTCAAAATTGCTTAAACAGGGCCAAAACAGCTACAGGGTCAGTGGATGAAATTATCGATCAGAATAACATTGTGATTTCCAGAGGTACAGGTAATCAAATCAGATCAAAAATGAAATATAATCAATATCAGATTATGAAAGTGGAAATAAGGAGTCAGATTATTGCCAAAGATCATATTGATTTCCAATTTCTAAGCAATTGCCGATATCACATATTATATCCTGACTCGAATATCAGAATCGGAAGGAAAACAAAAAATAGCAATTCAGGCGTAAGTTTGAATTCAACAATGAATTTCAAAAATCATAAATGGCTTATTGGAATCAAAATCAGTCATGTAAGTACAAGAAGTACAGTATAGGGAAGCTTTGTTTTTTTTGACAGCATATATACAAGGCTTGAAATTGATAACAAACTTAAAATTGATAATGTCGATAATAGAAAATTATGGTCCATGCTTATTTATTATTTTTTAATCCCTTGATTTTATACATTTATTTATTTTGGCAAGTATTTTTGCTTAAAATCCTAAATATGATATATGTTGATTTTTCAGGTTTTTTGACAAAAAAACGTATATTCATATACTCGGATTGACCTAGTTTGACAGTTTATACATTATAGATAATTAAAAATGATCATCGCGATAATGCTGTTTACATATCTGATAACCATATATCTCCTTTATATGCTGTTTTTCAGAAAAATCGTATTTCCTATTAAGAATCATATCTTCATAATCTTTCAGAATGATGGTGAGATTCGCTGATGAGGCTGACTTATTACACTTACCGCTGAAATCAGAACTTTTCTCTGAATCCCATATAGCTTTATAAGGCATGGATTCAATGATATTAACAATTACAAAGAAAATTTCTTTTCTCCTTTTTCAGAGAAGCTTTCTATGCATCTTATCTTTCGTGATACTAATCACAGCATATTTCAAGATGAAAATGTAAGCAGATTCGTTCATTTCTATAAGAAAATATTTCCTGGCAATGATATTCCAAAAACATGGCTGATTATAAATTACACCTTTGTAGAGAACTTATTCAGGTTCATACCTCCGTTTAAACTCGGTTCATTTAATATAAGAAGATCTAGTCTATTTAAGACTCTCTCGCATCTTGTGGGTGATAATGACCTATGATGAAATAAAAGGAAGGATGTGATTTTTTCCTTGATACCGAGAATCCTCATTTTGTTCATCATACCTTTTTTCCCTCATCTGATGCTTGTATTGGGAAAAATATGATTAAATAAGAAGGATATGGTTTTAGTGTGATACGATGAGAAGATTCCGAGAAGTCCAATATATATCAGTATTGCTGAAAACAATCTTATAGGTAGGAAATGAAACAGATACATTGAAAATTCCTTATGATTCGATTTTTTTATTCAGGATGTAAACGAAGAAAATATTTCCTGAACATGAAAAATAAGGATATCGAAAAGGCTTTTCGCTGAAGAATCATTTCCTCTTTCCTGAACATACAGATTCGTTCTTCTTCCGGTTTTTTCAAAGCATTTTTCTTTTGACGAAAGCGATTATAGATATTTCGAATTCGGTCCGAACGGATCATTTTACCATGAGATATCTTTTGAATTCAACCTTCCAAGAACCTGATTCATAGATATACTAAAGCAGGACTGATTGCAGAATACTAATATCACAGCCAATTTTCAGACAAAAATGTTTCAATATCTGCCTATCACAAATCTACCTTCAAAAAAAGATCATTGGCATTCCTTAAATAAAAGCTTTACAAAGAATCTCAGATTGGTATATGATCTTATGAGTGATAACTCTGCTTTAAGATTGATACATAGGACGATAATATCACCTTGAATACTTCAGATATCTTTCCAGAAATCAGTGATACCATCAAAATCGAACTTTCTTTTTACATATGAAGGAAGTATCATAGATATAAAAGAAGTTATAACAGAGGATGAGGGGAAAACATTGATCTTTTTCATATCTGATCCTGATTCTATCCCTTATTATACTTCATTAGAGAAAAATACTGTCTTAAAAGTCGAGATGTCAAATATAAAAGACGTTACCTGAATGATTCATTACGGTAACGTCTCAAGAAAAAATTGGCTTCCTTGGTCTGAAAATTACATAAGATAAGAAAGATCAGAAATAGCTGTATCTCAATATTTTTCAGGAGCTTTATCTCAATAAGTTTCCTTTGATTTTTCTCCGTAAGTTTCAGGAGCTTTATCTCAATAAGTTTCCTTTGATTTTTCTCCGTAAGTTTCAGGAGCTTTATCTCAATAAGTTTCCTTTATTGTATCTCAATATTTTTCTGGTGCTTTCTTTCAATAACTTTCAGCTGGTTTTCGCGAAACAGTGTTCATTTTTGAAGGTGTTTCATTATAAGAGTGCTTGTATTCTGGCATGGTTTTTTAGGTTAGAAGTAATATGGTTTTAAAATTGATTATTAATATAGTTCAGGTATTGTTTCCCCGTAGCTTTCCGGAGCTATCTGTCCGTAATTCTCTGGAATCTTCTGTCCATAATTTTCAGGAGCTATCTGTCCATAGGTCTCAACCGGTAATTGTCAATAATTTTCGCTTGGAAGTTGCCCGTAGTTTTCAGTTGGTCATTGCCCGTAGTTTTCGCCTGGTTTTTCACTATATGTATGTTCTACTGTTGTCACTTCCTTTCATAATACATGAGAAGATTTGGAAGAATCTACAAAATTTCATAGATTATCTCAAATTTCACCTATTCATTCAGGGCGAACAATTTTGGATGTCCTGATATCTCATCCGAATGGGATATTGATTCCCGCGGTGATCCTTGAATCCTTGTAATTTTCTCAATTGATCTGTTTTGCATTCACTTCCCAAGTTGCTCAGCTTATCGGTTTTATATTTCATTTATACCCCACTCCAAAGCTAGTTTCTGAAGATGATTTATTGACTTCAGCAAAAGCTTGTCATAGATCCATGTATTGAGTATATTTCAGACCAGCGCCTGGAGTATTTTTTGATTGTCCGTCATTATATCTTAAGCTAGATGTTCCTGCAGATGCAATGATTTCACCTCATTGCCCCACATTGAATGTTCATGAAATAAGAGCTTGTGTCTCTTGTGCTCAGATGAATCCATTATGAATCTTTATCGTATCGATAAATGTTCAATAATCAACAATCTCAGTGTGTTCTGATACCGTCTTATTACCTGAAATGCTATGAGTGATCTTAGTATCGATCGAACGAAGAAAAGGAACTCATTCTGGACTTATACGGAAATTTAAACCCGCTTTTCCTTGTGAAACATCATATTTTTCTCATGTTGATCAGAATGTCCTATTTTGTCATAATCATTCAACGAATCACATTATCTGCATATTATTACCGATTTGCATTCAATAAGCAGCAAGAAGTCCTTTTTGTTTTTCTCAAAGCTGTCAATCTATAAGAAGACTTGAAGATCAGTTAGGATTAACCTGAATCCTAACATTGACCATATAACCCTGCTCTTTGGAATATTCCAAAGCAGTGGAATTCACTCCTACTAATTTTGCATGTTCATTTAGTTTTCCTTTGGTATCAGAATTTAACTGAGATTTCTCATCAATAAGATCGTTTGATTCCGTCTTTTTATTTCTCATATATTGTGGAATCTTATTAAGAGAATCCGGTTTGTTATTTTCTAATCCTGCCATGGTATTTTTAATATGAAATAAATATTAAATCAATATTACTATACTTTTATTTTTCTGTCAAAAACATGTTTTATCATAATAATGACACCAGACATCATTAAAAGCTTACTTTGGTTGCATGGATTTTTTGTCAGAATATGTCCCCATAATTACTTATTGATTAATGTTATTTAAAAGCTATAATAAGTAGTCACCTTTATCCGTTAAACTTATTTCTTTATGAGAAAAGCCTATAAAAATGCAGTAGCATTGACTGCTGCATTGTCACTTAGTCTGACTGGAATTTTTGCTGTTTCTGCAGCAGTCACTCCGACACTTTGAACTGCATCTACATTTAGCATACTTGCAGGTACTTTCACCAATACATCAGCTGCGACTATAATAAACTGAGACATCTGATTCACCACATGACCTTTTCTTGCTCCATTAGGGACACAGTTGAACTATGGACCTTGAGTTCCTACTCCACAAGCTAGGATAGATGTCTCTGATGCATTATCAACATGATTGGCTCCACAGACATGTACTCCAGCATTCACATTCGGCTCTACGACAGACTTGAGCCTTTTGCCGCAACCTTTGACTTCCGGAGTATATTGTATAGCATGAGATGCTTCAATATGATCCGCATGAATAACTCTTAGCGGTACTTGAACATTCATATTCAGAATAAATGGTTCACTTACTTCTGTTGATAATTCTGTTGTCACATTGTCACCTTTAACATCAGCTTGTGATGTTTTCTGGACCCCTACAGCAGCAACCACACTTGGTGCAACCACTGTATTTGGCTGAATTATCATCGATAACGCAAACGCAATTACGATAGGAGCTAATACTACATTGTTAGGAAGAGCTTTATCATTGGGAGCTGGATCTGTTACTACCGGTGATTCATCTGTAATAACTGCACCAAATTGTATAATTCCACCTGTTAATGCAACCCTTAATGTAATAAAGCAAGTTATAAATATTAGCGGTTGAGTTTCATTGCCTTCACAATTCAATCTTCATGTAAAATTCACCGGTACTGATGTTTCATGAAGTCCTGCATTCTGAACTTGAGCTCCTGGAGTTTCATATTCGCTTAATGCATGAAACTATACAGTAAGCGAGGATACAAATGCTTCATATGCAAGAACTTTCAGCGGTTCATGTGATTCAAGCGGTAATGTTACACTTATCTGAGGGGACAATAAGACTTGTATTGTTATAAATACCTTCATTCCACCAGTCATTAACAATGGTTGAGGTGGTGGTTCGGTTCTTTCAACTGATAGTTGTCAAAACTGAGATTATTCTTCAAGCTATTATGATGGAATATGTGGTACAGCACCAGCTACAAGCAATACCGGTACTTCAACTGGAACGGTTACAGCTATAATTCCTGCTCCTATAATCAGCACCGGTAGTGTCGTCACAGTTGTTCCTGTATCTGAAGTCACTCAGTCGGTTCCTGTTAACAGTACAGCTGAAGTAGTTGAAACCTCTGTTCCAACTCCCGGTCTTCCTGATACTGGTTTTGCACCAGAAGAAAAAAATAATGTATGAATCATTGCTATGATAGCCAGTATTTTTGCATTGATTTCAATTTCCATGAGTGTTATTCTAAAAAGACGTAGTATGTAATATCTTCTAACTATTATAATATGCTTTTAACCATAGGATTGGTGCTCATAGTATTATGGGTCTTAGGTTTCGTCACTTTTCATGTTGTATGATGATTCATTCATATACTTCTCGTATTAGCTGTCATAGTTGTTCTTATAAGGATAATAAGAGGTAAGTAATAATCTTAATCATATGAAAACAGGGATATTACTGAAAATATTGGTATTCACGTTGTGAATATCTGGGCTTTCATATTATCAGATTTTTGCACCGGAAAATATCATCACTGAAACACAAGCCAAGCCAATAAGGCATTTTAATATAGTGAAAAATAAAGCTCCTTGAATTCTGATAGCTCGGTTGAAGATTCCAAAGATCTGAATAAACACAATTCTTGAGAATGTCGGATTAACGCCGAAATGAGCATTAGGAGTTCCTAAATGAATTGTCAATGCTGGGCTGTATAGTCTTGGACCTGCACCATGAGAAAATGGAAACGCGATTATCGATTGACATTTCGGATGGATAAATAAAAAGCCTGCCGTATTCAATGATTTACATAAATTAATCAGATGAGATAAGATATATGTACATGATAAAAAATGATCGATCGTTACTTTTATTGTGAGCTGATCAAGGATATATAAGTCAGATGATAAAGCTTCGGAAATATTCATATCAAGCGATTGAAAATCCCATCTGAATCTGATTACATGCCAATGAACCTGGGATAAGAAAAGAAAAGAATATTCGGATCGGCTAGTCATATTTGCTGATAATGAAATCTAAATATAAAAAACAAAAAAACCATACTGATCAGTATGGTTTTTTTGTTTTTTAATGATTAACTGGCTTTTGTAGTTGTATTTGGTTTTGTATTCTGGCTATATGTCGGACTTCCATGTTTGCTTTTATTTGCAGGGTTTGCATTATCAGATTGTGTCTTATTTATCTGATTCTGCTGTCAGCAAGAGCTAAGCGCAAATATGGAAAGTATGGTTGCCGTAAAAAAAGCTGTAAATTTTTTCATGATTTTCATTTAAAAGATATGATTTATATTATTTGATTTATGTTAATTTTCCGTAAAAATGCAAATCTTTTTTGATTCAGCGATGATTTTAACTAAGCCGCAATAAAAGAATCTATTTCGCCCTTAATATTTAAACTCTCCAAAGCCAATTGCTCTCAAGAAGCATAATTCACTCATTCTAGCCAGAAATTCTTAGCCTCAAGTCATATGAATCATAGAAGTAAGTTTATCGGACCGGTAAGATTGTCATAAGGCGCGAATGGCGTATCGATATATTTTCATCATCTTGCTCATACGACAATGGTCTTTTTTATATTCTTGACAAGTCAGATATAATTTCAATTTTCTATCGCAAATGTGTCATTTATCTTAAGGACAAGATCAAACCATGTCTTCAGTGCACCAGGAAGTCAAAAATTCCACATAGGTGCAGCGATCACTATATTATCAGAGCTTTTAATCTGATCGATGTATTCCTTTTGCACATCAGCAATCTTCTTGTCTTCAGAACTCAATCACTCATATTCACCGAATCAATAATTATATGCTATGACTCATTCGCTTAAAAATGGAATATAAGAATTGAAAAGATCAAGATGGATAACCTCTCATCAAATCTTTTCAATAATATGGTTTCAAAGCTCTATTGATTTTGATCTTTCTCCTCTTGGAGAAGATTTGATATATAATGTTTTCATATTTATTTTTGATTAATTAATAAAAACAAGTATACTTTATATACTTAATTGTAAATTACAACTTATTTGTAGTTACTAAAAATATACCATGAAAAATACATGTCCTGTCCAATCCATCTTCAATTTCCTTTCAAAAAGATGGATGCTGCTTGTCTTGAAATCGATAATCGATGGAAAGAATACCTTCTGAGATATAAAAAAATGACTGTGAAGCATAAGTGCAAGGATACTTTCAGAAAGATTGACAGAACTGCAAAATGAAAATTATATCGAAAGAACCGTAATTCAGGAAAAACCTATAAAGATCAGATATACGATAACTGAAAAATGAGAATCATTATGAGATTGTCTCGGAACTTTAGATAATTGGGTCAGAGAGAATGCTGCATAGATCTTGATATAATAAAAAATCCCCGAATATCGGGGATTTTTTATTATATCTTTTTAGTTTTTATCTCTTCAGATATATCAGATATGAAGTCTTCTATCTTTGCAACATTCTGCTCTTTTGTCTTATAATTCCTGACGGAAACCGTTTTATCGTTCTGCTCTTGCTCTCATACTATCAGGATATATGGGATCTTTGACATTTCAGCATTCCTTACTTTCTTATTAAGGCTATCAGAGGTATTGTCTACAGTCGCCCTTATTGAAGATTCTTTCAGTTTTTTGCAGATCTCCTGACCATAATCATTGAAGATATCAGACACAGGGACAATTATCACTTGTTTAGGAGCTAACCATAAAGGAAATATTCCTGCGAAATGTTCGATCATGACCCCCATAAACCTCTCAAGAGATCCAGATATGGCTCTGTGTATAACGACTGGTCTCTCCTTTTCTCAGGCTTCATTCACATATGAGAGATCGAATCTTTCAGGAAGCTGGAAATCACACTGGATAGTAGCAAGCTGCCATTCCCTTCAGATAGCATCCTTAAATATGAAATCAAGCTTTGGTCAATAGAATGCTGCTTCATCGATTCAAATCCTGTAAGGAAGATTGTATTTTTCTGCTGCTGCAGTCAATGCTCATTCCGCTTTTTCCCATGCCTCATCGCTTCACATATATTTTCATTCAGGTCATCTTACTGAAAGTCTTACCCAATATCATTCAATCATTCACATAGTGACATAGAATTCTTTTATGATAGAAACTATTGTTCATACCTCATCGCTTATCTGTCAGACCCTGCAGAATAAATGCCCATCATCCTGAGTTATTGATCTTACTCTGGTTAATCAGCTCAATTGTCAGCTTTTTTCATCCCTATATACAGTTGCTGGTTCAAAATATCTTATAGGCATATCCCTATAGCTGAATTGATTATCAGCGAATATCTGCATATGATGAGGACAATTCATCGGTTTCAGAAAAAAGCTATCATCAGCTCATTTCACCCTGAATAGCTCATCTCAAAATTTTTCAGCATGTCCAGAAGTTATATACAAATCCTCTTTTGCAAGATGAGGAGTCCAGACCCTGTCATATCATTTATTCTTGTGCAGTTCCCAAAGATAATCCTCTATTTCCTTACGTATTACCATTCAGTTAGGCTGAAGCAAAGGTAGTCCAGCTCAGACCAATTTCGATATGGTAAAAAGTTTCATCTTATCTCAGATTATCCTATGATCCCTTCTTTTTGCCTCTTCTAATTGTTTTAGATAAGCGTCCAGTTCTTCTCTGTTTTCAAATGCAAATGCATATATCCTTGTCAGCATCTTATTATTGGAATCTCATTTCCAATATGCTCAGGCTATCTTATCCAGTTTGAAAGAGCTTTCATCTATATCCAGAGACTTTCATACATGAGGTCATCTGCACATATCGACGAAAGTCTGAATTCATTGCTGAGTCATGTTCTTATAAAAGCTTATCTCTGTTTCTCATCATGCTTTCAGATCCTCTGCCATCTCAACCTTATATATCTCTCATGAATCATTAAGAATCCTTATTGCTTCATCAACAGGCAATCTGTAATTCTCGAAAATCTGATTCTGCTTTATGATGTTTTTCATCTTTTTTTCAATCTCTTTAAGGTTTTCCTCTTTGAACTCAACTTCACCGAAATCAAAATCATAATAGAATCCATGCTCGATATCAGGCCCGATTGCAAGCTTCGCATCAGGATATATGGATTTCACAGCTTGTGCTAGTATATGTGACAAACTATGACGTTTTGTCGGTAATTCATATGACATATTGTTATTTGATTAATTATTAAATATTATGCTTCAATCAGATTTTCAGGATTAAATCAGCATATTTAGGCATTTCAAGCCAATTCTTGCAGTTTCAACTCCTCAATTATCTCTAATACTTTTTTTGGTAAAAGGTTTTTTTCTTCAATTATATAATTACATCATAGATCAAATTGATCTTGTCTCATTTTAGGGTCGGATGAGGCTCAAACCATTATTCATCCATATATAGCTCTAATATCCTCTATAAGTTTGAAGGTGAATTCAGGAAAGGGACTTTCATCACTATCAAGCTTTCAATCGAATGTTATTATATCGAATTTTCCATCATGCTCTTCGAATAGTCTCGTGGCTTCCGCCAATGTATGAGCCTGAACAAGATTCACTTCATCGCGTAAACTCATCCTATATCAGAATTGGAGACCTTTACAATCTTCAATTATCATAACCTTTTTCATAAGTATATTTTTATTGATTTAAAAAACTCCCATTTTCATAGGAGCTTTTGATTTATATTATTCATCAAAAAATCTCCTACTTGAAGGAAGTTGTGGTTACTATTGATGTTACAAGTAGTGCAACCATTTTAAGGCGGTTAATAATATGACGATATATTATTAAATCTTAAGGAAATGTCAATAAAAATGTTAGTTAATTTAAATTTGGATTTTCTATAAAAATTGATAATATTTAAAAAAATTAAACAAGCATTTATATGTCATTGTACCAGAAATACAGACCGAAGGATTTTGAATCATTAGTTTGACAAGAGTTCGTAAAGATATCGTTGCAGAATGCTATGCTCCAATGAAAAATCGTTTGAGCATATCTTTTTTATGGATCCAGAGGAACAGGTAAGACATCGGTTGCAAGAATACTTGCGAAATGACTAAATTGCCTTGACCTTACAGACACATGAAATCCGTGCCATGAATGCGTGAACTGCAAGGCATTCCAGAATGATGAGAATCTTGATATAATAGAGATAGATGCCGCTTCGAATACATGAGTCGACAATATCCGTGAGCTTATCGAGCGCGCACAATTCCAACCAAACCAATCCAAATACAAGGTGTATATAATAGATGAGGTGCACATGCTTTCCAAATGAGCTTTCAATGCTCTTTTGAAGATATTGGAAGAGCCTCCTGTGCATGTGAAATTCATACTTGCAACTACCGAGATACATAAGATTCCTGATACAATAATATCAAGGACACAAAGATATGATTTCAAGAAAATCACAGAACAGGACATAGTCGACAGGCTAGCCTTCATCGCAAAAAGCGAAAATATATCAGCTGAAACCGAAGCGCTGAAATTGATCTGAAGGATTTCAAAATGATGACTTAGGGATGCCATATCATTATTTGAGCAATATTCAATCTGATGAAACCTCAAACTTGAATATCTTAGGGCAAACCTTCAGCTCGTATGAGATGACTTCCTGAAAGAATTCATAAACAGCATACAGACGAAAAACAGATCCGAAATTCTTGAAAAGCTATTGTTCCTAAGGGAAAAATGAATTGACGTCAAGATATTTTTAGAGGAGATAGTCTTCTTTCTTAGAGACAGGCTAATGGAATCCTTCTGAGAAAACATTTTCCATGAATATATAAGAATGTTTGAAGTTTTTGAATGAATTTACGGAAAACTGAAATATGTTCCGAATACATTCACGATCTTGGAGATATGAGTACTAAAGCTTATTTCAGGGGAAAGCACTGTTTCAGCTACAGTTCAATCAAAGTCTGAGATTCAGAACGTACAGAAGCCCCGAGAGGAGATAAAAATAGAAAAGAAAGCTGAAGAAAAGATTAAGATCGAGCCAGAAACAGAAACAGAAGCTGAAATTCCTGAAATCAAAGAAGAGAAGATCGTAGAAAAAATTGTAAAGAATAATACAGGAAAAAAATTCGATATCAAGGAACTCATCGAAAGCGTAAAAAAAGATAGCTGAAAATGATTCATAGCAATGACTCTGATATCTTCAAGGTTTGAGATAAAAGATGATACATGCAATATCTACACCAGTAATGACTTCAACTTCCAGAAACTGAATACACCTGAAGTGAAATGATATCTATCACAGAAAATGGAAACCCTTTTTTCTGTCTGATACAGCATGGTCATCGGATTAGATAAGAAAGGCTGAAACAATATACTGAATGATGTTTGAGACATATTTTAAGTTTAAAAACAATAATATATAATCCATAATTCATGAAAGTACCTTATATCTTCAAGCTTATATTCAATAAGTTTTTCTTCCAGAAGATTTTTGCAATAGCTCTTCTTATATCTATTGCATATTATCTTCAGCAATTTTTCGTGCTTTTCCTTATAACTTTCCTTTTTGCATATCTTTTTCTGAACCTATGAGAATTCTTAAGCAAATTCTTCCTTAGATATATAGAGAAGATCCATTCAAGATGATGGAAGAATTTCCTGAAAGCGTTTTTTTCTGTAAATTCGATAGTCTTATCCTTATATATACTTTTCATATGACTTATAATCTTTGCCGTGTCTGATATAATTCCGAAAATAATAGATGAACTCTCAAATCTGCCTAAAACAATGCCCTTCTTAGCTGATCAGGTAAAAACTGTGCTTATAAAATTAGAAGAGCTGAAAAATTTCAAGCAGGACATCCAATGAACATTGACTGATCTTCTTACTCAAAGCAATTATGAGATAGTCATGAAGTTCCTTTGAAATCTGAAAAGCGTCTGATTGATCCTTGTTGAATTCATAATCTCGCTTATCTTAAGCTATGTTTTCATTATAGATAGAGTGAAGATAAGAAATTACTTCGAAGAGATAAAAAAATGAAATTTTGCGTTCCTGTATAATGAATATGAGATCATATTCTCAAAGATCGCAAATTGATTCTGAATGATATTCAAGGCTCAGAGCATAATCTCATTTGTAAATACGGTTCTTACCATCTTCTGACTTTATGTGATAAGCTTTGTCCATTGATGAAACGCTTTCCCTTATATATTCACGCTTGCTATATTGGTATTCATCTTCTGATTCATTCCGGTACTATGATTATTCCTATCTTCAATTCCTATTCTTGCTATCGGTTTCTCATATTGATGACTTACCATAGTGTTCGAGATTTTGCTTATGATATCGATAATCCATATGATTGAGGCATATTATCTTAATCCGAGAATCGTATCATCATATATGGAAATGCCGATTTCCCTTACATTTCTAGTCCTTATAATGTCAGAACAGCTTTTCTGATTGGTGTGAATGCTTATTTGAATGCCGGTTTTCTATATAATACTTGATATCCTTAAAGATTTCGATTCTTATATAAGCAAGGTCAAATGAACATACTCAAAGATAAGCGATGTGAAAAAAGAGACACAGAATAATATCTCATCCTGAATCCGGCTCAGCAGGTCAGGAAAGAAAAGTGAAATTTAACATTATATAATAAAAAATAACGAATGATCGCGATCATTCGTTATTTTTTATTATGCTTTACATCATAAAGCAATTTTTGATATAGAAGCTTATTCAGAATTGAAAATTCGAAATGCATCGGATCATAAGGTGTCTGCCAATCTCATCACCATATAAATCAGTTTTTCTTCATTATATCTACAAATACTTTTGGTATCTTGCAATTTCTTCAGCTGGTCTTGTATGGCAAAAATCAGTTTTCCTTCGGATTGATATCGATAGCCAAACCTAAGGAATGGGCGCTTATCTGTCATGAATATTGAGTATCCTTATAATCTCTTACCTTTCTCGGATTATATCATCCAACACTTTTTATCTTGTATCTTTTAGCTTTAGGATCTGATCTGACCTCATTTTGGATTTTTTCCAGAACTTCTTTCAGATATTTATGTACAACTATCTTTTTGCCTAAAAAATCTACTACTGCAATATCATGTTTTATCTGATCGAAATCTCATCATAAAAAATCGAAAAGAACCGAAGTAGATTGTTTTTCCAGATCGAGATTTTTTCACTCCATTATTTCCTGAAGAAAGATTCTTCAGGTGTCGTTTAATTTTTTATTTGGTCAAAGAATTGATTTCTCTATTTTTGTATTTGTTTTTTCCATCATGTTGAATTATGTATTCGGATTTGTCGTGATGACCTTCTCCTCGAAATATGAAGCCAATATATGGATTCATACATGTTCGGTTCAAGCGAAGAATAGTCATTGTCAGACTGATGATTGGAGAAGTATGTATTTCTCTTGTTCAGTCAGCTTGAAGATATTCTGCAGAACATCTATTGAAGCTGGCGATTGTTTAAGAAGCAATTGTATGGATGAATTCGTGACTATCGCTTTTCAGTACTGGCTTGTAATGAAATCTTCTACATCCTGTGTAATGGTAGTGACTCAAAGATTATATTTTCTCGCCCTCTTTACCAATCAGAACATGAATTTCGCACTATCGTCATGCTGCATGATATTCCATGCCTCATCAACGACAAGGAATCTTTTCTTGTTCGTACTTCTTACTTTATTCCAGATGTAATTCAATATTATATACATGGCAACCGGACGAAGAACCTCATCAAGATCACGTACGCTGAATACCTGAAGTCATTCTGTAAGATCGATATTCGTGTGATCTGAAAATATTCAGGCGAAAATTCAGTTTACATATTTCTCAAGCCTTTCGGTAACTCATTTACCTCAATCCATGGTTTCAAGAACAGAATAAAGATCTTTCATTATAGGTATTTCCTTTCCTGAAACAGAATCATCTTCAAAAGTTATTCACTTAAGGCTGTATGTTATTATAAGTGCTTTTTCAAGGATTGAAGATTCTGAAGGGGTTATCTTTCATAGCATCAGGCTCATCAATCAGATAAGATTGACTATAGATCATCTCAAAAGGTCTCATGGTTTCGCATCATAATCCTTCATCTCTCTTGGTAAATCAAAAGGGTTTATTCTTTGGTCTGAATTAAGATTTATATTAAGGTAGCTTCACCCTACAGTGTCCACAAGAGACTTGTACTCATTCTCAGGATCTATCACTATGACATCGGTTCAAAGCATCAGGCTTCTCAGGATTTCAAGCTTAACGGCAAAAGATTTTCAACCTCACGATTTTGCGAAAACCACCATATTTGCGTTTTCAGTCCTGAACCTATCGAAAACTATAAGTGAATTGTTATGTGTATTTATTCAATAAAGTATTCCATCATCCTGACTTAACGTGTTTGAAGTGAATGGGAATGTCGTTGATAATCATTTTGTAGAGATATTTCTAAATACTCATACTTCATCCTTTGCGAAAGGTCAGCTTCATACAAATCATTGTTCAGCCCTTAGAAAGGCTTGTTTTGTAAGAATATTCCTTCAGCTTAAAAGATTCTCAAGATTATTTCAAAGCTTTTTCAGTTCATCTTCTGTTTCAGCATATATTGTGATATATATTCAAAGATGGAAATATTTTTCCTGTCATCTTGTAAGGCTTCATCTAAGCTCTTCTACATCCTGAATCTGAGCTTCTAATGCAGGATCGTTTATAAGTCATTTGTCTGCATTTATACTTCTCTCTGAATGAAGCTCTGTAAGCCTTTTCTTAAGATATTTCATAATATATGCCGAATCCACAGGATAGACAAACATAGACAAATCGAATTTTATATCCCAGTTGATAAGAGGAGAAAGCCAGTTTCATTCAAGAAAATCAGGGTAAGCATAAACGAAGAATGTTCTTGCAAAAGTGTCTCATATCTGTATTTTAGTCGCATCTATCTTCATCATTGACGGCGCTATGGCATCTTTGATGAAAACTAGGGCTTCCTTGTATTCTTTTTCTCATTGCCTTATTTCTTCTGCTTCCTGTTTTGTGATCTTCTTATTTTGATCTACAACCAAATCTTTTGAAGTTGGCATCTCTGGAGATGTGGGTTTCTCGTTAACTTCATGAGATTCGATTCTCTGCTCATTCTTTTCTATGGAAACCGTCTTATCTTGCTTTGTTATTTCGAATATCTCTTCCAGAACTTCTTTTTCATATCACAAAGCGTCTCAAGTATAATTCTTACTCACTAATTCTATTAATTGTTCTTGATCCGACATATCTTTTATTCTTTCTGTTTAATATAAAGTTAATCTGGTATGATTTTAATTAAAAGTCGTAAACTTACAAATCAAAATTTTTGATTTAACTCCAGTTCCACTCTGTTATATTCTCTTTTGGGATATTTGATTCGACATTATTTTCTATGACCTCATCTCATTTATAATGTGCAACTATAAGTGTGATATCGTCAAATTGCTTATGATTGTATCACATGAACTTTGAAAGATCTATTGTTATGTTGTTGAATATTCATTGAGCTGTTTTTATTCAGCTTTTGTCTATGACACTAACCAATCTGTCTATTCAGAACATCAGAGAATCTTCCTTGTCGCTATTTCTGGCCTCTGTTATTCAATCGGTATACATTATGATTATATCTCACATCTCGAATGAAAGCCTCGATTCCTTAAGTACCCTTGAAATATCCTTTGCCATTCAAAGCGCTACTCATCAGGATTTCAGCTTGTAAGTCTTATTGTCTTTTTTCTTATAAACAAGAAGATATTCATGTCATGCTCAAACCATATACATCTTTTTTTCCTGTTCATTCCATCTTATCATAAGCAAGCTCATAAGCATATTCGATTTTATCCTAGGCTTAAGTATCTCATTCGCATTTGAAAGGATCTGCGCCGAATTCACCATTATCTTTGAGAAAGCTGATATAAGGGCATTTACCATCATCATTACGAAACCTGATGCAACTCAATGTCATGTTACATCTCAAAGATATATATAATAATTCTCTCATTGCTTTATGACATCATAGCTATCTCATCAAACCTCTGAAGCACTCTTTGTATTTGCGACGATGTCTAGCGATGGGATTGGTACTATCTTCTTATTCAATGTGTTTTTCTGTATATCTGCAGCCAATTCAACTTCTGATTTCAAAACCTTTCAGCTTTTCAACTCTTCCTTGAAGTTCTTCAGGATCTCAAGACTCTTATTGAAGAAGTTTATGATGAACTTTACTTCAGGATTCGCCCCCGAAACACTCAAGTGCTGTCATTTCTTGGATCAGATAAGAAATAATGCTATTTCTTTCTTAAGGTCCAATATGGGTTTTATAACTGATCTATAAGCAAACAGATATAATGTTACAAGTTCAAATATGCCAATATAAAGCATATATTTAGGATTTTCGACAAAAATATTGTTGAAATTGAAAAATGCGTACATATTTCCCAATATGAAAAACAGCAAAAGGAATATCAAGAGGTTTTTATTTATGTAAGCAAAAAATTTCATAAGATTCAATGGTTTTTCAAATACTTTTCAAGACTATATCATAAAAATCTCATTTGCGCAAAAAATAAGGTATAAAAAAGTTTTGATATAAACCCTATTTTTAATATAATTCAGATGTTTATTTTTATAAGTAAAATTTATGAATTCTTTAAATAAAGTTCAGTTGATAGGAAACATTACTGCAGATCCAGAAGTAAGGCAAACTCCAAATTGACAATACGTTGCAAATTTTAGCTTGGCTACTAACAGGGTTTGGAAAGATGCTTCTTGAGCTAAACAAGAACAAAGCGAATTCCATAATGTCGTAGTATGGGGAAAGTTAGCAGAAATAGTAGAGCAATATGTGAAAAAAGGTAAGAAAATATATGTCGAGTGAAGGCTTCAGACCAGAAGCTGGGAAGATCAGACTTGAGCTAAGAAATATAAGACAGAAATCGTTGCTGACAATGTTATATTATTATGAACTCCAGGTTGAAAGGATGAATCAAGTGATTTCTCAATGGATTATTCTTCAAATGAATCATCTCCATCAAAGGCCAGAAAAAGCAGCCCAAAACAAGAAGAAGAGATAAATATAGAGGATATCCCTTTTTAATCTTAAATATCCAAAAAGTAGAGACGAAGCAACGCTTCATCTCTACTTTTTTTTTGGAAAAATCCTAAATGTATTTATAATGATGGATATCTTTAACCCAATGAATATGGAATTCAATATGAAAAAAAATGAATATAAGGTATTTTTCTTTAAGGTCCTTATATTCCTTGGTATATTGCTGATTTCCTTCATTCTTTTCAGTGTCTACAATATAATATTGATATTAATGTTTGCGATATTCCTTAATATCCTGTTTGCACCGTTTCTGAATAAGCTTAACAAAAAAAAGGTTCCGGACTGGCTATGAATAATACTGGTTTATATCTTCATTCTTCTGACAATCATAATACTCTTTTCTGCGATAATTCCCATTTTTGCATGAGAAATTTGAAAGTTTGCAAATAATCTGACCGCTTATATCGGTACTATCCAAGAAAATTATAAGATTGATTGAGTGAACTGACTATGACTTCCGAAATATATCACAGATAATTTTTCACCGATACTGTCAAGGATAGATTTCAATACCATGCTTGATGCTCTGAAGGCAAATTTTCTTGAAATCTGAAATTTTTTCACCAAGAACCTTTCAAATTTCGTAATAAATTGAATCTGAATCGTATCTTCCATAACTTGAGCATTCTTCAATCTCATGCTTACTTTCATTTTCGCATTTTTCATCGCACTTGAAAGGAAGGATATCAAAAATTTCTTTTATAAGATAACTCCGAGAGATTTATCTAAATATCTTGAAAAGAAGGAGGATATAATAATGTCAACTCTTAACAATTGGCTGAAATGACAGATCATCCTTAGTATTTCGATTTTCACATTTACTGTGATATGACTTAATATCATAAGGATTTTCTGAGTGAATATAAGTTTCTGAGAAACACTTACCTTATGACTTATAGCTTGAATAATGGAATTCATACCTTACATATGACCGTTCATAGCCCTTCTTCCTGCAATAGCCATAGCATGAAGCCTATGACTGGAATCTCTAGTGATAGTAATAATCCTATATGTGATAATACAACAGCTGGAGAATAATGTTCTGGTTCCTTATATAATGAGCAAAGCGACCAAGGTCTCACCTTTCGCAGTCCTATTGGCCATGTCATTATGAGCAAGCTTGTTCTGAATATTATGAATTCTTGTGACTGTACCAGTCGTTTCTGTTGTCCAGATTTTCCTTGATGATTATCTTAAATGAAAAAAATAATTTGACATAAATCCAAAACTGAATATAAAAAATAAGCACTTAACAAATTTATGCATATGATACAAAATATAGTACATCAAAATTATTATTTCTGGTTCTGTTTCTTTCAAAGGCGAAGGATTATTTTTGATGTCTAAATTTTAATTTAAGAACAAATTCAAAATGGTCCTTCGGAATAATTCGAAGGATTTTTTATTTTTTTAAACCAAATGATCATGCCAATAGATGCAGCCAGAAGAACAAGGGAAGATTCCCTAAGATCAGATCCTATGACCCAAAAATCATCGCAGCGACCATATCTCCATGTGGTCGAAAAATCAAGCGAAACAGCAGCTAAGAATCCTCTGAATGATATCAAGGAAATGGTTTCTGATACTGTTGAGGATATAAGATGAAATAAAACAGGTTTCGTTTTCCCGGTCTCAGAGAAATGATATCTGAGGAAAAGGAGGAAATACCTTTGAGAATTGAAAAAAGCTGTAAGTAAGATGGTATGATGAAAAGATGTCAGATATAATTGAAAGGTCAACTGACAAGGCGGGTCCATATGAGTCGAATCCTTCACATATGAAGATGAGAACTGATGGCCAGTCGAAATCCAAATTTGATAATAATATATAATTAAAAACAAGATGTTAACAAGTACAGAGAGCATGATAATGTGAAGCCAGGATTTTATGGAATCACCGCAATCACATCTGAACATCATGACCAGCGTCAAAAAAATTGCAGATGAGAGAACTAAGATAAATTATTTCCACATCAACCAGAAAATGGCAGCAAAGTTTCCAAAATGAATAAATCTGAGTTTTTCTGATGCTATTGAGAACAGAAACTATATAACCGTGTCATATAATGGTGAAACTTATTATGTTACCTATGGTAATCATCTGAACTTTGAAGGCTGAACTAAAAATGATTTCATAATGCTCAGGATTTTTCCAGATATGAATTTCCGCTACAGCAGATCTAAGGATATTTCCATATTTGCCGATTGAACGATAACAGATGGTCTTTCTAAATTCTGAAAGCACGACACTAGAATAGATAATATATGGCCAAAAGAATTCTTAGATACATTTTCAAAAAGGATTGACAGTATTAGATAATCTTATTTCTAAGATCATCTACATTTCCTGCTCAAAGAAGTAATATTACACTTGAGGCAGGATTTTTCTTATCATAATCCCGTATGATTTCTGAAGAGTGTTCCAATCAGTTTCAATTTACTACGCTTATATACTTTTCATTAAGCTCATCGACAAATCTCTGGGTAGTCATGAATTCAACATCCTCTCTTTTATCACGGGAGAAGTATATGTCAGGTATCATCAAGCTATCAGCGCTATCAAAGCAGGTCTTGAATGAATCAAGAAGCTCTATCGTCCTTGAATACTGATGAGGTTGGAATACGACAAAAAGATTTTTTTCCTTATATTTCTCTTTTATAGCATCGAGCGTAAGCCTTATTTCAGTTGGATGATGACCGTAATCGCTCATCAGGATATTTCAATTTGAAGTTTCCTTTATTATCTCTGATCTTCTCCATGCTCATTTATATGAATCAAGTTTCCCAACAATGAATCCATCATCAAGGGATAACATCTTACCTACAACAAAAGCCAGCTTTGCATCAAACTCTATGTGAGAACCCGGAACTTGAAGATTGAATTCAGGAAAATCTGTTTTTTTTCAATCGTATTCAAAATGTTTTTCATGTACAAAAACCTGTTTTTTCGAAGAATCCCTAAGCTTGAGACAATTTTCATCTTCTCAATTCAGTATCATACATCATGACGTCTGATCTTGCATTGATCTGAATGCGCTAAGATAATCCTCCATATCCTTATAATAATCAAGATGATCAAGCTCTATATTGGTTATTACAGTTATATAAGGATTGTATTTAAGAAACGATCTTTTGTATTCGCAAGCTTCTATGACGAAATATTCTCATTTTCAATAATGGAAATTTGAATTATCAAGTTGAGGAACTTGTGTTCATACTACCACAGAAGCATCTGTCTCTCATCATGAAAGCATTATTCATAGCATTGAAGTTGTTGTAGATTTTCAGTGCGTTCCTGATACTGCTATACATTTTTTAGAATTGACTATTTCGGCTAATGCTTCGGGATATGAAATATTCCTTATTCAAAGTTTTTTAGCCTTGGTAAGAATCGGGTTAGCCATAAGATTTTCCTCTTTTGAAAGATCAGGTTTTGTAATTATCGCTTCGCTATATATCACAAGATCGGTATCGTCGCTTAAATTCGGTTCTTCATGTCATATGAACACTCTTATTCATTCGTTTTCAAGCTTATCAAGAAGTCCTGATTCTGCCTTATCAGATCAGCTTACCTGAAATCATATGCTTCTATAATACCTTGCAACGGCACTTACTCCGATTCAACCTATTCAGATGACAAATACTTTTTTCATATTTTTTATATCAAATTTTTACTTCGTACTTTTTCTTTTATGAGCCTCATAAGGAATTTTGTCTGTTTCGGCTTAGCAAAAACTCCGTTCATTCATGCATCGAGTCAAGATTTTTTCCTATTTTTATCGGCATTTCAAGTAAATCAAAAGATGGTAGGATGTTTTTCTAATAATAAGCTTCTGATTTCAGCCGTTGCCTCTATTCAAGTCAATCCTGGCATATCGAAATCCATGACAACTATATCATATACCCTTTCACTGATTTTATTCAAAGCATCCTTTCAGCTTGATGCCATATCAAAATCCAAATCGATTTTCTTAAGAAATTCTGAATACATGACCCTTAATGTAGGATCATCGTCAACGAACAATAATTGTAATCTTTCACTTGAATAATTTTTTTCTGATTCCGGATGATCTGATTGCTCATTCATAAAGATTTTTTTAACTTTAAAATATAATTCTTAAGATTATATGGAAAAAAATAGCTTAAGCAAGCTGGATATTATTGGTATTACATCAGCTTTGATAGATGAGTTTTTGGCTTCAATAAAAGCCTTAAAAATTGAGCCCGTGGGTACTTCCAGAATGGTGGTGTGTACCTGACGTCATTTTTAAGACTGTTTTTAGCTATATGGAGCCACAATCGGGAATCGGACCCGAGACCTCACCCTTACCATGCAATATTCACATTTTTATAAGAGTAGTTTTTGGCTTATGTAAAGCATAAATTCAGTACAAAAAAATTTTATAACTCATTTTTTATGTACTCACCTATAAAGGGTGTAATTATTTTAAATAAAAATAATTAAATTCAAAATAAAAAACAATTTAATATAATATTAATACATATATTTTTACTATTATTAATATGGTTACTATAAATTGCTGATTAAATGAAAATGAAGATACGACATATTTTATGCAATTAAGTTATAATGATGAATGAGAATTGTTCTTTAGACCACTTTGGGGAGATATTAGACCAACATATTATTTTGATTGATTTAATAATGAAGAATTTGATATTTATAACATCGATCATATATCTTTTCATAAAGACTGAACGATTCATACTAGATATTTTGACGATCAAAGAAAAAAAGAAAAGATTCTCGATAAAAAATTAGAAAATAGTCTATGAGAAATGTGAATGGATTATTATGCTCCACTCCTTGCCTTTTCAATATATGATATAAGGAAATTTATAAAGTATATCGGTAAAAAGGAACCATTAATATTTTGAAATAATACAGATGAACCCTATATCTGGGACATAAGTTGAACCAATCAAATTAGTTTTGTTTTCTTTTTAGTATGAGGAAATGTAAACCATGAAATTATGTTAGAAACATATTTTCCAAATATTTTTAATATCAAGGCTTCCCCTTTATTACTAAATTACTTTTGAAAAGAAGATAAAATTGAGTTTGTGGATTGATTAATGAAAGTAAATGCTGCAGGATTACTTGTTGCATGTACAACTAGAATAATTACATCTCAACCAGAACGACCATTACTCGGTCAAAAATATTTAAAAACAATAAGTAATACCGAAGCAATGATGGGAATAACTATAACCCCGTGAGATAAAAGAATTGCATCAGCAATTTAACCCAATATTTAACTAATTTAAAATCCATGGTAGCAAAATCAAATAGGAAACAACCTACAACAAAACAAAAAAAGGTAATTGAGCTTGTTAAAGAAAAAGTCAGCAAAGGTCAGCATTTTAGTAAGGCTGAAATTATAAGAAATGCAGGATACTGAAAATCAATGATAAGAAGACCAGATAAGGTTTTTGAATCTTTAAATGTTGTTGAAATGATTAAATATTACTTTCCTAAAGAAGAACTTTTTAATATTCACAGGGAACTTGTATTAGTAAAGAAAATCTCCAGTATTGAATTTGATATTAATACATATGACAAAGATATATATTTTATAATGAGAGATGTTTGAGAAATTGTTAATATAGTTGAATGAAATAATAAAAAAGTAGTTTATTATAAAATTCCTACAAATTTACAGTTAAAAGCATTAGATATGGCTTATAAAATAAACTGAACATATAAAGAATCTGAGAAAAAAGAGGAGAATGTCCTTATTCAATTATTTAATAAAATATGAGAAGAAGAAAGAATAAAAAAAGAATGAATGAAAATAGATAATAATATTGTTTAGATAATAAATTTTTTAATAAAATCCTTAACATTTGCTGATGAAATAATTTTTCTTTTAATCTCAATTAAATAATCCGGATCAAGTTCACACTTGTATTCAATATCAAGTTTTAAAAATTCATCTCTTTGAAATCTTCTTATTTTATTTATTAGTATCATTGTGTCTAGTTTGAAACATCAAGTTCAAGATCTGATTATAACATAATCAGTCTCTTTAAGTTTACTACTATTTTTATCAACCAAAGAAGTTGTTAAAGTAAAGAGAATATCTAAAAAACAATCAGTTTTTGATAAAATTATGGCATATTTATTTTTTGAGCTTCAATCCTCAAAATTAAAATCTTTAATATGATAGATATCACCTTGTTTCATAAATTTATAGGGTATATCTAATTTTTTTAATTAAAACAATATTTTCATTATATTCTTCCGCTACAATATCTTTAAAATTCTCATTTGTCATATCTTTAGTTATATCAATTGCTTTCCAGTCATCTCATGATTTCCAAGCTTCATTTAAATGAGTAATATCAGATAGATTTTTTGAATTTAAATTTCAATATTCTTTAATTATTTCATCAAAAACTTCTTTTTGATTTTGAGATATATAGTCATTATCCCATTTTTTAACGGGCTCAATTTTGTGTGATTTTTTTTGATTAAATATTTCTCACCAAAAACTGATTGTAATTTTTATATTTCAATCTGTTTTTGTATCGCTTTTAATTATACTTTGAATAAATTCTTGTCAAATCTCTGGAACTGGTCAGTAAGGCTCTTTTATGAATACATCTTGTATTAGCAATGCTCAATATTTATCTGCATATCTTAGATTTGAAAACCATAAAATTTTATATAATTTTGTCTCAGTTAAATAGAGATTTAAATCTGCAAATTTGTTTGAAATATACAATACGTATTGGATAAATTCATCTTCATTAAACATGTTTGTTTTATTTAAGAACTAAAAAAAGTATATTTATATTTGGAGAATATCAAAATAAATCTATTGACAATATATATAATTAATTTATAGATCCAATTTATTACAAGCATCTTTAATTTCATCAGCTGTAATACCTAAATATTTCTGCGTTACAGCTAGGGAAGAATGATTTAACTTATGTTGTATAATTTCAAGAGGAATCGAGTTCATACGAGCCTGATATCACCAAGTTTTCCTAAGTGTATGATTTCAGAAGTTACCTTTAAGTCAAACATCTTTACATATCTTAGATAATAATAACCAGCTCATCTTTCTTCAAATTGATATTGATCCTAATGGGAAGGTCTTTTTTTGAAAAAATATAAAATTATTACTATCTTTAACTATCTCAGGATATATTTCACTATATAGTTTCAATGTATCTTTAACTTTGGGAGTTATGGTTATCCTATTGGTTTTATTAGTCTTTTCTTCTTTTATATCAAAGAAGTCATTTATTTCTAAATTTTCATTGAATAAGTCTTTGGTCTTTATGTTTAATAGATCGGAGATTCTAAGAGCTGAGTTGATTCAAAGTTCAAACAGAAGCAAATCTCTTATATTTCATTCTCATCTCAGAATATTCTTGACCTGAGATATTTTTTTGACATCTCTAATTGGTTCTACAAATTGCATAATTAATTAGCCTTAAAGTATAAATAAGTATATTGAGTCTAATAATATTAAATTAGTTAAAAGAGTCAAATCTTTTATTTGTTTTCTGTAAAGGATTACTAGATTATACTAGACTCAATAGTATTGTGTCTAATATAACAACTTGGTTGTTTTAAAAAATATATATACTTATATCAATACTATATAATAAATTTAAATGAATAATAAAATTTTTAAAGCGAATTGAAATCCTTCTACATCATGACATTTTTGATGGCAATGAGATGATAAAATGTTGTTGTTTTATTGACTTAAGGAATGATACAAAAATAGTGCAGACAAATTAGTAGATATTGCATTGGAAGATTGATGAGCAATAACATTAGATACATTTGTTTTTCCAATAGCATTTTTATACAGACATTATATTGAAATTGAAATCAAAAGGTTATATTATTATGTATTTTGAAAATTTCCTAAGCAGAGCCATAATTTGCAAGAACTTTTTAATATTTTAAAAATAGACATTCTTGATAAATCAGAGACTATTTTAAATCTTATTAAACATAATCCTGAAATAATAAGTGAGATTAAATCAATAATATCAGAATTTCATGAAATGGATGAGAAGTGAGATGTTTTTAAGTATTTAACTGACAAAAATTATAAACCTTATTTTGAAGAATTTGAATATATAAACTATCCTCAAATAAAAGAATCTATTGATAAAATATATAATTTCTTTTCCTATATAGTATATATTCCGATAGAAGATCTGTGAATCTTTGATAATCTAAAAAAATAAATTATTATATCAACTCATAATATAATAATTTATTTGCTTTCAAATTTAATTTTTTCCCTCAATAAAACCAAGAATCTATCATATCTAGCCTTTATAATTTTATCAATTTCATCCTGCTCTTTTCATTGAGTACTTAGATTATCTTTTAGTTTATCATCTGTATTCTTTCAATAATCAATCAAACTTCATTTTACATCATTTCAAGACATCCTTAATCTATCTACCAATTTTGAATATTCTGGACTATTTTTATTTCAGTTAAAGCTTTGAAAACCATTAAGGTCATCCATAAAATCTTTTAATGAAAAGAAAAATCTATTTACAATTTTAATTTTAATTGAATCATCTCAAAAGGCTTCTTTCAGACAATTTTTAACTACTTCTGCCTGTTTAGAATATGGCATTCTATGATCAATATCTTCGCTATCCAACTCATCTTTAAGATATTGTGTTTCTTTCATAAATTTAGTATGGTCTTCTTCACTCCATGTTGGCGTTAGATCATTTAATGACATAGTAAATATATTAAGTATTATTCTTTTGGTAGAACCTCTTTTACCGTCTTTTTAGTATCTTCTGAAACTGTTGGAATTTTTGAAATATCGAAATGAACAATTTCCTCATATTTTCTTTCAAACCCCATAAATCTTTTTCTATTTTCTTTCTTTCTTTGTTTGACTTCAGGTTCATTTGAGGGTGTTTCCATTAGATATGCTAAATATTCTTTCATTTCTGCTAATAGAAATCTATAAAACTCAACAAATGTTTTATTTTCTAAAGTGGCATATTTAATGATTAAATCATTAACTTCCTGATTTTTTCAACCTTCTATAGTTTGAATTATAAGAGCCATTTCTTTTTTACCCTTCTCGCACAACTCGTTTAATTCTGTAATCTTAGCATCTTCTTCAGCTAGAAATTGAGAAAATTCTGTTTCCATAATTTTAAAGTTAAATATAAATTATCTTATTCAGATTTGAGTATATAAAATTTTAATTCTATTTACATTTTCTTTTGTGAACTCCTGAGCTGCCTGTGATTTTGTTTGTTTAGCGGCTTCCACCATTGTATCCGAAATTCTTCTCAATGCAACTCTTGTTCCTTCCTGTAAAAACTTATCTTGTGCTATTTCTCAGCCTCTATGAACTATAAAATCTTCAATTCTATCGATAACTCCCTCAAATAAATCTAACTTTCATTCATTTAAGAAATCCTTTATATTTATATCCTTTGCTAAATCTTCGATTTTGAACATAAATTCTTTATTTCAGATCAATCCTTCGGAATTACGGAACATTGTTGCATTTACAAGTTTATTAAATGCTCAATCAACAAAGTCAGCACCTTCACCCATTGATTCTGCTCTTGCAATATTACCAGGCTTAAATTCGTTTTTAGGGACTTTAATTGAAAAACCCTCAGTAGTTACTCCATGTGGTTCAAAAGTTTCTTTAAATCATTGAATTTTACCTTTGTATTTTTCGAAGATACTTTGAATTGCTTTTCATCCAATCTCTTTGGCTTCGAGTATTTTTGTTCATGCTTCAGTTTGTAACATTATTTTACCTGTTTTATCAACCATTAATCGGCATCATTTCGATAAAACATTAAGTCAAACTTTACCGAGAATAGTACTGAAAGTGGCAAGTAATAGAATTATATCAAGTGGTTCAAGAAGCGGCGTTTCCAAAGGATGATCTAAATTCTTAAGATTCTCTATAAAATTTGTATCTGGTAATGCTTCTACTTTAGAATATTCCTTTTCAAAAGTGTCATAGCTTGGACAATCTTTTCAAAAACATCACTGAAGAATCTTTATGTATTGCTCCCTTAATTTTGATTCATTCCTCTGATTTTCTTGATGTAATCAAAAATATTCTTGTTCTAATCATTGTTTTAACCTTGTTAATCATGATTGATACTCAGGATTATTAGGAATATTGCTTGCAATAACAGTTCTTTGTTTCTCTGATTCAGAATAACCATCATTAATCGCTAAAATTACGTCTGAACCTTTAGGTCCAATTGAAATATCCTCTAAATCGCTGATTTTAGGTAAATCCTGTTGCTTTTCTGCTTTTAGCTCTTCATTTCCCAACTTTTCTCAAAATACCATATTTGTTTTTGTTAATATTCCTTTTCAAAGAAATTAATATCAATACCTTTCAATTCTTCAATTTTTTCAACATCCTCTCGATGTTCTTGATATTTTTCTTTTGCCTTTCTATTGAGATTTTTCACTTTTTCTATGTTCTCTCTATTATTTTTGACATATTCCTTATTAACCTCAATAAAATCATCCGTATTTATTATTATCATTGGTTAAATATTACAATATTATTGATATGATACTATATTCTTATTTTTCAGTCAATAATTGAGTTTATATAGGAGGTTAAACAGGTTTTATGTATTTTAATTACTTTTAAATAAAAATGATAGAATAATTTAATTGTGAGGCAAATTGTTCTAAAAGAATTGTAATTTCGTCCATATATACAAAGTTAATATATAAAAACTTTGATAGATGAGTTTTTGGCTTCAATAAAAGCCTTAAAAATTGAGCCCGTGGGTACTTCCAGAATGGTGGTGTGTACCTGACGTCATTTTTAAGACTGTTTTTAGCTATATGGAGCCACAATCGGGAATCGGACCCGAGACCTCACCCTTACCATGGGTGCGCTCTACCAGCTGAGCTATTGCGGCATGGACACATTATATTTCCAAAAAATAAAATGCAAGCTTGTTATTAAAATAAATCCGATATAATGCTTTTCATATATCTAAACAAGATGAATTATGAATATAAATGTCATTGAAATCGTCATACTTATAATACTTATTCCGTTCGCATTAGCATGAATGTCACTTGCTCCATGGGTTCCGACAAGGAAAAAGGATTACATAAGATGACTAAAGCTCGTGGAATTCAAGAAGTGAGATAATTTCTATGAGATATGAAGCTGAGACTGAAGAGTCACTTTCTATGCAGGAAAGAATCATGATATAAATGCGAGGTGAATAGAGATCTGCTATCCGATTTATCTTTATGCAAAAATCAAGAACATCATACAGAAAAACAGAAACATATCTTTTGAAAATGCAGATCTGTTCAAATATGATTTTTCTGATGCAGATGTCATATATCTTTATTGAATGCCGGACAAAAATCCGAAGCTAATAGATAAGTTCAGAAAGGAATTGAAAAAATGAACCAAAATCATTTCCTATACTTTTGAAATAAAATGACTTGAACCTATAGAAATAAGCAAACCTACAGAAAATGATCTTCCGATTTATCTCTATGAATTTTAAAAGGAAAAAAGGTGAGCACGAAGCTCACCTTTTTTTGGACATTATGCCCTTGGAAATACACCGTAAGTGTCGTTATACTGACGAATCAATGGAATAGCCATCGCCCTGTCCATGTATTGGTTAGCTGTGGCATCCAATACGAAGAACAGATCTGTAAGCTCGGCGGCTGCGTACATCGGAACCTTATAATTAATATAGAATTCTTCCAGTGCCGATATCGCATTTTGGCCGCGCTCTTGCCTGTCAAAGGCAATGAAACAAGCTACTACTTCGCCTCCTGAGTCTTTAATCCTCTGCATTGCGACTTCTTTTGTCTTTCCGTCAGTCGTGACATCATCGATCAGCGCAACCTTTTTTCCTTCCATGCTGCTGCCAACCATTATGCCACCTTCTCCATGAAGCTTTTCTTCTTTCCTGTCGTGCGCAAACGCATCAGGAAGACCAAGTCTCGAAAGAGACATAGCCGTTGCAACAGCCAATGAAATCCCCTTGTAGGCAGGACCGAACACGACATCATAATCAATGCCTGTTTTTTTGATCGACTCTGCGAAAGAATCTCCGAGAAGTCCAATCGAGGTTCCAGTGCAGAATTTTCCGGAATTGAAAAAGTATGGCGACATCCTTCCGCTTTTCAGCTTACGAAAGATCTCCTCATTCAAGAACAGTTCCATTGCACCGATTTTAAGGGCATAATCCACAAGTGCTTCCGCAGCAGTTCCAGGTAACCATTTTTTCATGTCTTTCTCCTCTTATTCGTTGTATTTACTACAAATTCATGTAGTATCCAAGGTTAATGTTAATGAACATCATAACAGGAAACAAGAATGTCCCTATTGTTAACGTACTGGACAATTATAATAAAAATGTTGAAATAACAAATTTAATTATTATTTATATCAATTCTGAAAGCATATAATCAAGAATCCCAATTCAGTCCAAAGTCGGTCTAACGAGACCGGTCTCCTCTTCTAATAATCAGTCAGATATGAATTCTTCCACTTTAGCATTCAGAAGCTCTTTTCTTACTCAAATCGTCCTTAGATCAAACATTATTTTTTCTATTGCTAGACCGGTCTCGTTTAATTTTTCCTCATATTCTAATATTCATCCATAATAATCATTGAAATCGGAAGAATTCGCAAATCTTTTTCCATCTACAAAACTCGCTGCAGATAATCAGAATCACCTATAATCAGAATGGTTCCAATACGATCTGTTATGCTGACATTCAAATCATGTTTTTGAGAAGTTGGATATCTCATATCGCGCAAAATCATTTTTTTCAAGGATTTCTGAAATATCCTTATATTCATCTATATATTCATCCTTATTCAGTGATATAATTCACCAGTTCTTAGGATATATTCATTCCTCCAGCATGTAAACGCTTATATGTCTGACAAAACCATACTTATAAAGTATATTTGAAATATCTTTCATTTTGTCTCATTTTTTTTCATATGGAAGCCCTATTATAAAATCAAGCCCTACATTCTCTATTATTCAGAGATTTAAGATATCTAATCATTTCAGGACAGTTTGAATATCACATCGTCAGATTTCAGACAATGTCCTCTCATTTAAGGATTGGATTCAAACACTCAGTCTATTGATTCAAATTTCTTTTAATCCATTTATATAATCTATGCTTATGTCTTCAGGATTCATCTCAAGGGTCAGTTCTGCGTCAGCGCTTATTTTTCACTGATTTTTGAAAGCATTGATGATTGAATCTATCTGCTTTATACTAAGGATCGATGGGGTTCATCATCAGAAATATATCGAATTAAAGCTTTTACCAGAAGAAAATCAGATAATCTCCTGTTTCAAATGATCAAGATATTTTTCTATATCCTCGCCTTTACCGGCAGGGATTGAAGCGAATTTGCAATATCTGCATTTTCTTGAGCAGAATGGAATATGTACGTATGCGAACATGATGCTTTATTATATGCTTGAATAAATCTTATTCTGGATTATATATTGAATCTCCTCAAAAACCTCATCGATACCTTTTCCGGCATCTATCGTGTAAACTTTCCTTCATTCAGATGCCCATAATGCCAAAAGCGGCAATGTATTCTGATAGAAGGTTTCAACTCTTCTTGAAACAGCCTCTGGAGTATCATCAGATCTGAATATAAGCTTATTTCATGTTTCAGGATTTATTTCTCACTTGAATTCAGGTCAGAAACTTTCTCAGGTAATGGGATCAATTCTCCTTAATGATAATCTCCTTATGGCCTCGTCTTTCTTCAGATCAAGGAAGATAACTATATAATCCTTTATTACCGAATCGAACATATCTTTTTGTTCGATTGTCCTTGGTATTCAATCAAAAAGAACGAATCCATCCTTATGGGTTTGCTTATAATGCACTAATATCCTTCATATCATCTCTATTGAAACGAGCTTTCATTCCTTAAGATATTCCCTGACTTCCTGTGATTCCGGCAGATCAAGATCTGCGAAATTCCTTAATTTCTGTCACATCTCAAAAAAATTATAGGAAAACATTTCAGTGATTTTCCTTGCTTGCGTTCATTTTCAGCTTCATTGGATTCCAACCAGTATTATGTTCATGTGAGATTAAATTATTTAAATTAATGAATCCTTATGATAATAGCTCATTTGATGATACTTTCAAATTAAAAACAAAAAAGTCATAGTTTTCACTATAACATTTTTTAAATTTAAGGGTAATAAGCCGAATTCTGTATCTCGATGTAAATCTATCTAGGATTTGAGTCGCCCCAAACCTCAAGCGAGGTATACCATTCAAATCAGCTAAGACGCTTTTAATCTAAATGATACCATTCCTCTTGCACTACATAGGGTTTGCCCACATTTCCAAGGTTACCTTGGAAGTTCTTCCGTGGCCATTGCTGACCTCAAAAGACTTTTCACCTTTCATCACGCGAACATGATTAGTATTGTCTCTGTGGCACTTTCCGTACTGCAATCTTATTGGTTATGCATTGCAGCCGCAGGCGTTAGCTGCTATATTGTCTTAGTAGTGTTCGGACTTTCCTCCCAAGATCAAGTCTTGAGTATACATCTCCCCTCATGCATATTCTACCTAAATTTGATATAAAGCAAATTCTTATTATTTTAATTTATCCCTTACTTGTTTGAAATCATTTACGAAACCTTCGCAGAAATCTTCCGGATTCAAAGATAGTTCGATATCTATCTCTTCTAATGTCATTTTCTTGAACTCCGTGATTTCATGATTCAATCTTGGTTCCGCATCGGTGATTCAGATAAATATTCAACAGAAAATCTTCAATTTATTTCATTTATGCTCAATTTCCTGATATATCTTATCGAGCATCTTCAATTCGCATGTGATATCAAGCTCTTCCTTCAATTCTCTGCTTGCGCTTCGTGTATAATCCTCTCAGACATCGACATTTCAGAATGCTGCTAGATCCCATTTTTCCGCTGCCAGCTTCTTATGGGATCATCTTTTACAGACAATCAGCTTTCAGTCGTGATCTTTAAGAAAGATAGCTACAACCCTTGAGATGAATCACAAATCAGGCTTTCTGCTTTTCAATTCGCTTCAAATGATGATATCATTCTCATCAACCATATCTATAAGATGATCTGCCATAAGAATATTCTTAATATTAAAACAGTCTCATTACCATGCTTTCCTCCAATACGATAACTCATTTTTTCACAAGCTCTCAGAAAGATCTAGCTGTTGCTTCTACATCAATCATCGCATCATGTGCTCATTCGAAATGCTCTCAGAATAGATGTTTATGTAATTCATTTAATTTAGGTGGCTTGAAGGAAAAACCCCTTCATTGAAGCTTGCAATAGTCAGTTGTAGATCTCATCGTGCAAATTGCCTTATTTGGTTGATAATCTCATCTTCTTCAAAGCCTTGCAAGTTCTCACCTTATGATTTCCTCATCGAATTCGACATTATGTCATACTACAGCATCTGAAGTGTTCAGATATCTCAAGATATCATCAATGACCGATTCTATATATGGGGCATCAACAACATCCTTATCATAAATTCAATGTATCTGTGAAGTTGAAAATGGGATTGATATCCTAGGTCTTATGAGGTAATTTACCCTCTCGATCTCTACAAAACCATTAGCTTGGCTAACCTCTCATAATATTCAGGCGAACTGTACGATATAAGGCTGTTCCTCAATGGTTCATCATTTAACGGAGAATCAGGTTGTTTCAGTATCAAATACAAAAGCTTTCATAATTATTATTGTTATAAAAAAGTAGATTCAGAACTTAATCCTGAATCTACGTTTTAATTTATGGTAGATCCTGAATCAAGTTCAGGATAATTATTGATTTTAGTAGAAACGTTTGTAATCGTAACTTTTAAGTTCAGTGTCTATCTTTCTGATAAGATCAAGAACAACTCAAACAACGATTATCAATCATGCTCAGCTAATTAGGAAATCTATATTTCATCCTCATGAAACATCAATAAATTGCAATGCATTATTAAGCTTTGTTATTATATATGGGAAAACAGCAATAAGTGCTAAGAAAGCTCAACCATAAAGATTCAAGTTGTTTGAAGTCTTTGCAAGGTACTCTGAAGTTTCTTTTCCTGGTCTGACTCCTGGTATATATCCTCATCTCTTTTGTATATTCTCGGCAACCTCATCTGTATTGAAAACAATTGAGATATAGAAATATGAAAACCCTAAAACAAGTAAGAAATATATTCAGATATATAGCCAACCTGGATTATTCATGCTGAAATTGTTCACTAAGAAATCTCAGATATCCTTAAATGCTCATGCAGATGATCTTTTAGCTAATATCTGACCGATAAGAGATGGGAATGTAACTATAGATACAGCGAATATGATCGGTACCATTCATGCCTGATTTACCCTAATAGGAAAATATGATTTTTCATTTCTTCATGTTCTTGTGTATATCAGAGGTATTTTTCTGTAACCTTCAGTGAACTTTATTATAATGTATATAACTCACAATGTCGCAAGCAGAAGAACTATCAATAGGAAGAAATTTCATACGCTTGCATATCACATGACATGCGGAGGTACTCAAGCCAAAACTCAAGCAAAGATAATTATTGAAGATCAGTTACCGATTCCGGATTCATTTATTATCTCTCATAGCCACATAAGCAGTAATGTTCAAGCGGTTATGCATATCATTGCTGGTAGAACTGTACCGAAGAAATCTCAAGTGTTTATAAGTTTAACATCAGCTCATAATAATGTATTAAGAAGGACTATCATTCAGTAACTTTGAGCGAAAGCCAAAGGTAAAGTAAGCCATCTGGTATACATATCGATTTTTTTCTGTCATTGCTCTCATTCCTTTTTAAGGGTTTCAAGCTGAGGGATTATAACTGTTAGAAGCTGGATTATGATTACAGCATTGATATATGGAGAAAGACCCATAAGTATTATAGAGAATCTCTTCAATCAACCTCACATAAGCGAGCTGAAAAATGATAATCATTGGTTTGATTCAAGAAATTTCTGCACATTTGCCAAAGCTTCCAGATTAACTCCTGGGACTGGAATTATAGAAAGGAATTCAAAAAGCATAACCAAAGAAAGTGTCAAGATTATTTTTTTCTTTAAGTTTTCAGATTGCCATATTTTAGAGAAATATTTTGCTAGCATAAACTATTTTTAATATAAATAAATTAATGGTACCAGTATAATAAAAAACCAGAAAAGTAAAGCCAAAACTCAAAAAAACTCCCGAATCCTCGAGAGTTATTTTATTATATTAATTCAACTTTTCCTCAAGCCTTTTCAATTTTTTCAATCGCTTGTTTTGAAGCTTTATTAACTGTAACTGAAATTTTTGATTTTAATTCTCAATCACCTAGTAATTTTACGAATTCAGCTTCTTTTTTGATTAGACCTTGTTCAACTAAGACTGCATTATTGATTTCCAATATTCAATCAGAAGCTAATTTTTCAAGTACTGAAACATTGATTACAGCAAGATTGATCTTGTTCAAAGATGTGAATCATCTTTTTTTAGGCATTCTTCTAAAAAGAGGAGATTGTCCTCATTCGAAAGAAGGAGAAAATTTTGATCATCCAGCTCTTGCATTCTGACCTTTACAACCTTTTCAAGAAAAAGTTCATTTTCCTGATCAGTTTCCTCTTCAAAGTCTTTTTGATGTTTTTCTTGAATTTGCGTTTGGCGCAACTAAACTATGATTTAACATATACCTTTATAGTAAAAATTTAATATTTATTCTTTAATTTCAGCAACAACTTCTTCTTTAGTCTCAACAACTTCTTCAACAACCTTTTTAGAATTCTTAGGATTTGGTTTCAACATAGATAATGCTTTTATAGTTGCTCTAGCATTTGTGATAGGATTTGTAGATCCATATCTTTTTGCAAGGATATCTTTGATTCCTGATACAGAAATAAGCTTTCTCACAGCTCATCAAGCGATTATTCAAGTTCAAGGAGATGCTGGATGGAGCATAATAGAAGCTGCTTTAAAATTTGCAGTGATATCATGAGCGATAGTTCAATTTTCGATTTCAAATTTTATCAAATTCTTTTTAGCATCTCTTACAGCTTTTTCAATTGCAACAACAACTTCTCAAGCTTTTCAGATTCAAAGACCTACAGTTCATTTTTCATTTCAGACAATAACAGAAGCTCTAAATCTTAATTGTCTTCAACCAGCAGTAACTCTCGTTACTCTGTCGATACCTAACAATTCTTCTTTGAATTCCTTGTTAACTTCTTTAAATCATCATTTTTTTTGTGGTTCTTTAGCCATATTAACCTACTATTATTAATAAAAATTAAAATTGTAATCCATTTTCTCTAGCTGAATCAGCCAAAGCTTTAACTCTACCTATATACATAAATCATCCTCTGTCGAATACACAAGTGTTGATTCAAACTCAAACAGCTTTTTTAGCTAATTCTTGTCAAACAGCCAAAGCCTTTTCAACTTTAGTACCTTTCTTCAATTTCATATCTGAAGCTGAACATAGAGTCTTTCCAGAAACATCGTCTATTAATTGTGCGTAGATATTTGAATTACTTCTAAATACAGCTAATCTAGGCTTAAGTGCAGATCCTGAGATCTTAGCTCTGATTCTGTGATGTCTTCTAATTCTTTTTGAAACTTTTTCTAACATATTTTTATAATAAATTTTAAATAAATGATTATTTTTTATTATTTCTTACCTCAAGTCTTTCAAGCTTTTCTTCTTACATATTCTCATGAATATCTTATTCATTTACCTTTGTACGGTTCTGGCTTCTTGATAGATCTAACTTTTGCAGCGAAGAATCAAACCAATTGCTTGTCTATTCATCTGATCAATATTGTGTTCTTCAAAGCAGGATCTGCAGCTACTGTAACTCATTCTGGAGCAGTTAGCTCAACTTTATGAGAGAATCCTACTGAAAGCGTTAATTTATTCGTTCATACAACTTCAAATTTATATCAAACTCAGATGATTTCCAAAGATTTTTCGAACATATTAGTAACTCACTCCACCATATTAGCGATTAAAGTCCTAGTTAGTCACCATACACCCTTTTGGAATGAATCAGTTTCATCAGCTATACCTACAGTTATGGAAGTATCAGTTTGATCTAAAATTACAAAGTCTTTTATTTCAAAAGATAACTCTCATTTAGGTCATTTAACTTTCAATAGATTCTCATTCTTAGAGATTATTACTCAAGATGGAATTGTTATTGGTAATTTTCAAATTCTAGACATATAAAAAGTTTATTTTAAATATAAATTAAAATATTTCGCAAAGTAGTTCTCAACCTACGTTCAAGGCTCTAGCTTCATATCAAGTAATTACTCACTTAGGAGTTGAAAGAACATATATTCATAATCAGTTTCTAGATTTTTTAACATCTTTTGATTTAAGATAGATTCTTTGTCCAGGCTTGCTTATTCTTTTGAATGTAGGAATGTATTTTGTCATTCTTACATCGTTTAGAGCAACCACTATATCCTTTTTTCAATTTCATAAGTCGCTAACTTCATACGAAACAACGTGTCAGTTCTTTTTTAATATTCTTAATATTTGCTCTTTTATTATAGAATGAGGCAAACTGATAGAATCTAGTCTAGCTAAATATCAGTTTCTGATTCTTGTTAATAAATCTGCTATTGGATCGTATATCATATTTTGATAAATATAAAATATAAAATTAAAATTATAGGTTTCCTATTTTACCAGCTTGATTTCCTTACTCACATAAGTTCTCAAGCATTTGCTTTTTCTCTAACACATATTCTGCACATATTGAATTTTCACATGTATCATCTAACTCTTCAACAAATTGAACATCTGTGATATAACTTTGTTGCGAAAGGTATTTCTTTTCAAGATTGGTGAAGCTTATCTGCAATTTCCTTAATTTTTTTGCATTTAACTTCTATTGCTTTTCTTGCCATATTAATTTAATTAAATAACTATTTAGTAAAAGGAAATTCTAGAGCTTGCAATAATGCCTTATTGTGATCTTTGTTGTTTCATTTGATCTTTATTGTAATCTGAAGACCGTGTGGCTTAACAATATCTTGCTGTGGAACTTCAGAGAAAATAACATGTTCTTTTATTCAGAAATTGTAATTTCATTCCTTATCGAAAGATCTAGTTGAAAATCATCTGAAATCTCTGATTCTAGGACTTGTTACCTGAATAAGCTTCTCTAAGAAGTAAAACATCTTATCTCATCTTAGTGTAACCATAAGTCAAACTGGCATTCATTCCCTTAACTTAAAGTTAGATATAGCTTTCTTTGCATTCTTAACAACAGGAAACTGTCATGCAATCAATGCTAAATCATTCTTAAGAACAGAATAATCTTTTCATCCACTCTTTATAAAAGTACCTATTCACATATTAAGAACAATCTTTTCGATTCTTGGAACCTCCATTTTATTCTTAATTCCAAGTTCCTTTATAAGACTTGGAAGGATTTTTTCTTTATAGTTTTTCTTAAAACTCATAATATATAATGATTAAAATCTTAATTAAATAGCTTTTCCAGATTTTTTTGAAACCCTAGTTTTCTTTCATCCTTCAATTTTAACTCAAATTCTTGTTGGTTTTCAAGTAGTTGGACATTTCAACGAGACATTAGATACATCTATTGATTTTTCAACCTTAATTATTTGACCTGGTGTAGCTCATTGTTTTTTAATATGCTTAGTAACAATGTTTATACCTTCAATCACTACTCTGCTGTTTTTTGTATCGACAGCAAGTATCTTTCATTCTTTTCATTTATCTTTTCAAGCAGTTACTACTACTTTATCTCAAGATCTTATTTTCATATTAGTAAAATGTAATAAATAATATTAAAGTACTTCAGGAGCTAAACTTATTATTTTTTGGAATCACTTGTTCTTCAATTCTCTGAAAACCGGTCAGAATACACGAGTTGCTTTTGGTTCTCAACTGTCGTTTATTATTACGCAAGCATTATCATCAGATCTGATATAGCTTCAATCATCTCTTCCTATTGGATAAGCTGTTCTAACTACAACTGCCTTAACAACTGATTTTTTCTTTATGTTTCATTGTGGTAACGCCTTCTTTACAGAACAAACGATGATATCACCTACAGTTGCATATCTTTTCTTTGATCCTCAAAGAACTTTTATACATAGAACTTCTTTTGCTCAGCTATTATCAGCAACGACTAATCTTGATTCAGTCTGTATCATAAATTGATTTTTAAATTAAATATAAATAAATTAATCTACAATTATCCATCTTTTTAATTTACTCAATGGTCTTGTTTCAGATATTTTAACAACTTGTCATAATTCGCTAGAATTATTTTCATCATGTGCATAAAATTTCTTAGAAATCTTAAATTTCTTTTTATATTTTGGATGTATTTTGTAGCTATCAATAGTTACAACAGCGGTTTTATCCATTTTGATGCTGGTAACAATTCAAGTTTTTGTTCTCATTAGTTAATCTTTAAAAATATAAATTTAATTTATAGATAGAAAAGTGTTTAATCTAGCAATATATTTTTTATACATTCTAATCAAATGAGTCTCTTTTAACTCATTAGAATAATGTTTCATCTTCAAAACAAACAATTCTTTCTTTGCTTTGTTTAGTTCTTGATTAAGCCCTTCGTTATCTAATTGATTTAAGCTTGCTATATCTTTAATTGAACTTTCTGTCTTTTTCATAGTAAAAATAAAATTAGGAAACTAGTATTTTTGTCTTCACTGGCAATTTATACGAAGCTAATCTAAAAGCCTCTCTTGCAACTTCTGGCGCAACTCATGATATTTCAAAGAGTATTCTACCAGGTTTTACAGGAGCTACGTACATTTCTACGCTACCTTTACCTCATCCCATCGGAACTTCTAGAGGCTTGGTTGTATATGGTTTATCAGGGAATATTCTAATCCAAAGCTTTCATCATCTTTTCAAAAATCTTACGATTGCACGTCTAGCAGACTCAATCTGGCGAGATGTGATAAATCCTTGTTCAACTGTTTTTATCGCATAATCACCGAATGATATATTAGATCATCTTACAGCTATTCACTTTAAAACTCATCTTTGAGCTTTTCTATATTTCGTTTTCTTTGGTTGTAACATTGTCCTTAAAGCTTATTAAGTATATTGGTTAAAAAAAAATGTCAAATTATTTTTTATTTTTGAAGATGTCTCATTTATATATCCAAACCTTTAATCAAATTACTCCGTATATTGTATTTGCTCTTTCAGTAACATAATCTATATCAGCTCTGATAGTTTGAGTAGGGATATTTCATTCCTTATAAGTTTCTGTTCTTGCGATTTCAACTCAGTTAAGTCTTCCTGAAGCTATAACCTTGATTCATAGTCAACCTTTTTCGATTGTCTTTGATATAACGTTTTTTATAACTCTTCTATATGGAAGCTTCTTCTCAATTTGCCTAGCGATCATATCAGCAACAGTTGAAGCGCTTAATTCAGGTTTTTTGATTTCCTTTACATCTATATTGAATTTAGAATCAAATAGTTTAACTAATTCTTTTTCCAGATTCTCTATGTTTTCACCATTCTTTCATAATACAATAGCAACCTTTGAAGTATAAATGACAACATTTATATGTTCATTTGTATAATTTATGAAAATATTTCAAACAGGTATTCAAGTCAAGAACTTCTGAACGAAATTTCTAAGCTCAACATCACGAGAAACTTTTGAAGCGTAGATTTTCTTATCAAAATATCAACTTGTTTTCCAAGTTTTAATATATCAGATTCTAAATGCCATTGGACTAACTTTGTGTCACATGCTTTTTTGGTTTTAAAAAATATAAAATTATTTAACTTTCAATTCAAGTAGAATATTTGAAGTTCTTTTAAGGATTGGATGACTCCTTCATCTTCCGATCGGATTTCATCTTTTCATAACTACTCATTTTGCAATGATTAGAGAACTAATAACTAAATTATCTTTTTCTTGTCAATCATTATTAACTGCATTAGATACTGCACTGAATAAAACCTTGTATAGAATAGAAGATCATTTGTTTGGCATATATTTCAATATATCCAATGCTTTTTGAACTTCCATATTTCTAACTATAGTTGCAACAACAGCTATTTTTTTCGGAGATATCCTTATGTTACTTGCGTATGCTTTCATATTATTTTTTTTAAATAAGTTTTATTTTGTTGAGATATAGCGAACCATATCTGCACTAATTATTTCCTGTTTCAAGCGTGACCGATGAACTTTCTGGTAATTGAAAATTCTCATAATTTGTGTCCTACCATATTTTCTGTAACGAAAACTGGAATATGAGTCTTTCAGTTATGTACTCAGAATGTATGACCTACAAATTCAGGTATTACAGTACAATCTCTTGCCCATGTTTTTACAACCATCTTTTTTCAAGTCTCATTTAACTTCACAACCTTTTTTAAAAGCCTGTCATATATATAAGGTCATTTTTTTAAACTTCTAGTCATATTATTTAATTAGTTATTATTTATTGTAGAGATACTTCTACTGGAATATCTTCACTATATTATTACTTTTTCATTAATCTTCAATCTCTCTTTCTAAGTATCCATCTGTTTGTATCTTTTCTTTTTCTTGTCTTAACTCATAGAGCAGGTTTTCCCCATGGAGTCTTTGGATATGGCATACCGATTGGTGAATGTCATTCTCAACCTCCGTGTGGATGGTCTACTGGATTCATTGATTTTCAAAGTACAGTAGGTCTCTTTCACATCCATCTTGATCTTCAAGCCTTTCAGATTGTGATCTGATTGTGATCGGTATTTGATAGTACTCAGATAGTTGCATAACAATTCTTATGAACCAATCTGATTTCTCCTGATGGTAATTTGATTTGTGTATATTCACCTTCCTGAGAAAGAATCAAAGCGCTTGTTCAAGCAGATCTAACTGTAGATGCTCATTTTCAAACTATTATCTCTACATTATGAACACTTAATCATACTGGTATGTTTCAAACTTGCATTCTGTTTCCGCTGATTGGCTTTGCAGTAGCAGAAGTAATTACAACATCTCCGACCTTTATATCTTTGTGTGCAAGGATATATCTTCTAGCTCAATCATTATAGCAGATCAATGAGATATAAGCAGATCTGAATGGATCATATTCTATAGTTTCAACCTTAGCTGGTATATCTAATTTATCAACATAATGAAAATCTATCATTCTGAACAATTTCTTGTGTCATCCTCATTGATGTCTAACGGTAATCCTTCAAGTGTTATTCCTTCATGCGTTCTTGCTTAATCAATAAGTAAGAGCTTTATGAGGTTTTGAAGTAGTTAGTTCGTCAAATGTATATCCAGACATTTGTCTTCTTCAAGGTGTGGTTGGTTTATATTTCTTTATTGCCATACTAAGCTAATTTTAATTTGTAATTTTTTAATTAAGATTCCTTCCTGCTTACAGGAGCGGGAATAACAAGTTGGTTAGTCTTTAATTTTCAATTTAATAAAATCAGAAATCCTATCTTTTCAAGCTAATCTTATCATAGCCTTAACTGAAGTCCTTTTCTTCAAAGCCACTCAAGTTTTAGTATTTCTAAATTTCTCTCTAGTCTTAACAATATTTACACTTGCAACCTTAACTCAGTACAATTGACCAAAAGCGTTTTTTACATCAACTTTTGTTGCACCCTTGCTAATGATAACAGTATAGATTCAGCTCAATTCTCATTTTTGGCTTTTTTCTGTTACTACAGGTTTTTTAATTATATCAAAAAGGTTCATTCTTCTAATTATATTATGAATAAATTTGATCTAAATGATTCAGGCTATCTTTTGTGAAGATTAAATCATTATATTTTAATAAATCTACTGGATTTAAGTATCAAACTCAAATTGGTTTAACAGTTTCAATATTTCTTGTAGCTAAGAATAATTCCCTATCATTTGGCAACATTGCGAATAATCACTTTGTTGTATTGATATTCTTTATTATTTCAACTACGTTCTTAGTCTTGTATTCTTGATTATTCACTAGATCGATAACCTTTATCTGGTTATTCATAGCCTTAGAAGAAAGAAGAGAGAATAAAGCTATACGTCTTTCCTTTTTATTCATGCTTATAGTAAAGTTCCTGTTTGATTTAGGACCAAAAGCAACTCAACCTCACTTTCTGATTGGAGATCTTGCAGATCATGCTCTAGCATTTCAAGTACCTTTCTGTTTGTAGATCTTTCTAGTAGAACCTGTTCTATCTCATCTAGACTTAGTGTGAGCTATAGGTGATCTAGAATTAGATCTCTGTAGCATAAGAAGTCTGTGTATTAATCCAGAATTCACTTCTAAACCGAAGATAGACTCGTTCAATTTAATTTTTCATGTTTCAACTCAAGTTGAGTTATATAAGATTGCTTCCATTTATTTAAAAATTTTTAATTAAAAGTTTAAAACAATAAGTGAGTTTCTTGCTCCAGGAACTGCTCCCTTTACAGCAATAACATTAATATTTTTGTTAACTAATTCTAAAGGTACCTTCTTAAGAGTTACATGATCCGTACCCATGTGTCCATGCATCTTTTGTCCTGGTTTTGTTCTTCTTGGTTTTCTGTTACCTATAGATCATAGAGCTCTGTGGAATTTTGATCATACCCTTCATGGACCTCAATGGAAATTATGTCTCTTCATCGCTCATGCAAATCATTTTCATTTTGAGATTCACATTATAGTAACAATTTCGACTCAATCCAAAACATCAAGAGAAACTATATCTCATTTCTTCAATCCGCTCATCTTATCACTCATAGGAACTTCTCTCTTTGTATCTGAGTCAGCGATTTCTAAAACTATAGCTTCATATCAATCATTTGCAGTTGTCTTTACTTGAAAAACTTTCAATTCAGGGATTTTAATAAGTGTAACTGGAACAAGTTTATCTTGTTTGATGATTCTAGTCATCTCCAATTTTTTTCCTAACAATCAAGCCATCTTTTTAAATTAAATTACAAATTACAAATTTAAGATTATAGATTACCATTTTAATCTATAATATTGTTTAACAACGTTTGTATCATTTTGGAATCTAGTTACCCGAACCTAAGCTCAAATATCTATTTTCAAGTTAGAGGTTGGAATCAACATAACTTTTCGTTTTTTTTCTAAAAGCCTGGGTATTTTATAAAAAAATTGTATTATGTCAAAATTATTTTTTATTTTCTTTATAATCAAACGAATATGGATGCATAATATATTTTTGATACAAATATTTATACAAAAAATAAGCCGTACGGCTTATTTTTTTTATTTACTATCGAGAAGTTCCTTTATATCGGCTTCGAGATTTTTCTTTATATGCTTCAGCACCTCAATTAGAACTTCCTTCCTATTAACTCAGATTTCCTTTTTGGTCTCGATTGTCTTTATCTTAAGATTTATGGGAATGAGGATGTTTGAGAATGTCTTGATCTGATTTTCCTTGGATTCATCCTTGATGTTATCTTTGAGTATATCAAGGATCTGATCAAGCTTTGTCTTATATGAATCTACCAATATGGTATTCAGATTCTTAATTATCTTAAGCTTATCCTTATTTTCCTTATCATCAGTCAAATCTTCATTCTTACTTCATATGCTGTTTTCAGACTCATCGGCATAAGAAACGCTTACGAAAGAAAAAAATCCGGTACCCTTAGAGACAAAACCGGTTTGCATCAGAACAAGCATCAGGAAAACAGAAACAGATAAAAATATTTTTTTCATTCTCGATAAGTGAATTAATTTAACTACAATATAACTGTTTCGTTAAAAAAAACAAATTGTCAATGTGAAGTTTTTGTGAAGATTTATTTTGGCAAGGTTATCCTTATTTCAAGGCCTTTCTTTATGTCTGAAACTATGTCGAAATTTCAGTTATGGAGCTTCACGATCTTATCGACCACCGATAATCAGATTCATACTCAATTATCATTGTTTTTCATTCTGGATTTTTCGATCTTATAGAATTTCTCCTTTATGAATGGAAGCTCATCCTTGCTTATTCAGATTCAATTATCCTTGAATGTGATGACAGATAGGTTTTTCTTGTTAACGAAAGTGATTGAAAGCAAAGTGCCTTTTCATGAATACTTTATGAAATTCGAGAATATGTTATGTATGATCTGTGTTATCTTATCCTTATCCGCATTTATATAAAACGGTTTATCTTTGTTAAAAGATATAGATTGCTTATTCTTTGCCAAATCATTTGTATATTCAAGGCTTGTGAACTCAAGCATCTCGACAAGATCGTTTTTTGAAATGAAGATATCTCAGAATTTCTTGCTTTCCTCTTTTTCGAATTCCATGATCAGATTTGTGATCTTTATAAGCCTATCTATCTCTGAATGCAATAGCTTTATGTTTTTCTCATCAAGAGAAATAACTCAATCCTCTATGGCCTCAAGGTAACATTTTACCGCTGTGATCGGGGTCTTTATCTCATGGCTCAGATCGGACAGGAAATCTGATCTTATCTTTTCCTGAAGGCTCAAGCTTTTATTAAGATTATTTATACCTTCTATCAAGGTAGAGAATTCATCTTTCCTGTTATACAATATATTCTTGTATTGCTTCTTGTATATTATATTTGAAAGATTGCTGATTATATGCTGTATGGGCCTGAAAGTGAATCTTATCCACAGATACAGCACTATCGAGATAAACAGTATCAGTACAAAATTAAACCATACCATCGATTTCAATGTTTTCAGGACAAAGACTCACTCAGGTGCAGAAAGATCCAATGTGAAGAATCCTCCTATGTTTGAGAAAAACGACTGCAGAGCATTGACTCATATCATCTTTTCAATGGAACTTGATGGGAGTCATATTTTCTGAAGCGTTTCCAGAAGCGAGGTATTTGTCTTTTGAGGGTCTTTTGAGAATTTTTCAAGAGAGCTTGATATCGTGGAAAGGTCACTGGTGATCTTCTTATATTCATCAAGAGTCTGCTGATCCAAAACATTATTGTCCAATAATTTCGATATGGTATCATAATCAATCTGATTTTTTGACGAGTCCTTTTTTATTTCAGAAACATAATCTGTGAAATAAAGCCCTGAGAAATACTTCAGCGCAACTATATTGGAAGACACTACAAAAGCCAGGACCACGAAGTTTACAATCAGGAATTTTTGCGAGAATTTCATTTTATCTGTTGTTATTCAAATCTAAAGCCTGATCTTATCCTATCTAGCCAATGCATTCAAGGAAGAGGAAGATCATATTTTTTAAGGAATTCGTATTCCATTTTAACTATTTTATAATAATTTCAATTATTATCTCTTATTACCTTTTCCAAAATTGATTCATCCAAGTTTTCTAGATTGAGATCTGTAAAATTTATGACATCCGAATTTTCTGGAATATCAACATTTATTTTCCCTTCTCTCCACAAGAATCAATCTTTGATGACCTCTTCCTTAGTGAAATCTCATAATATGGAAGCCACCGTATCATTGAAATAAAAAGGATTCATGTCTCAAGGAAAGAAATCTCCTAAAATTCAAGCTTCATCCATTTGGAAAAAAATCTTATCTGCCATCTCGAACCATTCATCTTTTGAATACTGTTTATTCAATATGCAGTACATTTTATTCTTGAGTCAAATGCATCAAAGGCAAAATGAGCATTCCCAGCAAAAATTGCAATAATATAGGTATGAGCCTAATGAGGTTATGCAATTATATTGATTGTTTCACATTCATCAGCCAGAAAGTCAGTACAGATCATGGCTATCATCTCATGTTCATGAATCATAGACATCATAACAATCGCTGAATAGGCCTTTTCATCAGACCATTACAAGATTCCTTCAATTCTTCACTCAATCAACGAAACATCAATTCTCAATATTTGTCGAGTTCATTATCCTATTTCCATTTATTCCAATGCTTCAGATGTTTTCTCATCTCTTATTCAGTACATCATACCAATCAGAGAATTTATCCTTCTGGTTCAATATGTTTTCCTTTTCTTTCAGAAAATCAGCTTTGCTGAATTCGGCATTGCCAATGAAAAATGACTTATTTTCAAGGTCATTGCAGAATATGCAGTCATGGCATCAGATCAAGTTATCGCAGAACCATATGTCAGAGGAATCTTCAATATACTTGGAATAGAATATATTAAAGGATTTTGATATTCAAGAGCACATATAGATGTTTTCCGACTGCTTGTTTACTACGACGCTATTAAGAATATTTCTGGAATTATCCTTAACTCCATAGCTATAAAGGACATTTTCAGATTCCATCACAACGAAGCTCAGATAGATATTCTTGCTCCAAGCTACAACATCCGAATAATCTGAATTTTCCGAAGAGATATGAAGCAGATTCGGAAAATACGTCTCATTCAGAAGAAGTTTATAATTTCAGAAGAAATCTTTAGAAAAATCATAACATTGCAGTGAATCAGATGTGCTTTCCATTTCATCGAAAAATTTCCTATCATCTATGGTTCATCTTATTCTTGAGCTATCAGGATATCTTGATATGATTCAATCTTTTTTGTTCAATACAAGAGGCCATAAGCTCACTATTTCCTTAAGAAAAACCATGAAGCTAGTCCTTTTCCTTTTTTCCTTTATAATGACCTCCCATTTATCCAATGTCTTTATCAAAGCTTTGAAATTAATTCTAAAATGAATATCGAAAACCTAACGGACCTTGTATCAGATTCATCTGATAGTTTCAATTTCAATCTCTTCTCATATCTTCTTCCTGAGATTCTTGATATGTGTATCAAGGGTTCTGTCATAAAGGTAATTATCATATCCCATTATATCCTTCATTATCTTTTCACGCAGCACAACTTCATCCTTGTTCTCGATAATATATCTCAGAAGCTCAAACTCAGTCTTTGTTATCTTTACCAGCTCATCTTTAAGGAATAATGTGAAGTTTCTGATATCAAGCCTTAGATTCTTGAATATTATGAATTCCTCTCATTTCTTGATTTCCTTATTATTTGAAAATCTCTTCAGCACTGAATTGATTCGTGCCAAAAGCTCACGAGGTGAAAAGGGCTTTGCGACATAATCATCAGCTCATAGGTCAAGAGCCATGATCTTATCATCCTCATCTCATCTTGCTGAAAGTATTATTATCGGTGTATTATTCCTTTCTCTTATTTCCCTGCATATCTCAATTCAATTCTTTCATGGCAGATTTATATCAAGGATTATCAGATCAGGCTTCACTTGATCAAAAACAAGCATAGCTTCGGTTCAATTATCGCAAGTTGAAATGTCGAAACTGCTTTGAGTCAGATATAATCTCAATGAATTAAGTATTCAAATGTCATCTTCTATAATCAATATTTTTTGCATAATATGTTTATTATTAGTTTTTTTCGATGTAGCAATCTTCACAGTAGACTATCTCTGGTCTTTCAGGAGAAAAGGTTGTCTTGATTTCCTTGTTACATCTGTCACAGTTTCTGTCATATAGCTTTCTTGGATTCCTTAGCTTCATCCTGTCTAGGTGACGTTGGTCTGGATGTCTTCTTGGTATTGGCAGATCATGCTTCCTGTAGAATTCAAGCTCTTGCTTTATTATCCTGAAGGGTTTTTGAGTTACTTCACATTCTATTGCCCAGTTGGTTATATCATCTGGTATGTCCTTTATATTTTCTGGAAGCTTTGATGCTGGTATTATCTTTGTTACATCTGGCTTTGGGTTTTCGTAGGTGGACCATTTGAAGATCGGTTTTCAATCAGTAGCGATGCGATTGATCGCATCGCTACTGGATATTGGATAATATTCCATTGCTACTGTCTCGTTGTATCAGAATGGAGAAATTGATGATGGGAAGAATTCTCACCATTCTCATGTTGTTTTCATGTGTTCTATTATCTTTGGTACGAGAGTCTCATATTCTTCGCGAGTGTATTGCTTGTTGAGGATGCAGTATTGGGAATTTCTTAGTCAGATGCATCAGAAGAGGTTGGAGGAGTTGTGACAATTATCTGAATACAATACATTATTGCAATTCCAAACCGTTACTGTAAATAGGCATCAATTTGATCATGCGGCGCTTAATCATTCATATGATAAAGAGCATTTTTCATTCGCTCAAGTGATTGAACAATCCATGACATCAAAAAGATTTCATCATTGATAAATATACTTGCAGTCCTTTATATAATGTGAATCATAGGCTTCTTGATTATCAGATGAATCTGACAGGAAATCTCAAGTGGAATTCTCACATCTGACTTGATTGGAAAAACATCTGGGCGTCTTAAATATCATATCATTGAATTTTTTCAGACAATCCGCAAGAAAAATCTTATTTGTTCTGATCTCTTTTTCATATCTTGCAAATGTTTCCTTATCTGTCCTTTCATTCAAGAAAAAATATTCCTGATTGATCAATCAGATTGAGAACATGCAATTTCTGGATCATTTGCAGTCAAATATATAATTGCTGTCAGTGCAATCAAAGCAAGCAAAAGAATGATTCACATTATAACATTTGCTCAAATTGATTCATTCATAGCAGTTTTCACATTCTGATAGCCAAAATCCGTCAATGCAGCTTTTACTCCAAAAAATATTTGAAACATACATGCAATCTTCATTTTCCCATGATGTAAAGCATAGATAGCAATTTTTGCTTCACTCTATATCATTGGTATACTGTGAATTCTGAGAATTTTTCTGGATCAGTGCAATCCTAGGGACATTATTTGCAAGCTCAACGAATTGATCGAAAAAATTTTCTGAAAAGGAAAAATCTTTTCAGAAATCAAGAGGGTTCCATCTATCTGACCACCATTCTTCCTGAGAATATACTTTGTATCTCTTATCTGGTGAATAGATTGAAATCATATCTTTTCAAGAGAAATCACATTTTCTCCTATAAAGATTCCTTTCATTCCTAAATGATAATCTCCTCTGTTGTCTGCAATCCGAACAAAGATTCGGTGATGGGATTAGAAATTTCTTGAGACCGGTCTCAATTAAAAACATCGGTGAGGTCTTGTCATAGAAAGCAATATCCTTGTCAGTGATATTGAAATCTGCACTGCAGTTTCTGCATTTTTTGGTCTCAATATTTTTTTCTTGCACAATTGATCGATTACAAATTATGTCAGGGAATTAAAGTTTCAGCATATCTTCATGTATGCTGTTGGCTGCCAATGCTCATTCTGCAGATGATATAAGGGTCTGCTGAAACTTATTTGAATTCGTTGTTATATCTCATGCTGCATAAACTCACTTCACAGACGTTTCCTGCCTTGGATCCACAATTATATATCAGGATTCATCCAGTTCTATTCAAAGACTATCGAAAACAGATGTTTCAGGCTCATTTCAGATTGCGACAAATATTCAGTCGACCTTCAATGTTTTTCATGATTTAAGCAACACCTCTTCTACAAACATTCATCACTTGATTTCATCTACCTCATCATTCAATATTATCTCTATATTCTTATGGTTCATAATCCTATCTATCAATACCTTTTCACCTCAAAAGCTAGAGCTTCTATGGACAATATGCACTTTCATGCAGATTTCAGACAGATATAATGCTTCTGTCATTGCAGTGTTTCAACCACCGACAATCACAACTTCCCTTCATCTATAGAACATTCAGTCGCAAGTCGCACAATATGAAACTCACTTTCATATGAATTCCTGCTCTCATTTTACCTTCAAATATCTGTATTTGTTTCAGCTGGCGATAAGCAGGAATCTTGATTCGATTTCCTTTCATGATAATGTCTTCAGTTTGAAAGACTTATCAGATTTTGAGATTTCGATAACCTTATCATTCATGACTTCAGATCCGGATATTTTCGCATGCTCTAAAAACTTATTCATAAGATCAGAACCTGAAATCTTTTCAAATCCCGGATAATTCTCAACCTGATGCGATTGAGTCAAAGCTCATCATAAAAGCTCTCAGATTATGATATTCTTCAATTTATATCTGCTTGAATATATTCATGCTGGCAAACCTGCACTTCAAGCTCATATTATAGCTAAATCATACATATTTTAATTTTGTTAAATGCTAGTATTTTGACGTGACATCTTGAATTCACTTATCACATTTGTCATTTTTCTCTGATTTTCAAAAGGGCTAGGCAGGAAATCCATTTCGAATTCTGATTTCTCAGAAGCTGTATGGATAGTCACAACACCGTAATCCAAAAGGTTTCGCAGATATCAGTCTGTCCTTGCATTGACTTCTTGAACATCTTCAAGCGAACATTCAGAAATATTCCTATCCATGAATGATTTCTGTTCTATTCATATGACCCTTTTATTTGTAATTATAAAAAGATCCAATTCATATTTCATCCATCAGATATATATGACAAGCAGGAAAATCGATATATATACTATCAGGAACAGATTCAAAAGGCTATCATGTATCATACTTAATGCTACAGACTTAAAGCCTAGAAATATTGCAACGGACAATAATAGGAAAAGAAAATGTCAGAATGTATAGGTCAGCGTTATCCAATGCCTTTTCAATACAAGCTGGATCTTCTCTCAATTCTTCATGTCATACAGATGAAAGCTGTGCTGTTCTTTTTCCATGATCTCTTATTATGTAATATTGGGTTTTTTTATATATATCGGCTCTATCCTATCATTTTTTCATTCGAATACATAATTCCTTATGAAATTCGAATATCCTCAATTAGATTTTATATAAATATTTTTATTTTCAAAATCAGTTTTATCTCATATTCAGAAATATTCTCATTCATCCATCTCATCAATGACTTTTATTACAGGCAGAACTTTCGATGATGTTTTTATTAGATATTCACTCCTATTGGCCTTTATTATTATCGGATACGGAATCTCTGACAACTCGAGGAATCTGAAATAATCTATAGCATCAACTGGGATACCGTAAACGAAAATCAGGGTGTTTATCATAAGTGTAATAACCCTTGTTCATGTGAACCCTCATGGTCAGTTGATAACAGCGATTCAAGTAATCTCACCGAAATTCAATGAATTTGATTTCAAAAATTCATCTGTCTTTTCCAGAAGGTTATTATATTCCTTTCATTTTATATCGAGCAATGATTCGTTGATTATCTTATTGTCATCAAAAAGAATCAAAGCTCATTTTGTTGAAATGGCATCTATGAATAAAAGCATTTTTCAGGTTTAATGTTAATATCTCAGGACATGTTTTACTTTAAAACGAATTCGCTTTCAATCTTATATAAGACTTCTCATATCACATCGTTTCAATCGATTATATCGATAACTATATAATCACCAAATTTTGAATATTTTAAATCATAGCCTCTGTTCATAAGATATATGTTTCAATCCAATGATATTCAGATGATAGGATTTTTAGATTCATCAGTCACATATCATCAGTTCTTAAGATTTGGCGTAGCGTTTGAATTTTTGGCAAAATCGTAATTATCATCCAGTTTTACATATATTCAGCTGTTTTTCAGGCTATTGAAATCTGTAGTCCTTTCAAGCACTTTGTTTGTGATAAGATTGAGAGTCTCTGTGAAAATGTCTTTATTGTCAGACTTGTCCCTTATATTTATACTTACAGGTTTTGATTGATCGGATCCGGAAACATCTATAAGATATCATGCATCCTTAAGATTAACCTTTCATGTTTTCTCATTTATCTCTGCTATGACTATTCAAGATCAATTCTTTATGACCAGTCAGCTTTCTTCTTTTGATTTATAGCTGAATGCTCAGTTGTCAGATGTGAATGTTCAAGTAGATGTCTTTATCCTATCGATTATTCAATCCCTGAACCTATAGAAATCAATCGGTTCACCTTTTATCTGCTCACCTATCATTCAGTTCAGATCAGATCATGAATTTGTCTTGATCTGAGGTATCGGTGCGTATATCTCTATATTAAGATCCTTATAGGTAAGATTTGAATTATTATCCTTAACATATAACCTGAATTTTTTGGTTCAAAGCATATCGAATGATCATATATCCAAAATATACATGTTGGATCATTTCTTCACCCCATAAGGATTATCAGGATTAAGGCTATCCTTATCGTTTTGAGGATCCTTATCTCAATCAGAATCAACTTTAATGTTTCAATCAACATAAATCTCACTTATTCCGGAAACATCATCTACATATTTCTTCAGATCCAAAGTAAGCTTTTTATAAACAGGCAATTTAATCTTGCTATCAACATTGATAAGAGGTGATTCATTATCAGATTGTAACTGAGGTGCAAATAATGAAACGTCAGTGATATTAGATCTTCATCACCTGCTTTCAGAATATAGCTTTCAGAAATAGAATCAGTTATCATTATTTAAGGAAACATTATAATTCTCTGATTTTTCTCAAAGATTATTGTAAAGGTATGAATATCCGTTGTTGATCTTGAGGCTGTTTCAATCAGAATATCAGAACAGAACCTCTGAATTCTTATTTGTTAGATCGATTTTTGTTCCAGGCAATACAGGAAATCATTTCATGGTAGCAAGATCCACTACCTTATTAATTGTATTTTCATAAGGCAAAAGTATATTTCAGCTTATTATCACAATCTGGACATTATCATTGAATTCAACATTGCTATTAGCTTTTACCTGCAATATCTCATAGTTTTCTCAATCCTGCTTCTTATATTTAATGGTCGCTCATCATAAATCAGAGTATACAGTATTGCCTTTCTGTATTATTATCGATTCATCTTTTTTCAATATCTTGAAATCTTTCATCAGAACAGATCATTCTCAGTTTGAATCCTGAATGAAAACAGGGCTATATCTTGATTTATATAATGATCCGGTCTCGTATACATAACTATCATCATATTTCGGATCAGCGATCATATCAATATAATATAGCCTTGAATAAGGGAAAATAGGCTCATTTTTACTATTATCGTTGTTCGTGTTATCAAACCTGTTTATATAATCATAGAATTCCAGCCTGAATCTGCTATTATTTTCTTGATCTCAAGGACTGAAAGAGAATTCTATCGAATCTTGCGAATTAAACGAAGGGATGAAATGGTTCGGAGCGAAAATATTTCTTCAATCCTGAATAGAAAGATAGCTATCTATATTATCCACAACTTCTACTGATCATAGGTTTTTTGCTGTCCTATCCTTTTTAAGGTTATCCTTGATATATAATCCGTCACTCATCTTATATAGGATGTCATTATCTCAATCCTTATCATAATCGAGCTCGATTATCTTATCGCTTCAGCTTATTTCAGATGAATAGTTGAATAAGCTTGATTGGACTCAAGATGAATTCACTATGTAAAGTCATTCATAATTATAAGAATAGATTGATTTGCTGTCTTGAGAATCTGAAGATGATGGGTTTGAAGATGTATTTTCAGCTGATGGCTCGAACGCATAAAGCTTTTTATCTATCTTATCGTAAATATCTTTATGTAATGTCTCGTTTTCTGCCATATCCTTCTTGAACTTCTCTGATGAATCTTTTATTCATCCTACGAATTTTTGTCAATCGCTGACCATTTTCGAATCATCGACGGTCGGCTTATCATTTTTAAGATACTCTACGATTCCATTATTGATCTTTTCAAATTTTTCCTTGTAGTAAGAAGTATCTGATTCATACTTATATGATACTTTCAATGAACTACTCTTGAACTTCTGTAATGGGGAGAAATCATAAATCGTCCTATTGTTCCTTATAATGCTTTCAAGTTCGCTTATAAGTCTGCTATTATTGTTCTTCTCAACATTCAGATAATCCTTTACAGTATTGAATTTATCATCATTCATACCCTTAAGCTCTTTTATTATCTTATTCTCCTTTTCAAAGCTATAATTAAGCGATGAATTTATCGTTGTATATATCTTTCTTTCCTTAGGGTTTTCAGAGCTTGCAAGATCTTTTATACTCTCTTTAAGGGTAGATTCGAAAGATTCGATGCTGACAAGATCATTCTTATTATCATCTATATATTGAACCAATTTGAAGAAACCTCAAACGGTAGCATATACAAGATTCCTTAATCTTTCTTTTTCTCCATTGTAAGATTGAGGTCATTTTAGCACAGCTCAGTTCGCATTTATATCAACATTTATGTCCTGTATTTCCAGATCAAGGTTTAAGTTAGGCAATGGTGCCATCTTAGCCAAATCGGATATTGAACTTGAATATCTGTTGAAATCATCTGTTACAGTCTTTGCCAACTGCAATATGAAATCGACTTCAAATTCGAAATTTACCTGAGACGTAACCTTAATTGCATCTACAAAAGAATACGAGAATTGAGGCATATCAATGAACAGGAAGTCGATAGGCAATGTTCAGTTTCTTTCTGTGATATATGCGATCGAATCTCAAGCTTTCCATTCAGGAGTGAAGAATTTTCAGAAATTCTGGTAAACACAATAAAGTTTAGATAACAATTTTAATATGCTTAAAACTCAAGATATGGAACCGAGAAGATTTGGTATCGTAGGTGGTGGTGGAAGATCTGGCAATTTCACTTCAGGCAAGCTTGGAATATCAGGAAGATCTGGCAATTCCGGTAATGAAGGAAGAGTCGGTATGCTTGGGATTGTAAAATTAGGAAGAAGATTCAATGCAATCTTGATTTTCGGCGGACTAGGTAATGTCAGATCAGGTAATTGCGGAAGAATTATAGGCTTTGGTGTTATCTTGAAATCTGGCATCATTATAGTTATTCAAGCCCTTATATTATGCATATCCAAAATAATATCTGGCCATTTCGGGAATTGGATAACAGGAATCGATGGTATAAGTGCTGAGATCAGCTTTATTATGAAATACATAATATCAAATCTCTCGTTCTTACATGATTCGCAAGATGCCTTGTAATCATAGAACAGATCAATTAATAATTGCCATGATTTAAGTATTGCCTTTATAAGGATGATAAGCTTTACCCAAGACATGAATCTCTTTCCATTCTTTTCGATATAACCTCACATCACATTCTGAATTATTCAGATGTTGCATATTATCTGTTCAGTGTATTTTTCCTTTATCTTAAGAAGTTTGACAAGCTTATCCGGGAAATTCTTATATTCTTCAAGAACATTTATATTCTTTTCAAGCGTATCGATAAGTCATTTCGCATCAACCATAACTTTGATATTAAGATCTGCGCTTGCATCTTGCAATTTCACAAATCTTTCCCATTGCTCAGCCTTATCATTATACTCCTTCTTATATGATTTAAGCTTATTATTTGCATCAAAAACCCATTTATCTAAATCTTCAGGAGATATCCAAGGGATATTAAGCTCTAGAACCTGTGTCTGAACATCTACCAAAGGTATGCTTGAAAGGAATTTATATGCGAATTGAAGTCATCCTATATTTTTTGAAGAAACCATTGCAGATGCTTTCTTGTTCATGCTTTTCACGAAATCCTTCATTCAAGGGTTAGTCTTCTGGGCCTCCTTATTAACTTCACTGTTCTTTGAATTGAAATTATTGAATATCTGATTTATCTTTGATGCAAAGCTCATTGATTTGGAGCTGAGCGATGAAAAATCGGGCAATATAATAAATAGTGTAGGAAGGGTTGTTAGCTTTGTAACAATTTCCTCAATCTGTCTCGTTACCCAATCCATGATGAAATCAGGAAAAGAAGCAACTCTTTTAAAATTCACTTTCATGACATTTGCCATATCAAGATTCATCAATGCTGCTCAGTCGATTGAAATATCAAGATCTCATCATTCCCCAGTTCCTCATCAAATAGACAAAAGTGGTCAGATATTCATATTCAATCATCAATGTTGAACTGATGTATCACTTAATATGCTTTGAGCAAGTCATTTATTTCAACCAACATAACTTATTATATTTTCCCTTGTCTCTTCAGGAATTTTTTCAGTTTGATTTTTCTGCGGTATACAAGAATTTGCATTTATGAATGAATTTCAAGAATTATAGAAAACATTAGATGAGATACTACTGGCATCTCAATCAGATCATCCTCATCAACATCATGCCATTGGAGTGGCTGCGACTATACAGTTTCATCATGGAACAAGCGGTGAAGTTCACTTTGTGCTATTAAACATATTATTCGGTCATACACACATTGCTATTCAGACTGCTCACGTTATGGTAGGTGTAATGAATAATCTGAACATACTTTTTCATTCTCATTCAATAGAACCATTAAATCAATCAAAAAATCAACCGGCTCATTCAAAATTAATCGGCCACATTGGTGGAACAGGTACTCCGAAAATTTTTATAGGTCAAAAGGTTGGAAATGCAAAAACAGGAAGTCAAACTCAAGGGTTCATTAATTTTTTGCTTACAGGCATTCAAAAAATTGTCGGTGAGCTTCAAGGTGCAAGCGGTGCATAATTAAGAGGGGAGCTTATACATGCTCATCATCCGAATCAGCATCAAAGTCATTGTATTATTCAATCTATCTGAGAATCTATCTGATCCACATTCAAACTGCTTAATCATCAGATATCCATTCCTCAGCTATCCTGATCATAAGATATAAGGCTTGATCAAGGTTTTTCCTCTCTATCAGGTATTCAATTTCAATTTGAATCTTTGTTATATTTAGCTAGATCACTCGCTGATTGGTCAGTTGCAGGCTTTATAGTTGCCATCATGGCATCAAGCTGAGTATTCGTCATATTTTTCATTGCTGCAGAATCGGGCAGATTTTGCACAACGCTTTTTATTTTATCCACATTCGCTAACTTCGCTTCATTTTCCTTAAAGCTTTCAGGCAATTCTGAATTATCTGTAAATTTTTTGGTTGTTCTGTTATAAATCCTTAATTGGACGGATTTCCATTGGATTTCTTCCGAATTACATTTTTTTGTCGGATTCAAGCTTATTCACCCGTAAATATCGGTTTTCTCAAGCATTCAAACCTTTATATCTCAGAAAGAGAAACTAGGTGCGATAAGCTCATAGCTTATCTCGATACTTTGATTCGGCAATATATTTATATCATCAAACAGATAATTGAATTCATCTACATCCAACTTATTCAGAGGTTTTATTATCTCATTGCTTGAAGTCTTATATATGTAATTAAGATTATCTGAATCAATTAATCAATTATTGTTCGAATCCAGATATATAAGATTGTTCAGAGAAGAATTTGTATTATTTGTCAATCTTAGATTTACCTTTATCTTATCTCACGACTTAAGATTTCATCAGTTCTCATCGATATAGATCTTTTCAATCTTTACTCATCTGCCTTCAGCGAATTGTGATCTTACAAAGGTCTTTTCCGCTTCAGCATTCTCATAACGCATATTGTCAACATTTGTCTTATCTTTTCAGCTTGCATTTTTAAGTTGGCTTGTAAGATTCATTATCTCTGAGGCCATGTCTGCATTTGGGTTTCAATTCTCATCAGTTCATACTGCGCTATTTATGACATTCAGCTTATCGGTTTCTGAATATTGTTTCTTTCATGAACTATATTTATATTGATAATAAACAAGCTTGTCGAGCTGATTTGCAAGTATTTCCGGAGGCAAATCGCTTCATGCGGACGTACCTGATGATTTCAGAAGGTCTTGAGATTCCTTGAATTGATCTGTCTGATCCTTAGGTTTTATCTGTGGCAATCCATCGAAATATACTGCTCATCATCAATTTATAGGATCGCTGTTTATCTTTACGCCTAGATTATTGTCTACGAATTTCTTAGTGAAAACAGTCTCTCAATTTTTCAAGGTTCAATATAGTATGTTAATTTCTCAGGAATCATCGACAGTTACTATATCATCTTTTGAATCCTTATCCATATCAAATATCTCCAGTTGTGTAATAGCTCAATTAATGCTGGTTTCGGCTCAATTGACATCGTAAATCTTAGGTTTTTTCCTTATGAATTTTCAATTTGTATTATCAAGGATTAACAATGCTCATTTATTATCAACCATTGCTATATCAAAATATGTGTCTCAGCTGAAATCTCATACTCATTTTCTCAATTTTCATGCATCCGAAACATATGCTAAATAACCCATATCCTTGAATTGACCTGCATAATTAGATAAAAGTTTTATTTTTCAGCTTTCTGAAAATATCACTATATCCTCCTGTCAATCTCAATTGAAATCTATTTTCTTATATGATTCGATTGGTTCTCAATTTGATTCGAAAATCCTTTTTCATATAGATTTATCGAAATCTTGCCCAGAGGTCTTATTTGGAGTTATCTTCACTACTGGGTCTCATAGATTTATCGTAGAATAAGTCTGGTAGAATTTGGTTGAATCTCATACGTTGCTTCCTGCGGCAAATTCAAGAAGCATCTTATTATCTTCCTGCCAACCTATTCAATTCGTATTTTCATAATCTTCAATTCACTTTTTAGGTCATATCAAATCGTTATCAGGATTACTATCGGCACCGAAATCATTTTTGAAGAAAGATATTCACTTATCTCAATTGCTTGATATTCATAGATAATTATAATCAAAAGAATATTTAGGAGATGCGCTTTCAATATACAATCAGTCATCTGTAAAGGTTCAATTGTAAATCTTTATGGTTTCTGTAGCGATCTTTATTCAGATATATCAGACAAAAACATCGTTGCTCAATATCTTTATTCATAATATGTTTCATTTTGAATCACCATCAAGTTCAAAATCAACGCTTGGATCCTTGTTTATCTTAAGATTTTTTCAGATTTTAACCAATTCAACTCAATTATACATAAGATTAAGCTCATCTCATTTCTTTATGCTTTTGGCTTCATCGAATCACTTAAGGATAATTGATGAATTATCTCAAATAGAACAATTTGATATATCAGATCAAGTTCAGGAACATGAATATAATCATGTATTATCTCATAAATGTACTCTGACTTTTGATATAAGATCTTTGTAAACAGAATCATAAAAACTTATATAAGTTCAGTCCTTATCGCTTCATATCTCTTTTTCCAGATTAAAATCAAGCTCGTCAGATCTGTTATTTTCGCTATATTTTCATCCTGGAGTAAACGAGAATGCTGTCTGCCTTGAGTTTGTATTATTCAATAAGCTGGTTACTGCCAAAGATCTCGAATCCTTATTGAATATGATTTCTCATCAAAGATATCATTCGCTTGTTATATTTCCATAATCAGCTCAAAGAAGAACCGTATATAATGAATTATACTTGATGTTCTCCAATTTCTCCTTATTGAAGAAATAGTATGTGTCCAGAAGTATTGCATCTTTTGAATATCAGTTTATTGTCAATGATTTTCACGCACTGTCATTCACAACCACAGTATTCGATTCAAGTCATGGATTAGAGTTTGCTACTATATATGCGCTTCAAGGTATATCTGTAACGTATAATGTCGTGCTTGCAATTCATTGTTCTACATTCTCTTCTTTTGAGAATGAAGATCATTCGAATTCTGCAAATGTCTTGTACTCATCGGGAATTGAAAAGCTTATCTTATAGTTCTTTGCATTATATGCTACATTTCAATACCTGTCATACATCTTTGCCGTTAAGATCGCTTTTTCTCATTTTTTTGCTTCAATCTTATCTTTAGATATGGATTCTTCTATTTTAACCGGAATATCAGGAAGAACTTCAATTACATTTCATTCGAATTCATTGACTCAAGGAAGATTAAGATTTATCTTCAGATCCTTTCATGCTACGAAGTTCGGAACGAAATTAACTTCTCATTCATTTTTTCAATCCTTTATCTGAACATAATTAGGTTCAATCGATCCGGAAGTCTTAGGAAAATCGAAGTACAACACAGAATTGAACCCGTCGATTTTTTTTCAATCTCTATCTTTTACAATAACATTGATCTTATGTTTTTCCTTTCCTGCAACAATATTATCCTTATTTTCGATATCAAGGGAAATTTTTGCATAATCAATTACCTTTATAGGTTGTGGCAGATTGTATTCTATATTTGATGTATCATTCTTAACTATGAATTTCATGTTGATATCTCAGACTTCAGAAGCCTTTGCTGTAAGATATGTGAATCATTCCAATATCGCCTTCTTTTGATTTTTTGAATTCGAATCGGCAAATATTCATTGAGATGAGGTTATAACTCAATCAAGATTATATAAGCTTCATTTCGTATAGTTTCAGAATTCATCCAAAAGCTCTATAAAGACAGAAACATTACCTCCTTTTACTATAATATTTGAAGAAGGAGTGACTTTCACTGTTTTCAACAATGAAGGGAGAATTGTGATTTCCTTATATCAGTAAGTTCCATTTCAGTCATTGAATTCGAATTTCAACACTGAAGATTTCTCTAATATACTTTTATCATCGAAAACGTATTTTGCAGTTCAATTGCTGTTGGTGAAATTAATGTTTTTCTTCTCTAAAATCTGAACATTGCTTATAGAATCATAGACCTTAAGATTTATGCTTGATGGCATAGGTAAATCGGCATTGAATCTATCTTGTTTCTTAAGCTCAAAGATAATATTTTCTCAAGCTGTCACATTAGATATTATTTCTTCTCATTTCTTAGCAGAAACATTAAGTTTATCTCATCTGATCTTAATAAGATAAATGTTTGATTCATTGTATATCTCAACCTCATTGTCTTTATTTAACGTCTCTATTGAAGCTCTAATATAGATATCGATATCTTTTTGCTTTGATCAGAATGCAAATTTTGCAATTCAATTCTGAACCCTGATTTTTTGAGGTGTTAGATTTACAAATGAATTTATGTTTGATATATTGCTTAATGATTGGTTTGAGGATTCTTTATCATAAATAGTGCTTAGATTTTTTGGGATTGCCTTTCAAGAATATGCGTCGACCTTTACCAAATCAAATTTCACTTGAGATAGATTATCTACCTGTATAAGTTTCTCTCATAATATCTTGCTTGAAATAAGCTTTGCTTCAACGGAAATGCTTGAATCATACAGATATATCTTCTTATCGGTTTTGAGCTCGATTTTTCAATCCTGTATAAGTTCAGCTCAGTCTGGAATTCAGTTTCAATTTCCATCTAAACCATATTCATCACCACTTACAGAACTAGCTAAAGATGAGCCAGATATAAGCTGACCTCAACTAGGAGAACATGATCAAGATGACAACGAAATAGGTGGAACTATTGATTTTAACCAACAGAAAACCTGTGGAAGCCATTGAAAAATAGGAACTCATTCGGGCGGTCAGCATTTGAATCAATCATCCTTATTTTGTGAAGAAGACACTTTTGATCAATCGATAAGTCATCTTAAAGTGCTACTGTTTGTTTTGATACTTTTTATAGAATCGATTTCCATTCATGATTTTCAGGTTGCTTCAAGCTTTACATACATATTTTTAGAATCTCATCTTCATCAGATATATGCTAATTCATAGTCGTTCTTATGTCATGCCTGAAATTTTGTAGAGTTCTGGTCTGTATCAAGATAATTCTCCAACACATATTTATATTTGGCTGTTGCACTGCTTATATTGCTCCAGATTATCGAATCTATAAGCAAATCCATAACTTCCTGTTTATTGGAAATCACACTGAACAGATCCACATTTGAAGGATATGTAGAACTTATTTTCAATGAATCGTATATATCCTTATTCGTAGAACTCAATGCAGAAGGATTTTCAGAGCTTATGATTGTGTTTATCTCATCGCTTTTCTTATCCAGATATTCCTTTAGTTTCATCTTAACCCTAGGGTAAGTCAATTCCTCGGATTTTTCTATCTTTATCCTAAAAAAATTAGGATAAATGATTTTCTTATAATTTCATTTAGCGCTTATAAAATCCACATATCTGTCTCTATCAGATGCCAAAGATTGCATCGGTATATTCTTATATGCACCTCATAATTCTTCCAATGTAGGAGATTTATGTGTAACTATTGATGGTATGCTCTTAAAGTAATACTTTGAATTTACGAAAACCTGTGAACATCAATTACAATCAACCTCAGTGGTTACTCAAGTTTCAGAATCCGTAACAGAACACTTTTTGCTATATCTGTTTTTTTCAACATCATCAAGATATACTTTATTCTCACTTAAAGTTATATTATTGAAGTGATATAAGCTTACGTTGCTTGGTTGAGCGAAAATTTCATCATATGAACGTCAGAAATTATAGAATGCCTTGTCATCAATACAAGAGTAATCTATTGTTCAATTGTTATTGCTGGTCTGTATGAAATTATAATTTGAACAATCATTAGGAGAATATGTTGAGATCACTTTTCATGATATATCCTTGACATCATCCTGTTTATCTGTAGTTTCATTATATCATATCTGCTTACCTCATGCCACTTCAAATAAAGGCGAGATCGCTTTCCTATAATCATTTGTCTTCAGAGTGAATTTGCTTCATGAAGAAAGATCTAGATTTAGAGGCGAATTTGATCACCATTGCTGAAGACTAAGTGTCTTTGATGTATTATTATAACATTTTGACATTGAATTAGGAGAAACACTCAGATTATCTATATCCTTTTGTATAGTGTCTATATTATACGATCTGTTCTGCTCAACCATGACTCATTTATTTGAATCTGTTCTTTTTGTTCATCTATATATGCTGCATTCCTTAGCTTCATTTATGTTTCATCAGTTTTTTCAAAAATAAAAATTAGTGGTTATTCTGCTATCAGTTATTTCATTACAATTTTCAGCTCAGTTATCTCAATAATGTTTAACTTCCTCAACCCTGACCGGCAATGCTATTTTCCTGGATAATCAATCCTTTGAAACAAGCTTATCTATATTATCTTCCAATGTTGTGTTCAGATCTTTCAATGCCTGTTGTGATATCTGATCCCTTTTTGTGATAATTGCAGAAGGCGAATCTATCCTTGCATTTTTACTATCTCAGTATCTTCATGTATTATAAGCAAAATTAAGCATATCTGATATATGCTTTCAATTGAATATCTCGACGAATCTCTTTGTTGCCTTGGCTATTATGCTTTTTGCTTGCATATCCGGAATGCTTGAAAAATCCATTCATCCGCCATTTTTTGAATCGTCTAAAATTGCCTTCACTCATGGATTTATGTTTCATCATTCGTTTGCTACTTTTGATATCTCATCATTACCGAAAGAATTGAATTTGTCATAGATATCTTTTGCCAGATATTTATTGATTCTTTCATAAGTTATATCTTCGATATTCTGAAGATATAACACATATGCTTTCCATAATGATGTCTGAACGCTTTGTTCATCCCTAAATCAATCAAAATAAAAAATATAAGGATCCTGCAATGTTTTTGAAAAAACTCCTTGCTTAAGATAATAATCATGGGATTTATCGAAAAAATCATTAAGCTTTTTTGAGTTATCAGATGCGATTCACGTGTTCGGAGAAATTACAGAATGCCATATTTCAGGATTAGGATCTGTTATGTTTTTGCTTATTGATTCGTAGAATCATTTCTGTGTATTATAGATGAAATTCTTTTCATTGAAATCTATATACGGATATATACTTAGGAATGTCTTTCAATTATTATGAATTACAGGCAGAGGTATATTTCAGACCAATATGGTTCAAATAAGCCTTGAAAACTTATCTCAAGTTCACTCATAGAATAATCTTTCATTCAGCTGTGCTATCTTAATCGGATTGATATCACTTGGTACCTTATAGATGATCACCTTTGTATTATCAAGCTTTCATTGTATGTCTTCCGCATATCTCTTCAGTTTGTTTGAGAAAAGTCATAGTTCATTGTAAGACTGTTCATCTACGATTATGGAAACTATATTGGTATTTGAAATAGCTTCTGCTTTTGTCGAATCGAAAAATGAAAAATGAATCGTATTTGAAAATAATAATGAAAAAATCAAAAAATATGACAAATACCTTTGAATTTTCGAATATCCTTTATTTATAGCCATTTTTAGTTTTATATTTTTATTACTTCCATATTATCATATTTATAGGAGTTTGCAAGCATTATAAAGAAAAAAGTTTATAAAAAAACATTATTTTCAAAAAAGTATAAAAAAAATTAGACAAAAGGGATTTTTTTTATAAAATACACCCACCAAATTAGATTTTAAAGCTAAAAACTTAGCTTTTAGCTAGTATGGGCTTGTAGCTCAGCCGGTAGAGCGGCGCCCTTTTAAGGCGAAGGTCGTGGGTTCGAATCCCGCCAAGCCCACCAAATTGGTAATAAAACTAAAAAATCACTCAGAAATGAGTGATTTTTTAGTTTTATTACTTATTATTTCTTTGTTTCAGGTGTTTTCTCTTTCGGAGATTCCTCTTTGATGCTTTCAAGCTTTTTCATGGTCTTGTCTCAGAATGATCAATCTGCTTTTGCTCCTATTGATTTCTGCAATGCCTTAACATTTGCAATAGTTGGGTTTGTCAGAGCATCAGTGATAAGTTTGTTGATGTTTTTTTCATCAATTGTATAATTCATCACATTTCATTCTGTTTTTACCTTAAACAGATTGTCCACCCTTTTTATCGTACTCTCATTCTTAAGGAATTTCTCTGATTGCTGTTCTTTTTTTCATTTTGCCTTAAATTCAGCATTAATAGCTAAAGCTTTGCTGTTTTCAGCTTTAACCTTCGGAGCTGTCTCAGGGGATTGTCCAGCTTTTGATTCAGCCTTAGGTAACAGTGATTTCTGGTATGCCAATGCTGTTTTCATATCAAAATTTCAATTAACCTTATGCTCTTTTGGCAAATGTCAGTTTTTTATAAGATCCTTCTGCAGTTCAATAACTGCATTTTTTGTCTTTTCTCAGTAAGTAAGCAGATCAGGTTTTCATGTTTCATTACTTTTTTCTGTTTTTTCATCTTTGATATCCAACAGATATTGAACATCTTTTATATATTTCTGTCCAGAAGCATCTTTCGGATCCTTGATTGATCCATTTACATCAAACATCTTAGATAGGTCATATCCGGAATTCTTCTGATCAAGCATCGAATCGACCATTTTCTTCTTTCAATTCTCATCTATCTTTTGGGTATCAGCTACTTTTTCATTGGTTTTATCCAATCAGAACAAGGCCGCGAACAATTCAAGTATTTTCCTGAAAGGATTATTAGGAGAAAGTTTTGCAATCAATTTATTTATGTTTGCTCAATCGATATTAAGAGATTTCGCTTTTTCCTTTGTAACCTCTTTTATTTTTACAGTATTTATCTTTGAAATATTATCTGCACCTATCTTTTCAGACATCTTTCATTCAATCATTAAAGGTGTGATTTTTCAATCTATTATGATAAAACTATTATTTATATCAATTTTTTTACCTCCTATCTCTTTTAAAAGCGATATAGCATCCTTATTTCAGCTTTCATTTATATATTTGATATCTTCAGCATTTTCAATTGTGAATCAAGTCTTTAGCATTCCTTCAAATGCAGCTTTTTTCATTTCAGGAAGAGTCTTGCTTACAAATTCAGTCAATGTTTTTTTCTCATCAATCTTCATGTCTGATAAATTGATTGATTCGATGATTGTTTTTATTGATTGTTCGCTTAATAACGGAGATATCTTAAGTAAATCTGCCTTATCTAATATCTTGATATTCTTTATTTCACTTAATGCTTCTTTTGAATTTTCTCATTTTAAAAGATTATTTATAGCCACTGAAGTTTTGTTTGTATTTGTAATCTGTGTTTCCAAATTCACATGTGCAGAAACAGTTTCTTTTTGATTAGACTGGATTCATCAATCTCCATTTTTTACCGTATTCGATTTTTTAAATTCTTTGTTTCAATTTAAATCTTTATCAGTATTTCAGCTTGCTTTATTATTTACTAATGCAAGTTTTGCATCGATAAATTTTTTTCACGCTTCGCTTGAATTTAATTTTAAGTAAGCAGATATAAGTGCTTTTTGAGAAGGAGTCAGTTCTTTTGAAAAATCTACGCTGTTTAGATATTGTTCCATTGGTCATGTCATGGTCTTCTGAAGTTCCCCAAGTGTTTTTGGATCATCAAGCTTCTCGGATAATACCCTTATTTCACTATCGGACAATTTGCTGATATCAGGCAATTGGGATGCTTTAGTATCGATAGATTGAACCCCTAAATCATTAGTTCTTAAATCTTTTTCTGCCATATTTGTTTTTGTTAAATATTAAATCAATTGTAATTCTAGAAGTTCCCGTTCTGCAGCAGATACACTTTCTTTTTTTTCTTTTGTCTCTTTTTCTCTAAGTTTTTCAATAAGTTTTATGGATTGCGTCATCTTAGCTCTGATTTCATCATCTTTGATTCCTTTTAACGCTTCACTAAGTATTCATGAAAGCGAATCCAAGATTTCAGGCGTGACGAATTGACTTTTGATCAAGGCATGTATTCATGGTGCCAAGTCCCAGAATCAAAAAAGCCCTTCGATTGACGAAAGAAGGGATTCCCTTTTCTTTATATAATTCTGTTTTTCAATTTCTGTCATAGGTTTCAATTAGATTGATAATAATTTAGCATAAAATCATCATCATGTCAAAATAATTCAATATATTCCGCTGATATTTTAGAGCTTGCTTTCTTGATGATTTTGATTTGTGTTATTCTTGTTCAGATAATTGAAGATTGAATTCTGAAATCTTCATTCGGATAATTCTTCCTTTTCCGGAATCAATGATGGATTCACATTTTTAGCTTTCAGATAAAACTTAAGCTCAGGATCTCTGATGAAATCGAATAAGGTTGAGTTGAAATTTTTTGAAGAGGTCAGATCGATGCTTAATTTTTTTATTTTTTCAAATATCTTCTTATCTTCTGGAGTTTTAACTTGTTTCTCATAATCCCTGCAATATTTCTTTAGGTGCTTCAAAAAGGTATTTCTTCAGTATTTGATTCTTCATAAGGCTTTTCATTTAAAGGAATCATCATAAACCGATTCAGATTCTACATTCAAACCCATCGCTCAGTCAAAAATCCTCAATATGCAATTTTCTGCAAAAGCATATAAAGCTGAGTTCTCTCATAAGTGATTTATAAGAAGGATACTGCTCTCATAGTCCCTCATCTTATCCTTATCTGAATATATGTCATCAATATTCTCTCATGCATTGTAAAGGATTCAGTTGAATTTCTGAAAATGCACATTTATCTTATCACTTAAAAGAGATGCTCACAGCATTTTTCCAATGAAATTCGATCAGTCTCAGCTATCTATCCTTATAAGTTCCTTAAGGTATTTCTTTATATCTTTGAAATCATCTTTATCAAGATTATCTTTATTTATTATTGATTTAAGTTTTTCAGCCGTATCGATATCACCTTTGGCAGCGCTTTTCTGTTTTGCCGTAAGCGAATTCAGATAATCCTTGAATTCCTGACCTTCAGTCTTGCTGAAAAAATTCAGAAGATTTTCCTTTGTTATCCATTCGTTCCATCATTTATCTATGGTATCGACCCTAATCTGAAAATCTCACATTGATTTTATGAGATCGATTCAAAATGTCCTGTTCAGATTTTCAAGGCTTCTTTTAACCTGTTTTCTAGAAATCATCCCATTGCTTTTTCATCTGTCATAAACTTCCATGTATTCTATGGTTTTTATAAGGTTCCTGTTCTGATTCGTCCCTACTGCAATATCAATAAGCTTATCATCATATTTATTTTGAGGTATGTCAGATGTGTAATAAATGCTATTTATCTCTCATAATATATCATTCATATCAGAAAATGGCATAATGAAGGTTTTTCACGGTTTTATGTTTTTCAAGAAGCTCTTGCTGTTGAATTTTATATCTTTCTTTATTGATCGATCTAAAAATTTCACTAAGAACATCCTCTGCTGAAACTCATTCAATTCGGAAATTAATCTCAAATTGTCAAATTTATCGAACTTTGAGCTATAATGAACCACATAATCCCTTATTCTATTGAAGATATGCACGGAAGTATCTCATGGAAAGGTTTTAATATCTATGAATTCCTTCAGTTCCGACATGTTTTCATTCGAAAGCTTGAAATTTGTTTTCTTCTGGTTTATGAATTCCTTGAAATTACCTGAAATTCAAGCTGTTTCATAATAAGGTAAAGCTCTGTTTATATTAAATGCTCATGGATTCAAGACATTCTCATCCTGTAAAAATCAACCGAGCTTCAAACCTTTTATCTGAAGGTCATAATATCTGTTTATCTTTTGGACGAATTTTGGGTCCTGAGGATCAAGTTGTTCGTAAATCTTAATCTGTTCTCTCAATACTTTCTCGACTGTCTCTCATCTTCTTACATCGTATGTTCATTTTATCTTGAGATTGTCTTGATTCTTTTGAAATTTATCTTTTCTGAATGAAGAATTTTTTCATGGCTCAAGGATTTCCGTTGGCAGATATAATCATGGCACCACAAATTCGAAAAACATACGTGTCCTTGCATTCATCTTTTTTCTTCTATCTTCATCAAGGCTTGTTATCTGATGCTCTCAATCTATCATTATAGGTCAGGAGAGCTCGATCTTGCTTGTTGGTCTTATTTGCATCGATCAGGTTTTTCAATTTCTGAATCTCTTCATTTCTGAAACCAGATCCACTTTGATTCAGTCCACTTTTATATTCACCAGATCCGGATATTTTTCAAGTCAATCATATATCCTCTTCCTTAATTCTTGAGAATATGCACTTCCTATATCAGCTCTTGTCTGTATGAAATTCGCGATGAAATCTATGACAGTGATTGACTTTTCCATTTTCAGCTTATCTTTGTTTTCAGATATCCTCGATTTCAATGAAATCATCTTTTCTGCATTTGAATTGTAATTTTTCAATGCTTCTGAGATTATCCTGTTATCAGATAATATTTTTCATATTGATAATGCACTTATCTCATCATCTTTGGTTCATATGAATCATTTTATCTGATTTATGGAATTTTCAGCTTTCCTTATGCTGAACAGAAGGTTTCTCCTGTACTCCATATCCTCCTCATCCAAAATATGATTGGAGATGAGAGATTGGTCATTGTTTATCAGTGCATTAAGAAATCCTTTCTTTGCTCCTTCATTAGGTAAATTTATATTTTTGAAGATAATTGTGTAGTTTCTTTCGATCTTTGCTTTCAGCTCTTGATTCTGTTCATTATTCAAGGCATTTATAAGTATAATTCTTGATTTTTCTATTTCTGATCTTTCTTTTCTGAATTCGATATCCAAAACCCTTAACTCAGAATCCGCTTTTCTACCTTCAACGATCCTATCAACCTCTGATTTTGCCAAAGCTCAAAGCCCTTGATTTTTTTCCTGGATCAGATTATTGATTCCGTTATTCTTCTTGATTGATATATTGTATTGATTTATTGAAGTTTTTGTCATCGCATTTGTCTCGATCAGTTTTCAATAATCGCTTATATTAAGCTCTTTTGAGCTTTTAATATCGTTAGATAATTGCCTCAATCAATCCAAAGCCCTGAATCTTGAATTTTCAAGGGATAGTAGATATCCAGCATCCTCCTCACTTATCCTGTATTTCAATATTGCAGAAACTCATTCAAGTATATTATCCTTATTCTTTGTCTCTATCACTTTCTTCATTTTTTCAGCCCTATCTGAACTTCATTCTGAAAGCCTTTTAATTGCTATGTCTATAAGATATATCTTTTTTCTTAGAGATTCGTTCTTGTTTAGATCCATACTTTCCAAAAGCCTTTGTTTCCTTGCTGATAGATCCTTGTCTGATTTTCATCTTTCAAATTCGAGCAGTTTCAAATCCTTTTGTAATTCTTTCTTATCATCAGCAAATGATTCGACCTTTCAATCCTTAATGTTTCATATCTGGGAGGCTTCGAAATTCCAGCTTATATTTCAGGCAAACATAGACTGATGTGTATTGTAATGCTTATCTTTTCTATCCTTATTATATTCAGCAGTTTTTCATTTATAGTTGGAATAGATGAAATAGTATGGAACCAGGCTTCATTTCACTCAAGATCTCTCCAGATATTTTCAAAGATCCAAAATTCCTGATTCATACTCTTTTCTGTCGGTTTCCTTCAATGGATTAATCTCTCAGATTTTTTTTCCGTCAAAATGCTCCATCAGGTTAATCGGCTGAGAGAATCCTATGCTTTTAAGTTCCGCTGGAAGCATCCATGCATCGATATTCTGTTTTTGCAGAAATCTCTTCTCTTCCGGTCTGATATCTCACACGTTAACGCTTTGCGACATAAGAGTCCTTATGAGATTCGCGCATGTCACATTCACTTCTCTTGATGAATCCACAATACGCGGAAGCCTTGGGTCCATCTGTGATTTTTGCGCATTCATGAATCAATCAAGGATATTAGGTAATCATATCGATTGAACCCTTTTAGAGAATAGGGATCAATCCAATTCTTTTTTTATTATTTTTGAATCGCGATTCGTGATTTTCCTATTAAGATTGAGAATTTTTGATATCTCTTTGATTTTTTCCAAATTCCTATTGAATTCTTGGATATCCCTGGGGATAAATATCTTTTCTCATGGTTTTATCACTATGATGCTTTGATTTTTTCATTTTGTCTTGAGATTCTTTCATAGGAGCATATTCAGATCTATAAGGTCAGATTCAGAAAAACCACCATTTTTTGCTATGCTGCTAATGGTATCTCCATCTTTTATCTCATATTTGACCGTATTAGAAACGATTATGTTTCTTATTCTTGTCAATTCCGGATTTTCTTCGATATTTCAAGCTTTAAGCTCTTCAAGAGGTTTTATCTGATCTAAATCTGCCATAAAGCGATGTTTTTATTTAGTTTTATTTCTTATGCTGTCTCGATGATATCACAAAAAGTTTTTTTTGACAACAAATACAAACTAAAAAACAGTGGCTAGCCACTGTTTTTTAGTTTGTATTTGTTGTTTGTATTTAGTTTATAATTAAATACTAAAGACAATTTCAGATACATGTGACATTTATTATATTCTTTGAATTCATATTAAGATTCTGAGTAGCTGTATGGTTTCAAAGGTTATCAACTGGAGCATAAGATCATACATTCAATGAAGTCACAGGAATTCAACCATTGATAGTGTTTAAAACTGAATTAGAAGCTGGATCTATAAAGTAGGAAGTGTTATTACCATCTACAAATGCTGTTGCATAACTGTTTCATGCAAGTATCTGATTACCTCACATATCAAGTTGCCATAGATTTGCTGGTGCTGACCATCCTCATATCCTTATCACATTATCTGGATCAAGTCACATATTAACAGCATAATATCAACCTCTATGAAATGACATTCAAGCAGCACCTCAATCATTTGAAAATGCTTCTAATCAATATGTTACATTAGATCATATCTTTGAAGTAGATCATTTATTTGATCAGATATAATTAGTATTCCAAGTTGTATTCGTTGTATCATTTCTAAGAAAAGATACAGCATGTATACTATCAACTGTATCTGAATTTCAAGCACTTGTTGCATTACCTGTAATACTTATTCAGTAAGTTCATGCTCATACATCAGCACTAGTAATAGTTCAATCTGAGATTTCTGAAGTTCATACAGCTCATGCTGCTATATTTCAAGCTGTTATTGTATCTGTCGCGATGTCTGTTCAGCTAATAGTTCAATCTGAGATTTCTGAAGTTCATACAGCTCATGCTGCTATATTTCAAGCTGTTATTGTATCTGTCGCGATGTCTGTGCTTGTTATTGTAGAGTTGGCAATATCAGTTCAGCTAATAGTTCAATCTAATATATCAGCGCTGACTATTGTTGAATCCGATATTTTGCTTGAAGTGACTGAATTTGATCATAATTGAGTACTTCAAACAGTTCAATCCTTTATATTGGTTCAAACCAATTTATATACTCAGCTTATATTTTCAAAAAGATTTCATATCAATCAGCTTGTTGAAGCAAAAATCGTTGTATTGGCCATTGTGACCGCTCATATCAAAAATCATATTGAAATGTTTCTGATGTAAGAAAAATTTGTTTTCATAAAAGTAAAGTTAATGAATATTTGTTTTTGTTTAATTATTTTGGTAAATTTAATTGTCTGCATTTTTTCTTAGAATCTTCATGTCACTTGTCTGTATGTTTGAATTGTATTCCAATACAAATGGATTGATTTTTTCTGTTGTCTTTAGATTTGCTTCGCCGGATTGATCTATATTACATTTTTTCTTTCATGCCCAAGCATACAACATTTCATCAAATGGTCATGAATTTGTAGCCCTTGGAACAAGTTTTTCGGTAGTATTATAACATTGGAATCCGATAGGTGCATTTCAGGATGAATCCTTGTCTGTCGATTTCCTCAATGAGAAATATCTAAGGTAAGTGAAATCATATTTTTTAGCCTGAGCCTCATCGCATGAATTATATTTATCAGCTCAATATGGACATTTGGAATTACCTGGAATATATCATCATATCGAATTTGCTGTCATTATGGATCAATATATGAAAAGCTGCCTTCTTAATGAATCCGGATTTGTTATGAGGTTTGATCAATCATAATTCAATATGCTTCAATCCGCAACTATCATACCGACCAGATTTGTGACATTCGGATTTATATATACATTTCATCAGTTTTCAGGATGATTCGGATCTCTCTTCACGACTATGACAAGCATATCAGATGAAGAATTAGAATAATACATATCAGAATTAATGTATAGGTTTCATCATTTTATTATTATAGTTTTCTTTCATGATACAGATATTTTTCAAACATTTAGGTATGAATAATCCGAAGGTGCCTTGATTTCAATTATTTTTCATTTGTTTCAATCTATTGAAGGATTTCATAATACATTATCTCAATTGAAGTTATAATATGCAAGTCCTTTATTGTTTTCATTATTATATACATTGCTTAGATTTGTTATATTTGATGAGATACTCAGACTAGATTCCTTACCTGTCAGTCAATTTATCAGTCCTTCGATATTCTGGTTTATGATTGATTTATAATCTGTTTTTGATATCTGTGAGTCTATATATGCTGCCTGTGTTATGCTTCAATCATAGTTTATCGCTTTACCAAGCATTTTTGAAACTCATCAGTCATCAGAAACCGCAACTCAGTTAAATGAAAGTCATGCCTGAGTACTTGCAACAATCAAAGAATTCACAGTATTTTGAGATTCACCAGAATTATTAAATATTACCGTTCACAAGGTCGGTGAATATAGGTTTCAGATTATAACCTGTCATTTTTCTGGACACCAATATGAATCTCTAATTTCAAGTTCTCACCAGGCAGTACTGATTCATGATCCTATTATCTTCATTGAAAGAGTTGATCAACATGAAAGAGTTGATCAGCTATTCACAAGATTAAGATTTACAAAGTTGAAATCTCACCAAAGAGTAGAATTTATATCTCATCTTATGCTTCATACTATATCTCAAGATACAGTGCTTCAGATATTTGCTACAGTATTATAGATATATCATGTCAGAGTTGTCACTGTTCAGCTTATACAAGTATTATCCGCAATACATTCCTGATTATCTATATGCCCCGCATAATCAGGAGTATCTGCATCGATTGAAGAATAGACTCATATCAACAAAAATAACAACGAAAAAACATATAAAAGCTTTGTTATTATATTTATATTTGTTTTTGTTTCCATAATATCTATTTTAAAAATATTGGTATTTTTTGTTAAATCATGAATTTAAGTTAAGGAATGTTTTTCGGGATTAGCTATATAGTAGTATATATTTTCTTACTTGTCAAGATATACTAAAATTTCATGATCTTATAAATTCAGGGATTTTGGCATGGATTTTTTGATTCTTATCATTAAGATATCACAAAAAAACCAAAACATCAAATATTTGATGTTTTGGTTTTTTTTTAGTTTCATGAAAAATCCTGAAGATTATATATCTAATATATTCTCAGATATATCCTCCTTAGAAGATTATTATTATTTTCATTTGATTCTGTAACTATCTTATATGCATCTACAGCAACCTTGATATTGTAATATCACTTATAATGAACGGATATTTCTGAAAGGTTTACAGGAAAATCAGTACAAGCTCATTTATCTAGCATAAGATACATGCTTTTTATCACATTGAAATTACCATTATATATGACAGTATAGAATGTCTGAAAATTATTCATAGGATTTCATATGTTGCAGATTCTTATATTCAAGTCTCTTCAATATCAATCCTGACGCATATCATCAACAACAAGATCAGGCATATATCGGTTGCGTTTCAAGTCATAGTTTCTATTATCATATGCAGCATTCTGATTCAGATAAGGATAATAGTTGGAATCGTATAAAGAATCCGAATTATTCATGATTCTCAAATATACAGTCTTTCTTAAGGAATTATTATTCTTAATCCTTTCCTCTTTTCATGATTTCATTGAAACTCATGAATTTATATCATAGTTTCAATTATTCGTAACAGGCATATCTCTTATTGATGAAACCTTATAATTTCAACAGGAATTCGAACTAAGATTAACATTCTGAATTATGTTTGATATGATTTTTGATGAACCTATCTTCAGTCACACTGTCATTGTACCTTTTTCATTCATGCTTCATCATATGTTGCAGACTTTCAGGTAAATGTCTTTGCTGTTGTAATCTTGGAATATGTCTGAAACTATGAAATCCGGATAGCTGGAGTAGAATATATCAAAAGGTGATGCATTTCAAATACTTAAACCTAGGAAAAATAATATGAACGAGGAAATGATTTTTCTCATCTTATCTTTAATTAAAAGCTAAAATAAAACATTTATGATATATTTATTTTTGTTTTAGCTGATTTTTTTACATCATTATACAAGCATCCGCAATATAGTCAAACCCATTTTTTACAAGATAATCCTTCACTTCTCTATTACTTGATCACGGTTGGCACCAAACCTTCTTGTATCAAAGCATATTCGCTTGCTTAAGGATATTCAATGTGACTTTAGGAGGTGTAACTATATTTATAATATCAAAATCTTCCTTTATCTCTCAGAGATCCTTATAGGCTTTTATTCATTCTATCTCGTTCTCTTTAGGGTTTACTGGGATGACCGTATGTCACCTATATAAGAGATCCTTCATTATTATGTTTCAGAATTTATCTTCATTCTTTGAAGCTCATACCAGAACTATTTTCATTTTATCTAAATTATTAATATGCATATAATTATAAACTTTTTTAGCATTTTACAAAAAATTTAATATAATCTGCACATTAAAAATTAAGAAATGAAGCGATTTATGCAATACAAGGTTTTCGGATGCAAGACAAATAAATATTTTACGGAAAAATGGTTAAGTTCTGGTTCTCTTGCGGATAAGAAATGAATGTTCATAGCATCTTGCATCGTTACCGATAGGGCAAAATCCAAATGGCTAAAATTTGTGAAAGATACTATTTCGGGTTTTCAGACAGATGATGAAAAAATATATCTTTCCTGATGTTGAACCATCAAGAATTGAAAGCTTGATGAGAATTTCTATGATATATATCCTGAATTGAAGGAATATAAATGCAAGATTGTTCTTTTATGAGAGGATCCCGAAAAGGAGAACACTTCAATCAGGCTCGATTCCATAAAGAAAAGGATAATCTATACCAGAAAATATCTTATCATCCAGAACTGATGTGATAATTATTGCACATTTTGTCTTACAATACAAGCAAGATGATGACATAATTCGCGAGATGTGGATTCTATAATTTCAGAAATACAGGATTTTTCAAGCTCCTGATGAAAGGAAATTGTTCTGACGGGTACGAACATATGAGCCTGGTGAGCATCTGATACGAAAAAATTCGATGAATCGAAATTACATGAGCTTCTTGAAGAAATCCTTGAAAAGACGACAATGCCTAGGATCAGGATATCAAGCCTTTGAATAGAATATATAAGTGAGCGTCTTTTGAAGATATTTTCCAATCCGAGGATCTATCCTCACTTTCATCTTTCCATCCAGTCATGAAGCGATAAGATATTGAAATCGATGAATAGGAATTATTCCGAGAAAAAATTGAATGAAATTCTAGAGAGACTGAATGATCTGAAAAGGATGGATTGAATATTGCCGAGTATATGAGCAGATATGATAATCTGATTCCCCTGAGAAAGTCAGGAAGATTTTGAAAAATCCTTAAATCTGCTTGAAAAATACAATATAACAAAGCTTCATGCATTTCCATTCTCTTCACATAAAAGCCATTATTCAATTCCTGCTTGAGCTTTTCCGAATCAAATAGATGACAAGATAAAGAGAGAGAGGATGGATGTCATATGAAAAGAGGCAAATAGGGTCAGAGAATGTTTTCAGAAAAAGAATGATTGAAAATCAATGAATATGCTAGTGGAAAAAATATGAGATCAGACATTTTCAGGTTGGAGTGAGAATTATATATTGCTGAATCAGGAAAATTTCACCCCATCCGATAATCAGGAAATAAAAAGATGAAATATCATAGAAGGTATTTTTAATCTGAAATAAAACTTTTTTCAGCCCAAATTATCCCGAAACAATGAATACAATCACACTTCAATCAAGATTTATATATAATAAATTATTGATTTATTTTAAAAAACGGTTAAACTTCATTAGTTAATTTTTAATTTAAATTTTTATGGAGAATAAAGAAATAAAACATCTTACGCTTGAAGCGACAGATGCAACTTTTACAGAAAGCATAGCAAAATGAGTATCATTGGTTGATTTTTGGGCTGTTTGGTGCGGACCATGTCAAGTAATGATTCCTAGAATGGATGAGCTTGCGATAAAAATATGAGATAAGGCTAAGATAATGAAAATGAATGTTGATGAAAATATGGTAACTCCTCAATCATTTTGAATCAGATCAATCCCTACTATGATATTATTCAAAGATTGAAAAGCTGTTGAACAATTCGTAGGAATCCAGGAAGTTGATTTTTTAGTGAAAAAGATCGAAGCGCAATTGGTATAATCAATTTAAAAATAAAAAAAGCCTGAAATCTCAGGCTTTTTTTATTTTTTCATAAATTTGACAATACATAATTTAATATATAATCGATAGCTCTGATTTAGAAAAATAAATTTATACTTATGCCAGATACTGAGCGAAATAAGATTGGTTTACATCTGCAACCACAAAATGCAATAAAAGATAATGACACACTTTGAGAAAGATTCTCATATGATTGAGAATGACTTTCTGAAACTGATGAGATCTGTCTATGAAAAAACCATGAAATCTATGAGATAGAATTATGAGAGCCGATTGATTGAATTTCAAGGCAAAAAGATGATTGATATATCAGAATATTGAAAGATGCGATAAATTCTTATCTATATAATTACAGACTGTTAAAAACAGTGTATTCCAATTGTCCTTGAACACTAAAAAAAGAAAAAGAGAATGAATTCCTATGACTTATAGATAGGATATGATTGATAAATGATCATATATCTTTACCTTCAGAAAAAAGGATCCTGTTTTCATGAACAATCGAAGCAATCGATAAGATAAGGGATGAGAAGTGAGATCTGAGCCTTTGAACAAATTCCTATTTTGCAGCAGGAAGCCTTGATATGTTCTTAAGGCTTATGAACAAATGAGTTCTATCATGAAAAGATATTGAAATAAAGCTATGAAATCGTGTAAATCTTCAGGAAAACATATGAGTTATAAAGCTTATTGAGAACCAATGACATGATAAGACAGAAAAGGCATTGATGAGATTTGAAAGATGAGACATATTATCAAAGCTCCATATACATGTAGATGATAATGCATCGATCGCCCATTGAGCCAATATCTGCTCAAAATTCGATAAGGAATCCCAAAGTTACAAAGCTGATGTGCATCTGAGGTTCTGAGCCTTCTTATGAATAAACTGTATTGTCTGATCTTGATCGGATTTAAAGGAAAATAGCGTGATATGGTTCTGATCTAAGATATGATATAATGTTAAGATCTGAGAGAACACAGTTATCTGAAAATGATCGAAGATAAAGGATGATGTCAACATATGAAAAAATTGTATTGTCCTAGACTGAGCACATATAAGCAAATGATTCAAAACTGTTTCTTTCGCTGAATATATGGAAAATGAGATTCATTTTGATTCGAAGCAGGTGAACTCTAAGAAAAGGAGGAATTTCGTTATACAATTATCAGCAGAAAAGAAAGAAAGGCAGAAACAGCTTTCAGAACTATGAAGCATATATCTGGCAATGTCCAAATTCAACAAGCATAATGTCACTCCGGAAAATAAAACCTTTGCAGTTATAGATTCCGCGCTTCTATATCTGAACGAAAGCTTTCCTGAATTAGGGATAATAAGACATATAAGATGAAGGAATGCTAGAGATGAAGATGATATAAATGCCCTATCTTGATGATTCTATTGAAATAAACAGATAAATAGGGACTTTGAAGCTTATCTTCAAGCATATCCGAAAGATAAGGAAAAGTTCATTGAAGACCTTTGATATATTTACGAGGGTATATTGAATTGAAATGCCAATGTCGAAACATATATAAGATCTCTTCTGGATTTTCCAGCGATCGAAAGTAATCCTAATATAACCTTCTTATGAAAAAACAGCTTTGTATGAAATGTTCACATTTGACCTAGCAATAAAAACCTTATCATGGACACTTACATAAGAGAAGATGAGAACGCTACAGCCAATATAAGCTATCATGATAATGTGCAATATATACGATGCACTCTGCATTGACCATGAAAAAAGGTTATAACATGATGTTTTGCAGAATCTGTTTGTTTCCATTGATCCATAAAAGCTTTTGATTCCAGTATCTGAGAACTAAGATTCCCTTCTATAATCAATAATTCTACTGTATTAAATTCGAAGATATCTTGAAGGTTCAATTGTAATTATTGAAGAGTCATAGGCTCAGAAGTAAGCTTTGATACAACATTATCATGACAGGCAGATAAAGAAATCGTATTAGAGGAATCAACTGTATGAGAAATGGTGATAATCCGTCCTTGAAACAAATTCACAGACTGTATAATAGGTGATAATACATTCATATGAGAATCCCCTTGAAGCATGATAATATCTAGAGACTGAGAATATCTAGAATGAAAGGTCATGAAAAAACCGAAAAAATAAAGCCCATCCCCGGGCTTTATTTTTTATGTATTATATTTATCTCATAGCAATATGTTCAATACCTCAGAAGTAGGATTGATAACCTTATTCTCCTTATGAAGCAATTTATATATATGTGTTTTTGACATTATCTTTTCAAATTCTAAGCTAAGCCCTGAGAAATAAACTTCGATTCACCTGTTATTAAGAGACATGAATGTCTCATCGATTGTTTCAACTCAATCGATATCAAGATCTCACATATGGCTGAATGATAGCACTATCTTTATTTTCTTGTCTATCAATTCAAGATGATGTATATTTTTTTCCTGATTAAGATAATTCAATCATCCAGAGAATTTCAATAATATGATATCTCAATCTTTTTGATCATTATGTATGTAGTGACCTAAATCCAGTTTCTCATGAAACTTGCTGTTTCTGAAAAGTGATATTTTCGCTCAAGAAGAAGTAATTCTCTTTAAATAAGCAATAAGCGCGATTGCAGTTCATATGACGATTCAGAAAGTAGGATCTTCAACAACAGTAAAGAAAGCAGTGATTATTGCAACATAAAAAGCTCAATGCTGCATGCTATATAATTTTTTCAGATGCTTTATATCGATAAGACCTATGGCAATATTTATAAGTATCGCGGCTATTATCGGATATGGCAAAAACAGGAATCAGTTATTGAAGAAAAGCAGAGAAAAAAGCAGAGTGAACAATCATGCTAAAAATGCCGAATATCTACTCTTACCTCATGCATTTATATTCAATGCAGTCCTTACAAAAACAGCGGTCACTGGCAATCATCCGAATAATCCAGATGCGATATTGGACATTCACAGACCGAAAACCTCTTTTTCCCTTGAAAATTTAACCTTCGTTATGGTTTGGGCTATTTTGGCAGATATGATTGTTTCAAGTATTGCAATTATCGCAACTATTATTGAAACGCTTATGACTTTCCTGAATATATCCATGAAATCACTGAAATCTTTGATACGGATAGCTGAAAATATATTCTGGAAAGGAGAAAAACTCATTCATTTGTACTGATCTGACAGAAGCCTTATACTAGGCAGGTAACCTCATTTTATGGCATATCAGAATAATACTCATGCTATTGTAAGAACTATTACCGCAGGAAAATTCGGATATTTTTTCTTTGTGAAAAGAAGGAATATGAATCATACAAGAAACATTGCGAAAGCGCTCAGATTTACGCTTCAGAGATTCAAAAAAGTCTGCCAAAGTCAGATATAGATTTTCTCAGACGGTTTCAATACCAATCATAATGCGGCATTGAATTGTCATACTGCAATGGTTATTCAAACTCAGATCAAGAATCAATGCAAGGCAGTTGTCGGAATCAATGTGATATATTTTGTGATCTTAAGCCAATATACTATCATGATTATTATTCATGAGAAAATAGCTATGAAAGGCAGTAGCCAAGGTCAGTTGATAAGCGAAAATGAAAGCAATATTCATGACAATGCACCTGCAGCTCAGAAAATATTATATTTGCTTGATGCAAAAATCGCGGCGATCATTCATCCCCAAATTCAAGTCAGCAATCATTGCAAAGGAGAAGCACCGGATGCAACTGCAAGTGAAATCGATAAAGGTATATTTATCATTGCAACTGAAAGTCATGACTTCCAATTGCTCTTTAAATTAGATAAAACTTGTGTCTTATTCATAATATTCATCTTAAAATATAAAATACATAAAAAGTATCTCATATCAAAATTTTGTATAACATATCGTTAATATGTTCCTGCAAAATCTTGATATATGCTCTGCTTTATGGCAAGAGGTCAGAAGAATAGTTTTTTTTTCATAAAAATCAACTAAAAAATCGTTTTAATAACAAAAAAGGCCTTTTTACGAAAGGCCTTTTTTGAATATTAAGATCTATTTTGCAACTCTGAATAAATTAAATTGCTTTATAAAATTCGATAAAAGCGGTGGTGGATTCTTCAATGCTCTCAATGAATAATTTATCATCACTCATGTAGAGATAGAATGATATCATTCAGTAGCCCTTATATATGCCCTATTATCGACAAGATTTCAAGAATCTCAATATAGTCATCAGTCAACAACCAATTGGTTAGTCGTGTTTGTATTTTCATTAGAAACTATGCTTCAGCTTAAAGTCATGAATACTCATGATATTTTTTTAACATCATTTGAAATCCTGATATCTCATTCCTTAACTATGAATGCCCAACTTGCGTCCTTATCAGAATAACTGATATTATTGTTTATTATCAAATCTCACTTCTCTAGAATTATAGTTCTCTTACCTGAAAGACTTAAATCTCAATTGATTGCAAGATCACTATTATTTCATATCAGTTTCACATTGTTGTTTTTTCCAAAGTTAAACGATGTATTCGCCAAAAAAACATTCAAATCAATTTGAGAGCCTATATTATATGGATAATGAGGAAGTAAGTTCTTGGTTATATTTGAGAACTCTTGCTTCTCAGAAACATAATCGCTATAAGAAGAATTTACGACATTTGAATCATCTGTATAATAAAGTCATCATAACCTTTGGTTTATATCGGCTATATTTGTTTGTGAATTTATTGAAGATACAACGAAATTTCATTTTTTTAGATTTGCGATGAATTCTCAGGTATTGATTATATCCAAATTATATCATGCTGGCTTAAAAACAAATGCGCTTCATCATGAGATGTTCGAGATTGCGGATTTTGCAACCCTTATAGGCATAGCCTCCTCAAGATATGAGATACTCGCAAAAAACGTATTAGCACTGGATGAAGGAGGATAATGTGTACTGGTTTGTTCATATATTGAAGAAATCGGATTTCATTTGAATTCAGACAAATCATGTCAGTCAAATATTTCAATTGACGGATCCTTATGTCTTACCTCATATGTTCAATCTGGCTTTAGAAACCATATGTCTCATACATAGTATGAAGAGTCGAGTGGTTTGCTAACTTCTCATGTTGCAGGTCATGTTATCAAAGAAGAATTATCCTTTACTATCGCAGTTTTCCCTCAAAGATAATAATTACCTCAATTTCAGTCAAAATATAACTTATCTGTATCCATAAACAATCTGACTCAGTTTCAAATGATTGTCTTATGGATTGAAATATCCACAGGATAACCGACTCAAGGATTTGTCTTTATCTTGAACAAAGCATTTCAAGATGTTCAAGCCGGTGCTGTCGTCAATTCCTTACAATCGATATCACAAGAATATCAAGGCTGTCAATTATTCGATCATTGATCACATGTCTCATTGATTCAGTCTGAATTCGGAATCTCAACGAATCAATCTCAACAATATGTTATAGTTCATGGTATCGTGGTTGTCCAGCTAGTAAGACATCCTGCATATCAGTTACATTTCCATGTGGCAGAAAATTCCGTCAATACAAGTTCACTTGGGATAGATCATCAAGCACAAAGAAGAGCTGAATAGGTGGCATTGGTATAGTTTGTTGTAGTTATCATTCAGTTCGAAAGATTCAGATTTGCTACGGATTCATTTCAGATTACACAGGAGAATAGCGGTGGAGAAGACCAGCTGGTAAGACATCCTGCATATCAATCACAGCTCCATGTGGCTGAATTTCAAGTTATAGTAAGAACACTCGGAACAGATCATCAAGCACAAAGCAATGGTGCGTTTGTGGTATTTGTATAGTTTGTTGTTGTAATTGTTCAATTTAAAAGACCTAATGTGGTTGAGGATAGATTTCAGATGATACATGATCAACCTGGTGGTGGTGGAGGAGAAGACCAACTCGTAAGACATCCTGCATATCAATCACAGCTCCATGTGGCTGAATTTCAAGTTATAGTAAGAACACTCGGAACAGATCATCAAGCACAAAGCAATGGTGCGTTTGTGGCATTTGTATAGTTTGTTGTTGTGATTGTTCAGTTTGAAAGTCCCGATGTGGTTGAAGATAAATTTCAGATGATACATGATCAACCTGGTGGTGGAGGTGGTGGATTACTTATAGGCTGACAACTTGCATTACATCATGCTGTTCACCATCAAGCATGAGTAGTATCGTTGAAATCACAGACTTCTCATTCTGCTGAATCGATAACAGTATCTCAACAATAGCTCAAGTAAACATTCCAACATTCATTCGGATGCGTAATGACGCTTGACCATATCCTGTTTGTCTGATCTGGTATAAAAACCGTTGGTCAGGCTCAACCTCAGACCGGTTCACGATAGAAATAACCAGTTGGAGTATTTCAAGAAGATTTTCAGATTTCAGTCTTGTATCATATATTATATACAAATTGTGCTACCGGGGCACTTGGATTAGGAACGGATGGTTTGCTTATGACACAATCATTATTCGCAAAAGCGATTATCCATCTCATACCTCAAGGGCTGACACTACTAACTCTTCATCATAATGGAGGAGTCCATCATAAAGCACTCGAACAATTCGGGCTTAATGATCAGCTTTCCCTTGACCAAACTTTGACTTGGGAATCTCAGTTGCTTATAAAGCTCAATCATGGTGTTCTCATCATATCCAAAGGATATATGTTTCTGGTATTGCTTCATGTAGGTAAATAATACCTTTCATTCGTATTATCTCAGGGACAGCTGTTTTCAAATGTTGAGGAAACGGCTGGATTTATGGCATAAGCATTGAAACTTATACTCATCGCTGACAATAGAAGCAATAATTTAATTTTATTCATCATCTTGATTAATTGATTTAAAATCTATATTTAGAGGCTTTGAACGGTCTAGCGCGGGTTTTTTCTCTTCAGAAAAATAATTGAAGGCAAAATATAATGCGAATATCAGAACTAACAGGCCGATAATTGTAAAAACTATATTATAGTATCTTTTCATATGATTGCAAAATTATTAATTATGGCTATTCATCATTTTGGTTTCAATCTATATCGATCGGACCATCTCATCATCCTGTCTGTGATTCTGCTCATGAAGCCTTTTTATTGAAATTACCTTCAATCAAAGTTCCTCACACAGTAAGCTGATCTGCATTATTTTTCTCCTTTGCAGGCTTATAGAATGAACCCTTTCAGAACACAGGCAATCAAGGTATGATCTCTGAAGATTTGTATCCTGGTATATCTAGTGAGAATTTCATGTTATTTATCATGATTGCAGAATTCTGACAAGTGCTCCATCTTACAAAAGACAGATTAAACGTTCATTTCAGTCAGATATCATTATTCTTTCATTTCAATGCATCGTTCATCACCTTTATCTTCTGATTATCATCCTTTATATTATCCATTTTTTCAACAAGATCCTTATAATTCTTGTTGTTTTGCGGATCTGCCTTAATCTGAGCTTTGATTTGGTCAAACTTTGATATAAGAACCCTATTAGGTATCTTATCAACATATTCAAGTTTATTTCATGAATTATCCATGCTCTTTTCAGAACCGGCATGAAGCTCAACATTTCAATATATCGGAACCACGCTATGGAATCATTTTCTTGATTTTCATCCTTTTGTCGGAACCTTTTGAGTAAAATTCACGAACACTATTGCATTTTCAACTGTCTTGGTGACTTTTCATTCGCTTTGATTCTTAACATCATTGCTTGAATCATAGTCATCCTGTGCTCTCTTGTAATCTCATAAATCAAAATTCGGTATGAATTTTCTCATGTTTGCGATTTCAGCTTTTTTCACGTGATCAATGACATCATCCTTTCAATCTCTGATCTGATCGACCCTGAAATTCTTCTTCAATCATAATTTCCTTCTTTCTTTCTTTGCCCAAGGTGTATCTTTCTTAAGCTCATTCATGAATCTCAATCTCCAATCTCATGCAGTATCTCATAACATGCTCATCATGACTTGCTTTTTCTTTTCCATATCATCAGGATTTACGCTGTTGCAGTAAGCTATGATATCCTTGCTCTTTGATTTTGGCAATTCTTTAAGGAATGCTCAGAATTGTTTCCAAGGGCTTTCCGCATCTCAACTTATATACATTTCAGAAAGAAGATTTTGGAATTTCAAGAAGCTTGACTTATATCTGTCAGAATTCTCTATCTTGTCGCTAAGTTTTTTTATGAGTTCCCTATCATTGAAATTATCTATCTTTGATTCAAAATTATATGATGATCAAGAAACCTCAACTTCTGATGTTCTTGTTGGCATTGCAATATCTCTATTTATTTCCTTTCCATATGAAACATCTCAATATTTTGCTCAATTAATAAGGAAATATGATTCTGAAGATCTATTGTTAGAATCTTTTTCTGCAAAAAATATCTTTTTGATATCTCAGCTTATATATATCTCTTTTCAATCCTTGGATTCCTCAATCTGGATATCTTTAGATGCGTAAAAATTTTTGATCGGTCATGTATATCTGAATACTGTATATTCCTTTTCTCCTTTTTTCAATACAGTTTTTTCAAATCCTGCTTTTTTGAAATCAGCCTCTGTGGGCTCTTTCGCATTTATCGAAGCGCTTTCGATCTGATCTTGGCTTGCTGAATCATTTGAATCCTTGAATTCCTGATTCCTGAATTGGATATTCAGTCATAGGAAGCTTGCCCAAGTTCAGAAATTGAATAATGAAAGTATCACTCATACAGTTAATCATGAGATATTCCATCATTCATTTTTAGCATATAGTTCATTTGTGAAATATGTAACAGTGGAATTTTGCAATTTTTGGAGAAGCCTTTGATCAAGTTTCGGATTTCAGGTTTTGAATTCATTGAAATATTCTTCAAAGCTTTTGAAAAACACATCAATCTGCTTACTTATCTTTTCATCTCATTTTTCATTGAATTGTTTCTTTACATTATCCCTATCTATAATAAGGTTATTTGTTTTAGGATCTATCTTTATGTTTTTAAGAAGATCTCTGGTTTTTACTATTTCTCTTTCGATTGCCTTATTCTTATCATTCCAGTTAAGTTCGACATGTGCTCAGACTGACACTAGACTCAGAGAGACTCAAGGCACTACAGTAAGATTTCAATCTACCTTTTCGGCGGTTCAGATTTTTTCCTTATTCATATCCTTTGCTGTCATTGCATAATTTGCAGAAACATATGGTATGAAATTTGCGATTCACACATTTACAGAAGCTGTCTTATCCTGATTCTGATAAACTCTCTTTGAAACATAGAATCAAAGGATTCATTTATAGTTTTTCATATCAAGTCAGTTTATGATCTGACCTATGATATCTCATCCTTTCGGCGTATCTCAATGTACATTGATCGCTCATCAGAATAATCAGAAATTCATTTCTGAACTTTGGATCAGCGTTCATTTTATAAGATCCTTTATCCTTTGCAGATCTCATTCATTTTCAGCTTTAGGTAATCCATATTTCTCTTTCAATTCTCATAATCTCTTTTTGATGATTTCTTCATTTTGCTTATCATTCAATAGCTTATCTATGTCATTTTCCAATTTCTCCTCATATGTAAGCTCATTCTTCATGAAATCCTTTTCTGTTCAATCCAAGATGGCATAATATCAATCAAGGTTTCAATTCTTACCCATCTTTGTCATTTTCTCGACAAGCTTTCAATAAAATGACTCTTTTATCTTCAATAATTCATCTCTTGTGGTTTCTGGTTTTATCTCTTTAACTCCAAGTCTTTTTAAAAGAACATTGAAATCCTGAACCGTTTTGAATTTATTGGATAATGAATCTTTCATGAATGTCTCAGAGATATGTTGTCATTGGACCATATCTCAACCTATGAATGCCAAGTACCATTTTCTTTCAAATTTATTCAATGTCTCAACTTTTCCGTCGGCATCCCTATCTGACATGAAATTGATTATAAATTCTGGATTTGTAACATTTAGCTTATCAGCTTCATACTTGCTATCACTTAATCTGACCCTGAATCATTCTGCTTTTACGCTTTCCATGAAATTATTTATAGGACCTTTCTTTATTCTGGCTATCTTTTTCTTGAATTCAGGATCCTCATTGTATTTTTTTGATAATTTGATGATTTGTTCTTGTTCAGCACTTCTTAATCACCATGTATTTTTGGATTCATATCATTTGTCTATCCATTTTTCGATTTCGTTTCATTTAATGTTATCGATATTTTTAATGAATGAGCTAAGATTAATCTCATCAAAATCCTTGTTTTCCAAATGTAGGTAGCTTCAGAAAATCTCATTTAGTTCGATTTCTGCTGGAATTTTCTCAGATTCGCTTTTTGTCTGGGACTTATCTGCTGAAGATTCAGCTTTTTTTATGGAATCGATATCTACCATGACTTTTGAATTGCCTGGAATTATGGTTCATTCTATTCAATATCTTCCCTTAAAATCAAATATCTTTGTTATCTTAAGTTTTTTCTTTTCTTTTGAATGATCGAAATAATCAACTTCCTCTCAGACCTTGAATGTTTTTCATTCAAAAGATACTGATTCTAATACTCATTCGATTATCCTTGGGTTTGAAATATATTCATCGACTTTTTTCTTGAAGCTGACATCTTTTACATAAAGGCTTTTAAGATTATCCAATTGTCATAGTTCCAATCAACCGAAGTAACCTCATTTGTTTTTATATCAAGCAGTTTCCCATGCCTCAAAAGAAGATTCAGGAGCCTTTGATACTGCCAGAAGAGCTGTCGATAAATTAAGCCTTTTAATATCATCTTCATCAACTCAAAGATAAACGGCAAATTTCTTTACTGTTTCCTTTTCCTGTAATTCTGTTATCTGTTCTTTTAATCCTGTCAGAGCTTTTCCTACCTCTTTGCTAGTAGCGAATACTTCTTTAAGATTATCTAAGCAAGCTTGGCTATTATCACAAACCAACTTCTTATCACTGTCATATTCATCTTTTATAGTATTTAATTGTCATACCATTCAGCTGATATAATCCAAAACATCTTTCGGAACACTTTCTCAAGTTTTCTTCTTGTCCTCTATGAATTTCTTAACATCCTTAAGGTTTGCTATGAAATCATTAGTAAGTGCACTTGAACTTTCTTTTAGCTCTTTAAGTTCGATCTTATCATTTTTATTGATATCAACTTTTGATACTACATCCTTTAAAGATTGTATAGAATCTTTTTTTGTTTGTTCTGCCATAAAATTTGCATTAATAAATATTTGTTTTTATATTCCCTTAAAGGTTATCATATTTTTGAAATATGTGCAAATTTCCAACTAAAAAAGAGAGTTGACAACTCTCTTTTTTAGTATTTTGATATTAATATGAATTAAGCTTTTTTCCTTAATTTTACAAAACCGAATGCTATTGAAAAAGCAAGAAGTAATAGTATGTATAATTCAGGTCAAGTCTTTACTTTTGTTATTTCCTTCGGTTGTGGAACTGGAGCTTTAGCAGCTTGAGCTCATGCAAGGTAAGCAATACATTCAACATGGTTCAATGTTGTTCATTCCTTTCAAGACTCGTCAATATTATGGTAAGTTATAGGCATCTTCAAAAGTCATGCAATTTCTCATTCCTTAATATCAGTTGAATCCATAACATAAGTAGCTCATAGACCTCATTCAATAAAATTTACAGTTTTTCATCATTCAAGAAGAAATTCCTGTTTTCAGCTTCATGTCTTAGAATCAGTCCAAACTATCTCATCAGAGAACTTCCAAAATTTTGAAGAATCTTCTGGATTTGATATCCATTTTGTTCAGTTTCATCCAAGATTAACCAATTCAGGCATTGTCTGCTCATCCTTGTAAATAACTTGTTCTCAAGTATTAGGATTTGTCCAACCATCTGTAAGATTAGTGATTTTCTCTCATACTATCTTTTTTCATCAGTCGAAACATTGATTACATGCATTTTGAGTGAAGTATTCTTTATCACAAGCAATTTCAGCATAATTAGATACACCTCATTTTGGTGCTAAAGCTTGTGCTGGAGTTTGGGATTCTCCGGAAACTGAATCAGCATCTGCTTCGATTCAAGCGTCTTGTGAAAGTGGATCAGCATCGTTAACTGCAGATACTGCAGAGTCAGATGTAGATCATGTAGCTGTAGCTCCTGTTTCAGCAAAAGCGGAAAAAGATATAGCAGTTAAAGCTAAAGCCATAACTATATATTTTTTGTTTATCATAATATTATGAGATTAAATAAGTAAATTCTCCGTGATAATCTCCGTGATTTTAGTTTTTATTAAGGTTTTGTCAAAAAAATGTTAAAAAATCTTTGTCAAAAAACAAAAATAGATATAATTGGAAAGATTTTTTAATCAATTTTGGCTTTAATAATAATTACAACATATGATTTGAAATATAAAAACAGACTTACAGAAAGCTGAAGAGCATCTTCATAACGAATTCAATAAGTTACAGGTCGGAAGAGCGAATCCAAGCCTTATAGAAGGGGTACATGTTAATGTGTATTGAGGGATTCAACCTCTTAAGAATGTAGCATCAGTCTCTGTCATGGATTCTCAGACATTATCGATCCAACCTTGGGATAAGTCGCTCATAAGAGATATCGACAAAGCTATAAGCGATGCGTGACTATGACTTAATCCCCAGAACAACGGTGAAACCATTATGATAAAAATTCCTCTTCTTACAGAAGAAAGAAGAAAGGATCTTGTGAAGATCGCGAAAAAACTTGCTGAGGACTGAAAAATAGCCATAAGGAATATTAGGCAAGATTATCTTAAGAAGATAAAGAACGCCGAAACTAATAAAGAGATAAGTGAGGATATATCAAAGCAGAATGAAAAGGATTTGCAGAAATATATAGATGAAGAAATTGAGAATATAGAGAAGATGTTGAAACATAAAGAAGAAGAGATAATGAAAATCTAATAATCAGATATATTTACAAGAATTAAAATATTCACCCTCCCTTTTTAAGAATGGAGGGTGAAACCAGTTCAAAACCATACCATAACCATAAACAATATGAAAGAGACATTAATTTCTGATAATCAGCAGTTCAATGAGACAATGGAAAAAATCCGATCAGGTGGAATGGATAATCTCCATATCCTTGCAGATTTCGATAGAACCCTGACAAAAGCATTTTATGACTGAGAAATGAGGCCAAACCTTATCTCTGTTCTCAGGAAGGAATGATATCTTTCAGAAGAATATGTAAAAAGTGCTTATGCTCTTCATGACCATTATTATCCCATAGAGATAAACCCGAATATCCCAATTATAGAAAAGAAAAAGGAAATGACAGATTGGTGGAATAAGCATCTTGATCTGCTAGTGAAATCAAAGCTTCATAAAAGCGATATAGAGAAAATAATAGATAGCTGATTCATAGAATTCAGGCCAGCTTTAATTGAATTCATAAGATTCCTCAATGAGAATGATATACCTTTGGTTATCATTTCAGCCAATTGACTCTGAACGGATTCAATAAGGATGTTCTTCGAAAAGAATATGATCATGTCTGATAACATAAAGATAATATCAAATTGATTCCTGTGGGACAATGATTGAAATGCTGTCTGATATGACAAAAGGGTTATCCACACCTTCAATAAGGATGAAACCGTTCTACATGATCATCCTGAGATATATGAGATGGTCAAAGACAGGAAAAATGTCATACTTCTATGAGATTCGACTTGAGATCCTGCAATGATAGAATGATTTGATTATGACAATCTTCTTAAATTCTGATTTTTGAACGAGAAGGAGAATGAATTCATAGGAAAATACAAGGAGATATATGATGTCGTTATGACTGGAGATAATGACTGAGAATTTCTGATATGATTATTCAAAGATCAATAATATATAAGAAATGGTCACAATAAAGACAAATACATCATATTTTAACACTTGAGATCATTTTTCAAGGGTTATTCTGATTTGAGGGAATTTTGAAAACAGAAAGAAAATTCTGTTTTTTGATACTATTGAAGAGTTACATAGGTTCGAGAAGGTTTGGGATTATTTCAATCCAAAGAACAAAAGCATTGTAATAGATGATTTTAGCGCTCTGCATTCTTATCATTTTGAAAATGCATGAACATATCTGGCTATAAAGGATCTGTTTTTTTTAGAAATTCCTGATAAATATGAACTCCAGAAAAGCACGATAGATGTGAGGATCTGAATGGTGATCGAAATCGATGATCTCATAAAGAAACTTATAGATTTCTGATATTCGCATTCGGCCCATCTATCGAAAAACTGAAGCTACAATATAGAATGAGATATAGTTAATGTGAGATTTCCTCACTGAAGGAATACATATAAGATAAGCTTTTTCGACAATGAGATAGACGAGATCCTGAAGTTAGACAAGGATGACAGCAAAAATGTCGAAAAGCTAAAGGAACTGAATATTTATTCAAACGATAAATCTGATATCTGAGGGAAAAAGAGCATAAAGGACAATCTAGACAGGATAAGCTTCATTTTCAGAGACTGAATCAAGATTTTCATATGAATCGATTTCATGGAAGAAAAGACATCAATACTCAGCCGACTGGATAATTATGTGGATCTTTCAAATGTCTTCAAAAATCTATGAGAAACCGATCTTAGAATAAGCGATATCGACATAAACAATGTTGATGAGCTTAAGGAGATCCTGGCGATGAAAAAAACTAAGATATATACAAAAAATGTGAAGACCATAACAAACTTTGTCGATTATAACAATATAAGCGATTCTTCGGTTGAAATAATAGAGATAACCGATAAGCGCCTTAATCTGGAGAGTTTCTCGGATTCTGAATCTGAGATGATATGCGATGATATACTTTCAAACATATTCATAAAGAAAAGATATAGGAAAAGCCTTTCCAAGGATCTGGATCTGCTGCTTCAGATAAAGCCGTGAGACTATATAGTCCATATTGACCATTGAGTGTGAATATTCAAACAGATAGTACTTAAAGACCTTTCATGAATCAAAAGGGAATACATTGAAATAGAATATAGGGAAAACGACAAGCTTTTCGTGCCTATCTGAGAGCTTTACAGGATAAGCAAATACATTTGATCCGAGGATCCGAAACTGACAAGATTAAGCTCGAATGAATGGAATAAAATTATAAAAAACACTGAAATAGAAGTTGAGAAGATTGCCAAGGAACTTTTGGAGGTATATGCGAAGAGATCGATAGCAAAATGATATTCGTTCATCAGATTTGAAAAGAAAGAGGAAGAATTCAGAAAGGGTTTCCCATATATCCATACCATGGATCAGGAAAAATCAATCGTCGAGATACTCGGAGATATGGAGAAAAGCACGCCGATGGATAGGCTTTTGACTTGAGATGTCGGTTTCTGAAAGACAGAGGTTGCCTGCAATGCCATATACAAGGCATTCCTGAATAAAAAACAAGTTGCATTGATTTCCCCCCTTGTCATACTTGCATTCGAACATTTTGAATCACTGAAAAAACGATTCAAGGATTTCGGTGTCAGAATCGAGATAATCACAAGGGTAAGCACATCAAGAGAACAGACATTGATATTGAAGAAGTTGAGAAATTGAGAGATAGATTGCATAATATGAACGCACAGGCTCTTGTCTGAAGATGTGGAATTCAAGAATCTCTGACTTCTGATAGTAGATGAAGAGCATAAATTCTGAGTCATAGACAAGGAAAAGATAAATAAGATAAGGTCAAATATAGATATTCTTAGCCTTTCTGCAACCCCTATCCCTCGAAGCCTTAATTTTGCACTGAATTGAATAAAGGAAATCTCTATTATAGCAACTCCGCCGCAATGAAAAAAACCTATAAGGACCATAGTTTCAAAGTTCAGCGATGAAATAATAATAAATGCAGTGAAAGATGAGCTATCGAGAAAATGACAGGTGATATTCATACATAACAGAGTTGCTACGATCGAGTCAATGAAAAAATATCTTGAAGAGATATTGAGGTGAATAAGCATTACGATAACACATTGACAGATGAGCTGAATAGAGGTTGAGGATAGGATCATGGATTTCAAAAACTGAAAGTATGACATACTTCTTTCAACTACTGTAATAGAGAACTGAGTGAATTTCCTGAACGCTAACACTATAATAATAAATGATGCCGAGACTTTCTGATTATCCCAGCTTCATCAGCTGCGATGAAGAGTATGAAGATGAAAGACAGAATGACATTGCTATCTTGTATATAGAAAAGAGAATCTGCCTGATGACGCAAAAAAGAGGCTTGTGACCATAGTGAATAATACACACCTGTGAGCATGATTCGAAATAGCACTGAGGGATCTTGAGATAAGATGAGCATGAGATATTCTCTGAATAAAACAATCCTGAAAATCAAACGATACCTGAATCTCCCTTTATCTGAAGCTTTTGGAAGAGAAGATAGAGGAGCTGAAAACATGAGAGTACAGAAACAGGGTCGACTGCAAGATTGAGCTTTCCATCTCATATTATATAAGCGATGAATTCTTCGAGACCGAAATAGATAAGATAAGCTTTTTCAGGAACATCGAGTCTATAGAGACAATTGAAGACCTTGAATACAGCCATGAGACATTCGCTTATTCTAAGGATTCCATACCTGAAGAATTCGAAAATCTGTTCATGCTTTTGAAAGCAAGGATAATATTATCCCAATATTGAGTGGTCTCGCTTAAAAAAGTTTTAAACAATTACGTTTTCGAATTCGATAAGAATACAGGGATAGAAAAGATACGTGAATTCCTGAATCTGGATAAGGATTGAAATTTTGTGATACAGACAATACACAAGATAAAGGTCGATGTAGCGAATTTTGCCTGAGATAAGGAATTTCTTGAAAGTTTGATATAAAAGATTTTGTTTTAGGGAAAAATTAATATCATGAATCCATGAAAAAATCGAACATAATATTCTTTACATGAGAGAATCAGGTTTTTCTGCAAAAAGAGCTTGATAGATGGGTGAGTGTTTTCATAGAGAAACACTGAGATTTCAATGTCTCAAAGATAAACAATGAGAACATATCAGCCGAAATATTGGAGACAGAACTTCTGACAATGTCATTTCTTGGCGGTTTCAAACTGATCATGATAGAGGACTTCCCATCCAAGATAAATGAGAAAGACACAGAGAAAGAGAATAAGAGGAATTTCGATGAAATAATACTTTCCCTGCTTGATAGGATTCCTGATAGCAATTTTGTCTTATTCATAGAATGATTTCCGGATAAAAGGAAAAGTCTATATAAGAAACTGATCGACATCGCACAGGTAAAAGAATATAAGAACCTTGAGTGAGAAGGCCTTAGGGATTACATCAGAAAAAGGCTTATCAATATAGATACCGATGCTATCACAAGATTGATCCAGTACAAAAATTCAGAGATAAACAAGATTGAAGCTGAAATAGACAAGCTTTATCTTTTTAAGATGCATGACAGGATAACCGAAGATGATATAAGGAAATATGTGATCCCTGAAATAGAGATATCAATCTTCCAGTTGACAGATGCGATTTTTGAGCTTAATCCTAAAAAATCCATAGACAGCTTGAATCTTATACTTGAAACAAATAATATCTTTCAGGTTTTCTCGACAATAATGTCTAACATGAGAACCTTTCTTTATATAATATATCTATCTAAAGATTGATTGAGCAAAAATGAGATAGTATCGCTTCTCGGTATTCACCCGTTCATATATGACAAATCAAAAAATATAAATCCCGTTAAGATAAAGGAGCTTTTCGAAAAATTCGTCGATATCGACAAGAAATCAAAAAGCTGAGAATTGATTCAGGATTCGGATAACTGAATAAGGCTTGCATTAGAAAAAAGTTTAATAAATTTGAAAAAGTAGTGTTTTTTTATATAATGTTCAGGTTTATATTTTATAATTTAATTTCCAAATATGACAAATCCAGAAAATAAAGATAACAAAAGCCAATTATATATAATCATCTGAGTGATCGGATTGATACTTATCATCTGATGAATCCTTGTCCTTAACAACAAAGGTACATTCTCATCTGATGACAAAAGCTCAACTGAAGGTAAATTGGTTAAGAATTGAGATACCATCAAGGTTGATTATGTTTGAAGATTAGAAGATTGAACTATATTCGATGCATCATTGGAAGAATTCGCAAAGAAATCAAAGAATTACTCTGAGGGAAGAAAATTCGAACCGCTTGAATTTACGGTCTGAGCTGGTCAGATGATCAAATGATTCGATGCATGAGTTGTTTGAATGAAAGTTGGAGAAAAGAAAACCTTAACTATAAAACCTGCTGATTGATATTGAGAGAAGAGCATAAAACAGGATATTCCTTTGAATTACCTTCAGGATAAGATCGTACAAACCGTTCCTGCAGATTCATTCAAGGATAAGATCGTACAAACCGTTCCTGCAGAAGCTTTCAAAGATAAGCAATTGAAGGTTTGAGATGTTATAAATGAATCATGAATAACTTGAAAAGTGACTGCAATATCCGATTTATGAGTTTCAGTTGAAATAGACAATAAGCAAAACCCTTTCTATGGTAAGAAATTAGCGGTTTGACTACAATCAGATTACCAGTGAAATTGAGTGAAGATAACTGCTATATCAGGTACAGGAGTCAGTGTTGAGGTAGACAATAAGCAAAACCCTTTCTATGGTAAGAAATTAGCTGAAGGCTTGGTCTGAAAACTTCCTAACTGACAGGATGTCAAGATAGTTTCAATTGGTAAGGAGTCTGTAACAGTTGAAATGAATAACCCTTCAGAACTTGCATGAAAGACTTTGATTTTCGATGTTGAAGTCAAATCAATAAAATAATCAAATAGCAATTTAAAAAATCCGGATTTCTATATCCGGATTTTTTATTGTTGAAATAAGAACTGACAAGTTAATGTTGATTTAATTGCCTAAGAATATAAAATGGCTCAGATATATCTAATATAAATTTATGAAGATACATATACTCACGATGTTCCCTGATTCATTTTCCAGTTATTTCAAGACAAGCATATTGAGAATAGCCCAGGAAAAGTGAATATTCGAACCGATCATATATAACCTATGCGATTTTTCAGTAAAGAACACAAGAAGGGTTGATTCAAGGCCATACTGATGATTCCCTGGAACCATAATATCAGCGGAACCTCTTTATGATGCTATAAATTCAATCGAGGAAAAACATTGAAAATTGGAAAAGATATACCTATCACCAAGATGAGAAATGCTTAAGCAGCAAACTTTTGAAAAACTTGCAAAAAATGAAAAAGATCTTATATTAATCTGCGGTCATTATGAATGAATAGATCAGAGGATAATTGAAATATTCGGCATAAAGGAGATCTCAATCTGAAATTATGTTCTGAGTGGCTGAGAGCTGGCTTCGATGGTTCTTATAGATTGAATCGTCAGATTATTGCCGCAAGTGATAAGCGAAAAGTCATTGGAGGAAGAATCATTCTCGAAAAAACTGAAAAGAAAAAAAGAATACCCTCAATATTCAAGACCTGAAGATTTCCTATGAATCAAAGTTCCGAAGGAATTGCTGAGCTGAGACCCGAAAGAGATCGAAAAATGGAAAAAAAAATTTATTAGTTAATTAAAATTGTTATGGATTTTTTAAACACTGTATTTGAAAATCTTGTAAGATTCTACCAGCTTATAATACAGAATATAACATTGGACTGAATAATAAAATTCTCCATATTATATTTTTTCATAATATGGTGAGCATTCATAATCTGGGTTGTAAAAGATATAACAAATAGGACTACAAACCTTTTTCTACAGGTTCTATCAATAATAATAGTGATACTTTTCACGCCGATTTTCTGATTGCCGATCTACTTGCTCTTAAGGCCAAGAGCTACTATTTTCGAAAAGTACTATGAGGATGCTGAAGAGGTTGAATTCGAAGAAGAGAACAATATACAAGAAAATATGAAGAAAGATATAATATTATGTCCATACTGTTCAAAACACATTGATGAAGATTTCTCATATTGCCCATATTGCAAGGAAAAGCTGATAAAGAAATGTGAGAAATGTGCGAAAGATATAAAGATTTTCTGGTCAGCATGCCCATACTGCTGAATAGATGAAGAAAAGATTAAAAAGAAAGTTGAAAAAATAGAGATCAAGAAAGTTATTAAGAAGAAAGAGCCAGAAATTGAAGAGATAGCTGAAATACAAGAATAAAAAAATAACCTGCATCATGCAGGTTATTTTTTTATTCTTGGAACTTATTTTGCAAGGTTTTTATTTACAATGTCATTCAGCTCTTCTAGAAATCTCTCTTTCCTGAATTTCAATGCATGATCCCTTATCTTTATCCTATCATATCTGTCATTTTCAATATTATTATGGAATACTTTGAATTTAGCTACGAAATCAGATCAATCAGGATCATCGAAAAATTCTCAGCTAAGTCAGCTTATGCTTGTTTCAGTCAATCATCATTGTCATAATCCGAAAACAGGAACTCAAGCACACATGGCCTCAAGCGGGGTTATTCAGAAATCATCCTTTCCTGGCATTATCGCTCACCTTGCATTCTTATAGTATTCATTGGATTCTTCCCAATGCCTGTATCATGCAAATTCAATATTAGAGGCTGCGATTGATTCAAGATATGCCTTATGATATCAGTCTCATATGATTATGAACCTATAACCTAAATTGTTGAATGCCCTGACTGCTATATCGACCTTTTTAAATTCGGTAAGCGCTGAAACTATCATATAATATTCCCTTTCCTTCAATTTCTTGTCTCATATTGAAAATATATCAGAATAGACTGAAGGATAAACTACTTGGGCTCATCTCCTGTAATATTTCGATATTCTCTGTGCAACCTGTTTTGATGCAGCTAAAGCTATATCATGTCTTTGTCACGCCTGATAATCCCATTTTCTCAACGAAAAGAACAGTAATCAGAGGAAAAAATTAACTATCTTCTTGATTATCTTAGGATAAGTTATATCTCTCCTATATTCAAATGTCCAATCCCAAAGATATCTTGCAGGAGAATGATAATAGACTACGAAAAGCGTTTCAGGCTTAGTGATGCATCAATGAGCGAATCAGCTTGATGATGCTATGACAAGATCATACTCGCTCAAATCCAAGCTTTCTACTGCCCTAGCCATGAATGGAAGGCAAAATCTTTGGTTTTTAGTTAGCTTGTACATGAATTGCGTCAATTTCGCAACTTGCTTTATCCTTGATGCTGGAAACATCTTTGAAACCTTATTCTCATCATATATGAGCGTATATAAGTCAGCTTCAGGATAAAGATCAAGAATATCTTTGACTACATTTTCGGCTCATCACATTTTTATGAGCATTTCATGTACTACTGCAACTTTCATAATTGTTTTCTTTTATTTTTAAATTTTCAGCTATTCAGAAACATTCACAGGAACATGAAAAATATCAGCGAAATATATACAGCCTCAAATGTATGCAATAACGAATTCATGACCAGAACTGCTATAAAGGATCAAGCGAAGAAGATGCTTACAGAATACAGCCTTAGGAAAATCAATCAGAGTATAGCCATGAAAAAGAAGAATCAAATGAATCATCACTCTACCAATTGCTGAACATACCAGCTCTCAGGTATGAAATTCTTCTCATCGGTTCATTTCGTATCATGAGATAATCTATATGCAGGTCAGCTGGATGCAAGTCATTTTCAGAAAGGTTTATTTAAGAATTGGTTGAATCAGATTATCATTCTTTCGGAATGTCATTTTGTTGATCCGGACCTTAATATAATATTCGATATGTTCGTTGAATATTTAAGATAGAAGATTCCTCAGATCAAAGTCATGAAAACCAAAAACAATACAAGAAGGGTTTTATGCTTTTTGAAGATTGTTTTAAGATTTACCGCACATACGAAAAATACACCGATAACAACTCAAAGCAAGGAACTTCTTGAATATGTCAGGAATATCAGTCACAGAAGGAAGAATGTTCAGAAAAACAGATAGAAATAATATTCTTTCCTATTTTTAAGATAATGAAACAGAAGTCATATGTATGTGAGAATGAAAAACGCAGCCTGATTGGGTCAGTCGAAAATTCATTGGAATCTCCTTATATTCGCTCATTCTATTCAATGGTATATAGGTACGCTCTGTCATGAATTCCAGCTGCTCAATGTAGATGAGAATCATATGTGTGTCAAGACAATCTCTCCTATGGCAAACCTTATTGCCGATCATATCAAAATCGCCGATCCTCAGGAAATAAGGAATATTTTTATGTAATAGGACAGCTTTTCCTGCAACATATAGCTTCAGTGCTTAAAAATCATGAACAGCAGAAGGAATTCGAAATCATATCTTGCTCAGTAAATGAAAGCTTTTATGGAAATTAGATTGATAGCCGAAATAAGGATAAGATATCATACATATAGGAATACAGCGTAATCAAGCTTATCAAAAACGAATTTCGCTCTTGTTTTTATCTTATCATAAATCAAAACTCATAATAATGCCAATATGAAGACTTCCTTATAAACAGAAACTATTCATAGGTTTAGCTTGAACTGGAAAAATACTGAGATTATGACATTAAAGGGCAATACAATAAGAAAGGCCCTTGTAAGTCTGTCGAAAATTTTATTCATTTATATTAGATTTAGCATGTTATTATATGAAATGCCGTTATCTGTACCTGTGAAGAACACTGAGAACATCGGTACAAGGAATCATAATATTATAGCTATTACAGCTAGAATCGATACTATTTTCTTTAGTTTCATGTAATTGGAATGTTAACATTAAAGCCTTCTGAGTCTATAAAAACTTTCTGTAAATTCAAGTCTATTTTCAAATTCGAAGATCCTGGCCTGTAATAATATTTCAATGTATCCAAATAGTATCATATATCCTTTATCTTTGTCTCAAGATCTTTAACATAGATCTTTTCTGGTAATATCGAAACCGAATCTCAATTAAACTCGAATGATTTATCATCTGTTGTTCTTACTTTAATCATCATATCCGAGAACATGTGTTCTTTGAATATATATGATGAACTGATTTCAGAATTGTTGGCAGATTTGTTCGTTTCAAATGAGTTTTTTATATCTTTAATATAGATTATATATTCTCAATTCTGGGTTTTGGCAGTTATATTCTGGAATCTTATATTCAAAGCATTATTGATGAATTTGAAATCCTTGCTAATTAGCTCATTCTGTATGAATAGCTTTATCTCTATCGGCATCTGATCTATATTTTCAGTATTTACATCTTCAGGATTCTCATTTTTATCATTTTGCTGGCTAGGTTCAAGATATGTCTTAACAAAGATATTCCTGAAATCATATCTCTGCTTTTCCAATGGGTCCTGTTCCGAAGTAAATAAGCTTTTCAGATATTTCTGTTTTTCTTCTAAAGAGATCGGCAATCATTTGAACTGACTATTCTTTTTTCCTTCATTATCAATATATATGAGATCATATACTATATATCAGTTAGGATTCAATTTAAATGTAAAATTATGTCCCTGGATATAAACCGAAATATCATAGAATCAATCCTTATTGAAATTATTGGAAACCTTCAATGTTTCCATATCGATATCATTGAACTGAGACATGTATGCATTGAGTTTTTCCTCGCTCAAGCTTTCATCCTTTATGAAATCAAGTCATTTTACATTCTTGTTTTCAGCATTGAGGTTTATCTTGATAATATATGAGCTATAATTGTTTATTATTGCCAGTATGGATTTCAATTTAAGGAACTTATCCCTGAGAATCACATAACTATCGCTTGAACCTGTTTTATTTCACAGATTCTTATAATAGAATGCTTTTTTTTCTAAAAGCTCTTTTGATCAGGCTGAATATATGTCACTTAGCCTATCAAGCTCTTCTTTCGGTATATTGGCATAATTCTCTCATCCATATTTAGGTTTCAAGATAAGTCACTTGCTTGTTTCAGAGAAATATGTTTCAAGTATCGTGTCATTAAGCCTTGATAATATCCTTGAATAATTGAAGAATTCAGTCGATACAAGTCAGAATTTCTTGAAATTATCATTTCATAGCGAATCATAATAATAGTTCGTGATATCGAAAAGGTAGAATAATATATTAAGAGAATATTTTGATGTATTTATATTAGCGCTCAGATACTGCGTAAGGAAGAATGAAAAAGGGAGAAAATCATCTTTTCATAAAGTCTTGTTTCAGATAAGATTTCATAAGTATATATCAACATAAGTATCTAGATTTGTTCTTTTCAGATCTGAAAAGATATAAGACATATATATATCAGATAATGTTGAATAATATTCATCTCAAGATACGTTTGGGATTATATTCTTTGTTATCTTCAAGAAATTATTCTGATCTTTGAACAATATGTTCTCATTGCTTTTAAGTAATGATCAATAATAGGAGACATAGAAATAATTCTTGAAAATCTCTATTCATTCATTATATAGTTCATCTCATTGGAGCTTCATATCGTTGAATATCGATTTTATGCTGTTTTGCATATCAATTGAATTTTGCTGACTGCTTCATTCATTCGTAAGATTCCGCTTATTTGCAAAAAAGTGTATCAGATTCTTTGAAAGCAGATTTTTTAAATAGATATCCTTTTTTGTATTATTAAAGAACATGAACGGATAAGTATTTATGAATGATTCTCAGCTTATGTCGCTATCTTTGGATGAAATGATATCGGTATACAGCTTTGAGAATTTCGAAAACTTGTTCTTGAAATCATAATCGACCATTTTAAGAAGTGCTTTTCATTTCGAGTTATTCTTATCGGTCAGGAGATATTCGACAAATGTCGGGCTCTTTATATCAAGGTATGATATGTTGTCGATAGTCGCAACCCTTAATATATCGGCTCATTTTAGGTTTATGTTATATTCAGGATAATATTGGAAAAGCAATGCCGGAAAAAGATTGAAAGATGTCACTTCCTCATTACCTGACATCATCTTGATCTTAAGAAGCGAATTATATGAATATACCCTGTTTATATTTTCCTGGTTTATAACCATGAAAAGTCATTTTCACAGCTGTGCGATCGATAATCATGCGCTTTTGATTTCATATTTATTGAATATGTCATTAAGCGAAAATATATATATTCATCTTCAGATTTCTATGACATATTTTCAATCATCCGTTTTTGACGTTGAAATAGGATTCTGTGCTTCAGAATAATAATATATTCAATCTATCGGTGTTATTTTCTTATAAAAGAATCCGTTCGTTCAAATCTTCTTAACCTCTTTGAAATCATATTTGTCATCATTCTCTTCTATTTTGAAATTCTTTTCATCCCTATCTAAAAAATCAGACACCTCATCATTCGTATAAGAAGCTGTTTCTTTTATATATAGGGTCAATCATATAAGACAAAGCGCCATAATGGCAACGATAGAGATATATACTGGTTTTTTCATATAAGATAATTAACATAATTTTGCATTATTATATATCTTTAGAAAAAGAATCAAAGTTTATTTTATTGACCAATATGATTATTGAATTGTCTTATTAGATTATCTGCATTTTCCTTATCATTGAAAATAAATCAGACTTCTCTGTTATTGTCCATGGAATTAGAAGTGAAGTTGATGCTGCCTATATAAATCGTTTCATTATCAATTATGAATACCTTAGCATGCACGTAGGATTTTTTGGGGATATAGATTGAAACATTGTCTGTTTTTTTGAAATCATCTATGATATTCTGGTTTGAACTGACTTTCTTCGGATCTGCCAATATCATGCTTATCTTAATTCATTGTTCAGCTTTTGACTTTAATATCTTTTCGAGACTTGGGTCTTTTATCTGCTGCGCATAGATGTATATAGAGCTTTTTGCTTGATTTAGAGTCTTTTCAAATGCAAATCTTGAGCAAAACGGTGAAGTTATGACATTTGCATCGCAATGGATAGATCTGATTCAGTTCATATCATCCGAGAATACGGATTCTAAGATAGATATGTTCTTCTTATCTTTTCAAAACAGATAGAATTCCATATTGTCATAAAATGTAGAATGGCTCATATTTCATGTTCATAAAATGTAGCTATCATCAAATATGAAGAATTTCGAGTGCGTGAATATATAATTATTGTTGTTGGCATATCTGACCTTGATTCAAACGTTCTGCAATATCTTGAATGCCTTGCTGTTTATACTCGGGGATCCTAGGACATTCTTCTCAAGAATAACACTTACATCAAGTCATCTTCTCTTGGCATCGGTCAATTCTTTTATTATCCTCTTTTCAGTGAGGATATAGACTTCAAGATAAACCCTTTTTTTTGCAGATTTAATATTGTCTATGATTCTGTCCAATGTTGTATTATCTGGAAGGGTAGCTATTTTGACATCAGAATATAGGATATTGGTCAGCTTGAATTTTTCCTTATTGTCTACTATGTCAGAAATATTCTTCTCATAAGCAGCATTTTCCAAATGAAAATCGGAATACTCGTTAGCGCAGGAAGAAATAAATAAAAGACCTAACAGGGCCAAGACAATGAAATATCTCTTATCATATTTGCTCATTGCGATTATTTGAAAAAAATCTTTATCTCCTTATATTTCAATCAGAAAGTGAAGCAAGCATCCAAAATGATCTTATGTATTTCCTCTTCATACATCTTAAGTTCAGAATTGATTATCGGTTTTCATGTCTTTATCATGAATAATCAATTATTGTTGTTTATGCTTTTTATATATTCATATATATTCAGTTTTCATTTTTCTCCCAAAAGCGTTTTTATCTTGCTGAAAATCACGGAAATCAATATTTCCGTCCGGTTTCAATATTTGCTCAAATCAAGGTTGAATACCATTTGTTTATCATTATTAATATTCTTTGTCTTTAGATTATATCTTAAAATCAAATTATCAAATATTTTTTGCATATAATCCCATTAGCGATAATATCTATTTTATAACATATTGAAACGGAGCAAGAAAAATATTAAAAAGTTCAAGAAAAAATATCTTTAATTCCAAACTATGAAAAAATCAAAAACAGGAATCATTTTTTCTTGCATATATATCTTATTGACTACCATTTCATTTATATTCGGGTATCTGATATGTGAAAAATTCTGTGACCCAAGCCTGCTTGTTGTGATACCTCTTTTACCATGGTTTTTAATTTTGGATCTTGAAGATTTTGCAATGATCGCTGTTTCTGTTTCCATGAATGCATTGATGTGGTATATCATCGGATTTGCAATTCAAAAAACATATTGAATATTCAAGAATCGTTAATATAATCATCTGTATCAAATTTATCATTAATCCTTATGAAATGGCAGAAGAGAAAAGCAGACCGAGAGTCTGATTAGGAGTCATCATAGTCAACGATGAAGGGAAAGTGCTTATAGGTAAAAGGAAATGAAGTCATGCTCCATATTATTCTATTCCAGGAGGAAAGCTGGAATTGTGAGAGACATTTGAAGAATGAACCATAAGGGAAATTAAAGAGGAGACAAACCTTGATATCAGGATGCCTGAAGTTATAGCTGTGACGAATAACCTCAACACATACAAGGAAGAATGATTGCATTTCATATCAATAATACTTCTTGTCAGGGATTTCTCTGGAGAGCTTATAAATATGGAACCGGATAAATGCGAGCAGTGGATATGGGTCGATCCTAAAGATCTTCCGATGCCGCATTTCGATGCTAGCCAGATGTGAATATCATGCTATCTTGATAATGTAGCGTACAAAAAATTCCAATAATCAGATTATTGGAATTTTTTGTATTATTATAATGTTATCCTGATAAACCTGTCGAATCATCTCAAATCCTTTACGAATGAGAAATCCTTAAAATTCTTTGCCAAAAATCTTTCCGCAATCTCTTTCTGGTCGAATCATATCTCACAAAGAAGAAATATCTTATTTTTGTTTTTCTTCTTGAATTCAAGAACCTGCCTGAAGAATTTTTCATAAAGCTCAAATCAGGTTTTTTTTCATCAGAATAATGCCATTTTCGGTTCTAATCTGGTGTCCTCGCTCATATTTTCCCAATCATCAGCTTTTATATATGGAAGATTTGCTGTCATCATTATGGGTTCTCAAAAATCCTTGTCGATTATCTGATTAAGAAGATCTCATCTTATGAGCTCGACCTTTGATCAAAGCTTCATCTTATTCATAGAGGCTATCTTAAGAGCTTTGCTGCTTTTATCGATAGCATAAACGCTATCCAAATCACAGTTGAGATCAATTGATATGGGGATTATTCAAGATCATGTTCAGATATCTATGAGTGTCTTGATGTCATTCTTTTTTATGATATCAATAGCTTCCCTGACCAAGCTTTCGGTATCGAATCTTGGGATCAGGACATTCTTGTCGAAATAGAATCTATTGTAGAAAAATTCTATCTCCTCCAGATTAGGCGTTTTCAAAAGTCTTTCTGTTAAATATTAGAACCGAGAAAAGAAGTATAAGCAAAAGATAGATGATTCCGTAAACCAGATTTCAGAATAGGAAAATCATGTCGACCTTAACGGGAGATAAAATAATGTTTTTTATATTCATCGCCTCGAAATTAGGAAAAACAACATATAATACTTTTCAGAAATTTATCATAACTGCATTTTTCGAAGCTGTGGCTATATCTATTATCGATGTTATAGAATGAGCGATTATATATATGAATATTGTCAGCATTATCGATAATATCGATGAACTGAAGGTCGAGAAAAAGAGTATGATTGAGAAAAGAACCAAGAGCTTAAGATATATGAACATTATTGAAAACAGCATGATTATACTTATCGCCGTTCAAGAGTAAAGCATCAATGCCAAAAAGATCAATCATTGAAATGTGATTATTATAGCCAGGATCATTGCGAATCATATGAATTTTCATAATATGAATTCATATCTTGAGATCGGTTTAGATAATATCAGATATATCGTCTTTCATTCTATTTCTTTGAAAAGGATCTGGCTTCAGATGAAGACAACGGAAATTAGCCCGAATATTTCGATCATGGAAAGTCAGAAATCTATGACAATCTTATCGGTTTGTCATAAAGATAATGAAGCCAAAAATAAGCTGAATATTATAAGAAGTATTCAGAAAAAAAGTATAAGGAAAAGTATCTTATTCCTTTTCAATTCCTTGAATGTATTTAATGCTATATTGAACATAAAAAATTATATCAGATAAGATCCTTGTATCAATTTATGAAATCATTGATGTCCTGAGCTTTCTTTCATTCTAATTTTATTTTCTTTAAAATCAAGATTCAATCGCTGCAAACAATTCATATTCCTTTATCGGACACTATAACTTCTCATAAATCGTATGATACCGCTATATCTGAAAGCAATAAGTCGTAATCGCATTCCACTATTATCAATTTTTTGTCTTTATATTGAGTATATAATCATGGCCAAGGTGTCAATCATTTCCATAGATTGAATAGTATTTCTGCACTTTTATTGAAATCAGCCAATCAATCCTCCTTATTTATCTTTTTGCAATATGTCGCAAGTGAGTTATCCTGTTTTTTTGCTTGGATAACTCACTTGTCCAACTTGTCTAAAGTGTCTATCAAAAATCTTCATGACACCTTTTGGAATTTTTCATATAGCAGTTCTGATGTATCGAATTTATCTATTCAGATTTCCAGGATATCTATTATATCTCACTCATCCATTCATTCTGACATTTTCATTATCGTCACTCATGTGACTTTATCTCAAGCCATCAAAGCTGATTGTATGGGAGATGCTCACCTATACTTAGGCAATATGGAGCCATGCACGTTTATACACATCTTTTTCGGCATCTCCAAAATCTCATTCGGCATGATCTTACCATAAGCGACAACTATGAAATAATCAGCTTCATACTTATTTATTTCATCTATGAATTCATTATTGTTCCTTATCTTCTCAGGTGAATAGACTGGAATTGATTTTTCTTTCGAATAGGCTTTCACAGGACTCTCTTTTATTTCAAGTCATCTTCATACAGGCTTATCTGCCTGCGTCACAGCAAAACAGACCTCAAACCTGTTTGAGTCGCAGATATCTTCCAAAACGTTTTTCGCAAGTTCCGGAGTTCAGAAAAATCAGATTTTGATCATATATTGATGATGTTATTTATTTTTTAATGAAAGTATCTTAGTGACGAAAACCACTATTATAACCAAAATGGAAAAAATGATTATCTTTCATATCTTATCAAGGAAAATAGCTCAAAGTCAAAAAAAGAAAGACAGGATATAGACAAGATTCCTTATGAATGAATCTGAAAACCCTATTTTCCTTAACCTGAAATGCAGATGGTGTATCATATCTCATTTCAGAGGATTCTTCTTATTATACAATCTAGCGAAGATGACATAGAATGCATCGATGATATAGACTCATAATACAGCCACTACAGTTGCTATCTTTCATCCTGATATCACAGCCAATGTAGCTATGATGAATCACAGGAACATCGTTCATCAGTCTCATATCAGGAATTGCTTCCTGTCAAAAAGCCAAACCAATACGACCATCGGAAGAACTATAGAAAGAAGCAGCAGCACGAATTCGGAATTCTCTTTTGAAAGATATGATGTGTCTGTTATATAGAGCTTTATGGTCAGTATACCTATTATAAGCATCGCTACGAAGGATAATCATGTTGTCATTCACGGTATGGCATCGCTCCAGTTTATCGCATTGAAAACAAGCACATACCAAGCAATAGTGAAAAATAACGGAACCAGATATATTCTATATATTCAAATATTGAAGAAATAGCTATCCAAATGTATTATTCATCAGAAGATATTGCTGATATAGCCTATTTTTATGCTTGTTATTCATATCACAGCTCAAACAAGGATCTGGATTATAAGCCTCTGAAATGGTGTTATCTTTATCCTGGTCATTCATATCGTATCCAGATCATCTATGAAATTGAAGATTCATAGTATCAATCACAGAACCAATATGAATACTATTTTCTTGACTCATAGATCAAGGAAAGATATGGACATTATTGCGAAAGACAGGAACATTATTATTCAAAATCCATAGGCTAGAGGCTTCCTTCATTTTTCATGTGGATATCTTTCAGGATGATCAAGCAGATTGAATTTTTTGAAAATCTTTACGAAAATCGCTATAAGTATGGAGAATATTATTATTGAGCTTCAAAAAAGAAACAAACATTTATATAAAAAAGATAATTCTACGAAATTCATATTTGTGTAATTAGTGATTACATTTTATTTGCGATTTTTTCATTTATTTCCTGATTCTTATCCTTCAGATAATCCATGAATTCATTTTTCTTGAAGAAGAATATGTATAATGCTAAAATTATCAATAGGAAACCCAGCAGATATGGGAAATATTTCAGTATGTTCTTATAGAACTGGACAAAGACGACTCAAAGGGAAATTATGGATATTGACCATATTACTGATCAGATAAGGTTATATATCCAGAAGTTCTTATGTTTCATTCACATTGAACCAGCAATGAACGGAATGAACGCCCTTGTGAAATTATGGAATTTTCAAAAGATTATAAACCAAGCTCAATTCTTTTCGATTTGTTTCTTGAATATCTTCAATTCTGTCTTTCATATTCAGAACCAATCTCAATATTTCTTGAAAAATCAGTCTCAATATTTGACTCATAGGATGAATCAGAGGTAATTTCATATCAAAGCTCAGAAAATCGTCACTATTATTACAGGTATAAGGTTATTTTTTCAAAAAAATCATCATACGGCAAGCATTATGTTCTGTCAGGGTACTACAACACCTAAAACAGGAAAAGATTCGATTATACTGCTTGAAAATAGTATCGCATAATTCCAATTCCCGATTAGCTCAATATTAACCTTAACCCAATTCAGAAATGCATCCATCATATCAGGCCTGAATAATGCGATAATAACAAGCGCTACGGTAAAAAAGGCAAACAGGAAATTAAGTGTGTCAAGCAGGATGCTAATTAATTTTTTTTTTATGTTTTTCATCAGATTTTATTTTATTAACATAATTCAATATATAAAAAAAACGAAAAAATCAAACTTGTTTTAAAAAAGAGAGAGCTTTTGCTCTCTCTTTTTTTATGAATTATTATTTTCAGATTATGTTTAAAACAGATGTTCATCCAGAGGATGTCTTATTTTTCCTTGTATTCTTTTTACTGTTTTTAAGGATGCTGTAATCAACTCATTCCTTATATGTTCTGCTTCATCATGTAGACATCGTACTTGTACCGCTTTCGATTACGCTTGCTTTTTGATTTAATATTGAAATGGTTCATAATGTTCAGAATAATCATACTCCGGCAATCAACGCTACTATTATGATTACCTTCTTCTTGAATGAAAGAAGTCATTTTGTTTGTCTGTTTCATGACAATATTCATTTCACATGTGAGACATAATCTGCTTTTTTCTCAACAGTATCAGCTATATCCTCTGCAGTTGCAATGGGTTGTTTCGTTTCAGATATAGGATCTAGAGTCAGCAGCTCAGCAGTCTTTGACTCAGTGTTTCCATTATTGTTCTTTATGAATTCATCTTCAGAGATATATAACTCTTTAGCTATATCGAAGTTAGGGAAAAATTCCTTTTCCTGTACAGGCTCGATATTGTCAGTTTGTGCCTTTTCCTCCACATCACCTATCACAAGGCTTTCAGAGTTTTTTGTTTCGCTTATAACAACACTTTCAGAAGATGTCGTTTCAGTGATAACAATAGTTTCTTTGATTTCTTCTTGTATGATTTCAGGTATGGTCTCTTGTGATTCAGATAATGATTCTTCTATTGTTGTCTTGATTTCTTCTTGTTCTATGACGGGCACAGATTCTTCAGCTTGGTTTGAACTTATTGTTTCAGTCTTGATGCTATTAATAACTGGAACATCTAAATTCAATCATATGCTTATTTTTCAAGAAACTGCAGGTTTTTCTTCTTTTACTTCAGGTCTTTCTATTATAACACTTGATTTGATTGCAGATTTCGGCAACATATCAGATCATCAGATAAGGCTTGATAATGACATTTTCTTATTATTCGAAACAGATTGTTCATCATTATTCCTTGTTTCCTCTTTGATCTGAGGTATTGGCATATTTACAGGCAAATCGTTTTGTATAGAAACGGTCTTCGCAGATATCTCTTCAGAGGCAAATGATGCCTCATCTGTTTGAACAGGCTTATTTTGCAATGCTTTTAAATCTAATTTAACCATATCCCTTATAAATTAATATTAAGGACATTTTACCTCATATTTTAAAATATGTCAAAAAATAGGGTGATGATTTCAACAGTTCATCTCAATAATCAATGCTTGCAAAAATCCGCACAAAAAAATCCCCCGATCCTTTCGGACCGGGGGATTTTTTTTCGGATAACCTTACAAGTAATTTAGAATTACTTAGTAGAAGTTAAAGGAAGAGTTTCAGTATTTTTTGGGTAATCAGCAGCATTAAGAGTTGCAGCACCAGTATTAACACTTAGACCAGTAACACTAACAGTCCATGCAGCATTAGTAGATGCATTTAGGGTAAGACCCACAATCTTAACTACATATGTAACAGAACTATCTTTGTTGATAGTATTGAATGGAGCAGTAAGAGCAATAGTATTTGCACCGTTAACAACACCAACAGTCTGACCAACCAATTGGTTATCAGAAGTGTAAAGGCTGATAGTAGCAGCTGCTAATCAAGCAGGATTATAAGCACCTAGAGAAGCATTAACATTAACACTTGTAAGTGCAACGCTATTTAGACCAAATGCATCAACCTTGAATTGGATTGCTCCATCCTCAAGACTCTTGCTAGTAGGAGTTGTCTGAGTAACCTTGAATGTATTCTGAGCAACATCATGTGCAGCACCAAGAACATTAACTCCAACCATAGGAACGATTGATCCATTAGAAGAAGAAAGGTTAGAACCAGCAACAGTAATGTTAGCAGATACATTAGCTATATCAGTGTTTGAGTTAGCATCAGCGATAACGAAGTATGTAGCAGAATTTCTATCTAGGATAGAAGAACCAGAAGCTGTATCAAGATTAACAAAGTTTGCAGCAGTAGCTGTAACATTTGAAGCTTGAGCTATAACATTCATGTTAACATCAGCTAATCTAATGTTTGAAAGAGAATCAAGATTAGTACCAGTAACAGCTATATCCTTAAGTTTGATTGTATCGTTTTGTGAAGTAACTTGGAAAGAAACGATTTTTTGATCCTTAGAGTTAGCCATTAATAGACTTCTGTTAACCAAGTTGTTTCAAGTAGCAGCAGCGATAGTTCATACAGCAGTAGCTATATTGAATGTAGCACCAGCAACGCTAGTTTGAGTAACTGAGTTAGAAGTAAGAGCATCAACAGCATCGTAACCTATAGAAGCGATTTTGAAATCACCACTTGTAGTAACGTCGCTAAAGCTAGCTTTAACTTGGATGTTTACGCTAGTAGTAGTAGAAACAGTAGCATTGAAATTATCAAATGTAACTGAAGCTGTCTGTAGAGATTTAGTAGACTTAGCAACACCATCAACATATAGAGTCAATGTAGTATTACCAAGTAAGTAGTTGTTAGCAGTTCCAGAAGTAGTAACAGAAAGGTTACTTATAGCAATAGGATTTCCTTGTGTAGAAGAAAATTTTGCTCCGTAAACTAATTGATCCTTAGTTCCAGATGGAATTGCAGTAGTACCTAGTCCGTCTGTTCTAGTAACATTTAAAGTAGAAGCGTTAATAGTAACAGTAACACCACCTATGCTTCAGATAGCAGAATTAACAGTGTTTGAATTAGCAACATATTCTTTTGTAGAGAAAGAAGCAAGATTCAAATCATTGAATTTAACTATTCCAGTAGCACCATTCTTTAATTTTGTAAACATCTTAACTGGAACTGTACCGTTAACAGTAGCAGAACCTAGGAATGAAGCAGCTTGACCACTTACTGGAGTCCAAGAGAATGTAGAAGTTCCAATTTGTAGGTAAACAGTATTCATAACATTTTGTATACCAGCACCAAGAGCAACACCATTAATAGAATATCCTAAAGCAGATATATCTTCAAGAGTGATAGCTGATTTTGCAGTAAGAGTACCTTGCATCAATACAACATTGTCAGTACCAGGAGCAACATTAGAAGAAAGAGCAACAGAAGAGTCTCTCTCAAATTTAACATCACCTCCGTTAACAGTATATATGTTAGCAGTAGTATTTAGAGATGCATTAGTTATAGTAGCTCTAAAAGAAGTAGCTGTTTCAACTATGTTAGCATCAGAAGTGTTCTTTAAGTATAATTGGTATTTATCACCGCTTTGTTGATCAACATTGTTGATAACAGCCTTAATAGTATAAGTAGCAGTAACACTATCTAGTATAGTATCATTAACAGAAATAGTTATATTTCTTCCGCTTATGATAGGAGTACCAGTAGAAACAACGATACCATTTCTTTCAATTGTTACATTTGAAAGGCTAGTAAGGTCAGCGTTTTCATTTTGTACTAAAGTTATAGATTGGAATTTAAGATCCCTAGTATCAGTAACTCAAGCAGGTTTTTGGTTAGCAACAGTAAATTTACCTAATTCAACTGGATCGTTAGAAGCGTTGTAAGATAAACCACTACCGATTTTGCTTATTACAGCTTCATCAACAGTATAATCAGCAGTTCTAAGAATTGGAGTAGCGAAAGTTCCAGAAACGTTTAAAGCAGAGCTAACAACTTTGCTTGATACGAATTGGAAATCATTTCCAGCAGCTTCATTCAATTGAACATATAAGTCTAATGTTTCAGTAGTTCAAGCCTTAACAATGTAAGCAGGAGCGAAAGAGATGATAGCATTATTGTCAGTAGTAAAAGAAGTTTTACCAGAAACTCTAACACCGTTCTTTTCGAACCAAACTCTGTCAGTTGTATCGATAGAAGCTAGACCAGCCTTATTGATTTGTACTGAATTCAAAGAGATATCAGAACCTCCAGCAGTAAAATCAACTACAGCGAATCTTACAGTTCCATTCATAGGAACTTGAGTTCCGTTTGCAGGAGAAGTAGGATTAAGTGCAACTGATAGATCACCAGCAGCAGTAACTACAGTTCCAGTAGAAGTAGTTCCAGTAGAAGTAGTTCCAGTACCATTATCAGTGTCTCCACCGATAATATCACCAAGACCTAGATCATCTTCATAATCAGCTTTATCAGTAGTAACTACTCAAGCTTTTTTTCCAGAGTTGTAAGCGAAAACGAAAAATTCACCTCTAGTAATAGTATTATTAGGGTTGAAATAATCATTAGCGCTAGCAATACCAGCTTCTAAAGCAGCGTTAGCTACGTCTCTTTGCCAATCAGCAGCAAAAACATCTTGGAAGCTAGAAGAAGTTGTACCAGTAGTGATAGCAACACCTGTAGCCTTTAAGATCATAGCAAGAGCTTCAGCTCTAGTTATGTTGTCAGCAGCTCTGAAAGTAGAGTTAGCAGTAGTAGCAAGTCCGTTTTCAGCAGCTAATTCAGCAGCTCTACATGCCCAAGAATTTGGTTTAGTAGCAGAAACGTCTGAATAAGTACCTTTACATGTATAATCTGCAGGAAGTTCACCTTCAAGTTTTAATTTAAGGGCAGTTCAAGCAGCTTCAGCTCTAGTGATGTTATCACCAGTTCTATAATCCTCAGATAGTTCAATAATCTTAGGACTATTGTTAGATAATGCCTTTGCGAATGCAACTTTTCAATCAACAGCAGCAGAAACAACAGATGTTCCTAACGCAGAAGAAATGATAGCTATTGCACTTGCTGCAGCAGTAACTTTTCTTAATAATATACTCATAGAATACTATAAGTTAATAAATAAAATAAGAAATATCTTCAGTTTTAAATCTTTGGTTTTTAATATCAAACGATACTATAACGCCAGATTTGCAACATGAGAGCTATTTCGGTTTGTGTAATCTCAGAACGATAGCTATTAGCTTTATATTCTAAGAAAACATTTTTGATCTTTAGGAGACTAACCCTAAAAATCTAGAATCCAAGAGAAATCTTGGAGGTCAAAGCTTTAACCTTCCGTTACATTAATATAACGAGAGGAGATTGTGATACCGTAAAATCCGGAGATTTCAAGATATCATCAACTCTTCTCTCGTTATAAAAACATTTTTGAAAGAAAGTTGGAAAATTAAAAAGCTCGTCAACAAAATTTATTAATTTTTGGTTAATAATGGTTATGTTAATGAGCAAAAACTGACCTTTCGGTAGTGAGTTCAAATTATATGGAAATAAAGCAAAAGTCAAATGTAAAATAGCGTTCTTCACGTTTTTTTCACATAACAATTATTTATGAAATCATTGATATAATTTCAAATGATTTAATTGAAATCAGGATAACTTTTGTTTAATTGCATAATATAGAGCAAATTCCAACTAAAATAAAATCATGTCCAGTTTTGCGCGCAAGGCTGCAAGGGAAAATTTTTCCTTCACAAAAAGTCTTGCGTTATTTCAGATTTGTGTTCTTAATGATTCATTTCAAAGCAGCAGTTCAATCTTGCTGATGAAATCAGATTCATCTTCAGCTAAAAATCAATTGATTCAATTTTCGATTATCTCCAAAGGTCATCAGACAGAGACAGAAACCACGGGCTTTCATACTGACATGGCTTCTATTATAGTCAATCAGAAAGCATCTATGACGCTTGTGAACAGAAAAACCGTAGCCATGTTATAATATGCGTTTACCTTGTCTGGAGAAATCTCTCATAAAAATATTATATTCTTTTCATTATCAGACATCTTCATCAGTTTTTCCTTCTCATCTCAATCTCATGCTATGAAAAGTTTCAGTCATGGAAATTCATCTTTCAGTGCAATAAATGATCTTATAGCAAGCTCTATGTTCTTTCAGCTTACAAATCTTGAATTTATGAAAAGCGATGGATATTGTTCTTCCGTTGAATCAGTTTTTCTAAAGAAATCTACATCAATACAAGGGTAAAGCAAGGACGAATCCTTTCTAAAATATTCCTTGACTTTATTTTTTATGAAAAGGGAATTGGAAATGATATTCACCTTGCTTATGACCAATGATCTCTCTATCATTTTCTTTATAGAAGTCAGCAGTGATCTATTTTCTTCCATATAATAAAGTGGTATGTTCTGAAGATACCAGAATACCTTAAGTTTAGGATTGAGCGTTTTCGCTAAAGCTCAAGCGAAATGCATAGGACTGTTTCATGCGAAAACCATATCATACCCCTTCAACTTGAATCAAAGCCTTATAATTCAAAATATTTTTGCAGCCCCTGAAAGATTCAAATTTATGATATTCAGGTCCTTATTAAGATCAGGGAAACAATTATCTTTATCAAAAGAAAACGTATAGAAATCGACATCATGGTCGTTTTTCAGTTCGTTTGCAGTAAGGAAAAGCGTTTTTACGGCTCATCATTTTATTTTTGCTTGAGAATGTAGAATTGCTATTTTCATTAGGTATTCATTAAAAAATCGTAGGGATCAGCTATGATGATTCCTACGATTTTAAATATAAAAATGAAAAAAACAAATTTAAACCTTATCTCTCAGGTTATATAATATTTCAGCGACTTCCTTTCTCTTCATGGGGCTATTTGGGGAGAATTTGCTTCATGTGACTTCAAAGATTCAATTTGAGGTAGCATGGTAGACATATTTTTCATACCATGAGCCATTTTCCACATCAGCGAAAAGCGATCAGCTTACATTAGGTATATTAGCTTTTCATAATACGGCGTTCAGGATTATAGCAAGAGCCTCGATCCTTGTGACTGGATTATTGGGCTTGAATGTTCAGTCTGGATATCAGCTGACGATTGATTCTTTTTTCGCTTTCATGACATATTTGCAGAACCAATCTGTATTGAGGACATCTGAAAATACGCTTGGGGAATTAGAATCCACCTGTGTCTTTGCAAAGGTAAATGTCATTGCTAAAAGCTCGACTCTTGAGATATTATTCTCTCATCTGAATGTTCCATTCGGATATCATTTTGTTATTCATGCTTTCGCAAGATAATTTATGGCATCATCATCTATTCATACATCAAGGAAATAGCTAGGCTGAACAATCGGATCATCACTTACGCTTGCTACTGTTGTGGTCGTGCTAACGCTTGCAACAGTGGTTGTACTTGTCTCGATTCATCTGTATTTTATAGCATCCAGATAATGCAGAGGGTTTATGGTATATTTTATTCAGTTATCCAGGTTCAATCATTTATTGACGGCATCGAAAAATCCGACTCATGCATCTTGTGCTTCCTTGAATGTAAACGGCCAATAAGGATGAAAAGGCGCTGATTCCTTATCTATCTGAAAATGAAGGTGCTCTCATGTTGAGTTACCGGTATTTCATGTCTTTCATATGATCTGTCATTCAGATACATTGTCTCAGGCTTTTACGGATAATTCAGATAAATGCAGATAACAGCTGTAAAGTGTGGTTTTTATATTAGGGTCTGTCATATCAGGAACTCAGGAATGCTTTATGACGATGTAATTTCAGTTTGAAGCATTTGTTCATGCTGTGACGACGCTTCCTCAAAGACATGATACGACTGAGTCGTTCGGTGTCTGAGGAATCATATCGACTCAAGGATGGCTTCATACCATTTCCCTGAAATCTCAATTCATGTAATTCCCAAGATATACCGTAGTGTATATGTTTGCTGTCGCACTAAGATTATTGGAATCGTAGGGTTTTTTTGTTTTGATCGGATACATAAAATATATTTAAGATTTAAGGCGGGGAATTATATATTTTTTTGATAAAATTCTCCTTTAATGAATTTATTCAGGTTTTTGACGGTATCTCAAACCTGAAATCATAGTAGCACAATAAAAAATGCAAGTCAAAAATAAAATGGTTTACATTTGATGTCTTTGATTTATTATCCTAGTTTGATGCCCAGTCTCTTTTCCAATCATCCTAATTCTATCTGTGTCAGCTTTCTGTACTCTCATTCTTTCATATCTTCTATAAGGATGTTTTCGACCCTTATCCTCTTAAGCCTTTTAACCTGATGTCATGTCTTTTCAACCATTCTCCTTATCTGACGGTTCATTCATTCCTTAAGTATTATGGAGAATGTTCATGATCATACTCTCCTTATCTCAGCTTGTCTGGTCCTTTTTCATAATATGAACATACCTTCGCTCATATCATCCAATTCCTCATCACTGATCTTTCAATAAACATCAACTATATATTCCTTCTCATGTTCATATCTCGGATGCATAAGATAATTCGAAAGCCTTCAATCATTTGTAAGCAGAATCAATCATGTTGAATTCTTATCAAGCCTTCATATAGGAAAAACCCTTTCAGGGATTTCCACAATGTCCAAAATAGATGATTCACCGTCTTGGCTGCATGTAGTGATGATTCAGAATGGCTTATTCAATTTATAATAGACATGATTCTTCTTATCTTCGACAATCATGTTTCAAAGTGTCACCTTATCTGTCTCAGGATCAACGCTTTGTCAGATAAGAGCCTTCACTCCGTTTATATACACATCTCATGCATTTATATATTCTTCTGCTTTCCTGCGTGAGCATATTCAAGCTTGGCTCATATATTTCTGCAGCCTTATCTTTTTTTCTTCCATAGTAGATTTAAGTAAAATAAATGATTTCTCAGTTTGTCTTTTCAACAGCTATCTTTCAGTCTTCTATCTTTATTTTTCACTCGATTGTAAATGCGCTGGCTTTCTTGTGTCATCATCAGTTATATCTCTTGGCTATTTTCGTAAGATCGACATCTTCCTTATATGTCCTTAATGATCATTTCACCATATTTCACTTTTCACTCAAAAAGCAGACATAATCTATTCATTCTACCTGATTCAGCTTCGAAACGACAATCCCTAGCTCATTATGGATGCAGTTGCATTCTTCCAGATCCTCTTTCTTTATATAGCTTATTCAGACATTATCCTTCAATGTGAACCTATCCAATACGATAGAATAAAGTTTAAGGAACTCGAAGCTATTGTTTGAGAAGAATTCATCATTTATTATTGTCGGGTCTCATCATATGTTCATTAGCTCTGATGAGATAGTGAAGGTATCTGGGGTCACATTCGAATATATGAAAGATCATGTGTCCGTATATATTCATGTCAGAAGGCATAATGCTGCATTTTTGTTTATCTTATATTCCATCGCAACGAAAAAATCATATAAGACAGATGTCGTGGAAGGCTTAGAAATGTCTACAAGATTAATATTTCCATAAAATTCATTGGTCAGGTGATGATCGATATTTATAAGCATCTTATCCTTAAATACAATCTCCTTATCTTCTCAGAATCAATTCAGCTTAAAGGCTCAGATATCTACGGTTATGATTAGATCAAAATCATTTATGGAAAAGTCTTTGGTTATCTTTTCGGCATTAGGAAGGAAAACAAGGTTTCCTGGCACATCATCGAGATTTATCACGTTTATCTTTTTTGACGGAAAATTGAAATCCAATATCTCATAAAGCGCCGTTGTCGATCAAATGGCATCTCAGTCAGGTGACATGTGTGATATTACTCATATGGTATTAGCTTTCCTTATCTCTTCATCGATCTGAAGATAAATATTTTTCATGGATATGATTAAAAAATTATATTGATTTCCGGTTCAAGATTCACTCAGTATTCATTGAATACAGCGCCTTTGACGAATTCCAGCAATTCCTTGATGTCATTATGTGTAGCAGTTCAGTCTGAAACTATGAAATTCGCATGAACTGGAGAGATTTCCGCTCATCATATTTTCTTTCATTTAAGTCATAGGTCTTCTATGAGCTTACCTGCAAACAATCATTCAGGATTTTTGAATACCGATCAGCAATTGAATCATTTAGGCTGATTCTTGAATCTGAAATCATCTGAGTAGAAATTATCTATGGTTTTGGAAATGTCTAACTTAGAAGAGATTATGAAATATCTCTTATTCTTCTTAAGAAAAGTATTCCTGTATTCGAATTTCATAAAATCAGCTCATGCCTCGAAAATCCTGTTTTCAGATAAATCATATATATCAGCTGATATGAAGATATCTTTCACTTCCAATCAAAAGCATCCTGCATTACCGATAATGGCACCTCAAACCGTTCAAGGAAGGGAACACCATGGCTTCAGATTCAAATTTCCGAAATCCCTTTCAAGCTTTGAAACCAGAAATGTCACGCTTTCTCAGGAATTCACGTCCAATATTTTATCTTTTATTTCAAATCATTTCAGATTATTCTTTATTATTATTCATTCAAAAACATCAAAATCAAAAAATATATTCATTCATCATCCGATATATTCTATCTTCAGACCTTGTCCTTTTGCAAAATCCTGTATCTCTTTAATTTTAATGATATCCTCAATACTCTTAAGCTCAAAAAAATATCTAGCGATTGCCTTCGTCCTATATCAGGAAAAGTTCGTTATGTCCTTATTCTGTTCCAAATATTGCAGCATATTATAATATTATGTCTTTATTCTTAAAATATGTCTTCAATGCTTGTCCGGTATATGACCTTTCAACCTTTAGGATATCCTTTAGTTTTCAGTCGAATATTAGTTCTCATCACTTGTCTCATCATTCAGGTCAGATGTCTATTATATGATCTGCATTTGCGATAAGATCAAGATTGTGTTCTATCACAAGGACTGTATTTCATTTATTCACAAGTCATTCCAGAATATTCAGAAGTTTCTGGACATCTGAAAAATGCAATCATGTCGTTGGTTCATCAAGTATATAGATTGTTTTTGATGTTGATCTTTTGGCAAGTTCAGAAGATAATTTAATCCTTTGGGATTCTCAGCCTGATAGAGTAGGTGCTGATTGTCAGATTTTTATATATCAAAGTCATACACTATTTAATACATCTAAAATCCTTGCTATTCTAGGATGTGCAGCAAAAAAATCACATGCTTCTTCCACATCCATATTTAAAACCTCAGAAATTGTTTTTCATTTATATCGTATTTCTAGAGTCTCAGAATTATAGCGGGATCCATGACAATTCTCACATTCAACATAGACATCCGGGAGAAAATGCATCTCTATTTTTTTGACTCAACTTCATTCGCAGATCTCACATCTTCATCATTTTGTGTTGAAACTAAACCTTCATGGTCAGAATCATCTTTTCAAAGCTTCTTGCGTCTGGGCGAAAACTTCACGTATATAAGTGAATACTCACGTATATGTCGCTACATTCGAATGCGGTGTCTTTCAGATCGGGGATTGGTCTATTATTATTACCTTGTCTAGAGTCTCAACTCATTTTATTTCTTTAACCTTTCATACATGATGCTTCGACCTTAAAAAAGAATTAAGAAGATGATTCGATAATATGTCTAGTATAAGGCTTGATTTTCATGATCAGCTGACTCAAGTGACAACATTCAAAAGTCATAGCGGTATCTTTACGCTTACGTTCTTAAGATTGTTTTCAGATGCTCATATTATCTCTATGAATCATGATGGCTTCCTTTCTTTCTTTATGGATTTTACTGTTTTTCTGTTTGAAAGATATGCTCATGTATCGCTTTTCTTATCTTTCAGTATCTCTTCGAAAGTTCATTCGAAAACAACCTCTCATCAATGTATTCAAGCTCAAGGTCAGATATCTATGATATAATCGGATTCTCTCATAACATCTTCGTCATGTTCGACAACTATGACAGTATTTCATATTTCAGAAAGTTTTTTCAGATTCTTTATAAGCATGTTATTATCCCTAGGATGAAGTCAGATCGATGGCTCATCCAAAACATATATTATTCATTCAAGACGAGTTCATATCTGAGTCGCAAGCCTTATTCTTTGTGATTCTCATCATGAAAGCGTATTCGCACGCCTTGAAACAGTTATATAATTAAGTCATACTCAAGAAAGGAAATCAAGCCTTTCACATATGTTTTTCAATATATTCCTGGATATTTTCCTCTCAGTCTCAGTTATATCAAGTCTAGCGAAAAAGTCTATAAGTTTCCTTACATCCATGTTTGCAAGCTCTCAGATATGCCTGTCATTTATGAAAATATTAAGATATTCCTTCTTAAGCCTATGTCATTCACATTCGACACATTCGATCTCCGTCATATATTGGCTTATCCTTTTCAGGCTCATTTCATCTCACATGTTCGATTCCTTATATTTTCTGACAAGATTAGGAACGATTCATTCATATTTTGTCTTGAATGTCTTCTCTTCTCAATTCTCAAATGAAAACGGTATTTCGAAAATGAAATCCGCTCAGTTCAGCACTATCTGTTTCTCTTCTTTGGTTAATTTCATATATGGCTTATCACAGTCGATCTTATATTTCTTGCAGACAGCATTCAATATCGTAGTATAATATTTGTGCTGGCTCCAAGGAAGGATCGCTCATTCATTCAGGCTTAATTTCTGATTGATGATATTCTCTTCAAGAAACGCCACCTGCATTCATAGTCAATGACAAGTCGGACATGCTCAGTAATGCGAATTGAAAGAGAAATTCGAGATAGTTATGTCTTGCAGGCTATAATGACATTTTGGACAGAAGGCTTCTTTTGAGAAAGCTCTGAATTCATTCTTGTCTAGATCCAATATCTCCAAAATGTTTCATCCGTTCTTATAGGCAATCTCTAAAGAATCTTTTATTCTCTTTCTTGTGTTCTCATTGTCTTTGATTTCATTCGCGATAAGCCTATCGACTACGATAAAGATTTTTGATTTTTCTTTTATTTCAACATTCACCTCATCTCAAATCGAGAACACTTGTCAGTCTATCATGAACCTTATGAATCATAATTCCAATATTTCCTTTTTGACCTCATCAGCTGATGATATTTTCCTATTTTTCAATATAGGCGATAGGATAAGGAATTTCGTTCATTCTTTCAAAGAGATTATATGATTCAGGATGCTTTCCAATGTATCCTTTTTCAATATTATTTCAGGATGATTGGGACATTTCTGTATTCATATTGTCACATACAGAAGTCTGAAGAAATCATAGATTTCAGTTATCGTTCACACTGTAGATCTCGGATTAGATGAAACTGTTTTCTGATTGATGCTTATTGTCGGTGATAATCATTTTATATCATCAACCTTAGTCTCTTCGCTTATTCATGATATGATCATCCTAGCATAGGTAGAAAGGCTTTCAAGATATCTTCTCTGTCATTCAGCATAGATGGTATCGAAAGCTAAACTGGATTTTCAGGATCAAGAAACACCGGTTATAACAACAAGCTTATTTTTCGGTATCTTTATAGAGATATCCTTAAGATTATGAGTTTTAGCTCAATATACTTCTAAAAATTCTGACACAATTATGATATTAAATATAAAATTAATGTCCTGATGCTAAAAACAATCATATAACCTTTTCAGCTCAATTCTGCTTTAGGATCTTCGCTACTTCATTTGATGTCGAACCGCTGGAAATGACATCATCAACAAGTATTATAGTCTTGGATGCTAGATTATCCTTAAATCATCTTTTAATATGAAACGCTCAGATAATATTCTTCAAACGTTCATCTCTACTTAGTTTTGACTGGCTTTTCGTATATCTTGTCTTATACAAAGGTTTTATGAATTTCAATCAGGATCATTTTGCAAATATTTCTGCTAAAAGATATGTCTGATTATATCATCTTTTCAGATGATTAATAAGATTTAAAGGTATTCAGCAAACGAATATATCTTTTTCTTTTACCTCTTCCAAAAATATCCCTCAATAATTTTTCAGATATTCCGAAAGACTCTTATTAAGTTTTTTATTATAGTCATATTTATAGGATTTTAAAAGTTTTTTTAAATTTTCGTCATATTCCAGGCAAACAAAAACAGAATCAAGATATAATTTGTCTAGTTCTTCCTTATAATGTTCTGTTTTATTAAGATAAATCTCTTTCAGGATTATCTTTTCCTCAGGAACAATAAAGATATCCGAAAAAACCGATAAGATTCTTTTTATCATTGTTTCTTTAATTTTACAAAGCTTGTAAAAAACAGCATTGATTCCAATAACAGTAATATGGAGATATGAAGTATATCGAAATCCCTAGACATTACGATGTAATAGATGATTCAGATTAGACTGAATATTATTCAAAAATAATGCAGGAAATAATTATCATAGAAATATTTCATCTTTACGAGAAAACTATAAAGCATCAATATTATAGGGAAAACGAAGATGAAAAGTATCGCTGATATGAGATTGGTATGATCTAATCAGAAGAATTTTATATAAAGGAATGCAGATGTAAGAAGAATAAGGGAATATGATATATAATTCTGGAATTTTACATGTATATATAGATTGAATATCAGTCATATTATAAGTATTGTTATGACTTCAGATAGGTTATAATCTAAAAACAATAATATCATGGCAGTGATGATCACTATATAATTCAGGATGGTTCAGAAATATTTTGATATTTCCATAAATTCAGCGAAATGCTTTATTTTCGGCATATATTCGAAGAAAACGATCGAATATATCATTCAGATATATAAGAATAATATAGTATTAGGTATATTGAAAAGAAAACTCAAATAGAAAAATGTGAATATCAGGATATAGAAAAGCAGATAGATATATATCATGTTTTTCTTGAAAATAGGGTATTTCCTATCAAACACCAATATTGAGAAAAGTCAGAATAATGATAAGAAACTGTTGAAAAAGAATATTATATCAACCTTTGAAAAATCGAATAGGTAAATTATAAAGAAAATGAAATAAAGGATTGAAAAAACAAGGAAATTAGATCTGAATAATAGAAATATTATATTTTTATCCTCTTTAAGCCTATGGAAGAATATTCAAGTCAAAGCAAGTGAAATGATTAGGGTGAAAATGGAAAACAGATTTCACTCGAAACTATAGGATATTCAATACAACGACATATAGAAAAACAAAAAGGCTATAAAATAAGAGGCTTTCTGTATTTTAGGTATCATTTTTACGAAATTTTCTTTTTTTAATGTCAGTTTCGTAAGTATTTTAGGTTTATCTTCATCTTTCTTTCAAAAATAGAACGGGCTGAAATATATGAATAATATGAATCATAGGATAAGGAATATCACACTTTCAATAGCTTGTGAAAATATATAGAAAATGGAAGAAAAGATTATATTTATTATCAGAAAAAATATATACACTTCCTGCTAGAAATTAATATTTAAAAATATGAAGAATATCATATATAAAAAACTTAAAATTCATAAATAATAAATATTTTTTGATATTTTAAATATAAGGCTTAAGGATGATAAGATGACTATTATATACAAAAATTTATAATTTATCTTCACATCGACATTCTGTATGAAAATGAAAAAAAGGCTATATATAAGTATTGAATATAGTAAAAGGTCTCAGAATTTCTGTAAGAAAAATGTTATGATTTTTGAATAATAATCAAATCATTTTATTATCTGTATATATGAGAATTTTCTGTTGCTAAGCCTATTTTTCAACATTCAGATATTCTGAACTATCAGTTTTTTCTTGATTTTAAGTTTTTCAGAGTCTTTTTTATTGAATGATATGGTGGCTTTTAATATTTCTTTATTGACTATATTCAATTTTTCCTTGTATATATTAAGTTCCCTTAGAAATTTGAAATATACATATGAATTCTTATCTATCTTCTCTTTTTTACTTCAGCTTTTAAAATCTAGATAATTATTAACGATATTATTTATAAAAACTTTCACGAGATATCATATATCATCATTCTGAAGCTTGATTATTTTTTTAGATCAAAGATCCCTTAATATCTTATTGGTTTCCTTTAATATATCCTGTTTTACAACAGAAGAATTTTTCAATATCAGTTCGGTTTCAAATTCTCATATCTTAACAAGTGCTATCTCTCATATTATTTTCAGCTTGTTTATATTTGTTATGTTTTTAACTTGTCTTAATGCAATATATATCTGATCCAGCTTTTTTCTCTTATCATCTTCAATAAGATCAGAATAATTCAAGAATATATTATCTATCTTACCTAAGATTTTATCTATCAGATTATAATATAGATTCAGTTCCTTTTTTATGAATTCAGGCAATGAATCCATCTTCGAATCATTGCTTTTCTTAGATTCTATTTTGGCTTCTTTTTCTTTAACTATTTCCTTTTCCTTATATTTATTACCATAGATAGAATAACTTTCCTTTATTTTTTCAGTAATAAGCCTTTTTGCCTGTTCTGGAGAATTTTTATCTTCATAGATATATATTATTTCATAATGCAAATCATCAACCAATTTAAGATATGCTTTGAATATATCATTTGATTTGATCTGTCATGTTTTCTTATTTCAATTTATTATCGCATCAAAATAAAAAACTCCGACATCTACATCATATTCGGAAATTTCTTTTATTTCAATGATTGAATATCATTGCTTATGTAAATCTTCTTTTGCCTCTTCAATCGAATTATATTTTACTATGATCTCGATTTTCTGATCTTTTTTGGCACAAATAGCTTTAAAAGCTTTCATAGAAATTAATTAAATTGATTTATTTTTGTTATATTAATAAAAAATATATTCTTTTCAATTAATAATTATTAAATAATTATTTCTTATCTTTGAAATTTCTTCATAAAGCCCTTTTTTTAAGTTTTTCTAACATATTTTCTATAACTTGAGGCATTTTCCTTAATGTGAGCAATGTTTCGAAGACACTGGTTTTATTTAACTCTTTCAGAAATTTCTGTCATTCTTTGGTTTTGAAAAAATCTGATAATATTTTCCTATCATTTCAAAAATCCACTCAAAGTAATTCTTTTTCAAAAGAATTTATATTTCAAACTTCTGCCATTTTTTAAATATTATCTAATAAAAAATTAAAAGAGTTAGCTTCTTGAATTTTATCTAATTCTTCTTGATTCTTTCCTATATAAGCTATTTCCTTGTTTTTTTCAAATTTTTCCAGATTTTCATCTTCCTCGATTATATTTATCACTGAAGTTAATTTCTTATAGAATCTATCAAGTGATTCTTCATCTAATACACTTAAGGATTCGATATATAACAATTTTTGCTTTTCATCTATTTCAAGTCAATTGATTAAATCTGTGACTAGAAGAATCCTATATTCTTTTTCTTTATATTTTTTAAAAATAGTTCACAAAAACATAACTCAATGTTATTTATATTAAATTTATTTTAGCATAAATTCAAATTTTTACAAATTGTTTTAAAAAATAGTATTTAATACTCTTTTATTTATTAAATATAAATAGTAATAGTATTAATAATCAATAATTATATCAAGTCTGTTTATAAGATTAAAACTCTGGAAAATACTTTTTAACATTATAAATAATAATTTACATGGAATATTATTTTAAAATAGACATTTTAATATAGGTTTTTAACAAAAGATTATTAACTAATCTTAATTTTAATTGACTTGTTTTTTTAATTAAAAAAAGTATTATAAACTTGTTTAAAAGAAATATTTTATTTTTTACATTGAACCACTATAAATGATTAAAACGTTAAAAAATCAGACCGTATTATTAGTTTTTCTGATAATATTTTCCATATTATTCTGATATATTATATGAGATAAATGATATATATGAAATATATTAGATAATAATATAATAAAAGAGAATTCAAAAGATGAAGATGTAAAGATATGAAACAAAGATATAGATCTTACATTATTCAATGAATCATATAGGATTATAGCTGAGAATTATTATTCTTTTTCAAACATATCTTCAAAGGATTTGGTTTTATGAATGATAAAATGAATAGTTTGAGCCTTAAATGATAAACATAGCGAATATTTTAATATTGATGAGACAAAACAATTCAATGAAGTGTTGAATTGAGATTTCGAATGAATATGAGCTGTTATACAGAAAAATGATTTCTGAGTGTTTATAGATAGGATAATAGCATGATCACCAGCAAAGGAAGCTGGACTATTATCTTGAGATATAATAATCAAAGCTAATTGAATAGATCTTAAAGATATAAATCTTACAGATGCTGTGAATAAGATAAAAGGTAAAGCATGAACAAAAGTCAGTCTGGAAATAATAAGACCTGGGGAAAAGGAAATATTAAAATTGGATGTCATAAGAAGAAAAATAACCATACCATCGGTTGATTCAAAAATCCTTGATAATAATACCGGATATATAATGCTTTCAATTTTTTGAGAAAAAACATGAGATGAATTCAAAAAAACGTTGGACGATCTTTATTCTAAAAATATAAGCTGATTGATCATCGATCTTAGGGATAATTGAGGCTGATATCTTGAAACATCCGTTTCCATATTATCAAACTTTATAGATAAGGATAAGGTTCTTGTAACCACAAAAGAGAAAAATCCGCTGAATAACAGATCATATTTTTCAATCTGAAACAATAATAAGAAAATACCTATAGTCGTCCTTATAAATGAAAATTCTGCATCAGCTTCAGAAATAACAGCATGAGCGCTTAAAGATTATAATCTAGGTGTAATAGTCTGAATGAAATCATATTGAAAATGATCTGTTCAGGAACCGTTCACCTTATCTGATGGAAGCGAATTAAAGATAACCATTGCGAAATGGTTTACACCGTTGGATCATTGAATAGATTGAATATGAATAAATCCTGATATAGAAGTGAAATTCAAACAGGAAGATATCAAGAATAATTTTGATAGGCAGTTAGATGAAGCAAAAAAAGCATTGCAGAAATATATAGAGCTTTGAGATATTAAAAAAACAATATGATATTACAATGATATCAAAAAAATGGAAGAAAACAGAAAAATCACTGATATTACAAATTCTTGATCAAGTTCAGCTTGAACATGAAGCTTAAAGAAATAATATTTTTTAACCAATGAAAAAATGTCTTATTTAATGGATTTCGATAAAGAGCTTTATTGATATATCGAAGATGAAGCAAAAAGGCAAGAGAATGAGATTGAACTGATAGCATCTGAAAATTATGTAAGCGAAGGGGTATTGGAAGCTGCATGAAGCATTCTTACGAATAAATACAGTGAATGATATCCTTGAAAGAGATATTATGCATGACAGGTGAATATAGATAAGATTGAAACACTTGCAATCGAAAGGGCAAAAGAAGTTTTTTGAGCTGAATATGTCAATGTACAGCCATTAAGCGGATCTCCTGCAAACCTTGCTGTTTATCTTGCTGTGTTATCACCTTGAGATACGGTATTATGAATGAGTCTCGATCAATGATGACATCTGAGTCACGGTCATCCTCTTAATTTTTCATGACTTCTATATAATATCATATGATATACACTTGATAAGGAAACGGAAATAATAGATATGGATGAGGTAGAGAAGCTTGCAATTGAAAATAAGCCCAAAATGATAATAGCCTGATTCAGCGCTTATTCAAGGAATCTTGATTGGAAGAGATTCAGAGAGATTGCTGATAAGGTATGAGCTGTCCTGATGGCTGATATTTCACATATAGCATGACTTATCGCATGATGAGCATTGGAAAATCCTGTTCCATATTGTGATATAGTAACAACTACGACACATAAGACACTTAGATGACCAAGATGAGCTATCATAATGTCAAAAGAAGAATTCTGACCGAAAATAGCGAGAGCTGTATTCCCTGGTGTTCAATGATGACCCCATGAAAATCTCATAGCTGCAAAAGCAATTGCATTTAAAGAAGCCCTATTGCCTGAATTCAAGATTTATTCTAGACAGGTTATAGACAATGCTAGACTTTTAGCAAAAGAACTGCAGGATCATTGATTCAGGATAATTTCATGATGAACAGATAATCATCTTATGCTTGTTGATGTTTTCTGAAGTTTCGGTGTGACATGAAAAGAGGCTGAAATAGCCTTGGAAAATGTCTGAATAAGCTGTAATAAGAATATGATACCATATGATGACAGAAAACCTTTGGATCCATCCGGAATAAGGCTTGGTACTCCTGCAATCACAACAAGATGAATGAAGGAGAACGAAATAAAAATAATAGCAAAGATAATTTTCGAGGCAGTAAAGAATAAGGATGACGAGAATATATTGAAATGATTGAAATCAGAAATACAATGATTATGTGAAAAATTTCCTATTTATAACAAGTAATTAAGAAATAATGTGATTAGATAGCATAGATGACATAGATTCTTGAGAGATCTGAGCCCAGGCAAGCGAAACTAAAGAAGAACAGAAAGAAAAAAAAGACCGATATACCAAATCCCTAGCATGAATACAGAGAACTCAAAAAGATGAGAAGAAAGCAAAAAAAGATAATGATAATCTTATAAATATCATTATTGAAATTTTAAAGGATCCAAAATATGATATACTTATACCTTTTGTAGTTGATCTCCTTAAGATCGAAGCACCGTCCAATTTCATATTATGAGGTCTTTCATTGGTTTATGATGATGCAGCCATAGTGATCAGACGAAACTATTCTAAAAATGATTCATTGATATTAAAAGAAAGTGAAATCCTTATTCCGGTCAATTATAAGAAGAAAGATGAAATAATCGAATTCAATGAAGAGAGCCTTGATCCATTATTAAGAAAAAGGATAAATGAATGGATAGAAGATATCTATAGTGTTATAAGTTTTGACCCTTCCTCTATAATATCGAAGAAATTTCTGACGATAATATGAAAAAAGGAAAAAGAGGTTTTCATAAACATGTTATGTTCAGTTTTGACATTCTTTTTTTATGAGCTTAATATAGCCATACCTAAAGATATAGCCTTCAAATATAGCGATTTTATATTATGAGAGATAAAGAAAAAAGTAGAAAGCCTTAAATTGGAAGAAATCTAAGCTAACTTCTCTTCCTTGTAATAAAGAATCATAAAAACCAAAAGCACATAATAGGCTATTTCAAACATATATCCGTATTCCTGCATATTTATTTCCAATATACTGAATCTTGTTCATGAAGATAAGGTTGCAACCGATACCATGAATTTAAGAAACAACCACCCTATGAATCCCAAGGCTATTCATATCTTTATGCTTATCATATAAAACAGCACACTTAAGAATCAGAACAGCATAGATAAAGGGATTGCAGGAGCAACCAAGATATTTGAAAGAGGTGATATTATAGACAATTGTCCAAAGTTGACTAACATTATCGGGATCGTAAAAATAAGTGCGCTTGAAGTCATGATCAGAGATTCCTTTATTGAAAGGAATTCTGGCACTTTAGTATATATCCTTTTGAAGAATCATTGAGTATACATGACTCATAATGTCGCTAAGAATGAAAGATGGAAGCTCAGATCATAATTCATCATCATCGGGTTTATCAGTATGAAAACGACAATTACAGCCATTAGCATATTGAAATTTTCAAGCTTCCGGGTATTCATTATGGCTAAGTATGATATTATTCACATTATAGAAGCGCGTAAGGCTGGAATATTCTCTCATACTATGAGATAAAACGAAACTATGAAAAATCATATGATCAAAAATCTCATGTATCATGGCAGATATTTAACGAAAAATGATAGAAATATTATCATTATCGTTATATTGAAACCGCTGACCGCTATTATATGGGATAGTCAGGATCTGTTGAAATCAGTTTTCAATTCTTTAGGAAGTCATCATTTCTCTCATATTAGTATTCATGAAAGCAATCATGAATAAGGTGAAGGATATATCTTTTCTATCATGTTCAGAAATTCTGATCTTATCATTTCTATAGCCTTACCGAATGAACTTATTTCTTGTCCTGCTTTGATGTATTTATACAATGTTCCTTGTCAGAATATACCTTTCATCCTAAGATATGCCTTATAGTCAAATTCTCAAGTATTCCTTATTTCCGATATTTTCATATCTGCAGAGATAATATCTCATTTCTGGAATTTTAGATTTGAGCCCGTTTTCAATATGATATCGATATCCTTGTCCAATATCCTTGAATCGATTTTCCTTATATTGAATATATATTGTCTTTCTTCATCAGTTCATTCTATTCATCATATTCTTCAGTTTATCTCAACCGTTTTTGAAAATCAAGATGTCATATCGCTTAATAGAATTTCAGATGAATATATGTTTTCTATATTAGACAGTGATATATAATATCAGAATAGCATTCAGGATAATGAGAAAATCAGCAGGAAATAAAGTTGCCTGTAATATAAAAGAATCCCCAATGATATAAGAAATGATAATAAAAAAACATATACGAAACCATGTTCGTATATGTTTGTCAGTAAAACTGCAGATAAGAATGAGAAGCAGGCAGAAAGATATATATTGATTAGATTTTTTCTTGCTTGTAGATTTTTGTCAGTCATCTAGCTCATATTAATATTAAACCTAGCGCTCAGATCTGAGTTAAATTTATATAGATAAACGAACTGAATATGTCGGAGCTTCAATTGAAGAATTCAAAGATAAGAAGAATGGAAGCAAATATTATTATTCAGATATAACCTATGAATCATTCGATCTTTATAAAAATCCTTGCCATATATAATCCTACAAAAAGCAAAAATGAGATTATGGAATATATGATCGCCAAAGGGAATGTAGGAGATGAATATGGGTTTTTGCTTAAGGTATTGGTATATGCTATTCATATGGCCAGATCCGTAGGTTTTCAATATATCTGTCATCCTAGGAATGCTCAGATGTATCATATGATTGCAGCGAACAGGAATGATAGGACTACTGCATCGACATATTTATTGCTGTTCAGCTTGAATTTCTTTATGTTGATATAGAGTACAAGCATGAATCAGACGACTCATCAGATTAGGGAAAAGTTATAGTCTGACATGAAGAAGAATTTCAATACTCATTGATCGAAGATATATTTGAAGTCTCTCCATTCTGCTATAACATAGAAAAATCTTGAGAAGGCGAAGGATGATATAAAGAAGAAGAATACATTACCGAGAAAGAAATTTGTGTTTATTCAAAATTTTAGCGAAAGCCTGTATAGCATCCAGAAAAATAATATGAATGATATGCTTAGGGCAAGTCAGAAAGTATAGATTGTAACTCATCAAAATTGAATCTGAGGAAACATATATATTAATTAGGAATAAAGATCTTTCCTTAGCTAAGATTAGCAAAGAAGGACGGTATAATTATCTTGCGTATTCAATTATTCTCTTTTCTCTTATAAGATTAACTTTGACCTCTCAAGGGTAATTAAGGTTATTCTCGATTGAAAGAGCCAGTTCTCTTGCTAATTTTTCAGCATCCAGATCTGACACGGTATCGCTATCTACAAATATCCTTATTTCTCTTCATGCGCTTAACGCGTAGGCTTTTGTAACTCATGCAAAGCTTGATGCAAGGTCTTCCATTTCATGGATCCTTTTCAGATATTGCTCTACTGAAGCTCTTCTTGCTCATGGCCTTACTGCGCTTATAGCGTCAGCGATCTGTATTATCTTTGTTTCGATGCAGTTTATTGGCACTCCATCATGATGTCATTCTATTATATTGATTATACCTTCGGAAAGCCCGTATTTTCTAGCGATTCTAGCTCATATTTCAGGATGGGTTCATTCTATGTCATGATCCAAAGCTTTTCAGATATCATGAAGCAATCATCATTTCAGCGCAAGACTTGCATCTGCTCATAATTCTTTTGCTATAGCTTCTGAAATATATGCAACTTCTTTTGAATGTGTCAGGATATTCTGTCCGTAACTTGTCCTGAATCTCAATTTTCATACAAGGCTTATTATCTCTTGCGGCAATCATGTTATTCACATTTCATTGACAGTTTTCTCTCAAAGGTCGAAAATAAGCTTTTCAGCATCTGCTTGATTCTGTTCAACTATCTCCTCTATCCTTGCTGGCTGTATTCTCTTGTCTTCTATCAATTGTTCCAAAGATTTCTTAGCGATATATCTTCTGAACAGATCGAAGCTTGATATGAATACCGTATCAGGCGTATCATCTATTATAAGAGAAACTCAGGTTGCTCTCTCGAAAGCTATTATATTCCTTCATTCCTTTCAGATAAGCTTTCATTTTATGTCATCATTGTCCAGATGAAGGGTTGTCTGTGTAGTTTCTGCAATAACCTCTCAAGTGTACTGTTGGATCGAATTTATAAGTATTTCTCTGGATAATTCCTTTTCCTTCAATTTTATCTCACCCTTCTTCTTCTCTATGATATGAAGCACATCCTTTTCGTAAAGCTCTTCAGTTTGCTTAAGTATGATTTCTTTAGCCTCTTCTTTTGTAAGTCATGATATCTCAGACAATTTTCATCTAAGTTCTTCTCTTGTCTTGTCAATCTCAGACCTTTTTTTATCCAGTTCTTCATTTTTAGTCTGAAGCTCAGTGTTCTTATTTTCTATCTCTTCAAGCTTCTTCTCTAATCTATCCTCTTTTTCAAGGATTTTCTCTTCCATCTTCTCAAGCTTCTGCTTCCTTCATTCTATTTCTGATTTCTCTGCATTCCACTTTCTTTTTTCATCTTCAAGAAGGAATTTCATATTTGAGAATTCATATTCCCTTTTGGCGAATTCCTGCTCTTTCTCTTTACTTAGAACCACCTGTTTAGAGCTATTCTTCTTATTCAATAATGTGTACACTAAAAAACCTGAGATTGCCCCTCAAGCAATGAGCGATAGGATTATATTTAACATATGTTATTTTTTTATTCTAATTAAACTGTTCAGAAAATTTTGGTTTGTTTGGTTTTCTTTTCAAGATTCCCCTTCATTTTAGGCAAAATAAATAAAAGTCAATTTTTCTTGGATTTGATTAATTTATAATTTGCACTATATTGCTTATATAAAGGTATCAATAATAAAATTTAACATTCATTTTTATGCAAAAATATATATGTACCAACTGCAAATACATATATTCCCCCTATTTATGAGACCATGAACAGAATATAGATGCAGGAACCGATTTTGCAGACGTCAGTGAATATTGGACATGTCCGGTTTGTTGAGAAGGTAAGGAATATTTCCATGAGATATCGCATTCTCTGCAGGAAGTCCATAATATTGAGAATATAACCCCCGAAGAGGAAAGACATGTGCCTTTCTACAGGATAGAAGAAGGAAAGATCCATATAAAGATGTGATTGGATGACAATTCGCATCCGAATGACGATGAGCATTTCATAGAATATATATGAATCTTTGATGAGGTTTGAGATGAAATTGAAATAGTCAATCTTCCTGATCTGGAAAATGAGGTGGTTTTCGATGTCGAAGAGCTTGATTTCTTCGAAGTCAGGGCAAGCTGTAATCTTCATGGTGTCTGGAAAGGAATGGAAGAAATTAATCCAGAGGTTGAATAATCACATAATCCATAAAATAATGTCTCAATGGTTAAAACGATTGAGACATTATTTTTAGCTGTTTAGACCTGTATTTCTGGAACAATTTAGCTACCTCACCTTTGCATTCCGGTATTTCCTGGCTTGATTTCATGACTCTCCTGACTTCTTTCGGATAATGCTGGACCTTTACGCTGCTTAAGAGATCGAAAATCTCTTGATTTATCCTTACAGCAAGGATATCATTCTTGGATCCGGCTCAATCAAACACATTCTCAGGAATCAGCGAGCAGACATTAGTCCTCTTGTTAATGAATAGCTTCATATTAATATGGGTTAGAAAATAATAAAAAAGCCAACTAATTAAAGTTGGCTTAAGTTTTTCGGCACGATTATGTGGTTCGCAATTTTCATATGCATAGATTTATATATTAGGATTGATTATAGGCTTTTTATTGTAATGTCAAGGGGAATAATGGGATAATAGGGAGAAGAATCTAGATTTTCAATCTTGGAAATTAATTTAATAGTTGATTTTAAAAATAAAGAATTAAAATTGATGTGTATTATCTAATCAATAAATATTATGGCAACTATCAATTATGGTTCTAATTCTTTCATCGAGGATGTGAAGAATAAGATAAAGAACTTTTTCAAATGGGTATTATTCCTGTTTGTATTTTTCATGGTCATGTGAGTGATTTTCTGAAGCTTCGGTACGATAAAGGCTTGAGAGAAATGAATCCTTCTGAGATTTTGAGCTGTCACATGACTGACATATAACGAATGACTTTATTTCAAGATACCATACATAGATGATATGATAATCATGAACGTAAGGGTTTTGAAGGAACAGATAGATGCAACAAGCGCTTCTAAGGATCTTCAGACCATAAACGCTGTTGTCGCGCTTAACTTTCATCTGAGAGCAGGAAGCGTGGGTCAGATATATAGGGAGGTCGGACTTGATTATAAGGAAAAGATAATTGATCCATCTATTCAGGAAGCTATCAAAGCTTCTACCGCAAAATTCACTGCGGAGGAACTTATCACAAAAAGGGAATGAGTGAAGGATCAGATCAAAGAATTGCTTACAAAGAAGCTTGAACCGAGATTCATAATAGTTGATGATGTGAACATAGTTAATTTCAATTTTTCCGATTCCTTCAATAAGGCTATCGAAGAGAAAGTTACGGCCGAACAGGAAGCCCTTGCTGCAAAGAACAAGCTTGAAAGGATAAAATTTGAGGCAGAGCAGAAGATAGCAGAATCGAAATGAAAGGCAGAAGCTTCCAGGATAGAAGCAGAAGCACTTAAATCGAATCCAGAGATACTTCAATTAAGGTCTATCGAGAAATGGAATTGAGTTCTTCCTCAGGTCACATGAGCAAATACCCCTTTCGTGAACATCAAATAATCATATTCAGATTTAAAGAAAATGAAAAGCCTGCTTTAGTAGACTAATATATTATATTCATTTGAATATTTTAAAAATTTCCTTATCATAAAGCCATTAAATTTATAACAGGAAGATGGAGATCAAAAAGAAAAGAGTATGATATATAGCGCTTATAGGTAGGCCGAATTCAGGAAAATCGACATTCATAAACAATCTTATAGGGGAAAAAGTGTCGATAATTTCAGAAAAGCCCCAGACAACGCAAAAGGTGATAAAATGAATATACAACGACGACGATTCACAGATGATATTTTTCGATACTCCGGGAATAAATGAATGAAGCGATGATTTTTATCTTACACTTAAGAATGTTGTTGTGAATTCTATCAAGAATGCTGATGTGATAGTCAGATTCATTGATAGTTCAAGGCCTTATGGAAATGAGGAAGAGATAATAGAGGAGATATTGAAATGAAGCAAGATTCCTGTGATAGCCATAAATTCCAAAACAGACATATCATTGGAAAAATGACCTATAAAGAGCAATGTCTGAGATGTTAAGCCAAAGCTCAGTATAACTTCAAGCAATACCGAAACATATAAGAAGCTCATAAAAGAGATCAAGAAATATCTGAAGGAAGATTTCCCTTTATATCCTGAGGATTATTATACGGATCAGGATATCTATACGAGAATAACTGAGATAATAAGGGAAAAGATTTTCGTACATTTCATGCAGGAGGTCCCATATTCTACGTTTTTGGAGATCGAAGAGCTTGAAGAAACCCCGAAACTTCTTAAGATGCAGGTTTATCTTTATACCGAAACCGAGTCGCAGAAACTTATCATAATATGAAAAGCCTGATCCAATCTGACGAAAATCTGAACCGAAGCGAGGCTTGAGCTTGAGGAAATATTCTGAAAGAAGGTGTTTCTTTCCCTTAGGGTTAAAGTTCTTCCTAAATGGAAAAAGAACAAAAAGGTTTTAAATCGATTATTCGGATAATCATGGAAACATATAACAGTTTTTCTGAAACATTCTCAAATTCACGCAAAAACATGAAATGGCCCGAAATGGAATATTTTATGGATTTCATAAAAACAATCCCTGAAATTGCCGACAACAATGGAAAAATCCAGATTCTCGATATCTGATGCTGAAATGGAAGACTTTTGAATTATCTTATTCCCGCTGGGCTGGATAAGAGCTATTTCTGAATAGATTCCTCAGATTGAATGATATCAGAGGCGATAAGGGAATTTCCGGATCATAAATTCGAGCTTTTGGATATGACTGATCTGTCTGGATTCGATGGAGAGAAATTCGACATGATATTTCTGATAGCATCTTTCCATCATCTGAAAACCCTGACAGAAAGGCAGGAGGTCTTATCACATATAAATGGGATACTCAGATCATGATGATTTGTATTCATGACGAACTGGAACCTTTTTTCTGAAGAGAATTCCATAAGATATAAGGAAATTACAGAATGAAGCTGAAATTTTGATATAAAGATATGAGAATACATGAGATATTATCATTGATTTAATCTTGATGAACTGAAAGGATTATTCGACAGATCTCATTTTGAGATTATCGAAAACAGGATTTTCGATAATGGAAGGAATATCATATCGATTCTAAGGAAGGGATAATCGGATTTTACAAAATCGCTTATCTGAATAAAATCAGATTCATTATCATTAATCTTTCATATTATGTTTGAAAAACTAAAAGACATAAATTTCAAGACATTCTTCAAATTTGCCTGATTAGGATTCATGGGTCTTATATTCATCATGTTTGCGATCTGAATAATCAGCTTCATATTCAACAGCATCAATCTTAATTTCTGATCATCCAGAAATATTGCGCAATACGGATGACAGCTCAAATCATCAGAAGGTATTACGATGGGCTATGATTCAGTTTCTCCTCAGAGTTCAGATGCATGATTAATGAATTCCAATGTAGGTGTTCAGAATACTGAAATAAAATCATATTCGGCAAACATCGATTCGGCAAATGTAGAAAAAGACTGTAATAGCCTTGTTGCAACATCAAGGGCCAAAAATCTGAAGATCGACAATATAGGCCAATCTAAACATTCATGCAACCTGACATTAAGGACGGAAAAATGAAAAGAACAGGAATTTATAGATATCCTGAAAAAATTCAATCTTACGAATTTGAATACAAACATCTCAAATATTGCAAAAAACTATACAAACATATCTGATAAGATAGACACCCTTAAAAAAAGGATCAAGGAGATCGATACACAGCTTGAAATGACAAAATCAAGCTATGATGAGCTTTGGAATGCACTGAAGAACAAGGGTCAATCCGCAGAGAATATAGATTCCTTGAACAAGATAATCCAGAATAAGATGGATTTCATATCAAGGTTTTCAAAGGAAAAGGAAACCCTTGCCGATCAGATAAGCATGCTTGAAAAGCAGAAAAATGAATATAACGAGCAGATAAAATATGTCAGCTTTTACGTTTATTTCAACGAAAAGATAATCTTTGACATGGAAACAATAAAGAATAGCTGGTATTATGATTATAAGGAATTCATAGCTACAACAGATGAGACAGTCAGAAATCTTACCGTAAACCTATGAAGTTATCTTCTTAAGACGATAAATGTTACCATATATATAGTGATATGACTTTTCTTCATATTGTTATGAGGAAAATGAATCTATAAGATGTGAAGAAGGATAATATTCTGAAAGGAGAACAGATAATAGATTATTTTTTAATGCTTCTGACAATATCTCTAGGCAACAATATCAGATCCTTTATCAATCAAAGCAAAAGCTTGAATATGGCTTGGGCAGAATCCAATGCTCAAACCGTTATTCCTGCGATATCAAGTATTATGCTCTTACCCAATTCGCTCTTTTCTAGCTTTTTGATGAAGCTGAATCTGGAGCTAAGATAAATGCTCTTGTCCAATTCATACTCTTTGGTTTCATTCAATACCTTTTTCAGTTCAAGCTTAAGCTCATCGATTCATTTCTGAGCGATTTCCTTCGCCTCTCTTATAAGATCAAGGATATCCTGCAGCATCTCTTCCGATATCTCCTGTCATCCGAGCTTTGATTCCTTTTCAAGCTCATTTCTGAGTCAGTCAAGTCATTTGGATGCTTCGACTTTTGAGAAAAGCGCCAGGATCTCTTTTTTCGTAAGCTTTCAATTCAGTTTTTTGAGGGTTTCGACTATCCTGTCTTCAAGATCCTTCTTATCCTTCTCTTTCAATATTCAAGCATTATTTATATTGCCTTGTTCTATTTTTTGAGGATTTCTGATTTCCTTGGATGAGGAATCTTTTTTTTCTGAAGTCATATTGCGATATTTAATGTTAATTTGTAGAACCTGTTTCCGTTGTTCAGGACTGGCTTAATTCCTTTTCTTTCTCCTTTGATTTCTTAAGTTCATCTTCTGCTTGCAATCAGAAGGTTCAGTTCTTATCTATATTAATTGTATCTGTAAAATATTTTTTTGCCAATGCAAAATCATTTTTATCGGTCATCACGATTCAGAGATTCAGAAGGGCTATCGAATTCCTTGGATTTATCTTCAGGGCCTTGTTGAAATCACGGATTGCATTGTCCTGTTCATCTGTCAATCTGTATACCCATCATCTGAATGCCAATATATTGTCGGATTCAGGGAATTTCAAAATTCACTTGTTTGCCCAAAGCATCGCTTTAGATAATGCATTCTCTTCTATGGATGTAAATAGGGCGACGCTATAATCATCCTCGGTTATTCATTCTTCATCTAGCATATATCTGAAAACCTTAAGCATATTCTTCTTGTCTCATATTATGTAGTAATTATAGGCAAGCCTTTTCTCGAGTTCGATTTTCGGAGTGTATCCGTTCAATACTGCGGAATTGAAATACAAGTTCGACGACATGTAATTTTCAAGATTGAAGTTTATTATTCAAAGCAGGTAGCTTATCTTAACATCTTTCGGATCGATCGCATAATATTTCTGAAGAAGATCGTTCGCCTTCTCATATTTTCAAAGCTCATAATAGGCGAATCATGTCAGCTTCAGGACTGACTTATAATCTGGCCTTTTCGACAAAGTCTCCTCACCTATCTTCACAGTCGCCAGATAATCCTTGTTTTCGAAGAACTGTCATCACATCAGAGCATATTTATAATTCGAATCTGAATTTCATGTCTTCTCGAAATTTATAAGCAGATTCTTTATCTTTGTGGTTTTCTCATAGCTTCAGGAATATGACTTAAGGTCGGAAATACAGTTTTTGATTCAATTATAACAGGTGAAAACATGATTGAAATATTCTTTCTGATTCTTGGATAGGTTTATATTCGCCAATTCTTGCTTCAGGTTACGGGGATTCATATACATAAGCGAAAGCGCCATTTTTTCACTTGTCTTCTCATCAAGCTCCAAAGCGGGGATTTTCTTATAGAATTCCAAAGCCTTCTCGAAATTCTTCATCTCGAAGTACATGTCTGCGATCTTCCTTTCTACCACTATATCTCACTTAAGCCTTGAATATGCATTCAGATAATATCTCAGAGCCATCTCTTTCATGTTTTTCACAGAATAGAAATCTCATTTTGTTATGATGGAGCGGAAATTCGCTCTTCTTTTGAATTGAGACACCCTTTCTTCTTTTGTAAGAGTCTGTTTTTGTTTTATATCCTCTCAAGAATCTTTCACTTCAACCTTTCCCGTACAGGAAACAAGTAGAAATACGCAAGAAATGGCCAATATAAGTTTTTTCATAATTTTTTTAAATTTTAATTCGGGATAATTATATGATTTTTTCATTTGTTGCAATTTGAAATTTCAATATACCTTTTATATCTATTGCATAAAATGTTGAAATTTTCTGAAATACGCTATTATGATGATAATAATCGATTATGAAATTGAATGAAACTCATTGGTCTGAACATATGAATCAAAATAGATAATAATAAGGCAATCGCTGATTTTTTGATTGAAGAGAATCCTGATATAATCTGCCTTCAAGAAGTGCTGAGGAATTTCAATGAGAATGTATTCGAATCTTATAAATCCCAGGAATCATTGGTGAAATCAATAGGAAAATCCTATGATTACAGTTTTTTCGGACCTTTGTGGGTTGCAGATTCATTTTCCAAGAACTGAGAATTATATCGGGATTTCGGATGAAAAGTTGAGCAATGAAACGAAATAATCTCGAAATTTCCTATATCGAAAGCCGAGAATAAATTCTTCCACAGGAATTATGAGCTATTCAATGATACTACAGATTGGGAGAATACCGACCACTGAAGAGCATTGCAGATTGTTGAATTCAATATTTGAGGAAAAAGATTGCAAGTTTTAAATCTACATTGAATATGGACCAGAGATAAAATGTGAGATGAAAGGACTATCAAAGAGTTCAGATATATACTGGAATCAGCCAAGAAAAATGATATTGCTACAATAATAACATGAGATTTCAATTTGTTGCCGGAAACTGAAAGTATAAAAGTTTTAGAGAGTGAATTTAAAAATCTGATAAAGGTATATTGAATAAAATCTACAAGACCTGATTTCAAGGATAATCTTGATACAGGAAATAATGTAGTGGATTATATCTTCGTGAATGACAAGATAAGGGTAAATGATTTCAGTGTCATCAGGAATAATATCTCGGATCATCTTCCTTTAGTGCTTGATTTTGATATTATCACCTAACAGAAGATTTAATTCTCTGCAATGACTCTTCTTTTCAATCTTATGCTCAATATTAATACAGTTGCACATGCCATAAAACCCATAAATGAGATGATCCTGAATAGCAGATCGGGCAATATGAATAAGCTATATAGGAATGTGATCCCAGAAGTTACGGTCCACAACATATATGAAAATATGTTTGCGCTTTGTTTCTTATGATGATATAAATCCTTTATCGTGGTCCAATATGCCATCACACTTACGATTCCGACTCAGGCATAGGCAATCTTCAGTGTTTGCAATAATATCTCTTCCATTTGTTTGATTTAAATTATAAGGTTTCTGTTTTATTGTGCATTTCAAATACGATTTTCTGCTTCTTTGCGTGTTTCATCAATCACTTCATATCTATTCATTCAGGAAAACAACCATTGAATCTATATGCAGCCACATTCTTATTTCTCATATGATCCAATCTTTCACAGACCCAGATCCAAATCATCTCTATGATTTCATTGATATCTCTTTTCATATAAATTCCAGCATTCCTCCTGAATGAATATTCGAACAGCATATATCCGTCATCTTTTTCGATTATAGTGAAGCAATGTGATTGATTGGTTTCTATATCATCATCGAAGATGATCTGATATATGAAGCTTTTTAAATTCATATGATCGAATATCTTTTTTTCGAAATTGGCATAATCCCAACAAATAGCCATTTTATCTTCAATGATATCTTCAGTGCTTTTCAATGTCCATAATTTTGAATATATATCCTTTTCCTTTTCTTTCTTTTTTTCAGCTGAAAGATATCCCCAATCATACCCTTTACAACTCAGATGATCAAACAGATTTTTCTCATCTTTAATGTTATTATACCTTAGGAATTCGGATAAATCCATTCTATTTTTCGGTTATATTATAGTGACCGGTTTATGATATTAAAAATCAGGCGTATTTCAATTAAAAAAAATTCAACAAAACTTTTGACTTCAAAATTATTTTTGATACAATACGTCCCGCTATGATTGAAATACGGAGAGATGCCAGAGTGGTTTAATGGAACAGTCTTGAAAACTGTCGTGGGGCAACTCACCCAGAGTTCGAATCTCTGTCTCTCCGCCATATTGAAAATAGTTATTTGAACAATATAATTGTTCAATTTTGTTCTTTTTATATATACCACAATTTTTGGAAAGGTACTCAAGTGGCTGAAGAGGCGGGTTTGCTAAACCTGTAGGGTGCTGTAAAGTGCCGCGGGGGTTCGAATCCCCCCCTTTCCGCCAAAAAGTTATTCCAAAGAAATGATACTCTAACGCGGGCCTGTAGCTCAGGGGTTAGAGCAGTTGGCTCATAACCAATTGGCCGTTGGTTCAATTCCAACCAGGCCCACCATTATAAATTTTTGTTGTTCATAAAGAAAATAAAAAAAACTTTTGACTTTAACTGTTTTTTTTATATAAATATGGCACGAAAAATTGCTCCTTAAAATAATCAATATACAAGAAGATGAAAACTCTATATAACGAAGAGTTTTGATCACTAAAGATTGTTAAATAAAACAAATTAAAATTTTAGGTTTTTTCATAAAAAACCAAATCCGTACCAAACGGTTTTCGAATCGTCTGGTACGGGCTACGTTCAAAAGAGTTTGATCATAGCTCAGGATGAACGCTAGCGGTGCGCCTAACACATGCAAGTCGAGCGTGATTAGAAAGTAGCTTGCTACTTTCTATGAAAGCGGCAAACGGGTGAGTAATAAGTTGGTACCTACCTCTAAGTCAGGGATAGCCCAGGGAAACCTGGATTAATACCGGATGTGTCCTACGGGATAAAGA
>JAQUEK010000008.1 GCA_028685185.1 Candidatus Altimarinota bacterium
TCTTTATCCCGTAGGACACATCCGGTATTAATCCAGGTTTCCCTGGGCTATCCCTGACTTAGAGGTAGGTACCAACTTATTACTCACCCGTTTGCCGCTTTCATAGAAAGTAGCAAGCTACTTTCTACTATCGCTCGACTTGCATGTGTTAGGCGCACCGCTAGCGTTCATCCTGAGCTATGATCAAACTCTTTTGAACGTAGCCCGTACCAGACGATTCGAAAACCGTTTGGTACGGATTTGATTTTTTATGAAAAAACCTAAAATTTTAATTTGTTTTATTTAACAATCTTTAGTGATCAAAACTCTTCGTTATATAGAGTTTTCATCTTCTTGTATATTGATTATTTTAAGGAGCATATGAAAGTCAGAACTTCAAAAATGAAGCTCGGACATAGTATGATTTTTTAAATAAATGTCAAAACTATTTTTAAAGAAAAAATAGTTTTTGTTTTTTTACCGATAAATCAAAGATATTATAGAGCGTAAAACGGTTCGGATAAGGAAGATATCAAAGATCCGGAAGATATCAAAGATCCGGAAGATAAAAAAAATCCCCTTCTTGATAAAGGGGATTTTCAAAAACCATATATTATGTATATATCCATGGTGCGACTGTATTAAGAACAAATCAGATAAGAAAAAGCAGTACAAGTCATCATATTATCTTAGTGAATTGCTCTTTCGCTTTTGCTTTTGCTCATGAATCGATTCAGCTCATGGAAAGATGGATACCTGAAGCTGTCAGCATCAATACTCATATAAGAGCTGAAATGAAGGTCGCATATTTGATGAGTCATCAAATAAGCTCCATCGCAGTCTGGAATCATGGCTTGATTGTACATTTGTATTTTCTGGTTTCAGGAGTGTTTCATGATCATACAGGAGTACAGTCTGTTCAGGGTATCTTCTCTGTAACTATAACTGTCATGGGTTTCGGTGTATCTGATTTTGCTGCTTCTAATTCTTCATAAGGTGCAGTATCGAAAGCATCTATAGTTTTTTCTCAAATAAGTCAATCGACAGGAATCGGCACATATCAAGCTTCTCATTCATGCATCTCATTCAAGTCTTTTTGTATTTGTTCTACTTCAGCTCTTGAATATGATGTTCAATTTGCGGGTGCTCAGAATGTTGCCTCGAAATCCGTTCAAGCTCACATAGCCTCATATGATCATTCTCATTCTGCATTGTTATTATAATCAGTACCCTGAGAACGTTCGCTGGCAATACCTGTTCAAATAAAAGAAAATGATAATAGTATTATGATTAATGTTTTTTTCATATTTATTTTGTTATTATTAACAGCTTGTAGGTACTGATCAATCAAGTGTGAAACATGATAGATCCTTAAGGAAGGCATAGCTGGCAAGAAGGATTATTAGAGCTATGAAAGTATACTTCACGATAGCGATTCATTTCTTCGCTTTTGCTTCATCTCAAGCTGATGTGATATAATAGAATCATCATAATATCAAGAAGAATATCGCAACCGGTCAAGAAAAGAATATTCAGATATTTGCGATCTGTGCAAAAACTCATTGTGCCTTTGGAATATCTCAAGAATAGATGACATTAACCCAAACCTGGATTATTCATAGGAAAATCAATCAGAACACTCATTGTATGATTTTTCCTCTTGCCTTTTTCCTCTTATCTTCCTGTGCTCAGGATGACATATATGATATTCAGGCGAAAGTGAAGTTATATATTATAAGAGCTACCATGAAAACATTGATGAAGCCCAGTATTCAACCTTTAACAACTTGATCCCATAGGTCAAAATTCACAAGCATATTTCATTTTGATGCTACATCCACATCTGTAAAATTTCACGTTTCAGAAACATTTTTGTTCTTATCAGAGAACATCTCATATATCTGACCTGGTATATTCAGGAAGATGAAAGCAATAAGGGTATAATAAAGCTGTCTTTTTGTAGCTGTAAGCTTATCTTCACCTCACATAGCAACCATCATCTCGAATCCGAGATAAACAAGATATATAAGAGCTACAAATCAAAGTATTATCTTTACCGAATGCAATATGTTAAGCCATAAAGTTGAGATCCTACTTAAAGAATCTCAACTTCATGAGGATTTTATCGCAACAGATGTTATATCCTTATCCGGAATACTGAAAACCTTTGCGAATGTTGCATTTGAAAACAAAAAAAATGATAAAAATAAAATTGAGATTATCTTTATATATATTTTTTTCATAAAATTTAAGGTTATATTCTAGGTTTCAGTATAAAGGCTTTAGAATTCTATAATAAAATGTTCCCTATAACCTAGTACCTATTTTAATCATCGTTTGTAAAATATCAGATGTAATCATCATAATTTATGATTCATTCCTGTTCCAATTTGTATGCAGAGCTTTTCATAGCTATCATCCCCTCTTTAGATCACATTTCTATATTATTGTTTATCTGAATAAGGTCTCCGCTCTTTATAAGGTTTTTTATTCATGTTGTAATATACATCAATTCATGGATTCATACCCTTCATTTCTTATCTGCCCTAGGGATAAGCCTTTGTGAAAGGACTCATAACATAGTATCAGCAAGTCTTACTCTTACTTGGCTTTGTATATCTGAATTAAAAAATTGAATTATTCTGTTTATTGTCTGTACGCTTCAAGATGTATGCAGTGTTGAGAATACTAGATGTCATGTCTCTGAAAGATTCATAGCTGCTTCAACGGTTTCCTTATCACGCATCTCTCAAACCATTACTATATCCGGATCCTCTCTCATTGCAGCTCTTATAGCTGATACGAATGAATCGGTATCACGTCATACTTCCCTTTGTGAGAAAATCGAATTCTTATCGGAGAATATGAATTCGATAGGGTCCTCGATTGTTATTATATGTTCCCTTCTGGTTTCATTTATCTTATCAAGTATAGATACCATCGTAGTTGATTTTCAGCTTCATGTAGGTCATGTTATAAGAAAAAGTCATTGTTTAGCATTAAGGATCTTTTCAAGACCTTTAGGCAATAACAAGTCTTCCATTTTCTTAGCATCCCTTTCGATTCTTCTCATTACAAATCAGATCTTTCATAGTTTATGGTAACCATTTACCCTGAAAGGTGTTCAATCTTTTGCTATATATGCGAAATCAGCATCCTTGGTATTATAGAATTCATCGATTTTTTTCTTATCGTTTTTGAATAACTCTTCAGTAAGCTTATTCAATACATCTTTTTCTGTGATTCAGGCTTCTTTGACTTTTGATAATTTTCAGTTTACCCTAAAAGCTGTATAGTCTCATTCTGCGATATGTATATCTGAACATGATATCTTTATAGCATATGCTAGAAGTGATTCTAAATTTATTTCGTTTGACATATTTGTAATAATTATGAAATTTTTTGCGAATTAAGTATTTCCATCATTTTATTTATCTTGGTTTCTTCATCTGAAATCACCTTTGATTCATTTGTAAGCTTTTTCGCTTCATCCTTAAGTAAGCTTATCTTTGAATTGATATTTCCGACTTCAGACATTTTCTTCTCTCTTAAAGCGATATGGGAATTCAGAAGTTCCACCAATTTTCTGACAGCTTCCTCTAAAATCACATTTGGGTCTCATTTTTTTGAATCATCTCAAGTTGATGAATCATCTCAAGTAGAAAAACTTAGTCCTAAATCAAAATTGATTTCAGGTATAACCTCTTCTTGTTTGACTTCTTCAGTTTCTTCAATCGTACCAACTATTTCTTCCACAGTGATTTCTTCGGTTTCTTCGATTTCTTCAGTACCTTCAATATCCTGGATTTCCTGAACTTCTGGTTCGATTTCTGGCTCAGCTTCAGCTGTGACTTCCTCTTCACCGATAAAAGTAATTTCATCGCTGATAATAATGCTTTCCTCTGGCTTTAGCTCAGTAAGTTTAGTATCTTCTGGAAATGTGACATCTTCAATTATAATTAAATCGCCATTATTTCAAGTATTTTCTTTTGATAAAGCAGGTTTCGTCTTATCCAAGACTTGTGTGGAAGTCTCTTCTTCCGCTATGATATTATCGAAAAATCACATATTTATTTTTGTTTATGTAGTAATATGTCTTTATGATATCATATAATAAAATTATTTGCAAAAAAATAGATATATTTATAATCATATTGTTTTGGAAATGGAAAATATTTCTAACATTAATATTTAATTAAAAAAATGATATATGGATTATTCAAAAGCAAAGGAATTATTGAAATTACAACAAGAAGCATCAAAGATTCAAAATGAGCTTTCAAATATACACATTGAAGCTGAAGTCAGCTGAGTTGTAATCACAATTAATGGAAAGATGGAAGTAGTAAGCGTGAAGATAGAGGATTTGGAAATAACGAAAGATATCCCAAAACTTGAAAAAGCCATTCTTGATGCAATAAACAAATGATTGAAAAAATCACAGGAAATCGCTGCGGACAAAATGAAAGATATAATGTGAGGTATGTGAATGAATTTCCCTGGTATGTAAAATAGTTTTTTAAAAAAATAGATATACGATCAATCGCATATCTATTTTTTTGTTTCTTATTGATTGATTGAGCTTAATCTGAATTTGTAATCATCTTCTATGAAAGTTCATTTAAGGCTTCATAGACATCTGGTTACATTATTATGCCAATTCTTCTCTGAAGATGCATATATTGATCAATCCTTATTTCACCATCTGGAGAGCTTATCGATTGTCTTATATTTGCTCAGATATTTGTTATTGAATGTCTTTACCATCCAATAGATTCATTCTCTGGCATTTGAAAAATCATAAGTTCATCCTGAATCTGTATTTCATATGTTTCATACATTGAAAGCTGTCTTCAGATTCTTTCAAATTCAAGTCTCTGCAAGTCATACACATATAAGGAAACTAGGATCTATCTTTCAGTTCATTCATTCCTCTACCCATATATTCCAATCATTGAAATCTTTTGTGGCATATTTGGTTAATAGGTATTTCTGCCTGTCGATTTCAGTATCTCATACGATATAGAATTTCTTATATTTATCAAGATTTACCCTATTTCAATATTTCAATTTCAGATCTTCGATATATTTATATCTGTATTTTATAGGAAGATCTTCGAATCTCAAACGTGTAGTGTCAAGGTAAGCTAATGGATCGACATTTGCCCTATCCTTATAAAGCTCGAAATGAAGATGCGCTCAGCTAGTCATCGGTCAAGCTCAAGGTGTTCATGGAGCTCATCAGCTTTTTGCAAAAACCTGTCAAGCCTGCACGAAATCGAATTGTTTTACAGATATCGCAGAAATATGTCAGTATACGGTTACAAATCATCCAGCATGCTTAAGTGCTATATATCAATATTTTCAAGGAGCTGGCTCTGAAATGAAGTATACATAGCTTGCTGCAGGAGCGACCAAATCAGTTCATTGTGGCAATGGGACATCTATTGCAGGATGTTCGCTTCAAAGCTGATTGAAATAATACTCATCATGGAAAAATGTTGATATCCCATTAGCAGGATCAGATGGCCATATCAGAGGATTCTGTCCATTCATGTCAATATCATTGTTTTCCCTTAATTTCTTCTCAAGGATGAAATAATTCTTTATCTCCTTACATTTTGGAGTATCACTATCGCTTATGCTTTGGGATTCACTTATGGAACCTGAAGAGAAATTGAAATTACAATCATATTTGTTTCAGATATTATTGAAGACTTCCATATAATCCGTATTCAATGAATCTATCCTATTTCTTACATCATTTTCTTTTTCCTGTTTCGTTGCTATATACCTGTTAAATAAGGCCTCTTGTCATTTTGTCACTTCAAGAAGATTTTGCTTATATGCCTTTTGGGATTCAAGCTCGCTATTTTTCGTGACAAGCTGGGATTTAAGTCTAAGGCTTTCTATCTTATCCTTTTTTATCTCTTCCTTATTATAATAGAATTCCTTTACGAGATCCCTATGAGCCTCTATGAGGTTCTGTCAGCTAAGCTCTATCAAGGATTTGAAATTGATATCGTTTATTATATCTGAAAGATTTCAGTCATTCAAGACTATACTTTTTATGACATCGATATTATTCTCATCTCAATATACCAAATCTCATTTTGAGTAAATATAAGAAAGATACTTCAGGATTGATTTCTTGTTTTCAAGTATCTTACCATCCAATTCCTCTATCTTTTTAGTGATATCTATTATCTTCTGGTTCTTCATAGCTATCTCTTGCTGCATTACAGTAATGCTTTTCTGTGTATCTTCAATATCAGAATCAAGTTGTCTTATGGTGTTCTTAAGTGTTATTTTTTTCTTTGAGATATTTTTTTTCTTTTCCTTCATCTGTTCTTTTGTATCTTCAAGTCTCTTCACTATCTGCTCAAGGGAGCTTATTCTGGAATCAGAATCAAACAGGCTTGATTCCTCGTTTCATGATATAGGAACATTCTCGAAAAGTATAACCTGCTGCTGTGCATTGAAGTTATCAAGAATCTTAGCAGTTCTGGATTTCTGCATTCATAGGAAATTCGAATCAGCATGTGCAAGTATCATGTTTTCAGACAAGAAAATCAGAAGAAGGCTTATTGCGGATAGTTTTTTGTATAGATTCATCTGTATTTGTTTTGGTATAAATTAATTTCTTTAAAGAGAATATCATATATTTGCATTAAAATCAAAATAATCCTTTGACAAAAGGATTATTTTGCGATTAAACTAATTTTTCATGATGAGATTATCTTGATATCTCGATCAATATTCTTTCTTGATCTTCGATATCATATTTATGGATATTTGTTATCTTCAATTTCAGCTTCTTCAATAAGAATTCTCAGTCTTTCAATTCTTCTTTGTTATTAAGCTTGAAAATTATCATCTTTCATCACTCCTTCAAAAACGGAAAGCTCCATTCTATGATCTTAGGAAGATATGCTGTAGCCCTTGAAACGATGAAATCATATCTCTTGCTGAAATCTTCTTTATTTCATATTTCTTCCGCTCTCGCTTGAATGGCTTTGATTCAAGATAGACTAAGTTTTTCTATGAAAATATTCATTGAATTCACTTTTTTTCATATCGAATCAAGCAAAGTGAAATTCACTTCGGGATTGGTTATCTTAAGCGGTATTCCAGGAAAACCTCATCAGCTTCATATATCGAGTACATTTCAATGGAGCTTTATGAATTTATTAAGAATAATGGAATCTATGAAATGCTTTTGGGTTATTCACTGTTCATCCCTTATAGCAGAAAGATTCACCAAAGAATTCCTTTCAATGAACAAAGGCAAAAACTTATCGAATAGTTCATATTCAATATCGGAAAGGCTAATATCATAAGCCTTGAATGTCTCTTTCATATTCATGTTAATTTTCAGTTTTAGATTCAAAAGATGCGATGAATTGCTTCATCAGGTCACTAGTTTTTCAAACGCTTGTATCCATGAAGATTACCTTGGAGTTCTGTGTGGATCAGATTGATTTAAGGGTATCGAGATATTGCGTCAAAGTAAGTATGGAAAGGATTTCAGTGGAATTCTGTCATGTTGCCTGTCTGACAATCTCAACTGATTTCTGCAATCAATGTGCAATTGCTTCCCTTTCAAGCGCAATTCATTCTCATTGCAGTCTTTTTCTCTCTTTTTCCGCTTCAGCTTCTTTTATAGCTTGAATCTTCACAGCTTCTCATTTATTTTCTGCTGCCTTTCTTAATTGCTGGCTTGCAACCACCTCGCTCATAGCTGTAGTTATAGCCAAAGGGAAATTTACATTTGTTATCTGGAAACTGTTGATTATCATTCACCATTCTTCAAATTGCTTCTCAAGATCCGTTCTTATATGCAGAGCTAGTTCATCTTTCTTTTCAAGGATTCATTCATGGGTCTCTTTTGCGATATATGTCCTTAGCGAATTCTCTATGATAGCTCAGATCGACTGATGCCTGTTCTGAAGTATATATGTATAGTTATATATTCAGTTTATGGCTATATTGACAGTGAATATAAGATTTGTAGAAACATCAACGATAACCTTATCCTGTGAGGGATATTTTCAGTCTATCGCAAAATTCTGCTGCCTCAAGCTTATCTTCTCGACAACCCTTTCCAATAACGGAATCTTGAAATTAAGTCATGCTGTCATTATCCTGTTGAATTTACCAAGAAATTCAATCACAAAAACTGAATTCTGTTCTACGATCCTGATGCTCGAAAATGCTATTATGATTATTATTATAACCAAAGTTATCGTTAAATCCATATTCTATTGATTAATAAATAAAATTTATATAATTATACTTAAAATAAGTAAAATACAATTTTATAAATATGAAAATAAACATTACGACAATCTGATGATGAACTTGAACTTATAATCTGCTTTATTGATTGAAAAATAATCAGAACCTTAATATCGCCGCTATAGTGAATGTTTCTGATTCGGGATGAAGCACTTGAGAATTAAGGGATGAATTTTGAATATTGCCGCCATGAGATATAAGGAGAGCTATCGTTGCCATGAGTCAGGACACATGAATAGTCAGAAAGCTTTTTGAATACAGATTCAAGGAGAGTAAGCTGAAATGACATACTATCTGAAACCTTTTATTGACTGCATTAGCTGATATCAGCTGAGATTTCGAAGAATGAATAAATATACTTTCAGAGATGTTTCATGTTAACTGAAAGGTTATACCTGTATCAAAAGATAACATAGAGCTTTGAGTGACGCTTGAAAACTGAAAGAAGATAATCTGAGAGAAAAACATAGATAAACCTTTGCATGACTGAACATTAGCTATAAAAGATGCTTTTCTTCTATGATGATGAGCTCTTAATCCTAAAGCAAAAGAGGCTATTCAGAATTCTGATTATATAATCATATGACCTTGAGATCTCTATACCAGCATAGTGCCGAATCTTCTGACAGAATGAATAAAGGAAGCTATGGCATCAAGCAATGCAAAAATCATATATGTATGCAATATAATGACAAAATATTGAGAGACTCATAATTTTGAAGTGAAGGATTTTGTAGATGTGGTTGAAAAATACATATGAATCAATAGAATAGACTATGTATTGGTGAATAACTGATATATAAGCGATGAGCTGATATTGAAATACAAGAACGAGGAAAACAAAAAACCTGTGAAGATAAAGGATATGAGTGTCTTTTCAGATATGAATTATAAGATAATCGAAAGGGATCTTGTAAATGAAGACGATTACATAAGACATAATTCCAAAAAGCTTTGAGCTGTTGTGAATGATTTTATAAATTGATGGATCAAATAATTATGAATAAAGCTGATGAAAAAAATGAGGTTCTGCAATTATCTTTCATAGAAAAGGAGATGCTGCATAATTCAATAGTCCAGAAGGAATTACTTAAGACCATAAGGGAATTGAATGAGACGATACAAGAGAATACATGTGTCCTTAAGAATATAGAGAAGCATGAGTTCCTATCTATACACAAGAGCAAATGGAAGATAGTATTGTATAACCTTACGTTATGAATACTTTTTGCGCTCTGAACGGTATTATGATTATTCTTGCTTTCCTGGTTGACATATAATTTCTTCAAGGACTCCATAGTTCTGAAAAACATTGTTGATAATCAACTTAACATGAGACAATTCAATTTGCAGGATATAAAAGAGAGAGTCAATTCTGACATAAAAAAATAACACCGATTCGGTGTTATTTTTTTATGTCTTAGTCCTGTTCAAAGTATTCCTCATCTATATTATAGGATCAGTCATGTTTTCTTACTTCACTGAAAGTATCTAATCTATGTCATGAAAAATTTTCTTTTTCTTCTTCTAAAAGCTCTTCCAAGCTTTCTTCAAAGAATCATTCTCATTCTATAGGCAAATCTTCTTCCCCGTCAAATATATCATCATCCTGAATAGGTTTTTTATTGCTCATAATTAGGAAAATTAAAAAATAATTCCATATAAAATTATATGGAATTATTTTCAAAAGACAAATTAATTTATTATCCTCCTGTAGCAGTTCAACCAACCAATACCTTATCAAGAAGCCATTGAACGATAGAATTAGCCAAGAAGATCACAACTATTCAAAATATAGATTGGAAAATGATAGTTTTTCCTTTTTTAACTCAGTCTTCTTTTCATCCTGCAGTTAAAATAAGAAAACCTCCATAAATACCATACATAACAGCTAGTATTCAGATAAACAACATAACATTTCATACAACATCCTGAATTGCCGCATCAGCTGTATTATCTGTTCACTTAACATTATCCTGAATTGCTCATTCCTTGAAATTTATTGCAGCGTAACTTTGTTGTACAGCTGTAGTCAAAGCAAGAGTAGCAAATCATAATTTTTTTATTTGTGTCATAATTAAATTAATTATTAATAAAAATCGACTCGGGCATTATATTATATAAAAAAATAAAATCAATAGGAAAAGTATAAAAAAAATGCAAATAATGGTTTAAAACCGTCATTTGCATTTTTTTCAAGAATTTCGTATTAGTTCTTAATATTAAGAACATATGGTAAAATAGCCATATATCTTGCTATTTTGATAGCTTTTGCTAATTTCTTCTGATTCTTCAAAGATACTCAAGAATAGTATCTAGGAACGATCTTATTGAACTTTGTAAGGTAATTCTTTAAAAGTACTGTATCTTTATAATCGATAACCTTTATTCATGCTGCATCGATTGGACAAGCTTTTTTAGTAGACATAGTGTTTAATAATTAATAAGTAATAGTTGGAATTTAAAATTTATCATCTTCTTCGATATCGGCAACAAAATCTTCTTCTATTGCTTCATCGGTTTCAAATTCTGATTTCTTATTCAAGAAAATAAGATTTGAGACGACAATTTCAGTTTTATATAGTTTTATTCAGTCTTCTTTTTCAATCATTCTGGTTTTCAATCTTCATTCGATATATACCAGCTTTCATTTCAATAAGAATTTTTCGCATCTTTCAGCTAATGATCACCAAGCTATACAATTTGTATATTCAGCTTCATTCTTAACTTCTCATTTTAGATTTTTAAAGTATCTGTTTGTAGCAAGTGTAAATAAGGCAACTTTTTTTGAATTCTCTGTGTTTTTGATGTATGGGTCTTTTGTAATATTTCAAATCAGGATAACTTTATTCACAGTTCTCATAAAAATAATATTATTAAGTAAATTAATCTTCTAATTTAATGAATATATGTCTCCAGATTTCTTTTTTTATGTTGAATGATTTTGTTATATCAAAAAATTTATCTCAAGTGGATTCCAAAGTATATAATATGTAGTATCATACTTTAGAGTTTTTGATCTTGTAAGCTAGATCTTTAGCTCACCAAACATCTTCGCTTAATATCTTAACCTTAGCTTGTTCAAGCTCTGATTTGATTTCTGTAACTAGATTTACTCTTTCACTTTCCTCTAATTGAGGGTTAATGATGAGCATTAATTCGTATTTTTTCATAATACCTATGGTTTAATATCTTTAAATGTAATTTAAAGAAGGATATAAAATAAACCGAACCTTTAAAAAAAAGTTCTCACGACGGATTATAAAATGTTTTTCTTAAAAATCAAATTTATTATTCTTAAATATTTGTAAATAAAAATTTATTGTGATAATATTAACTTGTTTTAAAAAAATTGCTCTTTTAAAAAAAAATATTATACTTTTTACAAGTCTATAAAGTATATAAAATATGATAAATACGGAACTTCTAAGATTTATAAAAGAATATGATATTTTCGAGGAAGATGCCGTTGAGGTAGCAAGGATCTTCGAGGTCATGACAGACGAGAGAAAAATAGAGATACTCGCAGATTTTCCTAACATAGCACGGAAAATCAAATCCAGCCGGGAACAGATGGAAAGAGAAAGGGAGATACTTCTTATACAAGCTATAGAGGATATAGAGAAGGATCTTGAGGTATTCAATAAGAATCAGGTGACAAAAGAAGCAAAAAAGGAAATACAAAAGCTAAAAAAAATATAATTTAGTATTAAAACAAAAACAAATATGAATCAGATAGATAGAATATTATGAGAACAACCTAATAAGGAACTATTAGATCTGATACTCCCTAATATTTTGGAGAAATACTGAATGAAAGTTGAAAACCTTACCAAGGTCATTTTGACTCCGGAAGCTAGGATTTATGTAGATACGGTATTACAGAAAAAAGAGCTTGAGATCGATATGCAAGTAAAGAAAGCTCATTTCGAAAGGATATTCAGACATATGTCATGAACACAATCTGCTGATAACTATCCGCAGCAGGAAATATTATCAGATGCAGCATAATAACTAAAAAAATCCGTGAATTCTCACGGATTTTTTAATTCTGAAATACTAATGTTTTGTTTCTTTTAATTTAAATAAAACATGTTTCCTTAATTTCTTATCATATTTTCTCAATTCGAGTTTTTCTCAAGCTTGAAAATTTTTCTTTTGAACATTTGTTATATATCACATTATTCCGCTTTCAGTAGAAAGACAAGACATGTAAGTTCTTTTACCTTTTGCCATAAAATTAATTTACTAATTACAATTTAACGAAATTTATTTTATTTATTTTATAAAAAATACAAATCTTTTTGTAAAAAACTTTTTTTGGATAGAATATGATCAAAATAATACTTCCCCTGCCCTTCCCTATAATTAGGGCTTGAGAAAATATCGGGGAATCAAATGCTGTACCGATGCTTCCATTGTTTTAATGGAGGTTAGGAAGAGTAACTATTAATAATAATCATAAAATATGTTCATAGATGAGGTAAAGGCGAAATTCATAGCTTGAAGATGAGGTAACTGAATAGTATCATGGAGAAGAGAGAAATGTATTCCAAACGGATGACCTTTCGGATGAAACTGATGAAAATGATGAGACCTCATATTACAAGCGAATCCTAATATAAATACATTAAGCGATTTCAGACACAAGAGAGTTCTAAAGGCTCAATCATGAGAAAACGGTTGACTGCAGGAAATGGCATGAGCAGGATGAGAGGATCTAGTGATAAATGTCCCTGTCTGAACGATAGTGAAGGATTTCAATACTTGAAAGGTCGTATACGACCTATCTAAGACTTGGGAGAGATTATTGCTTTGCAGATGATGAAGATGAGGTTATTGAAATTCCCATTTCGCGACAAGTATAAGGCAAGCTCCTGATTTTGCTGAGTTATGAGATATATGAGAAGAGATAGAAGTGACATTGGAACTTAAGTTAGTTGCTGATATCTGAATAATATGACTCCCTAATGCTGGAAAATCAACGCTTATAAAGACAATAACAAATGTGAAGCCAAAGATAGCGAACTATCCGTTCACCACAATCATACCGAACCTTTGAGTAATGGATCATAAATGAAAGAGTTTGGTTATCGAAGATGTACCAGGTCTTATAAAATGAGCAAGCGATTGAAAATGATTATGACACGATTTCCTTAAGCATATAGAAAGAACAAGGGTTCTTCTTCATCTTCTGGATCTTCAAGAACTTGATAAGATAATTGAAAACTATACTGATATAAGGAATGAGCTTATAACATTCTCAAAGGATCTTGGTAAGAAAGAAGAGATAGTAGTATTTTCAAAGGCAGACCTATTCGATTCTGAAATGATAGAATATATAAAAAAGGAGTTCAAGAACAAGACAAAAGTGAAGAACATTTTCGTTATATCTGCTCCTGCGAATATCTGAGTGGCTGAACTGAAAGATTATCTTATCGATAATTTCTGCAACGAGAAAGAAGCAATAGTTGCACAGGAAAAATGAGAGACTGTAAAATTCTATGATTTGAAGGAACAAACAAGAGAATTCGAATTGTTGGACAAATGAAACCTTGAATTTGAAGTCAAATGAGAAAGGATAGAACAGATAGTAAGAATGACCGACATGAAGAATTATGAAGCTGTGATGAGAGTATATGATATCCTTGAGAAATCATGAATAACAAAGAAAATAAACGGGATAGTCGAAACTAAATATAAGGATGAGATGCAGTATTTCCTATTTGAGAATGAAGCTGATAAGAATGTTGTTCCTAAACTTACAATCTCATGAAGGATATTCCCTATGGATAAGATATTCCTATATTAATTTCCAGATAAAAAAAGCTTGAGTTATATTAACTCAAGCTTTTTGTTTACTCATACTATTAGGCCACCTGCTTCATTATCCTTGAAGTAAAGATCATCAACTATGTTTTTCACAAGCTGGAACAATCACCTTCATCTTTTTCATAGATATCAGTCAAATCAGTTCTCTTCCTTTGTTTTTCTTACAGATTCCATTTCAATGCTGTTCTTTGCAAGAAGTCATTTTCATGTATCATGAACTTCTATATTTATATTCAAAAAATTATCGGATGAGGAAAATTTCATTATGAAAAGGTTTTCTTCAAATGCCTGGCTTCCATATTCGATTGAATTATTAACAAGTTCATCCGAGATAAGGGAAAATCTTCATCTCCATGGCATATTTATATTATTCTTATCGAATATATATAATATAGTGGATCTTATCATTCTAGATTGGCTATAATCAGATTTAAATCTGATAGATAGCTCGAAATTTTTGAAATCGCTTATATTCTTATCAATAAACTCTTTAAGATTTTCGTAATCTATATTTGAAATATCAATATTTAACATTATTTTCAGTAAAATAATATAAGCTTAAACTACAACTGAATAAAGTATATCAAAATATATCAGAAAAGTCAAAAAAAATGCTATAATCTTTTGGATTATAGCATTTTTAAAAGAAAACATATTATCTAATAGCTTCTTTGAATGTTTTACCTGATCTAAATACAGGAGATTTCATAGCAGGAATTTTAATTTTAGCTCATGTTCTAGGATTAACTCATTGTCTAGCAGCTCTGTTAGATACCTTGAAAGCACCGAAACCAGTAACAACTACTTCACCACCTTTTTTTAATTCAGCAGTTACTACATCAATAATAGCATTTAAAACTTTTGCAGCAGCATCTTGACTAAGACTTGCCTTTGTAGCAACAGCTTTAATTAAATCTTGTTTCTTCATAATGTAAATAGTTATAAATATAAATTTACAAGGTCAATTATACTAAAAAAAAATATAATGCAAATTTTTTATACTATTTTTTAGCGTAAACTAGGTACTACTAGTTTTAAAATATAAAAAAATGGCTTATTTAAGCGAAAAAATATTTATCACAGAAAGCGCTTTGTATTCAAAAAAAACAAAAAAACAGTATAAAAATCAACCTTATGTTTTTTATTTTTTAAAAAAATAAAAAAGTTTTGACTTAAAAAGAAATATTTATAATATACACACGCTTTTTTATTCCTCGATAGCTCAGTGGTAGAGCAGTTGGCTGTTAACCAATTGGTCGTAGGTTCGAGTCCTACTCGGGGAGCCAATTAAAAGAAATATCAGAAATCTCAGATCAAATCTGGGATTTTTGTTTTATTAAACTCTCAGTAAGTAGCACATCAAAAGGACTTTCTAAATTAAATATAGGTTTTTTATTATCTAAAGTTGGGTTCTGAAGTAGAAATTTTAGAAGCAACTTTTTTTCTCAAACTTCAGAACTTTCAAATATTTCTTTTGCTCTCATCGCTAAAGAAAACACCGTAACAATCGATAATTCATACTCTGATTTTCATTTAGAATATGTATCTTTTTGATATGAAAGATTAGTAAGTTGATCTTGATATTCTTGATGAATTTTGTCATACATTTCAGAAGTAATACTAGAACTAGGATTGCAATAGGTTTTTAATAGGTTCTCATCGGATGTTCATATTTTCTCCATTTCCTTATCTATTTTTATAATTTGCGCTTTATTAAAGGAAACTTCTGATTCTTCAGATTTTCTCATCTCTGTAAGTATAAAATTTTGAGTCTCAGGAGTTATTGTTGAAAATTTATAAAGGATTGAGTAAATTGGTTCTAATAAATTATTTTCACTAATATATTCCCTTTTGCATATATGTTTCCCATTAGTACAGGAATAATAAATAAATTCCTTTCCACTTTTTTTTGATTTCTTCTCTGGGGTTACTGTACAACCACATTTATTACATTTCATTAATCATCAAAATATAAAATCCTCTCGTACTATAGATTTCTCTGGTCTTCAACTCTTTCCTTTTCGAATTTCCTGACATCTATCAAAAAGTTCTTTAGTTATAAGTCTTGCGTAATTATGGTTTGCAGAGACTTTATATTTTTTAGAATATGATACCCCATAATAAAAAGAATCTTTTAAAATATTCTCTATGGTACTCTTTTGTATATTCTTTCATTTTTTCGACCTAAGACCTAATCTATTCATTTCTAGCCTAATTGTCAAGGTCTAATTTTTTAACCCACCCGACTCTCTACTATTTTTAAGATTTCAAGACATTTTCCTGAGATCTTTTTTGTATCAGTTCATATCTCTCATGATACATTTTCGGAGGCATCCTGAGGGCCGTATGAATTCTGTCATTATTGTAGTAAT